>JAFARC010000070.1 GCA_019245755.1 Mycobacteriaceae bacterium | reverse complement strand
GCGACCGGCCCCGGTGATCCCGATGGCCGGTCGCCGACTAATCAGATGAGGACTCGATGAGCGAACTCGCCAAGCCGCCGGCACGGCGCGCCGTCAGATCGGCTGATCGCGGTCGGCCGGCGGACGGCGGAGCAGCTCCGAGCCGTCGCGGCAACCGGTTACCCCGAGACGAGCGTCGTGGCCAATTGCTCGTCGTCGCCAGCGACGTCTTTGTCGACCGCGGCTACCACGCCGCCGGCATGGACGAAATCGCCGACCGGGCCGGTGTCAGCAAACCGGTTCTGTATCAACACTTTTCGAGCAAGCTGGAGCTGTACCTGGCGGTGCTCGCACGGCACGTCGAGAACCTCGTCTCGGGTGTCCAGCAGGCTTTGAACACCACCACCGACAACCGGCGCCGGTTGCACTCGGCGGTGCAGGCCTTCTTCGATTTCATCGAGCACGACAGCCAGGGATACCGGCTGATCTTCGAGAACGACTACGTCACCGAACCGCAGGTCGCCGCCCAGGTGCGGGTTGCCACCGAGGCATGCACCGACGCGGTGTTCGACCTGATCAGCCGCGACTCGGGCCTGGAAGCCCACCGCGCCCGGATGATCGCGGTCGGGCTGGTGGCGATCAGCGTCGACTGCGCCCGCTACTGGCTGGGCGCCGACCGACCGATCTCCAAGGAGGACGCCGTCGAAGGCACCGTGCACTTCGCCTGGGGCGGACTGTCGCACGTGCCGCTCGCCCGCTCGTAGCGGAGCTACCCCGCGAACCCGACCCGGCGCACGTCGGCCGCACCGATTTCGACGTAGGCGATCTTCGCGGTCTGGACCAGGAAGGTGCGCCCACGCTCGTCGATCAACTTCAGCAACTCGGCCCCCTTGGCGAGCGCCGCGCTGACCTGCTCCTCGATCTCCGCGGGGGTCTGCGAGCTGCTGAAGTTCAACTCCCGCGGGCTGTCCGAGATGCCGATCCTGACCTCCACGGTTGCACCCTTTCCGTCGATGCGCACTTCCGTCAGCAGGCTAGTGGAAGTCAGCCCCGACACGCCCGTCCACCAACGGAGACCTGCTCGCGGCCGCCTTTAGGATCTTGGACGGCGAAGTTGGGGAGTGAAGGGCGATGAGCTGGCGCTATTCGACGGACATGTCTCGCGGCGGTGACCCCTACGACACCGTCGAGGCCGAACCCAGCGATGAGCTCGAGGACTACGACGCGTTCATCGACACCGACTCGGGCCGCTGGCGCTGGGTAGCCGCGACGGCCGGCGCCGTGCTGCTGATCGCCGTTGTCGGCACCATCGTGATCGTCACCGGGGGCGACAGTGCCTCCACCACCGCACGGGTGGTTCCGTCGCAAAGCCGGCCGGTGTTCACGCCGCCGGCCCCGACGTCGCTGCCGTCGGAAACCGTGACCACGCTGACGCCGTCGACCACGACCAGCCCGTCCACCGCCGAGGCGGAGCCGTCGTCGCAGCCGTCGTCGGAGCCGTCATCGCCCGCCGCGCAGCCGCCGCCCGGCACGCGGACGGTCATCTACACGGTGTCGGGGACCAAGCAGCCCCTCGATCCGGTGACCGTGACGTACACCGACCAGACCGGGGCACTGCGCACGGATTTCGACGTGTCGCTGCCATGGAGCAGGAAACTCGAACTGAGCGGCGACGTGGTGGTCAACTCCGTCACCGCGGTCAGCTTCGCGAGCCACCTGAACTGCACGATCACCGACGGGAACGGCCAGACCCTGGTGTCGCAGACTTACAACACGATCGCGGCGAGCTGCAACCGCTAGGCCAGCCCCAGTTCGCGCATCCGCTCGACGTGGGTGCGTTGCAGGCGATCGAAGAACTCGGTGATGTGGCCCAGGCCGCCGGTGCCCGAGACCACCAGGTCGGCCAGCTCGTCGTGCTCGGCCAGCACGTACTGCGCCTGAGTGATCGCCTCGCCGAGCAGCCGTCGTCCCCACAGCGTGAGGCGGTTGCGCTGCCTGCCGCTCGCGGCGACGGCCGCGCGCACCTCGGCCACCACGAACTGCGAATGGCCGGTCTCTGACAGCACGCCACGCACCACCTCGGCGACCTCGTCGGGCAGCACGTCGGCGATCTCCCGATAGAAGTCGGCGGCCAGCGCGTCGCCGATGTATGTCTTCACCAGGGCCTCCAGCCAGGTGCTCGGCGTGGTGAGCCGGTGGTAGTTCTCCAACGCCGAGACGTATCCCGACATCGCCTGCTCGACGTCGATCCCCCTGGCCGCCAAGGCATCCCGCAGCATCTCGAAGTGCTGCATCTCGGCGGCGGCCATGCTGGCCAGCGCGATGCGCCCACGCAGGTTGGGCGCCATGCGGGCCTCGTCGGTGAGCCGGTAGAACGCCGCCACCTCGCCGTAGGCCAAGAGGGCGAACAGCTTGTCGATGCCGGGATGATCGGCCTCGATCCGCGGGGCAGCCGATGCGGTGGGCTGCATGGAGGACATGGCCCACACTGTAGCCCGGTATGATGAAGCTACAGGTGGTGACGAAGGTCGTCGGCCCAAGGGCCACGCGACAACGTCAGTGCCTGCGATATGTGCGTGCACGGTTGGCCCGCCTGCAGACAGCGCGGGGCCTCGCGAATCGGCGTCGCCGCCGGTGCCAGGACGTGTCTCTTGTAGAACTCGTGCGCGCGTGGACGAGAACGAGCAATGACACGGAAGGCTAGATGACCGCCCTCAACCCAACATTTGCCAAACTTGGCGTTCGCGACGAAATTGTCCGTGCACTGGCCGAGCAGAGCATTGAACACCCGTTTGCCATCCAAGAATTAACACTGCCGCTCGCGCTGGCGGACAACGACCTGATCGGTCAGGCCCGCACCGGCATGGGCAAGACGTTCGCGTTCGGTGTGCCGTTGCTGCAGCGCATCGCCGGCGACGCGGAGCGCCCCCTCAGCGGCGTCCCGCGGGCCCTGGTCGTGGTGCCGACCCGCGAGCTGTGCCTGCAGGTGTCGGGCGACCTCGCCGGCGCGGCGAAGTATCTCCGCGCCGACGGCCGGCCGCTGTCGGTGGCGGCGATCTACGGTGGCCGCCCGTACGAGCCCCAGATCGAGGCGCTGCAGGCCGGCGCCGACGTGGTGGTCGGCACCCCCGGCCGGCTGCTCGACCTCGCCCAGCAGCGACACCTGCAGCTCGGCGGCCTGTCGGTGCTGGTGCTCGACGAGGCCGACGAAATGCTCGACCTGGGGTTCCTGCCCGACATCGAGCGCATTCTGCGCCAGATCCCCGATGAGCGGCAGTCGATGCTGTTCTCGGCCACCATGCCCGACCCGATCATCACGCTGGCCCGGACGTTCATGAACCGGCCGACCCACATCCGCGCCGAGGCCCCGCATTCGTCGGCGGTGCACGCCACCACCGAACAGTTCGCGTACCGGGCGCACGCGCTGGACAAGGTCGAGCTCGTCACCCGGGTGCTGCAGGCCCGCGGCCGCGGCGCGACGATGGTCTTCACCCGCACCAAGCGCACCGCACAGAAGGTCGCCGACGAGCTCGCCGAACGCGGCTTCGCCGTCGGCGCGGTGCATGGCGATCTGGGCCAGGGCGCCCGCGAGAAGGCGCTCAAGGCGTTTCGCGCCGGCGCGATCGACGTGCTGGTCGCCACCGACGTCGCCGCGCGCGGCATCGACATCGAGGACGTCACGCATGTCGTCAACTACCAGTGCCCCGAGGACGAGCAGGCCTACGTGCACCGCATCGGCCGCACCGGGCGCGCCGGCAAGGCCGGCGTGGCCATCACGCTGGTCGACTGGGATGAACTGGCCCGCTGGTCGACGATCGACAGGGCGCTGAACCTGGGCTGTCCTGACCCTGCCGAGACGTACTCCAGCTCGCCGCACATGTATGCCGAGTTGGACATCCCCGACGATGCCGGCGGCACCGTCGGGAAGGCCAAGGGCGCCCAGCGCCGCGAAACCGGCGAACGGCCGGCCCGCACCCGGTCACGCAGGCGCACCCGGGGCGGTAAGGCGGTCACGGGTCACGTCGAGGCAGATGATGGCGCCGGCGCGGCCGCCGACGCCGAGCCCGGCAGCGCACCGCGACGGCGCCGGCGCCGTCGGGGCCCGCGCGGCGCGGCAACCGCGAACGCGTCGTAGCAGGGCCGTTGACCAAACCGGAGCGCCGCACCCGGGCCGACCTGCTGGCCGCGGCCGCGCTCGTGGTGATCGTTGCGGTGGCCGCGGTGCTGATCTGGTGGACCAGCGACGCGCGGGCGACGATCAGCCGACCCGCCACCGCGCCCGCACCGGCGCTGACGCCGCCCCGGGCCGTGCCCGCCAGCTTGCAGCAGCTGTGGACCGCGGCCAGCGCCCGCACCGACGAACCGTTCGTCGTCGAGGGCAGCGTGGTCACCGGCGACGGGCACGAGGTGGTGGGCCGCGACCCGGTGACCGGCGCACAACGCTGGAGCTTCGCTCGTGACCGCGACCTGTGCGGACTGACGTGGATCTACAATCTCGCGGTCGCGGTCTATCCCGACGACCGCGGCTGCGGCCAGGTCAGCACCGTCGACGCGGCAACCGGGCAGCGGGGGCCGACCCGCAGCGGCTACGCCGACAAGCAGGTCGCGTTGTCGTCGGACGGCACGACCGTGCTGTCGGCCGGCCGCAGCTATCTGGAAATGTGGCGTTCGGACATGGTGCGCACATTGGCCTGGGGCGCCATAGACGCCCCGGTCAACCCGCCGGTGGCGCCCAATCCGCCCTGCCAGTTGCTGTCCGCGGCGGCCAGCTCGGCGGCGGTGTCGATCCTGCAGACCTGCCCGAACAACCCCGGCGTCCGCCTGACGATGCTCAAGGTCGCCAAGGAAGACGTCTCACCCGATCAGCGATACGCCGAGCCGGTGGGCGTGCGCGCCGACTCGGGCGCCAAGGTGCTTGCGGTGTCGGAACTGCACACCGCCGTGTATCTGCCCACACCGCAGCCGCGGATCGTGGTCTACAACGACACCGGCCAGCAGTTCTCGAGCACGCTGTTGCCCAAGCCCGCCGCGCCGAGCGGCACCGCCTCGCATGCCGGCAGCTTCGTCACATACTGGACCGGCGACAGCGTGGTCGTCCTGGACGCCGCCACCCTGCTGTACCGGTACACCGTGAACGCCGGGACGAGCGTCCCGCTGGGTCCGGCCGCGATGATGGCCAACCGGCTGCTGATACCGGTCACCGGCGGCATCGCCGTCTACGACCCGCCCACTGGGGCGCTGGAGCGGGTGATCCCCGTCGCCCGCGGCGCGGCCACGGGCCCGATCGTGCCCGCTGTGGCCGGCACCACCGTGCTGGAGCAGCGCGGAGCCACCCTGGTCGGGCTGGGCCAGCGCGCCTGACGCTCAGACCTCGGGGGCCAAGCTCGGCAGCGGCCTGCCCGAGGTCCAGTGCGTGAGCAGGGCCGCGGCCAGCTCGCGGTAGGCCACCGAGCCCTTGTTCTTCCTGGCGGCCAGCACCGATGCCCCCGACGCGCTGGCCTCGGCGAACCGCACGGTGCGCGGGATGGGCGGCGCCAACACCGGCAAACCGTAGCGGTCGGCGACATCGAGCAGCACGTCACGACTGTGGGTGGTGCGCGAGTCGTACAGAGTCGGCAGCGCGCCCAGCAGCGCCAGGTCGGCGTTGGTGATCTGCTGCACGTCGGTCACCGTGCGCAGCAGCTGGCCGACGCCGCGGTGGGCGAGCGTCTCGCATTGCAGCGGCACCATCACCTCGTGGGCGGCGGTCAGGCCGTTGAGCGTCAGCACACCCAGCGACGGGGGACAGTCGATCATCACCACGTCGAATTGGTCGTTGATCTTGGCAAGGGCACGTTTGAGCGCGTACTCCCGGCCCGCTCTCATCAGCAGCATCGCCTCGACACCAGCCAGGTCGATGTTGGCCGGCAACAGCGTCATGCCCTCCTCGGTTTCCACCAGGGCCGCCGACGGTTCCACCTCGCCGAGCAGCACCTCGTGCACCGACACCGGAAGCTTGTCCGGGTCATGTCCGAGTGAGAACGTCAAACACCCCTGCGGATCCAGATCGACCAGCAGCACCCGCCGATCGTTCTCCACCATCGCCGCCCCCAACGACGCGACCGTCGTCGTCTTGGCAACACCGCCCTTCTGGTTGGCCACCGCCAGTACTCGGGTCACGTGTTCATCCAAGCACGCACACGGACGCCCGCGGGCCGGTGCGGCAGAATCGGCACGTGGCCATCGAGACCCATCGACTCGTGTTGGTGCGGCACGGCGAAACGGAATGGTCGAAGTCGGGCCAGCACACCAGCCGAACCGATCTGGACCTGACCGGGCACGGTCGCGAGGAGGCGAAAATGCTCGCCGACGCGCTCACCCGCCTGCACCTGGACAATCCGTACACCGCAAGCAGTCCACGCAAACGCGCCGTGCTGACCGCGGAGCTGGCCGGGCTGAAGGTCGACTACGTCACCGGCCTGCTGGCCGAATGGGACTACGGCAACTACGAGGGGCTGACGACCCCCGAGATCCGGCAGAAGGTTCCCGGCTGGCTGCTGTGGACCGACGGCGCGGAGGGCGGCGAGAGCCTGGAACAGGTCGGCGAGCGCGCCGACAAGGCGGTCGCCCTGGCGCTGGAGCACCTGGAATCGCGCGACGTGGTGTTCGTCGGACACGGCCACTTCTCCCGGGCGGTCATCGCCCGGTGGGACGAACTGCCGGTGACCGCGGGTGCGCGGTTCGCGATGCCCGCGGCGTCGGTCGCGGTCTGCGGCTTCGAGCACGGGGTGCGCCAGCTGGCGGCGCTGGGGCTGACCGGCTGCCCCGCCCCGACCGGATCTGGATGACCGGCGCGCCGACGTTCGTGCTGAGCGGCCCCGGCGGAACGCTGGTCGCCGAAGGCACCCACACCGCGTATCGCGACGTCGCCGCCGCCCGGGCGGCCCTGCGCCGTGGGGACACGCCGATCATCATGGGAGCGTTGCCGTTCGATGTCGCTTCCCGGACGGCACTGGTGCGGCCGCAGTCCTACACGTTCGGCGGCGCGCTGCCGTCCTGGCCTATCCGACCGCTGCCGCGGGTGCGGGTGGCGGCCACCATCCCGGCTCCCGGCGAGCACCAGGCCCGGATCCGGCGGGCCATGGCCGCCCTGCGGAACCCGAACACCGGGTTGCGCAAGGTGGTGCTGGCCCGTGCCCTGGACCTGGTCGCCGACAACGCGCTGGACGTCCCGACGCTGCTGACACGGCTGGCGGCGGCCGATCCGGGCGGCTACGTGTACGGCGCGGACCTGTCGCCGGCCGGCGCCCGCTACACCGGCAGCGCCCTGGTCGGCGCCAGTCCCGAACTGCTGGTGGCGCGAACCGGTGAGCGGGTGGTCTGCCAACCCTTCGCCGGGTCGGCACCGCGCTCGGATCATCCGGACACCGACCGTGGCAACGGCGCGGCGCTCGCCGCGTCGGCGAAGAATCGGCTCGAGCACGCGCTGGTGATCGACGCGATGCGCAAAGCGCTCGATCCGCTCTGCGTCGACCTGCAGGTCGCGCCGACGCCGCAGCTGAGCCGCACCGCGGCACTGTGGCATCTGAGCACACCGATCACCGCCCGGCTACGCCAAAACTCCACCAGCGCTTTGGATCTCGCCCTTGCGCTGCATCCCACACCCGCGGTTGGCGGCGTGCCCACCGAGCATGCCGTCGCGATGATCGCCGGACTCGAGGGCGACCGGGGCTTCTACGCCGGCGCGACGGGCTGGTGTGACCGCCACGGCGACGGCCGCTGGGTGGTCTCGATCCGCTGCGCGCAGTTGTCTGCCGATCGGCGCCGTGCGCGCGCCTACTCCGGCGGCGGGATCGTCGCGGACTCCGACGTGGGCGACGAGTTAGCAGAGACCACAATCAAATTCAAGACCATCCTGGCGGCGCTGGGGGTGCCGACGTGATCAGGCGGGCCACTCCCGGCGACGCGGCGGAGCTCACCGCGATGATCCATGAACTGGCCGCGTTCGAGAACGCCGCCGAGGTGTGCACGATCACCGAAGGTCAGCTCCACACAGCGCTGTTCGGCGACCATCCCGCCGTGCAGGCACACGTGGCGGAGGTGGACGGCGACATCGCCGCCGGCGCGCTGTGGTTTTTGAACTTCTCCACCTGGGACGGCGAGGCGGGCATCTACCTCGAGGACCTGTTCGTGCGGCCGGCGTTCCGGCGCCGCGGGCTGGCCCGCGCGCTGCTGGCGGCCCTGGCCCGCGAATGTGTGGCGGCCGGCTACACCCGGCTGACGTGGGCGGTGCTGGACTGGAACACCGACGCGATCGGGCTTTACCAGGCCGTCGGCGGGCGGCCGATGACCGAGTGGATCACCTACCGCGTGTCGGGTCCGGCGCTGTCCGAACTGGCCGGGTCCTGAGGCTCGTCGACACCAGACACCCAGCGCAGCGCGGACGGGCTGAACAGCAGCGCGAGCGTGCCGATCGCGACGACGCCGATCGGGATGCCGTAGGCCGGCTGGTGTGAGCTCACCGCCATGGCCCACGCGGTGGGCAGCAGCAGCAGCTGCGCGAACACGGCCAGGCCGCGGCCCCAGCGCCGGCCGTTGAACAACGCCCATCCGGCCGCGAACACGCCACCGCCGATGATCAGGAACCAGGCCGCGGTGCCGAACGCGATCTTGCGCTGGCCGTCGACGATCCCAAGCACCGCCAGCACCACCCCCACGACCACCGCGGCAACGCCCTCGGCCGCCACGACGAGCCCGGCGCGACGCACGGCGGTCGGCGGCCGATTGGTCACCGCTAAAGCGTAGAGCCGTAGGCTGAAGCCCCGTGCGCGCCGTGCTGATCGTGAACCCCAACGCGACGTCGACCACCGCCGCGGCCCGGGACCTGCTCGCGCACGCGCTGGAGAGCCGGGTCAAGCTGACCGTCGAGCACACCGACGCCCGCGGCCACGCGATCGAGATCGCGCGGGAGGCCGCCCGCGACGGGGTCGACGTGGTGATCGTGCACGGCGGAGACGGCACCGTGAACGAGGTCGTCAACGGGGTGCTCGGCGCGCCGGGCAGTGCCCGGCCGGGGCCCGCGCCGGCGGTCAGCGTGGTCCCGGGTGGTTCGGCCAACGTGTTCGCCCGCTCACTGGGCATCAGCCCCGATCCGGTCGAGGCCACCAACCAGCTGGTCGACCTGCTCGGCGAGCACCGCCGCGACCGCTGCTGGCGGCGCATCGGCCTGATGGACTGCGGCGAACGCTGGGCGCTGTTCACCGCGGGCATGGGTGTCGACGGCGAGGTGGTCGCCGCGGTCGAAGCACAGCGCAACAAAGGCCGGCGAGTCACCAGCTCGCGTTACATCCGCACGACCGTGCCGCTGATGCTGCGCAGCGCCCGCCGCGAGCCGCGGCTGACCCTGCAGCTGCCCGGGCGGGAGCCGATCATGGGCGCGCACCTGGTGTTCGTCTCCAACGCCAACCCCTGGACGTACGCCAACACCCGAGCGGTCTGGACCAACCCGGGCACCACCTACGAGACGGGTCTGGGCGTGTTCGCGACCACCAGCATGAACGTCTGGTCCAACCTGCGGCTGGTGCGCCAGATGCTGGCCAAGCGGCCCCGGTTGCAGGGCAAACACCTGGTCCGGCACGACGACCTGGCCTGGCTGAAGGTGAGCGCCGACACCCCGGTGGCCAGCCAGATCGACGGAGACTACGTGGGGCTGCGCAAGGCGATGGCGTTCACGTCGGTCGCGGGCGCTCTGGCGGTGGTCGCGCCACCCGCACGGACCCGGCCTGACCTGGACTAACCAGCGCTGGGCGGGCGATTTCGGGCGCGAGTCGGGCGAGTGTAGTACAAACGAGTAAGGGAACTGCTAACAGACCAGGATAGTGAGATAGCCCACGAGTTACCGCGCGGTATTGACATCTGTTGAGCTTGTGAAACGATCACAGGCAACAGTGCCGAAACATTTCGTGTGCGCGGGTTAACAGCTGAAGTCATCTATGCGCGTATCGCCGCGCACACAGCAAGGAGAATTTTCATGGATTGGCGCCACAAGGCGGTCTGTCGTGACGAGGATCCGGAATTGTTCTTCCCGGTGGGAAACAGTGGCCCGGCTCTCGCCCAGATCGCCGACGCAAAGCTTGTGTGCAATCGGTGTCCGGTGACCACCGAGTGCCTCACCTGGGCGTTGGAAACCGGCCAGGATGCCGGTGTGTGGGGCGGCATGAGCGAAGACGAGCGGCGTGCGCTGAAGCGGCGCAACGCGCGCACCCGGGCCCGCAGCAGCGTCTAGTCGCCGCGTTCGGCGCGCACAATAAAATTCGGCGGATATAGCGGTTCGCAATTTTCCGGCGGCGGTAATTTGCCCGGTTAAATGCCGGGGGACCGCACGCGCCGACCAATCGGCACGCGCAAAATCACGTCGGTACCGCCCCCGGGTGCGTCGTGCATGCCCAGTGAGCCGTCCAGTTCGGTCGACACCAGGGTCCGCACGATCTGCAGGCCCAGCCGATCGGACTTCTCGAGGCTGAACCCGTCGGGCAGACCCCCGCCGTTGTCGTGGATGACGACGTCGAGCCAGCGGGCCGAGCGTTCGGCGCGGATGGTGACCGAGCCGTGCTTTCCGGTCGAGTCGAAGGCATGCTCGATCGCGTTCTGCACCAGCTCCGTGATGACCAGGATCAGCGCGGTGGCCCGGTCGGCGTCGAGCACCCCCAGCGCGCCGACGCGGGTGACCCGGATCTGCGCGTCGACGGTGGCCACGTCGCTCATGATCGGCAGGATCCGGTCCACGACCTCGTCGAGGTTGACCTCCTCGTCGACCGACATCGACAGCGCGTCATGCACCAGCGCGATGGACGACACCCGTCGCACCGACTCGATCAGCGCCTCTCGGCCCTCGGCGTTGGTGGTGCGGCGGGCCTGCAGCCGCAGCAGCGCGGCAACGGTCTGCAGATTGTTCTTGACCCGGTGATGGATCTCGCGGATCGTGGCGTCCTTGCTCAGCAGCGCCCGGTCGCGGCGCTTGACCTCGGTGACGTCGCGGATCAGCACCGCGGCCCCCACCGGCCTGTCATGCACCACCAGCGGCAGTGTGCGCAGGAGCACCGCCGCCCCGCCGGCGTCCACCTCCAGCCGCATGCTGGATCCCCCGGTCAGGGAATCGCGGACATGCTCGGCAAGCTCCTGCGCCTCAAACGGGTCCGAGATCAACGGGCGCGTGACGGTGACCATGTTGTGGCCCTCCAGCTCCGACGTCAGGCCCATCCGGTGATAGACCGACACGGCATTGGGGCTGGTAAACACGACGTTGCCGTCGACGTCGAGGCGGATGAACCCGTCCCCCACCCGCGGGCTCGAGCGCGACATCGGCAGATCGCCGACGTCGGGGAAGGTACCCTCCGACAGCATCTGCACCAGGGCGTTGGCGCAGTCGAGGTAGGCGATCTCCAGCGGGCTGGACTTGTGCCGAACGTCGAGCGCGGTCTGGTGGGTCAGCACCGCGACCACCTGGTTGTCGTAGCGGACCGGCACCGCCTCAACGATCAGGCCGTCCGCGGCGGCGCCGTCGCTGTCCCGCCCGATCGCGCCGGTGGCGAAGGCCGCGGTCACCAGCGGCACCCGGTGGGCGCCGGCAACCGTCCCCACCGCATCGGTCATCAGCACGGTCGGGGCGGTGTTGGGCCGGCACTGGGCCACGCACACCAGCGCGCCGTCGTCGCGCCGCACCCACATCAGGTAGTCGGCGAAGGACAGATCCGCCAGCAGCTGCCATTCGCCAACGACGGCGTGCAGGTGGTCGACCGCGTTGCCGGGGAGAACGGTGTGCTCGGCGAGCAGGTCACCGAGAGTGGACATGGATGCGCTAGGAGATCACCGCGATGAGGTCGCCGGCCCGAATCACGTCACCGACCGAGACTTTGACCTCGGTGACCGTGCCCGCCACCTCCGCGTGCACCGGGATCTCCATCTTCATCGACTCGAGCAGCACCAAGGTGTCCCCTTCGCCGACCTGATCGCCCTCGTTGACCACCACCTCGAGCACACTGGCCACGATTTCCGCGCGAACGTCCTCGGCCATCCTCACCCCGATCATGTTCTGCCCTGCCTGCCGCTCCATCGAACCACAAAGCGACATGAGAGGATGAGCGCAGCCGACTCAGGAGGATCAGCAATGGCCAAAAGGGGCCGTAAGAAGCGCGACCGCAAGCACAGCAAGGCCAACCACGGCAAGCGACCGAACAGCTGAGCGGCCGGTCAGCCGCGGATGATCGTGGTGCGGCTGATCTCCACCATGAGCCGCTTGCGCAGGCTCTCCGGCGCCTTCTCGCCGCCGCACTTACGGGCGATCAGCTCCTTGATCCGCTCCTCGACGCCGTAGTAGCGCAGGCAGCCCGGGCACTCCTGGAGATGGTGACGCAGCTTGTCGCGGGTCTCGGGTGTGCACTCGCCGTCGAGCAGCGTCCACACCTCCGCCATCACCGCCGCGCAATCGGGATGATCTGGGTCGACCGGGCCGACGGGCGTCCGAAACTCGCGCTCGCTCATGACACCTCCTGTGCGGTGTGCCCACGCATGAAACCGCGTTCCTTGGCCACGTTGGCCAGCAGCTCACGCAGCTGGCGCCTGCCGCGGTGCAGCCGCGACATCACGGTCCCGATCGGAGTATCCATGATTTCGGCGATTTCCTTGTAGGGAAAGCCTTCGACATCGGCGTAGTACACGGCCATCCGGAACTCCTCCGGCAGGGCCTGCAGCGCCTCTTTGATCTCCGTGTCCGGCAGCGCCTCCAGCGCCTCCACCTCGGCGGAGCGCAGTCCCGTCGACGAGTGCTCGGCGTTGGACGCCAGCTGCCAGTCGGTGATCTCGTCGGTCGGATACTCCGCGGGCTGGCGCTGCCGTTTGCGGTAGCTGTTGATGTAGGTGTTGGTCAGGATCCGGTACAGCCAGGCCTTGAGGTTGGTGCCCTCCTTGAACGACCGGAAGCCCGCGTAGGCCTTGACCATCGTTTCCTGGAGCAGATCCTCGGCATCGGCCGGGTTGCGCGTCATCCGCAGCGCGCCGCCGTAGAGCTGGTCGAGCAGCGGGATCGCGTCGCGTTCAAATCGTGCGGTCAGCTCGGCGTCGGTCTCATGCGCCGCCCGATCGGACCGCCCGGCGCCGTCCGACGACGCGCCGGGCGCACCTACGGCGTCGGTCATCGCGGTCCCTTTCCTGACGGAGTCGTCGACGAACGCCAGCCACGCCGGGCGCTCGAGGCACGCCGTCAACACCAGACTCCTTCGATCAATCGTAGAACCGCGGACCCACGCCGCTTGACTGCACCCAACAACACCACGTCGGGGGCCGCTTGTTCCTGGGCTCGCGGCGCCGCGGCGCACCGCGGGGCGGGCGAAGAAGTCAGGCGGGAATCGGCTCTATATGGTGACGCCATGTCCCTTTCCGGCAAAACCATGTTCGTCTCGGGGGCCAGCCGCGGCATCGGCCTCGCGATCGCCAAACGCGCCGCGCGGGACGGCGCCAACGTCGCGCTGATCGCCAAGACCGCCGATCCGCACCCGAAGCTGCCGGGCACGGTGTACACCGCGGCCAAGGAGATCGAGGACGCGGGCGGTGCGGCGCTGCCGATCATCGGAGACATCCGCGACGGCGACATGGTGGTAGCCGCCGTCGCCAAGGCGGTGACGCAGTTCGGCGGCATCGACATCTGCGTCAACAATGCGTCCGCGATCAACCTCGGCTCGGTCGCCGAGGTGCCGCTGAAGCGTTTCGACCTGATGAACTCCATCAATGTGCGCGGCACGTATGCGGTGTCGCAGGCGTGCATCCCGCACATGGCCGGCCGGGACAACCCGCACATCCTGACGCTGTCGCCGCCCATCAGCCTGGATAAGAAGTGGCTCAAGCCCACCGCGTACATGATGGCCAAATACGGGATGACGCTGTGCGCCCTGGCGCTGGCCGAGGAGTTGCGCAGCCAGGGCATCGCGTCGAACACGCTGTGGCCGCGCACCCTGGTGGCCACCGCGGCCGTGCAGAACCTGCTGGGCGGCGAGCAGGCGATGGCCCGGGCCCGCAAACCCGAGGTGTACGCCGACGCCGCGTACGCGGTCGTCACCAAGCCCGCGAACGTCTACACGGGCAACAGCCTGCTGTGCGAGGACGTGCTGGTCGAGTCCGGGGTGAGCAACCTGGCGGTGTACGACTGCGTGCCGGGCGGCGAACTCGGGCTCGACCTGTGGGTGGACAGCCCCAACCCACCCGGCTACCACCAGCCCTGAGCTCGCCGCCTACAGCAACGTCGGCTGGGTGCCCTGCGGCTCGGCGGGTTCGATCAATTCGGGCCCGTTGTTGCGGACGTTGTTGACCAGCGTGGACACCTCGCGGATCTGCAGCTGCGACAGGTCGGCGCGCACGGTCAGCAGTCCGGGGTCGAGCGGGCGGTCCGGGTCGAGCCAGCGGTCCCAGTCCCGCTCGTCGACCATCAGGGGCATCCGGTCGTGGATCTCGGCGAGCGGGCCGACCGCGTCGGTGGTGATGACCGTGCAACTGAGCAGCGGGGGCGCGTCCCGGTCGGGCCGCCACACCGACCACAGGCCCGCCATGCAGATCAGCTCGTCGTCGCCGGGGGTCATGAAGAACGGCGTCTTGCGGGCCTTGTTGTCGGCGTTGGGCCGCCACTCGTACCAACCGGTCATCGGGACCAGGCAGCGCTTGGTCTTGGCCGAGGACCGGAACGCCGGCGAGGTGCTCACCTTGTCGGCGCGGGCGTTGATGAGCAGCGGACCCCCACCCTGCGGCGCCCCGTCGGGGGCCGCCTTGGCCCACGGCGGGACCAGCCCCCACCGCATCAGCCGCAGCCGGCGGGTGGGCTCGTCATCGGGGTCGCTGTGCCTGCTGACGACGGTCGCGATGGTGGCGGTGGGCGCCACGTTATAGTTCGGCCCCGCATTCTGCTGCGCCGCCGTCGCCTCGTCGATGGCCTGAATCTTCTGCGCCAGAAGGGCCGGATCGGTGGTCACCGCGAATCGCCCGCACATGACTCCATGGTGCATCGCGGCCGGGAGTTACGGCAGGCCGGAGCACCATCGGTCAGACCGCGTCGATCACCAGCGACCCGAACCGGGCGATGGCCTCGAGGACATGGCTGACGCTGTCCCCCGGCAGCGGAACCTGCACCCACGTCACGCCGATCGCCGCCAGCTTGTCGAGGCCGGTCAGGTAGGCGTCGGCATTGAAGTCCCGGTTGCCGGGGTTGCCGCCGGCGAAGTTGGTGAACGTGATGTCGATTCGGTCGCAGTCCCGCCCGGCGGCGTCGCATCGGCGGCGCAGATCGTCGATGCCGTCGCGGAGTTTGTCGATGGTGTCCATGGCCGCGGTGCCCGCGGCGTCCGCCAGCCCGGGCGGCGCGGGAAACGGGCACCACCCGTCGCCGCGGGTGACGACCCGCCGACGAGCCGTCCCGGTGTTGCCGCCGATCCATATCGGCGGGTGTGGCTCGCTGCGCGGCCGCGGATGGGCGGTGATGCCGCGAGCGGTGAAGTGCCTGCCTGCCAACGTGATGTCGTCGCCGGTCCAGATTGCCCTGATCGCGTCGAGTCCCTCGTCGAACAGCGCGTTGCGCTCGTCGTAGTCGACCCCGAGTGCGGCGAACTCGCGCTTGAGGTAGCCCGCTCCGACGGCCAGCGTGAACCGACCGCCGGACAACAGGTCCAGCGTCGCCCCGGCCTTGGCCACCACGAACGGATTGCGGTACGGCAGCACGACGATGTTCGGGATCAGCCGGAGCGTGGTGGTGCGGGCCGCGGCGAATGCCATCGCGACGAACGGATCCAGCGCGTCGTGCCCACCGGCGTTGAGCCACCGGTGCGTGGGCGCCGGGTGATCGGTGAATCCGAAGCCGTGGAAGCCGGCCGCTTCGGCGGCTTCGGCGAGTACAGCCACCCCCGCACCGGACACCAGGTCGCGATCGCAGGGATGGCTGAGGATGGGGTAGGTGAACGCGTAACGCATTCTGAGAATGACGTTACCACCCCGGGGGTGTGCGACACGCCATCATGGTGGGGTGAGCACCGAGGTGTGGGCGGCACCGACGACCCCGACGCCCGTCCACGCCACGGTGCGGATTCCCGGCTCGAAATCGCAGACCAACAGGGCGCTGGTGCTCGCCGCGGTGGCCGCGGCGCAGGGCAGCGGCACGTCGACAATCGGCGGGGCGCTGCGCAGCCGCGACACCGATCTGATGATCGCAGCGCTGCGCGCACTCGGGATCGGCGTGCACGGCGACGGCGGCACGCTGACCGTCGGCGGACGGTTTGGCCCGGGACCCGACGCGCGGGTGGACTGCGGGCTGGCCGGCACCGTGCTGCGGTTCGTGCCGCCGCTGGCCGCGCTGGCTACCGTAGCGGTCACCTTCGACGGCGACGAGCAGGCCCGGGCCCGGCCCATCACACCCCTGCTGGACGCGCTGCGCACGCTGGGTGTCGCGATCGACGGTGCCGGCCTGCCGTTCGTCGTGCACGGCACCGGCGCGGTGGGCGGCGGCACCGTCGCGATCGACGCGTCGAGCTCCTCGCAGTTCGTGTCGGGCCTGCTGCTGTCCGGCGCGGCGTTCGAGGGGGGGCTGACCGTCGAGCACACCGGCGCCACGCTGCCGTCGGTCCCGCACATCGCGATGACCGTGGCCATGCTGCGCGCGGCCGGCGTCGAGGTGGAGGACGGCCAAGGAAGCCGGTGGCGGGTCGCGGCCGGCCGGGTGGGCGCGCGGCAGTGGGCGATCGAACCCGACCTGTCCAACGCCGTGCCGTTTCTGGCCGCCGCGGTGGTGACCGGTGGGACCATCCGCGTCGAGGGGTGGCCCGCGGTCAGCGTGCAACCCGCCGGCCACATACTCGAGATCCTGCGCTCGCTGGGTTGCGTGGTGCACCAAAGCGATACGTATCTCGAGGTGCACGGTGCGGCGATCTACGACGGGATCGACGCCGACTTGCGCGCCGTCGGTGAACTGGCGCCCGCGGTGGCTGCGCTCGCGGCGCTGGCCAGCCCCGGCGCGGTGTCCAGGCTCACCGGGATCGCGCATCTGCGCGGCCACGAGACCGACCGACTGGCGGCGCTGACCGCCGAGATCAACGGGCTGGGCGGGCGCTGCGAGCAGACCGCCGACGGGCTGGTGATCACCGCCGAACCGCTGCACGCGGGAACCTGGCACAGCTACGCCGACCACCGGATGGCGATGGCCGGGGCAATCGTGGGGCTGCGGGTGCCCGAGGTCACCGTCGAGGACATCGCCACCACCGCCAAATCGCTGCCCGAATTCCCACAGCTGTGGGCGGAGATGCTGGCGGGCCAGGACCCCTGCTGTTGAGGCCAGGGGACTACGACGAATCCGACGTCCGGGTGCGGTCCGGCCGAGGGTCCCGGCCACGGACCAAGACCCGACCCGAGCACGCCGACGCCCGCCAGGCGATGGTGATCAGCGTCGACCGCGGCCGGTGGGGCTGCGTGCTCGACGGCCACCCGGGCGGCCGGGTGACCGCGATGCGAGCCCGTGAACTGGGCCGCACGCCGATCGTCGTCGGCGACGACGTCGACGTGGTCGGCGACCTGTCCGGGCGCCCCGACACGCTGGCACGCATCGTGCGGCGCGGACCGCGGCGCACCGTGCTGCGTCGCACCGCCGACGACACCGACCCGAGCGAGCGCGTCGTCGTCGCCAACGCCGACCAGTTGCTCATCGTGGTCGCGCTCGCCGATCCGCCGCCGCGCAGCGGCCTGGTGGACCGGGCGCTGATCGCGGCCTATGCCGGCGGCCTGACGCCGATCCTGTGCCTGACCAAGACCGATCTCGCACCGTCGGAGCCGTTCGCCGCGCAGTTCGCCGACCTGGACCTGACCATCACCACCGCGGGCCGCGACGACCCGCTGGACGCGGTGGCGCCGCTGCTGGCCGGCAGGACCACCGTGCTGCTGGGGCACTCCGGAGTCGGCAAGTCGACGCTGGTGAATCGCCTTGTGCCGCAAGCGGATCGGGCGGTCGGAGAGGTCACTGACATCGGTCGGGGACGGCACACGTCCACCCAGTCGGTGGCGCTGCCGCTTGGGAACGGCTGGGTGATCGACACACCGGGCATCCGCTCCTTCGGGCTCGCCCACATCGAGCCCGACGATGTGCTGCTGGCGTTCTCCGACCTCGCCGAGGCGATCAAAGACTGCCCGCGCGGCTGCGGGCATCTGGGCCCACCCGCCGACCCGGAGTGCGCGCTGGACACGCTGACCGGCGCGGCCGCTCGCCGGGTCAGCGCGACCCGGCGGCTGCTGGCGATACTGACCCAGACATAGCAAACCTCGCCCGCGGCGCGGCCGCCCGGCGTATCGTCCGCTCAGGCACAGACCGGTCAAAGACGAGCGGATGGGGGTAAACGTGGCGTTCGTTGCATGGATGCGGTGGGTGGGGCGGCTGGGTGTCGCGGTGGTGATGGCGGCGGCGGCGCTGCCGGGCTGCGCCGGTGTGGATTCGCCCACCGCCCGGGCGTTCAGTCCGGGCGCGCCGGTCGAACAGCTGCAGGTGCCCTCGCCGTCGATGGGCCGGAACATCAAAGTCGAGTTCGAAAGCGGCGGTACCGGCGCCCATGCCGTATACCTGCTCGACAGCATGGAAGCACCCGAGGACGTCAGCGGCTGGGACCGCAACACGACGGCGTTCAACCTGTTCAACAAGTCCGGGCTGGCGGTCGTGATGCCGGTGGGCGGCGAGTCCAGCTTCTACAGCGACTGGTATCAACCGGCCACGGGTAACGGCCAGACCGTCACCTACAAGTGGGAGACGTTCATCACCCAGGAACTGCCGGGATGGCTGGCGGCCAACAAGAACGTCGCACCGAACGGCAATGCCGCGGTGGGTGCGTCGATGGGCGGCTCGTCGGCGCTGGTGCTGGCGGCCTGGCATCCGCAGCAGTTCGTCTACGCCGCGTCGCTGTCAGGCTTCCTGAACCTGTCCAACGGCCAGTGGCCGGCGCTGGTGGGGATCGCGATGCGATGGAACGGCGGCTTCGACCCCAACGCGATGTGGGGTCCGTCCGGTGACCCGGCGTGGGCGCGCAACGATCCCACCACCAACGTCGGACGGCTCGTCGCCAACAACACCCGCGTCTGGGTGTACTGCGGCAACGGCCAGCCGACGGACGTAGCGTTCGCCAATCCCGCGCCGGTGGCCGGCGGCGAAGGCTTCCTGGAGGGCTTCGCGATCGACAGCAACGTGGCCTTCCGCGACCAGTACCTCGCGGCCGGCGGCAAGAACGGGGTGTTCGACTTCCCAGCCAACGGCACACACAACTGGGGGTACTGGGCGCAGCAGCTGCAGCAGCTGAAACCCGACCTGCAACGCGTGGTCGGCGTCAGCGCGAACGCTTGATCGGGCGCCAGCCCCGCACCGTGGCGATCGCGGTCTTGAGGCCGCGCCGCCGCCCGGTCGCCGGATCGGTGTGCGCGAAACCGGGCTCAAGCGCGGTGAACATCTTCTCGCTGCGGGTTTCCGGCGCGTCGTCGACGGTGTCGGTCAGGTACTTGTCCGGCAGCGACAGTTTGGCGATCGTGCGCCACGCCTTGCCGTACTGGACGAGAAACGATCCGGTGGTGTAGGGCAGATCGTACTTGTCGCACACCTGACGCACCCGCACGGAGATCTCGGCCAGCCGATTGCTGGGCAGGTCCGGGTAGAGGTGATGCTCGATCTGGTACGACAGGTTGCCGGTCATGAACGCCATCACCGGGCCGGCGTCGATGTTCGCGCTGCCGAGCATCTGACGCAGGTACCACTGCCCGCTGGTTTCATTCTCCAGGTCGGTCTTGGTGAATTTCTCTGCGCCGTCGGGGAAATGACCGCAGAAGATCACCGCGTTGGCCCACACGTTGCGGATCACGTTGGCCATCACGTTGGCGGTCGCCGTGGACTTGTAGGTCGCAGCGGGCGACAGCGAAGTCAGCGCCGGGAACGCAACATAGTCCTTGAACAGCTGCCTGCCGGCCTTGGTCGACATCTCGCGCAGCCGCACCTTGGTCGCGTCGCGATCGGCCCGACCCTTGAACAGCTTGCCCATCTCCAAGTGCTGCAACGCAACTCCCCACTCGAACCCGAGCGCGAGCGTGGTGTTCCACAGCAGGTTGGCGAGGTTGTAGCGCCTCCAGCGCTGGTCGCGGGTGACGCGCAGCATCCCGTAGCCGACGTCGTCGTCCATGCCCAAAACGTTGGTGTATTTGTGGTGCTGGAAATTGTGGGTGAACCGCCAGTGCTTGGCCGCGCCGCCCATGTCCCATTCCCAGGACGACGAATGGATCTCTGGATCGTTCATCCAGTCCCACTGGCCGTGCATCACGTTGTGGCCGATCTCCATGTTCTCGATGATCTTGGCCAAGCCGAGGGTCGCCGCGCCCGCCCACCAGCCGGAGCGTTTGGAACTGGCGGCGAGGATCACCCGGCCCGCGACCTCGAGGGTGCGCTGCGCGGCTATGGTACGGCGGATGTGGCGCCGGTCG
>JAFARC010000026.1 GCA_019245755.1 Mycobacteriaceae bacterium | reverse complement strand
CCGCCCGCTGTTTCGGCAGACTAACTGTCGGGCGACGCTTGCGCCATTACTCACACGGTGTGTTCGGCCGCGGATTTCACTGCCCGCGGCCCGTCTGGCACAATTGACCAGTTGTGCGCGTTGCGCGGGCGATCTGTTTCCGTGACGCACAGCACAATGACGCCCGAATCAATGGCCTGAGCCGCCGGACCGCAAAAGCGGACGCGCCAGGCCGCGACCGCAAGAAAGTAGTTTGTCCGATGAACACGCTGGACTTCATCGACCAGACGTCGCTGCGCGACGACATCCCGGACTTCGGCGCCGGTGACACGGTTGCCGTGCACGTGAAGGTGATCGAGGGCTCCAAGGAACGCATCCAGGTGTTCAAGGGCGTGGTGATCCGCCGACAGGGTGGCGGTATCCGCGAGACGTTCACCGTACGCAAAGAGAGCTACGGCGTCGGCGTGGAGCGCACGTTCCCGGTCCACTCGCCCAACATCGACCACATCGAGGTGGTCACCCGTGGTGACGTCCGCCGGGCCAAGCTGTACTACCTGCGCGAGCTGCGCGGTAAGAAGGCCAAGATCAAGGAAAAGCGCTGACCGGCGATGAGCCCTTGGGCGAAGAGCAGACAACGTGCGATGAGCCCTTGGGCGAAGAGCAGACATCGGCCGATGAGCCCTTGGGCGAAGAGCAGCCGGTCTCCGTGGCTACCCTGATCTCGTGACCGAAACGACCGACTCGGCCGATCCGCCACCCGAGCGCACTCTCACCTCCCAGGCTCCGCCAGCACAGTCCGCGCCGCCCGAGCCCGAGCCCAAGGCCAAGGCCAAGGCCAAGAAGTCAGCGCTGCGGGAAGCGGTGATCCTCGTGGTCATCGCGGTGATCTTGTACTACGTGATGCTGACCTTCGTGGCGCGCCCGTACCTGATCCCCTCGGAGTCGATGGAGCCCACGCTGCACGGCTGTACCGGCTGCGTCGGCGACCGCATCATGGTCGACAAGCTCAGCTACCGCTTCGAATCGCCCAGGCCGGGCGACGTGGTTGTGTTCAAGGGGCCGCCGTCGTGGAACATCGGCTACCGGTCGATTCGCTCGAGCAATACCCCGGTGCGCTATGTGCAGAATGCGCTCTCGTTCGTGGGTTTCGTGCCGCCCGACGAGAACGACCTGGTCAAGCGGGTCATCGCGGTGGGCGGTCAGACCGTCCAGTGCCGCGCCAACACCGGTTTGACGGTTAACGGGAAACCGCTGTACCAACCGTTCCTCGATCCGGCCACGATGATGGCCGACCCCGCGGTCTACCCCTGCCTGGGTCCGGAGTTCGGGCCGGTCACCGTCCCGCAGGGACGGCTGTGGGTGATGGGCGACAACCGCACTCACTCGGCGGATTCCCGAGCGCACTGCACCAGCACACCCGCCGACGCCCAGCGCGGGATCATGTGCACCGGCGACTCCGACTCCGGGACGGTGCCGGTGGCGAACGTCATCGGTATCGCGAGGTTCATTGCCTGGCCGCCGTCGCGCTGGGGCCTGGTGAGGTCGGTGAACGTTCAAAAGGGGCAGTAGCCCGCATGGTCGCCACCTGGCCGCCGCGCGCGGTGATCCGGAGGTCGTCGGGGCTGCGCACCCTCGAGTCGGCGTTGCACCACAGCGGGCTGGGACCGGTGGCTGGGGTCGACGAGGTCGGGCGCGGCGCCTGCGCGGGTCCGCTGGTGATCGCGGCCTGCGTGCTGGGCCGCAACCGGCTCAAGAGCCTGGCCGACCTCGACGACTCCAAAAGGCTGACCGAGAAGTCGCGCGCAGCGCTGTTCCCGGTGATCTGCCGGTATGCCGTGGCCTACCACGTGGTGTTCGTGCCGGCGGCCGAGGTGGACCGCCGGGGCGTGCACGTGGCCAACATCGAGGGCATGCGCCGCGCGGTGGCGGGGCTGGGGGTGCGGCCGGGGTACGTGTTGTCCGACGGCTTCCGCGTGCCGGGGCTGCCGATGCCGTCGCTGCCGGTGATCGGCGGCGACGGTGTCGCGGCCTGCATCGCCGCGGCGAGCGTACTGGCCAAGGTGAGCCGGGATCGGCTCATGGTAGAGATGGACGCAGAGTTCCCCGGCTATGGCTTCGCCGACCACAAGGGCTACTGCACGCCGGCGCACGCGGCGGCGCTCGCGGAGCTGGGGCCGTGCAGCCAGCACCGGTTCTCGTTCATTAACGTGCGACGGTCGGTGCCCCGCTTTGAGGTGCCCGTGGAGCAGCTCGAGCAGGGGTGAGGGAAGATAGGCAACAGACGGACCGAAGGACGGCTGTGTAGATGAGTGCTGAGGATCTCGAAAAGTACGAAACCGAGATGGAGCTCTCGCTCTACCGCGAATACAAGGACATCGTCGGCCAGTTCAGCTACGTCGTGGAAACCGAGCGGCGGTTCTACCTGGCAAACAGCGTGGAGCTGATTCCCCGCAACGCCGAAGGTGAGGTGTACTTCGAGCTGCGGCTGGCCGACGCCTGGGTGTGGGACATGTACCGGCCGGCGCGGTTCGTCAAACAGGTCCGCGTGATCACCTTCAAAGACGTCAATATCGAAGAGGTGGAAAAACCCGAGCTCCGGCTCCCCGATTAACCGGCCACCACCAGCCGCCACGGTGTCGGCGGTCATCGAAATCGTTCTTCGACAGCGGATACTGATTGAGCCATGGTCATGAGCGAGGGTGTGCTCTCCGATTCCCGCATCGCGGCGATGTCGCCGGCCCAGCGTCGCGAGCTGATCCAGCGGCTGGAGCGTCCGCTTGACGAATTGGTTCCGGCGTCGATGGCCAATCGGGTGCGCAGGACCCGGTTGACGCTGATGGTGGCCGGGGCGACCGGATTGATTCCGTGGATCGTCTACCTGGGCTTCACTCTGCCCGAGAGCTACGTTGCCCATAATTGGCCGGCGACCTGGGTGGGCTTCGACAGCCTGCTGGTCGCGTTCATGGCCGTGACGGCCGTCTTGGGCTGGCTGCGCCGCCAGTTGGTGCTGCTGACCGCGTTCACCACCGGCGTGCTGCTGATCTGTGATGCCTGGTTTGACGTCCTGACGGCCGGTCCCGGTGAGATGTGGGAGTCCGCGTCGACCGCACTGTTGGCCGAGCTGCCGCTTGCGGTGATCATGATCACCAGCGCGCTGCGGATTGTGCGGCTGACCGCAATACGCCTGTGGCTGCTCGACCCGGGGACATCGCTGTGGCGCCTGCCACTGCTGCCGTAGCCATGCCCCGCTACCGTGAAGCCGAGGCGGTGCCGATGAGACGTGATGCTGCTGCACGGGTATTGGTGGTCGAGGACGCCGACGCGATCCGCGCGGCGGTGGAGTCCGCGCTGCTGGGTGCCGGTCATGCGGTGGTTGCCCGGCCCGACGGGCGCGAACTCGAGCGGGTACTGGCCCAGTTCCGGCCCGACGTCGTGGTGCTCGACGTGATGCTGCCCGGACGGGACGGGTTCGCCCTGCTCGACCTGGTGCGTTCCCGGTCCGACGCCGGAGTGGTGATGCTCACCGCCCGCGACGGGATCGACGACCGATTGCGTGGGCTGAGCACCGGCGCCGATGACTACGTGACCAAACCATTCGTGCTCGCCGAACTGCTCGCGCGGGTGAACGCGCTGCTGCGCCGGCTGGGGCGGGTGCAGTCGACCGTGGTCGTCGGCGACCTGGTCGTCGACCCCCAGGCCGGCGCCGTGGTGCGCGCCGGATCGCCGATTTCCTTGACCGCCACCGAGTTCAAGCTGGTGTGCTACCTGGCCGAGCATCGCGGCAAGGTCCTGACCAAGACCCAGATCCTCTCCGGTGTTTGGGGTTTCGATGCCTATGACCCGAATCTGGTGGAGGTGCATATCAGCGCCGTGCGCCGCAAGCTCGAGGAACACGGCCCGCGCCTGCTGCACACCCTGCGGGGATTGGGCTACGTGCTGCGGGCCGAGGAGCCATGACCGGGCGCTCCGCGGGCGGATTGGCGACCGTATCGCTGCGTCGACGTGTCACCGCGGCGACGGTGGCGGTGTTCGTCGTGGTGTTGTTCGCGGTGATCGTCGCGGTGGTCGCGTCGTTCTCGGTCATCCTCAACCGGTCGGTGACCGCGGTTCTCAACGACCATGTGCAGCTGGCCGAGCAGTTGGCGCGGGCCAACACGCCGCCGGCCGAGCTGGTCGGCCGGCTCGAAAACCGTTCGGTGCGGGCACGACTGGTGCTTGCCGACGGCCAGGTGCTGGGCAGCGTGCGGTTGCCTGTGCCCGATCCCGCCACGAAGACGAGGCGGCTGCGGCTGCCCAACACGTCGGGGCCGCTGGCCGGGGCCCAGCTGACCCTGCAGGTCGACGGGCGGTTGCTTGCCGGGGCACGCCACCGGCTGGTGTGGGTGCTGTTGGTGGTCGGGGCGGTGGCGCTGCTGGTCGTCGCGGTCGGCATCCCGCTGGTGGTCAGGTATGCGTTGTCCCCGTTGGACGCGATGACCCGGCTGGCGCGGCGTGTCGCCGCCGGACGGCGCGGCCAGCGCCTGTGGCCACACACCGCCGACACGGAGTTGGGCCGGACCGCGGCGGCTTTCGACGAGATGCTCGACTCGCTGGAAGGCGCGGAGCGGCGGGCGTTGGGCTCCGAGGAGGCGATGCGGCGGTTCGTCGCCGACGCCGCGCACGAACTGCGTACGCCGCTCGCGGGCATCAGCGCGGCCGCCGAGGCCGTCCTCCAACAGCCCGATGACGCGGATCCTGAGGCGCGGCACCGGCTGCTGATGGTCCTGGGCCGCGAGGCCCGGCGCGCGGGCCGGCTGGTCGACGACCTGCTCGACCTGGCCCGCATCGACACCGGGCTGAGCCTGCATCCCGAACCGACCGACCTGCGGCAGCTGGTCGACGGGCAGGCCGAACGCGCCCGGCTGGTGCACCCGCAGCTGTCGATCCGGGTGGACGGCCCGAACACGATCGTCGACGTCGACCCGGCACGGATCGGACAGGTGGTGGCCAACCTGCTCAACAACGCGTGCCAGGTGACACCGGCCGCGGGAACCGTGCGGGTGGCGGTGTCCGCATCGAATGGGAGGGCCAGGGTGGCGGTCTGCGACAGCGGGCCCGGGGTGGCGCCCGCGGACCGTGAACAGATCTTCGGCCGACTGGTCCGCCTCAACGGTGCGCGCGGCAATGGGTTCAGCGGCTCGGGGCTCGGGCTGCCGATCGCGCGTGGCATCGCCCGAGCTCATGGCGGCGACGTCACCTGTGAGCCCACGCCACCGGGCAAGGGCGCGGTGTTCGTGCTGACTCTGCCCGCGCGGACCGCGTAGCGTTCACCCCACGGTGCGGCTGCCGCCGGCTAAAAGGTTCCCTTTGCGCCGACATTTGCCTTACGGTTCCCGGTGTGGAGTCACATTACCTACGCGCCACCGAGCTTGTGCCGGTCGAGGCTCTCCGATCAGGGGACCCGATCACCGACGTCAACGGTGGTGGTCAGCACTACCGGGTTCTGGAGTCCAAGCCGGTCGGCGACAGCTGCGTGGTCCTGGAGCTGGAGTCCAAGGCCAATGACGAGTTCCGGGTGATCGAGAAGTCCTTCCCCGCCGGCTACCAGGTTGGCAGATCGCCCCGCCAGACTTTTTTGTGATGCGCGCGCGACGGCGCTCAGGCGGTCGCGGTGAGCAGCTGACCCCATTCCCGGCGGGCGGCCGACTGAGCGGCTCGAAACGTTTCCGATGACTTGTTCGCGCCGCTGGCGAGGTGGACAAGCGCCCACGCCATGGTGAACACCGGGACCCGGTGGCGTTCCGCGGCGCCGAGCAGCTCGGTGAAGGCCGCTTCCGACGGGCACCGGCGCAACCCGATCAGGATGCCCTCGGCTCTGTCGAGGATGCGCCGTCCGTGCACTTCGTACGACGTCTGGGCGGGAACCCAGTCTGCTGTCATGTCCTGATTACCTCCTGCGCGCTTTGCCATCATTTGTGCCGCTCGTCCGCAGTGCCACCGCCCGGCGGTGATCGGTATCGATCTGTGATCGCCTCGCGACACAGCGCCCTGCCGCCAGTGCCGAGCGGTGCGTCCCGCCGAGTCAGCCGGGTGGTCACCTTGGGCGCCGGCGTTTCCGCCGGGATCGGATCCATTTATCCTTTAACGGTCCCGCCCACGGACTCGGCGGCCCTCTGCCCGACCCGACGACTCGAGCACCGCTTCATCGGCGTAGCAGAGGGGTGAACTGGTGGGAATGGCGCCGGCTCATCGGTCCTCTCGCCGGTGACGGTTACCGCGTCCTGTGCCCGGACCTTCGAGGTGCGGGGGGAGCTCGGCACCGCTCTCAGCGAAACTCTTCGGTCCTAGCCGATCTCAAGCTGATCACAATGTGATAAGGCCTCAACCCAATTTCTCTTATGAATCTGGAAAAGCCCTCAGAAATCTGTTCGCCGCCTTACTAAAAAGGTTGCTATCGCGGGTAATGCCGCCGTGCGCCGCTGCACCGCTGACGTGTTGGGTCGTTTGGGGCCGACGGGTCTTTATCGCACCCTTTGCCTTCCTGTACGTTGAGTTTGGGGTCGGGCAACGCGACCGAGTCGCAACATCTGAAGGAACAAAAGCAATGAAATCCACTCCCCACATCGTGCGCCGAGGCCTGGTGGGCGTATTTGCTACCAGCGCACTCGGCGCTGCCGCCGCGGCAACGATCGGCGTCCCGGCGGCCAGCGCGGACCCCGCCTGCACCGCGGCCGGGCTCGCCAACACCGTAAGTTCGGTGACCGGTGCTGCCGGCCAGTACCTCAACGCCCACCAGGACGTCAACGATGCGCTGACGCGCGCCGGGACGCAGAGCCCCGGTGACGCGCAGGCCTCGTTGCGCAGCTATTTCGCCGGTCACCCGCAGGAGTTCAACGATCTGCGCGGCATCGCCCAGCCGCTGACCGCCCTGCGCAGCGAGTGCAACTCCAATGTGTCCGCCGGCCAGATCTCGGCGCTGCTTCAGGCATTCACCTGAGCTGCCCGCACCGAAAGCGCCGCCGCAGCCACCGCGCTGCGGCGGCGTTTCTTTTCGCCCATCGCTGTGGATAAAACCGCATCTCGGGATAACCCGTGGCTCAGCGGGCCTTTCTGTCGGCAACCCTGCGCACCCTGTGCGCATGACTTCCTTGACCCGCGCCCAACTCGGCGCTCTCGGTGAGCAACTGGCGGTCGATCACCTGCGCGGCCGCGGACTTCGGCTGCTGGCCCGCAACTGGCGATGCCGCCACGGCGAACTGGACCTGATCGTCGCCGACCCGGCCACCCGAACCGTGGTGTTCGTCGAGGTCAAAACCCGCACCACCGACAAGTTCGGTGGGTTGGCCCAGGCCGTCACGCCGCACAAGGTTCGCCGGCTGCGCCGGCTGGCGGGGTTGTGGCTGGCCACCCAGAACACCAGTTGGTCCGCGATCCGCATCGACGTGGTCGGCGTGCGCATCGGGCAGCGCCGATCCCCGGAGATCACCCACCTCGAGGCGGTCGGCTGATGGCGCTGGGCAGAGCGTTCTCGGTCGCCGTGCGTGGTGTCGCCGGCGAGATCGTCGAGATCGAGGCCGACATCACCTCGGGCCTGCCCGGTGTGCATCTGGTCGGGTTGCCCGACGCGGCCCTGCAGGAGTCCCGCGACCGTGTCCGGGCCGCGATCATGAACTGCGGCAACCGCTGGCCGATGGCGCGTCTCACGCTCGCGCTGTCGCCCGCGACACTGCCGAAGATGGGGTCGGTCTATGACCTGGCGCTGGCCGCTTCGGTGCTGTCGGCCGACCGGAAGCTGCCGGCTACCCGGCTGGAGAAGACGGTGCTGCTGGGGGAGTTGGCGCTGGACGGGCGCGTACGACCGGTGCGCGGTGTGCTGCCCGCGGTGCTGGCCGCCAAGCGCGATGGCTGGCCGACGGTCGTGGTGCCGGTGGGCAACCTGGCCGAGGCCGGGCTCGTCGAGGGCATCGACGTGTTGGGCGCACCGACATTGCGGCAGGTGCAGGACTGGCTCGACGGCAGGGGCGAGTTGGAGCCGAGAATCAAGGTCAGTGTCGATGACGGCGCTGCCACGCCGGACCTGGCCGATGTGGTGGGCCAGCTGCAGGCCCGTTTCGCGGTGGAGGTGGCCGCCGCGGGCGCCCACCACCTGATGCTGACCGGGCCCCCCGGCGTCGGCAAAACGATGCTGGCCCAACGACTTCCCGGTCTGCTGCCGCCGCTCAGCGAGGAGGAGTCGCTCGAGGTGATGGCGATTCACTCCGTGGCGGGGCTGCTGTCCCCGGCCACACCGCTGATCACCAGGCCGCCGTTCGTCGCGCCTCATCACACCTCCAGCGTGGCCGCACTGATCGGCGGCGGCACCGGAATGGCCCGTCCCGGCGCGGTCAGCCGCGCCCATCGCGGCGTGCTGTTCCTCGACGAATGTGCCGAAATCGGGATCCAGGCGATGGAGGCGTTACGAACTCCGCTGGAGGACGGCGAGGTGCGCCTCGCCCGCCGCGACGGCGTCGCGGTCTACCCGGCGCGTTTTCAGTTGGTGCTTGCCGCCAATCCGTGTCCGTGCGCACCGGCCGATCCGCGCGACTGCATCTGTGCGGCGGCCGCCAAGCGACGCTATCTCGGCAAGCTTTCCGGCCCGTTGCTCGACCGGGTCGACCTGCGTGTCCAGCTGCAGCCGGTACGCACCACGGCATTTGCCGAGGAAGCGCGCGAATGCACTCGGCTGGTTCGGGAGCGGGTGGCCCGTGCGCGCGCCGCCGCCGTCGACCGATGGCGGCCACACGGTGTGCGCACCAACGCCGAAGTGCCGGGGTCACTGCTGCGTCAACGTTATCGGCTGCCCGGAGCGGTGATGGATCCGCTGCGCAAAGCCCTGGACCGCGGTGTGCTCAGCATCAGGGGGATGGATCGGACATTGCGGGTGGCCTGGTCTTTGGCCGACTTGGCCGGTCTCGGCCAACCCGGCATCGAAGAGGTCCGGACCGCCATGGGATTTCGCATGATGGGGCCGCACCGATGACGGATGTTCGACTGGCGTGGGCATACCTGTCCCGGGTTGCTGAGCCGCCCTGCAAAGCTCTGGCCGCGCTCGTCGGTCGAGTCGGCCCGGTGGAAGCCGAGCAGCTGGTCCGGCGCGGGGCGGTGAGCGCCGACTTGGCGCGCCTGACCGCGGCGCGGCGCGAGTCCGATCGTGCCGCCGACGATCTCGACCGGGTGGCCCGGCTCGGTGGGCGGTTGGTGACACCCGAGGACACCGAATGGCCGGTGATCGCTTTCGCGGCGTTCGGTGGCGTTGATCTCCGTCGGCACTCCGGCGGGGTTGCGCCGCTTGCTTTGTGGGTGATCGGCGAAACCACGCTGGCCGAAATGTCGCAGCGGGCCGCGGCCGTGGTGGGAACTCGGGCGGCCACATCGTACGGCGAGCATGTGGCCGCCGACCTGGCGGCCGGCCTGTGCGAACGCGACGTCGCGGTGATCTCCGGCGGCGCATACGGCATCGACGGCGCCGCGCACCGGGCCGCGCTGGCGGTCGAGGGCAGCACCGTCGCCGTGCTCGCGGCGGGTGCCGATGTGTGGTACCCGCCCGGGCATTCGGCGCTGCTGCACCGCATCCGGACCGTGGGACTGGTGGTCAGCGAATATCCGCCCGGGGTCCGGCCCGCTCGGCACCGCTTCCTGGTGCGAAACCGCTTGGTGGCGGCGCTTTCCGGAGCCACGGTGGTGGTGGAGGCAGGATTGCGCAGCGGCGCCGCGAACACCGCGGCATGGGCGCGTGCCCTGGGCCGGGTGGTGTGCGCCGTGCCGGGACCGGTGACGTCGTCGGCGTCGGCGGGTTGCCACGCGCTGATCAGCTCCGGTGCCGCGTTGGTGACGCGTGCCGACGAAATAGTCGAAATAGTCGGCCGCGCTGGCGAACTCGCAGCTATCCCCGGCCGCCCGGGTACAGCGCTCGACGAGCTCAGCGACGACGAGAAGCGCGTCTACGAGGCTCTGCCGGCCCGCGGGACCCGATCGGCGACCGAACTGGCTGTCGAATCCGGCCTTCCGGTTGCACACCTGCAAGGCCAGCTGGCGATGCTGGAGCTGACTGGACTGGTTACCGAGGACAGCGGACGGTGGCGGCTCAGGCGATGATCAGCCGCTTCCGCCGACACCGCCTTTCGGGCCGAAGGATCGACGGCACCCTCTGTGGGCTGGCACCCAAGCGGATGACTGCCAACGATTCGCTGTTTCGGACCCGAGTAGGGGAAGGGTAGGGAAGGTTTGACGGTCGGCTCCCGAGGTACCCAAGGGGATAGCGTCGGCCAGGCAGGGCGATTGCCGGCGAGAATAAGGAGCAGATGACTGTGAGCGGTGCAGACAAGGCGAAGAACAAGGCCCAAGACCTCGGCGGGAAGGCCAAGGAAGCGGTCGGCAAGGTCACCGGTGACAAAAGCACTCATGATGAGGGTAAGGCAGACCAGGCCAAGTCCAATGTCAAAGACGCTGGTGAAAAGGTCAAGGACGCATTCAAGAAGTAGTCACCCATTTCGAGCGGGTGGCCGGGCTGTAGCGCGGTGAGCCAGGTAGCGCGACACGTCCACCTCGCCTTCTCACCTTGGGCCTGTAGCCGCGGAGCGGTTGGCTTCCCGCATGTACAGCACGTACGCCTCCATGGCGGCACATCGCCGCCGTCTCCGTCGCGGGCCAGGCGCAGCAAGGCGGTCACGGCGCCGCCACCATCTTCGCGCAGATCTCGTCATGGTTGCCTGGGCGGGAACCCTATGTCTGACGTGTTGTCCGGGATTAGCATCCGGGACGAAGGCGGCCACGCCGGCACGTTGCTGGGAAACGTTGTCTGATCCTCCCCGGGCCGGCGGCCCCTCTGATGACCTGATGTGAAGGGATGACGATGAGCTGGGTGTCCGGGGTCGTTGGTTTGGTCAGAGGACGTGGCCGGCGCCGCCGCCGGGGTGAGGTGTCGGAGTACTGCCGTAATTGCGGTCACGCGAAAGAGGCGCACAACCTGAAAGCTTCGGCCAAGAGCGAGAAGGTGTGCCATGAAAGGACCGGCGACCATGGCAACCAAGACTGCATCTGCGCGGGGTTCACGAGTTGGACGTGAGGGGCAAGGCGCAACAGAATCGAGTAGAGGGCAACTCCGGGACAGCAGTCGGCCCGCCACCCAAGCAGGATGAGGGGCATCGCTAGCGCACCCGGGCAGGACCATCGAGCAGACTGCACCCTGCGGCAAGTGGCGGCCCCGTACGCTGTCGCGCCCCATTCGGATGTGCAGGTGACACGGCGGCCGCAAGAACAGGCGAGAAAGCGGAGCACGACAGCCAGGCCGAGCAGCACGGGATGCCGCTCGGCCAAGATTTGCGATAGCGGTACAACACGAAACCCCACGAGAACCATTACACGCTAGACCGGGCCACCGACAACCGTTTTCCCGACTCATCAACGGGCTAGCCACAGCGCCGATCCCCCGTAGCGGAGAGCTTGCCCACCGGACCATCGTGCCGCCGGCCGGATTATGAGCAAGTCGCTGTTATTTCGAATGGTTTCGTGGTCGATGTGCCGACCTGCCAACCGCTGCCGGTGATCTTGTAGGCGCTGCCGTCCTTCGAGGCCTGGGCGCTTTCACCAAACACGTTGGCATCGACGGTTATCCAATGGTCTGGCCGTCGACTTCAACGGTGACTGAGTGCACTTTTGGCGTATCGGATAGGTCATCTAGTTCAACGTTGGCCGACTGCAACGGGTCGGGTCCCCAAAGGGAAATGCCGACCCAGGGGAGTTCAACCGGCACCAACCGCTCTGGATGTTCAGCTCTTTGCCGTCAGCCACCGCGGTTCCGCGAGCGTTGCCAGGTTTAGCCGGTGTGCCATCAAACGCATTATTGGGTGCGGCTGGTGGCGTTTTGACGTTGTTGTGCTGTCCGCCGCCACACCCCGTGAGACCTACGACGAGAACGGCTGCGCAGACCACGGCGAGTAAAGATTCCACGTGTCATTACTCTTGCTCAGCTCAACCCATCTGCGCCTGGGCACAGGTCGTCCACGGCGTATCGGGCGATGTCGGCCGCCTGGTCGGGCGTCAACGTTGGTGTCTCCCGCCCACGCTCGGCACCAACCGCGGAGACGGCTATCAGCTTCTCCGTCTCGTGGATATACGACGCGCCATTCCGTATGTCGTCGCAGACGATATATCCAGAGTTCAATAAGTCCTGTGGCCCGTTGGCGGACGTAACCTCACTTGCCGCCATGTGGTTGAGGAATGCATTCTCATCGGCGTGCGCCGTTGGAGCGAGGGCGATTGCTGCCGTAACAGCCACCGTGCCGATAAGTAGTTTCTTCATCGGATCTCCTGTCGGTTGTCTAGGTCGGCAGCGCCATGCAAGGCGTTTGTGGGAATCGAAAGGTCCACCCCCCGGGTCCAAGTCCTCGTGAAACTGCCGATGCCGCACACTCGCGGAGCAGTTATCGGCGGCACATCCAGGAGTGGGCTTGGTGCGGATCGCCGACGAAGGAATACGCCGGGCTACCGTACTTGAGCGTGCACGCGGCGTTCATGTCCACCCCATCGCCGGGGATGAAATACGGCGGCAGCGTGCAACGCCACGAGTAAGGGTCGGAGGGGTTGGTCGGCCCGGCGCTGTAGATGATGTTCATGCCGTGCGAGGCGTTACACCAAGCTGCGACATCGGGGCCGTTGACCGGACCAAGAACTTGCGGCTGTGCCTGGGGCTGCGGCTGTGGTTGAGGTTGCGGTTGCGGCTGCGGTTGCGCCCGTTGGGCGTCGAAGTCGGAACAGTTGGGCGTGACCGATTTAAGGGTGCCGGTCTCGATGTCAACGTCTGCGACATAGTGGTCGTCCGATGTCCGGTACCAGAGGTTGTCCCAGCCGCCATTCGGCTCGTTGAAGCTGAAGTACCCCTTCACGTTCTCCCCTTGGGTCGAGCAGAGGAGCGTCAGCTTGTCGCCCACGTTGTAGACGCCGTCCTGCGAGCCCAGGTTCGCCGCGGTTGTGCGCTGAGTTTGCGCCTTCACGGTGCCGGTCGCATCCGCGTTGGCCGACGCCGCCGCCAGCGATGTGCCAACTGTGAGTGCACTGCCCGCCACGACGGCAGCGACTATCCCCGTGGTTCTCATTCGTTTGCCTTCCCCCGCGGCGCCGTTAGGGCGTCGTTCTGATCCCAACCCAGGAGATTCATACCGACTGCAGGGCATGCCCGCAGGGAAATCACAAACTGGTGCAGTGTGACCCTCGTCACCGACAGTAACCGGATGAGCGGATCAGTGGGACGAGCGGTGACGGTGCTGTGCTGGCGAGCATGCAAACGGGCAACCGAGCAGCCAACCCTTGAGAGTCGGGCCGCCACCCAAGCGGATGACGGGCCGACCGGCGGCCTTAGCCGACCAGACCGAGCATCACAGCCAACCGGGATCGTCGTCGTGCCCGTATAGTTGATAAGACGTACTAACGACTATCGGGGAGGTGACGTGGCAGGACGACCAGTGCATACCTTTGAGGTGATCGGCACCGAACAGCTGTCGCCGCACATCGTGCGGGTTGTGCTGGGCGGCAGCGGATTTGGCACATTCGCGCCGAACAGCTTCACCGACGCATACTGCAAGGTGGTGTTCGTCCGTGAGGACACCGACGTCGCTTCCTTACCCGCCCCGCTGACGCTGGACAGCTTTCGCGAGCTGCCGCAGGACCATCAGCCACCGATCCGCACGTTCACCGTGCGCTGGATCGACACCCAACGCCGCGAGATGGCGATCGACTTCGTGGTGCACGGCGAACACGGTGTGGCCGGACCATGGGCGCTGGCGGCGCAACCCGGTCAGCGCGCATACCTCATGGGACCGAGCGGGGCCTATGCGCCCGACCCCGCCGCCGACTGGCACCTGATCGCCGGTGACGAGTCAGCGCTGCCCGCGATCGGCGCGACGCTGGAGGCGCTGCCGCCGAAGGCCGTGGCGCGGGTGTTCGTCGAGGTTGCCGATCCAAACGATCAGATCACGCTGGAATCGGCGGCCGATGTCGAGCTGAACTGGGTCTACCGTGGCGGCCGTGCCGACCTCGTGCCCGAGGACCGCGCCGGTGACCACGCCCCGTTGATCGCCGCCGTCAGGGCGGCCCACTGGCTTCCCGGCCAGGTCCAGGTGTTCATTCATGGCGAGGCGCAGGCCGTGATGCACAATCTGCGGCCCTACATCCGCAAGCAGCGCGGGGTCGACGCGAAGTGGGCGTCGATTTCCGGGTACTGGCGGCGGGGCCGCACCGAGGAGTCGTTCCGTGAGTGGAAGCGCGAACTGGCGGCGGCGGAGGCGGCCGAAGAAGGCCGCTGATGAACGACGGGCACTGTTTGGTCGTGACTATTGCATGCGCAACGCACGGACCACCGCCTGGCTGATGGGCATGTCGCACAAGACCGCGGGGTTGACGGCATCCTCGCCGGTGGCGGTGCACGCCGCAGGTCCTGCGGACCTCGAGGCGGTTCTGGTGCTGGCGACGGCGTTCTACACCGCAGAAGGCTTCACCACACCCGCCGACGAGCTGCGGCTCAACCTGGCCGGCCTGCTGTCGTCGGAAGCGGCGCGAACAGCGGTGGCCGTGTTGGATCGCGAGCCGGTGGCGTTCGCGATCACCACGACGAGTTTTGGGCTCGAGAACGGGCTCATCGCCGAGTTGGAGGATCTTTACGTCGCCCCGGCGGCCCGATGTGGGGGAATAGCCGGCCGGCTGATCGATGACAGTGCCCGATGGGCACGCCGGCGCGGCTGTCGTTATCTGGAACTCGTCGTCGCGTCCAACGGCCGCGATGTAAGCCGCCTCGACACGTACTACCGCAGCCGCGGGTTTCACGATGACGGCCGCCGCCTGATCGCTCGTCAGCTGTGACGTTTGCCCCGCCGTCGTTGACCGCGCGCTGATCTCGCCGAGCGCTCCCCACCGAGCCCGGCTAGCATCGGGGTCGCCCCGCACGGATGACGGAGCGTGATCCGCAGTGTGCCGGCTGGCCCTCCCCCGACTGACCTTGGAGCTACGTCGTTGACGTTCAACCAGCAGGTCCGCGCGCTATGCGTCGCGGCGGTTGTGGTGCTGACCCTAGGGTCCGGCGCCGTCGCCAGCGCGCTGGCCTTGCGCTGCGCGATCGACTGCACCGCGCACGTGGCCGGTCGTGCCGCTGCGCCGCCGCCGGCGGCCGCTGTGGTCTCGATCACGCCCGCCCCCGATGCCCGCGACATCGACCCGCTGGGCCGTGTCTTGGTGACGGCTGCCTCCGGGGTGCTGACCGACGTCGAGATGGTCAACGACGCCGGCAAGCCGATCGCGGGAATCATGACGCCGGACGACACGTCCTGGAAGCCGGCGGTTCCGCTGGGCTACGGCCGCACCTATACCCTCACCGTCGCCAGCCGCGGGACCCATGGAGTCACCACCAGGCAGGTGGCGAGCTTTTCCACGCTGACCCCGAGCAACCAGACGAAGGTGTATCTGAACACCACCTCCGGAGCGGCGCTGCAGGACGGCGGCACGTACGGGGTCGGAACCGTCGTGGTGGCCCACTTCGACGAGCCGGTCACCGATCACGCCGCGGCGGAGCGTCGGCTGAGCGTGACCACATCGTCTGCGGTGGCGGGATCTTGGTACTGGGTGGATGACCAGAACGTGCACTGGCGCCCCGAGAAGTATTACCCGCCCGGCACGACGGTCACCGCTTCGGCAAACATCTATGGCGCCGCGCTGGGCGGCGGGCTGTACGGCCAGGAAGACAGCCACGTGTCGTTCAAAATCGGGGACGCACACGTATCGATCGCCGACGACACCGCCAAACAGGTGAGCGTCTACAACAACGGAACCCTGGTCCGCACGATGCCGACCTCGATGGGCATGGGCGGAACGCAGGAGATAGCCGGCCGCACGCTGTCGTTCTGGACCCCGCCCGGCGTGTACACGGTTCTGGACAAGGGCAACCCGGTGATCATGGATTCCTCCACGTTCGGGTTGCCGATCAACTCCCGCCTGGGATACCGCGAGTCGATCAAGTACGCCACCCGCATCAGCACCGACGGTATCTACCTTCACGAGCTCGACAGCACGGTGTGGGCGCAGGGCAACACCGACACATCCCACGGATGTTTGAACCTCAACGCCGGCAACGCCACCTGGTTTTACAACTTCTCCCTGCCCGGCGATGTCGTGGAAGTGCGCAACACCGGCGGACCGGCGCTGCAGATCGGGCAAAACGGTGACTGGACGGTGCCGTGGCAGCGGTGGCTGAAGGGCAGCGCGTTGGGCTGAGTGCCGCGCAGTACGGCATGACGCCGTTCGACACGCCGCGTCGTCGTCGCGGTTTCGCCGCCCGCGGATGCCACCGTAGAGCGGTGACCCCCCCGCCCCAGTTGTCCGCGATCCTCGACGAGTTCGCCGATCATCTGACCCTCGAACGCGGGCGTTCGGCGCATACTCGACGCGCATATCTGGGCGACATCGGAGCACTCTTCGATTTCCTCGCCGCCCGCAAATCCGATGCCGCCCTGGCGGATCTGAGCCTGCCCATCCTGCGTTCGTGGCTCGCGGCACAGGCCGGCGCCGGCGTCGCACGCACCACCCTGGCCCGGCGCACCTCTGCCGTGAAGACGTTCACCGCGTGGGCGACGCGGCGAGGACGGCTGGCCTCCGATCCGGCCACCCGCCTGCAACTGCCCAGGGCCCGGCGCACGCTGCCCGCGGTGCTGCGCCAGGACCAGGCCCTCGAGGCGATGTCCGCCGCGACATCCGGTGCTCGGCAACGGGACCCGCTCGCACTGCGCGACCGCCTGATCGTCGAGCTGCTGTATGCCACCGGCATCCGGGTCGGCGAGCTGTGCGGGCTGGACGTCGACGACGTGGACACCGGCCACCGGCTGCTTCGGGTGTTGGGCAAGGGCAACAAACAACGCACCGTCCCGTTCGGCGAACCCGCGCACGACGCGCTGCACGCCTGGCTCGCCGACGGCCGGCCCGTGCTGGCCACCGCCGAGTCCGGTCCGGCGCTGCTGCTCGGCGCCCGCGGTCGGCGCCTCGACCAACGACAGGCCCGCACCGTGGTCCACCAAACCGTGGCCGCCGTCGACGGCGCACCCGACATCGGGCCCCACGGCCTGCGGCACAGCGCGGCCACCCACCTACTCGAGGGCGGCGCCGATCTGCGCATCGTCCAAGAACTCCTCGGCCACAGCACGCTGGCCACCACGCAGCTGTATACCCACGTCACCGTTGCGCGGCTGCGGGCCGTCCACGATCAGGCGCATCCCCGGGCCTGAGCAGCGGACCAGCCTGCCTGGCGCGGCCAGGCACAATGTAAGCTCGTCCCCGCGACCCACGTCAGTGGGTTGACTTCGCGCGTCTGCACCACGAGCCAGCTCGTACCGGCATGCCGGGCGGTCCCGCCTCAGGGCGGGTCCGGCAGCCCGTAGGCGCCAGGGCCCGACATCACCCGGTGTCGGGCGGCAACCGACAACGAAAGCAAGGCACATCCATGGCCGTCGTGACCATGAAGCAGCTGCTCGACAGCGGCACCCACTTCGGGCACCAGACCCGTCGCTGGAATCCCAAGATGAAGCGGTTCATCTTCACCGACCGCAACGGCATCTACATCATCGACCTGCAACAGACGCTGACCTACATCGACAAGGCCTACGAGTTCGTCAAGGAGACCGTCGCCCACGGCGGCACCATCCTGTTCGTCGGCACCAAGAAGCAGGCGCAGGAGTCGATCGCCGACGAGGCCACCCGCGTCGGCATGCCCTACGTGAATCAACGCTGGCTGGGCGGCATGCTCACCAACTTCTCCACCGTCCACAAGCGGCTGCAGCGCCTCAAGGAACTCGAGGCCATGGAGCAGACCGGTGGCTTCGAGGGCCGCACGAAAAAGGAAATCCTCGGGCTGACCCGCGAGAAGAACAAGCTCGAGCGCAGCCTCGGCGGCATCCGCGACATGAACAAGGTGCCATCGGCGATCTGGGTCGTCGACACCAACAAGGAGCACATCGCCGTCGGCGAGGCCCGCAAGCTCGGCATCCCGGTCATCGCGATCCTGGACACCAACTGCGACCCGGACCTGGTCGACTACCCGATTCCGGGCAACGACGACGCGATCCGTTCGGCGGCGCTGCTGACCCGCGTGGTCGCCGCGGCCGTAGCCGAGGGACTGCGGGCCCGGGCTGGGCTGGGTAACGGTGAGGGCAAGCCGGAGGCGGAGTCCGCCGAGCCGCTGGCCGAGTGGGAGCAGGAGCTGTTGGCCAGCGCCACCGCGACCGCGCAGGCCGACGCGCCCACCGCTGCCGGTCCGACTGCCACCGAAACCAAGACCACGGAAGGCTGACATGGCTAACTTCACCGCTGCCGACGTCAAGCGACTGCGGGAGCTGACCGGCGCCGGCATGCTGGACTGCAAGAACGCGCTGACCGAGGCCGACGGCGACTTCGACAAGGCCGTCGAGATCCTGCGCATCAAGGGCGCCAAGGACGTCGGCAAGCGCGCCGAACGCGCCACCGCCGAGGGGCTCGTTGCGGCCAAGGGCGGCGCGATGATCGAGCTGAACTCCGAAACCGACTTCGTCGCGAAGAACGACGAGTTCGGCGAGCTCGCCAACGACGTCGTGACCGCGGCCGTCGAGTCGAAGGCCACCGACGTCGACACCCTCAGGGCGGCCAACGTCGGCGACAAGACCGTCGAGCAGGCCATCGCGGATCTGTCGGCCAAGATCGGCGAGAAGCTGCAGCTGCGCCGCGTCGTGGTGTTCGACGGCAAGGTCGAGACCTACCTGCACCGGCGCTCGGCCGACCTGCCGCCGGCGGTGGGCGTTCTCGTCGAATACACCGGCGACGACGCCGGTGCCGCTCACGCGGTTGCGCTGCAGATCGCGGCGCTGAAGGCCAAATACCTCTCGCGTGCGGACGTTCCCGAGGACGTCGTCGCCAACGAGCGGCGCATCGCCGAGGAAACCTCGCGCGCCGAGGGCAAGCCGGAGAAGGCACTGCCGAAGATCGTCGACGGCCGCCTGGGCGGGTTCTTCAAGGATGTCGTGCTGCTCGAGCAGCCGTCGGTCGCGGACAACAAGAAGACCGTCCAGCAGCTGCTCGACGAGGCCGGCGTGACGGTGACCCGGTTCGCCCGGTTCGAGGTGGGCCAGGCCTAGATTGACGCGCTGCCGGGCCGCTACGGCGCGCGGCGGGAGGCCTACCTCCGTGTGGAGGCCGCTGCCGGTGTCTGACGTTCTGCAACAGCTTCCCGAGATGCTGCTGGCAACCTCCGTCATGCTGGGCGCCCGGTACTGGTATCGGCGCGGACGTCGTTCTTGATCCACCGCCGAACTGCGCGGCACGGGTGTCATCGCCTGCGGGAACACCTTGACCGCGTGCCAGCAGATAGCCCAGTGGCGGCTCGCCGGGCTCCTTGGTTTCGGAGTTCGAATCCGCGGGCCGTCCGCACGAAACCGGCCCTGAACGCGCAGGCCACCTCACGGGACCCACAAGGGTGGGACGGGAGGTGGCGGTGGAGGCCCCGGGGGATTATCTCCATCCCAAACGTAGGGGCCAACATTCCCCTGGTTCGGGCCGACCTTGTAATAGGTGTGGCAGACGCTCATGTTCCAGACGACCGGGTGGTTTGGATCGCCGGTTTGCGGCAAGGGTTGCCCAGGGCACCATTGATACGGCCCGTACGGCCATGCCTGGGCAGTGCCTGGGGCCAGCGCGAACCAGGCGGCCACGAGACCGCAGGATAGCAGTGCACGGGCAACGATTCGCTTGAGGTTTTGGGTGGTTTTCATGTTGTGTTTGGCCTGCTTCCGATTGGGTCCTTTCGACACGCGTCGCGCCGATTCAGCCGCATTGCCCGAGGACCACCCCCGGTAGGCAGGTTCGGCGCGTCGGACGGTCTAGCCGCGCCCCTTTGCGCCAGGCTTCGACGTCGGCATGACGGCACCATCACCGGGAGAACCGGGAGGGTCAGACACCCCGGCGATCGCGCAGATCCTCCCGTCGGGGCCCAGCTCGGCGGCCAGGCAGCGCCGCCCGCTAGCCAGCGGGGCCTCACTGGCCCAGCCGGGGGTATCGGCGTTGGTTGCCTGGACCGCGATCGCGCCGGGCGAGCCGGGCTGACCGATACCGATCTGCATCTGGCCGCCGGCGCTTTGACAAAACCCTGCCCTGCACCTTTTGGTCCTGGCCATCGACGAAGACGTTGGCGCTGACGGTCCCAGTGCTGGGACACTGCGCCACAGCCGCCAGGCTGAACGCGCCGACAACGGTGATCATGACTCGTGGATTCATCGCTAATGTCCCCTCTTCATTGGTGGTGAACCCGCTGGCGCGTTCAGACGCCGTAGCGCAGACGCTCACTGGCGGTGATCAGGCGTTCGTTTCTGGCCGGGAACTGGCGGCTTCTGACCGGACAACGAAACAATGACCAGGCGACTCGTGTGGCCCAACACATCGGAGTCGAATCGACGTTCATGATGTCAGCAACAGTCGTCCCAGCCGACGGCGCTGTGAGGACAGCGTTTCGGTTCCACCTGGACGCGGGCCGGCTCATGGGACCCACAAGGGTGGGATGGCAGGCGGCGGCTGAGGCGGCGGTGGAGAATCTGCCCAGATGTAGTCACCAACGTTGCCGTGACGGTATCCGACGACGTAGTAGGTGTGGCAGACGTTCATGTCCCACGTAAATACATGGGGTGTGCCGTCAGGGTTCGTCCCGTCATCCGGCAAGCGTTGGCCTGGGCACCACTGATGTGCGACGGGGTCGGCCTGGGCGGTACCTGCGGCCAGCCCAAATCCGGCCAAACCCAATCCGCCACACACCAACACAGTCGTCGCTAACCGCGAGATTCGGTTCATGGTTGGGTTCTTTCGTCGGTGTTGGCGGTGGTGGCCTTGGTATAGCGGATGAGAAACGCAGTGGCCGCGATCGCCGCGACCTCGCCGATCACGGCCCACAGCACAACTTGGAAAACCAGCGGCCCGAACAAAAAGTTGTATGTGATCGCCAGGTACAGCGACCAGAGCACCCGGTACAGCGACCACAGTGCGAGCAGTCCGGCACTGATCCCGATCATCAGGCTGCGTGTGCGGTCGACGCGGTTGATCTGTTCCGCGACGCTGGTGGGCACAATTTTCATTTGCTGTATTCCTTTCGTGCGGCGCCGCCTGTTGGCGTCGTCAGTGCGGGTAAGCACACCAGTTCCGATATGGCTGCCCTCAATGCCAGCGTTGGCCGGACGGCGGTGGCCGTGGCGGCCCTGGGGGCACTCGCCATGTAGTGTGCGCTGGCGGGTGCGTGCGGTTGATGGGGAATTTTCCCTATTTTTGCGGTACGCGGTTTCCTTGGCGCCAGTAAGGTTTTGACCGGCACCGCCAAATAACGGTCAGAACGGGAGCGCCGATCGGGTGGAACGCTTGCTAGAGCGCCAGGCGGTGCTTGCCGAGCTGGGCGGGTTTGCGCGCGGTCTGCGCGGCGGTGCGGGCCGGGTGGTATTGCTGCGTGGGGAAGCCGGGGTCGGCAAGACCGCGGTGATCACCCGGTTTGCCGCCGGGCTGGGCGGGGCGGTGCAGGTGTTGTGGGGCTGGTGTGACCCGTTGGCCGCACCCCGCCCGTTGGGGCCGCTCCTCGACGCGCTGGCCGGATTGGGCCCGGTGGAGGCCCGTGGGTTGGGCGCGGTGATCGACGCCGGTGACAGCGCGGCGCTGTATCGGCGGCTGCTGGCGGTGTGGCGCGACGGGGGTCGGTGGGTGTGGGTGATCGAGGACGCCCATTGGGCCGATGGGGCCACCCTGGATCTGGTGCGGTTTGTGGCGCGGCGCATCGAGTCGCTGCCGCTCCTGCTGATCGTGTCGTACCGCGACGACGAGCTCGGCGAACAACACCCATTGACCGTCACGCTGGGGGATGTGGCGAACTGCGCGGCGGTGCGCCGCATCGGGTTACGGCCGCTGAGCCGCGACGCGGTGGCGGTGCTGGCCGCTGGCAGCGGCCTGAACGCCGAGCGGTTGCACCACCTCACCGGCGGAAACCCGTTTTATGTCACGGAGATCCTCGCCGCGGGCCCCGATGTGGTTGGCCAGCACGTCTTGCCGCGTAGTGTGTCGGAGGCGGTGGGGGGTCGGCTGGCTCGGTTGTCGGTGCCCGCGCGTCAGACCGCGCAGGCGGTGGCGGTGTGCGGGCCGCGGGCCGATGCGGCCCTGGTGCACAAGGTGTGCCCCGAGGATGCGGCGGCTGGGTTGGCCGAATGCCTCGATGCGGGGGTGCTGGTCGCCGATGGGGACGTGATCGGGTTTCGCCACGAACTTGCCCGACGCGTGACGGCCGACCGCATCGACGACTACCAGCGCAAGGTGCTGCATACCCGTGCGCTAGCCGCACTGAGCGAACAGCCCATTCCTCCAGATATGTTGGGGGCTTTGGCGTTTCACGCCGACCACGCCGACGATCCCGACGCCGCCGTGCGCTATGGCATCGCCGCCGCCGAACGCGCCGCAGTACTGGGCGCGCACCGGCAGGCCGCCGAGCTGTATGCGCTGGCGCTGCGCCACGCTCACACCACCCGCGCTGAACAGAAGGTGATCTGGCTCGAACAGCATGCGCTGACCAGCGGTTTCTGCGGCCTCGGTGACGCCGCGGTGTCGTCGTTGCGAATGGCCGTCGTGCTGCGCCACCAGCTGGGTGATCGACTCGCCGAAGCGGACGACCTGCGCTGGCTGTCGTTCATGTTGTGGCCGCTAGGCCGCGTCAGTGAGGCCGCCGACGCGGCGCGGGCCTCGCTGCGGCTGCTGCAAGACGCCGGCCCGTGCCCGCAGCTGGCATGGACCCTGCTGAACTTGGCTGAGCAGAGCGTTTTTTCTTTCGACCCGGCCGGTGCCGACTTCGCGGCCCGGGCCATCACGGTGGGCACCCAAGTCGGCGAGGACACCGTGGTCATCCGGGCCCGCGGGATTGCCGCGATGGGGCGGGTGCTGCGCACCGACACCGGCTGGGACGAGCTGGAAGAAGCGTGGCGGCACGCTATGGACACCGACGCCCACGGCGACAAGGCCGGCCTGCTCGGCGCTATCATCTGCGCATACGCGGCGGGGCACTATCACCTGGATCGTGCCGATCGCTACATCGCAGACTTCGTTGCGTTCTGCCGTCACCGCGACATTCATACCTTTGAGGTATTTAGCGCTAGCGCCGACGCGCTGGTGGGGCTGCATCGCGGCCAATGGGCCCATGCTCGCGCGCGTGCCGAGGATGTGCTCACCCGTCCCGGGCTACCCGCGGTGCACCGGATTCTGTCACGGCTGACCCTGGCCCTGGTTCACGCCCGCCGCGGTGACCAACCGGTGGCCTCCCTGCTCGATGAGATCACGGCCTGCTCCGAACCCGACCAGCTGCGACTGTTTCCAGTCTGGGCCGCGCGCGCGGAAGCGGCGTGGCTAGCCGGCGACGACGACACCGCCAGCGCCGAGGCGCACAACGGCTTAGTGACCCTGGGCGCGCACGGGGATCCGTGGCTGGTTTGGCAGCTGCACCGGTGGTCCCAGATCGCAGGTGGCACGCCAGCGCCTATCATCGCCGATCACCCGATCACGCCCTTCCAGTTGGAGGTCAGCGGGGACTGGCAGGCCGCCGCCGCCGAATGGATGCGCCTGGGGTGCCCCTACGACGCCGCCATCGCCCAACTCGGCGGCGACATTTCTGCGGTGGAATCGGCGCTGACCACGTTTCGCCGCCTCGGTGCCCGGGCGGCGGCACGCCGCGCCCAGCAACGCTTGGCAGCGCTGCGGGGCCCCGTTCGGCGCAGCCGCCGCGCCGACATCGACGCTGACCCCGACGGACTGAGCCGTCGCGAACGTGAAGTACTCACCCTCATCGCCGCCGGCCACAGCGACGCCGACATCGCCACCAAACTCTGCATCAGCCCCAAAACCGTCGGTCACCACGTCAGCTCCATTCTGAGCAAACTCGGCGTCGACAACCGCACCCAAGCAGCGGCTCAAGCCCGACAAACCCACATTGCCGTCGATTCGTGATTTTCTCGTGTGTCCCAGTTGTTCAGTGCCAATGACCCGAGATTCACCGGATGTACCCGGTAGTCAACGGAAATCGACGGCCAGCTCTCCTGGCCATGGTGTCCGCAGCACGAGAAAGGTAGCGCAAAAATAGGGAAAATTCCCGATTAACCGGCCGCCTTCGCCAGCGCACACTACATGGCGAGCGCCCAAGGGGCTGCCGCGACCGGCACTGCCAACCGGAGATGAGGAGTCGGCAATTCGTGATCAGCTATCCAGACGGTCGACGTCGCTGCTCATAACGGCCTGGCGTTCTGCCGTGCCAACGCCTCACCGTTTACCCACTGACACAAAGGAGTACGGCTATGAAACATGGAGTAATGATCACCCTGGCCGGCGCGGCGGCCCTGGCGGCCGCTGTCGCCGGCTGTTCGAGCAATAGTGCCGGCGGGCAGAAGGTCAGCACTTCGGGCCACGCCAAGGTGGTGGTCGACAGCCAGGACCAAAACGTCACCGGTCCAGTCACCTGCCAGAAGGCAGACGGTCAGCTGCAGATTGGGATAGGCCAGCCCGGTTCGCCCAATGTTGTCGCGGTTCAGGCCACCGACGCCGAGCCCCCCGTTGCTCGTCAGATCTCATTGGGCACCGTCAACGGTGTCGCCTTGGCCTATCAGCAGGGGAGTCCGGGGGCCAGCGCTCAGGCCGCCAGGGACGGCAACGGCTACAAGTTCACTGGCACGGCGACCGGCCTAGACAAGACGAATCCGATGGCAGGCCTGGTCAGCAAGTCCTTCGAAGTCGACGCGACTTGCCCCTAGCCATATTGCGGTCCTTTCAATTCGATGCGGGCCTGGGTGACTGCAGTCGCCACCATAAAGGGACGTAGCGACTCTGTGAAGTAACACAGCAGGATCGTCGAGGTCAAGCGCACTGCGCGGTGAACGAAGTGGCCCGTTGCGGCGGCGGTGCGCCGCTCAACGACGCCGCCATGAACCCAGTTCTGCGAAGCCGTTGGAATCGCGGGCGTGACCTGGGCAAAGGGTGGTAAGTTGACCGTCACCGTTGCAGGGGGCGGGAGGCTTACTATGCGAGTGATAAAGCAGTTCGGATTGGCAGCGCCCTTCGCGGTTATGGCCGCCGCAGTGTCGATCGGCGCTGCACCGATTGCCGTCGCAGACGAATGCGATCCCACAGCGAGCATCTGCCAGGGCCCCGACGTCCAGGCCACCGACTCGTCACCGAGTTTCGCGCCTGCACCCGATACTGATACTGGTGGTGCACCCGGCGAGATGCAGCTGACCGACGAGAACCCAGGGATTGCGTCGCCGGGCTTCGAGGGCGGGGGCGGTCACCGCTGATCGCCGCTTCGATGCGATAGCCACTGTCTGGTAGTCGCGTTGCCCTGGGCTCGCCGTGCCGTGTGAGGATGTCGTCGCGGCCTGCACTGTCCCTGCCGTTACGACCCTCGGGTCGGTGCGGCACGACTGCCGCGACGCCGACCGCCGGTCCGCGCACCTGCCGTAACCCGACACGTGCCACCCGGCCGTCGCGGTGCAGGCCCGATGAGGCAGGATTGGGAGTGCCATTGGAGAGCCGCACCGGGCAAACCGCCTCCGATGGCGCTCTCATGCGAGGAGCGGAGGAGTCCGATGGGCGAGGACGCGACCAGCACGAACGGTGCGTCGTCGGTTCCGCACCCCCAGGGCAGGCCGAAATACTCGCGGGTGCTGCTCAAACTCGGTGGTGAGATGTTCGGCGGCGGCCAGGTCGGCCTGGACCCCGACGTGGTGCACCAGGTGGCCAGGCAGATCGCCGAGGTGGTTCGAAGCGGCGTGCAGGTTGCGGTCGTCATCGGCGGCGGCAACTTCTTCCGCGGCGCCCAACTCCAGCAGCGCGGCATGGAGCGCACCCGTTCGGACTACATGGGCATGCTCGGTACGGTCATGAACAGCCTTGCCCTGCAGGACTTTCTGGAAAAGGAAGATATCGCAACCCGGGTGCAGACCGCGATCACGATGGGCCAGGTCGCCGAGCCCTACATTCCGCTGCGCGCCCGCAGGCACCTCGAGAAGGGCCGGGTCGTGATCTTCGGCGCCGGGATGGGTCTGCCGTACTTCTCCACCGACACCACTGCGGCACAGCGCGCGCTGGAGATCGGCGCGGATGTCGTGCTGATGGCCAAGGCAGTGGACGGGGTGTTCACCGACGACCCGCGGGCTAACCCGGACGCCGAGCTGCTCACCGAGATCACCCATCGCGAGGTCATCGACCGCGGGCTGCGGGTGGCCGACGCTACCGCGTTCAGCCTGTGCATGGACAACGGCATGCCGATCCTGGTTTTCAACCTGTTGACCGACGGCAATATCGCGCGGGCCGTCGCGGGTGAGAAGATCGGAACACTGGTCACCACCTGAGGAGGACGCCGTGATCGACGAAACCCTCTTCGACGCTGAAGAGAAGATGGAGAAGGCCGTCGCCGTCGCCCGCGACGACTTGGCGTCCATCCGCACCGGCCGGGCCAATCCGGGCATGTTCTCCCGCATCACCGTCGACTACTACGGCACGGCCACCCCCATCACCCAGTTGTCCGGCATCAACGTGCCGGAAGCGCGGCTGGTCGTCATCAAGCCGTACGAGCAGTCCCAGCTGGGCCCGATCGAGAAGGCGATCCGGGACTCCGACCTCGGTGTGAACCCGACCAACGACGGCAATGTGATCCGCGTCGCGATCCCGCAGCTGACCGAGGAACGCCGCCGCGATCTGGTCAAGCAGGCCAAGGCCAAGGGCGAGGACGCGCGGGTGTCGGTGCGCAACATCCGTCGCAAGGCGATGGAGGAACTCCATCGCATCCGCCGCGACGGCGAAGCCGGGGAGGATGACGTCGGCCGCGCCGAGAAGGACCTCGACAAAACCACCCACCAATACGTCACCCAGATCGACGAACTCGTCAAACACAAAGAAGGCGAGCTGCTCGAGGTCTGAATGACCGCGCAGCGACCGACTTCCGTGGCCGAAACCGACACAGGCAGCCCCGACGGGGCGAAGGGCCCGAAAACCTCGCGCGCCGGGCGCAACCTGCCCGCCGCGATCGCGGTCGGCGCCGCGTTGGGCGGGATCCTGATCGTGATCCTGGTGTTCGCGCCGAAGTTGTGGTTGGTGGTGCTGGCGCTGGCCATTCCGATCGCCTCCCACGAGGTGACCAGGAGACTGCGCGAAGCGGGGTACGCGATCCCGATCGTGCCGTTGCTGATCGGGGGCCAGGCCATGCTGTGGCTGACATGGCCGTACGGAGCCGCCGGGGCGTTGGGCGGCTTCGCGGCCACGGTGGTGGTCTGCTTGATCTGGCGTCTGGTCGGCCACGGACTGGCCGAGCAGCCGGTGAATTATCTGCGCGACATCTCCGCCACCGTTTTCCTGGCGACCTGGGTACCGTTGTTCGCCAGTTTCGGCGCACTGCTCATCTACCCCCACGACGGCGCCGCCCGGGTGTTCTGCCTGATGCTCACCGTGGTGTGCTCCGACGTCGGCGGCTACGTCGCCGGCGTGCTGTTCGGCAAACATCTGATGGTTCCGGCCATCAGCCCGAAGAAGTCGTGGGAGGGCCTCGGCGGTTCGCTGCTGTTCGGGGTCACCGCCTCGGTGCTGGCCGTCGCGTTCCTGCTGCACAAGCCGGCCTGGGTTGGTGTGCCACTGGGCCTGATGCTGGTGATCACCGGTGCGCTGGGCGACCTCGTCGAGTCACAGGTCAAACGCGACCTCGGCATCAAGGACATGGGCACGCTGCTCCCCGGTCATGGTGGCCTGATGGACCGCATCGACGCCATGCTCCCGTCGGCGGTCGCGACCTGGATCGTCCTGACGTTGCTGGCCTGACGCCCGTCGCGATGAGCCCCGCGGCGAAAAGCCGAAGTTCGCGTTCAGATAGCAGGCGACCGCGCCGACCGCCAGCCCGGCGGCGATGCCGACATCGGGTCGCTGACCCAGCATCAGCCACGACAACAGGCCAGCCACCGCGGGGATGACCGCGAACAGCATCGTCACCGCCGCCGCGCCGTGGGCGTTGATCGCACGCACGTAGAGGCTGACGGCCAGTGTCGCGTTCAGCAGCACAATGCCCGCGATCGCGACGCCGGCTTTCACCGGATCGTGAACGGCGAACGGGGTCAGGGCTGCCAGCGCCGCGGCCGGGATGAACGCAACCGCGTTCTGCAGCGCGCTGATGGCCCGGAAGTCGACGTCGGCGCAGAACCGCTGCTGGTAGATGCCGCCCGCCGACAGGCCGAGCAGCGCGATCACCAGCAGCACGATGACCGGGTCCACGCCGTGGGTGGCCATCAGCCTGCTCGCGCATGCGGAAAGCACCGCGATCATGCCCAGCAGCAGCGCCACCACACGCGCTCGGTTGAGCCGCTCGCCGAGGAACACCGCGCCGAGGATGGCGGTGACCACCGGGTTCATCGCGATGAGCACCGCGCACAACACCGCGGGCGCCCCGCGCTGGACCGCCTCGTACAAGCAGCAGAACTGCGCGGCCTGCATCAGCAGGCCGGTGACCACGACGTGCCCGAGCTGGCGGCCCCTCGGCCACCCGACGCCCGACAGCTGTGTCCACGCGCCCAGGATGGTGGCCGCTAGCCCGAACCGCAGCACCAGCGCGGCCATCGGGGTCATGCCGGCGACCGCAAGATTGCCGATCGGGTAGCCCAGCGCGTAGAAGAACGTGACCGCGGACGCGGTGCGCAGTGGCATGGGGCGCATGTCCATGCTTGCCATGCTCGCGACCGCAAACGACCGAGTCCAACGATTATTGCTGATCGTGACCGATCGCGAATGCTTATCGTATCTCGGCACTATTCCCATATCCTGCAGTAACGTCCCGCGATATTGATCGTTATTGCTGATCGCACTACAGTGGCCGGATGGTTCAGGTGCTCGACATCGCCCCGCTGCGCAGCGTGGTGGCGGTCGCCGATTGTGGTGGATTTCACCGTGCGGCGGCGGCGCTGCACCTGACGCAGTCGGCGGTCAGCCAGCATCTGCGCAAGATCGAGGCGGTGGTCGGCGCGCCGGTGGTCGAGCGGTCCGGCCGCGGCGTGGTGTTCACCGAACTGGGGCAGCGGGTGCTGCGGCATGCGCGCACGATCCTGGCCGCCCACGACAGCGCCCTGGACGACCTGGGCGCGACGGATCGCCGCGTGCTGGTCATCGGGGCCACCGAGCACGGCGCCGACGTGCTGCTGCCCGGCCTGACCGGCGCGTTGCGGCAGCGGTTGCCGGACTGGCGGGTGCGCTTCCGGCTGGACCGCAACGTGTCGCTGGCCGACGCGATCGAGCGCGGACTGGTTGATCTCGCGGTGTTGCTCGACGGCTCCGGGTTCGACCGCGCCAACGCCTCGGGTGTGGTGGAGCTGACCTGGATTTCGGCACGCGCCTTCGCCGCACCGTCGGGCGAGCCGCTGCCGCTGGTGATCTTCGGCGAGCCGTGCACGCTGCGTGAGCCGGCCTTCGCCGCGCTCGAAAAGCTGGGTGTCGAGTATCAGATCGCGGCCGAATGTGGCGACCTGGCCGGGCTGTACGCGGCGGTCCGCTCCGGCCTGGGCGTGGCGCTGCTGCCGGTGATCGGCCGGCTGCCCGACGGCCTGTGCCCGGCCGAAGGCATGCCTGCGGCCAACCGGGCTTCGGTGTTCGTCCGGGGCCGGGCGGGCATCGAGGAATCGGTGCTGGCCACCGTCGACGACGCGGTCCGCGACGTGCTGGCCGCGCAAGGGTAGCGGCGTCATGGAGTTGGTGTTCACCGCGCCGCGCCGGCAACCGCCGCCGCGGCACCTGGCCGATCTGGACGCCGCCGGCCGCGTCGCGGCGGTCGGCGAACTGGGCCTGCCGGCGTTCCGGGCCGGCCAGCTGGCCCACCAGTACTACGGGCGGTTGATCGCCGACCCGCGCCAGATGACCGATCTGCCGGCGGCCCTGCGCGACCGGGTCGCCGAGGCCATCTTCCCGACGCTGTTGACGCCGGTCTCCCAGGTCGAGTGCGACGCCGGACAGACCCGCAAGACGTTGTGGCGGGCCGTCGATGGCACCACGTTCGAGTCGGTACTGATGCGGTATCCGCAACGCAACACGGTCTGCATCTCGTCACAGGCCGGTTGTGGCATGGCGTGCCCGTTCTGCGCCACCGGCCAGGGCGGGCTGACCCGCAACCTGTCGACGGCCGAGATTCTCGAGCAGGTGCGCGCGGCTGCAGTGCAGTTGCGGGACCGCGACCACGGCCGATTGTCGAACGTCGTGTTCATGGGCATGGGTGAACCGCTGGCCAACTACAACCGGGTGCTGGGCGCTGTGCGCCGTATCACCGCGGTGCCGCCGGAGGGTTTCGGCATCTCCGCGCGCTCGGTGACCGTGTCGACGGTCGGGCTGGCACCGGCGGTCCGCAAGCTGGCCGACGAACGCCTCAACGTCACGTTGGCGCTGTCGCTGCACGCCCCCGACGACGAGCTGCGCAACACCCTGGTGCCGGTGAACAACCGCTGGAAGATCGCCGAAGCCCTCGACGCGGCAAGGTATTACGCCGACGCGACGGGTCGGCGGGTGTCCATCGAGTACGCGTTGATCCGCGACGTCAACGACCAGCCGTGGCGAGCTGACCTGCTGGGCAGGCGGTTGCGCGGCGCGCTCGGGCCGCTGGTGCACGTCAATGTCATCCCGCTGAACCCGACCCCGGGCAGCCGGTGGGACGCCAGCCCGAAGCCCGCCGAACGCGAGTTCGTCAACCGGGTCCGCCAGCGGGGCGTGTCATGCACCGTGCGCGACACCAGGGGCCGCGAGATCGCCGCCGCCTGCGGTCAATTGGCCGCCACGGCCCAGCAGTAGCCGCGACACCGACTCCAGCGCGCGACACGCCGAAAAATTCCGCAGCGGCTGCAGTTTCGGGCTCCTCAGCGCGTCAGCTCCTCAGCGGGTCAGCCCGCGGCGCCGCAGCCACCAGTCGCGGCCCACCACGATCAGGATGCCCGCGGCGAACGCGATGAGGAAGTAGTCCTCGACGTGGCCGACCTGGTTCCCGTCGATCATGAACAGCAGGAACGCCGCGATCAGAATGAGTACCACGTGCCACACCCGGGGCGCGGTGCCGCTCCAGCCCCAGTCGGCGGACGGCACGTCCTCGACGTCTACCCCGGTGTGTCGTTCGACCTCGGTGCTGGCCACGGCGCTCCTGCTCGGTTGACGGGCGATTGCCACATTCTGGCATACCGGCTTCAGCCGACCCGCGCGTAGCGGCGCAGCGCCTCGGCGCGTTCGCGCTTGTGGTCGACGATCGGTTCCGGGTAGCCCGGCGGCCTGTCGTTCCCAAGCCGGTGGACGTCGTCGACCTCGCGAAGCTCGGGCACCCAGGTGCGCACGTATTCGCCGGACGGATCGAACCGCTGCCCCTGCGCGGCCGGGTTGAACACCCGGAAGTACGGCGCCGCGTCGGTGCCCGATCCCGCGCACCACTGCCAGCCGTGCTGGTTGTTGGCGATGTCACCGTCGACGAGTTGGTCCAAAAACCAGCGTGCGCCCCACTGCCACGGCAAATGCAGATCCTTGACCAGAAACGAGGCGACGATCATCCGAACCCGGTTCGGCATGAAGCCCACGGCGCACAGCTGCCGCATCCCGGCGTCGACGATCGCGAACCCGGTCTGGCCGGCCTTCCAGGCCTCGAACAACCGCTCGGCATCAGGTCCGGTGTCCGGCCGGATCGCGTCGAAGTTGCGGTTCCAGTTCCACCACGCGCTGTCGGGCCACTCGTGCAGCACCGCGGCATAGAAATCCCGGAATGCCAACTCGCGCAGGTAGGCCGCGTGCCCCGCGCGGCGTTCGTCGAGGTCTGCGGCCATTGTGCGGGGATGGATCGCGCCGAACTTCAGATACGCCGACATCCGGCTGGTGCCGTCTTTGTCGGGTCGGTTGCGGTCCTCGGCGTAGTCGTCTAGCGCCGTGTCGACGAACTGCGCCCAGCGGCGCAGCGCCGCCCGCTCCCCGCCGCCCAGCTCCAAGTCCACACCCGGGTCGGGGATGTCGACAGCGCCCCCCAGCCCGGCCGGGTCCAGCCAGCGTGCCGAGTCGGCGGCGGTGGCGGCCGGTGGGCGCCAACCGATTTCGCGCCAGTGCCGGAAGAATGGGGTGAACACCTTGTACGGCTGGCCGTCGGCCTTGCCGACCCGCCCGGGTGACACCAGGTACGGCGATCCGGCGGCTTTCAACGGCACGCCGCCCAGCGCGTCCCGCACCCGCTCGTCGCGCCGGCGCCCGAACGGCGTGAAGTCGTCCGACACGTGCACGGCCGACGCGCCGATCTGCTTGACCGTCTTGGGAATCCGCTCTTCCGGCCGCCCGCGGGTGACATACAGCCGCCCATCGAGCTCGTCGCGCAACTCGCGCAACGCGTCGCACAGGAACTGCAGCCGGCGCCGGCCCGACGACGCCTCCAGGCGCGGATCGAACACGAAACACGCCAACACGTCGTCGCCGGCCGCGGCCGCGCCCAGCAGCGCCGGCAGGTCGCGCAGCCGCAGGTCACGGCGAAACCACAACAACGTGGGCATACCCCAGGCTGCCCGTGAGGTCCCCCACGGAAACCGCCCACCCCTCCCAACGTGGTGAAGTCAGCAGATCGTCACAGACACGTCAGAACTGATCCGGGCGTCCTCGACCGCCAGACGGCAGTGGTCAACCTGCTGCCACCGACCAGGCACGCAACCGCGTCCGATGGCGCGTGGTGGTCCCCTGAACTGAACCGGTGTGGTTGACGTCACTTCAGGTGTAACGTCAGCAAAGGAGGTGCGGTGGCGTGAAGACCGGACTTTTGAGTGGTTGCAAATTCTTGGTCCTCGCGGCGGCCGCAGCGGTGCTGCTCGTGAGCCTCGTCACCCCCGCGGCGGTGCGCGCCGACGCCCGTCTCAACTTCACCGGCAGCACGCTCAGCGGCGGCTCGTTCAGCGGGTCCAGCCTGCAGGGCAAACCCACGGTGCTGTGGTTCTGGACACCGTGGTGCCCGTTCTGCAACATCGAGGCCCCGGGTGTGAGTGAGGTGTCCGCCAGCAATCCCAAGGTGACGTTCGTGGGCATCGCAGGCCGCTCCGACGTCGGACAGATGCAGGGCTTTGTGTCGAAGTACAACCTGAACTTCACCAACCTCAACGACGCTGACGGGTCGTTGTGGGCGCGTTTCGGTGTGCCGTGGCAGCCGGCGTATCTGTTCGTCCGCCCGGACGGCTCGTCGACATTTGTGAACAACCCGACCGCGGCAATGCCCGAGCAGGAGCTTGCGGACCGGGTCCGAGCGCTGACCGCGTAGGCGTCGGCGCACAGTGAACCAAGACCTGGCGGGCTTGGCGTTCGGCGCTGGCCTGGTTGCCGCCCTCAACCCGTGCGGGTTCGCCATGCTGCCGGCGTATTTGGCGCTGGTCATCGGCGAGGGCACGGGTCGGCCACCGGCGGTTGGACGCGCGTTCGCGGCCACGCTGGCGATGACCGTTGGGTTTTTGGCCATCTTCGGCTTGTTCGGGCTGCTCACCGTGGAGGTCGCCTCGACGGTGCAGCGCTACGTGCCGTACGTCACCGTGGTGATCGGGATGGTCCTCGTCGCGGTCGGCGTTTACCTGCTCTCCGGCCACGAGCTCACCGTGTTTGTGCCGAATCCCCTGGCGCACCAAGGCGTATGGGCGCCGACGGCGCGGATCGGCTCCATGCTGGGCTACGGGGTCAGTTACGCGATCACGTCGCTGTCGTGCACGATCGGCCCGTTCCTGGCCTTGACCGGCGCGGGTCTCCGCAGCGGGCCGGTGCTGCAGACCGCATGGGTGTACTTGGCCTACGCCGCGGGCTTCGCATTGGTCGTCGGTGCGCTCGCAGTCGCCGCCGCGTTCGCCAGTTCGGCGCTGACCGACCGCATCCGCTCCATCGTGCCGTTCGTCAACCGGATCAGTGGCGCGCTGCTGGTCATCGTCGGGCTCTACATCGGCTACTACGGCGTCTACGAGGTGCGGATCTCCGGCCGCGGCACCAACCCCGAAGATCCGGTGATCATCGCGGCCGGGCGGCTGCAGGGCGTGGTGGCCGGCTGGGTGTACCGGCACGGCGCCTGGCCGTGGCTGGCGGGGTTGGCCCTGCTCCTGGTCGGCGCGCTGGCGTGGATCTGGCGGGCCAGGGTCCGGCGCTAGTCACCCGAGCACCAAAGTGACGTCTTGTCCTGACATCAAAATGATGTCATCATGACGTCATGGAGTTGCAGCCATACGTGGACACGGTCCGGCACGAACTCAACGTTGCCGCCCGGGCGGGCGGCGACGACGCTGCGGCGCTGGCCGACCGGCTGAGCGCACCGCTGGAGTCGACGATCCGGCTCGTCGTGCTTGAGGCACTGTCGCACGCCGCCGAAGAGATCACCCGCGAGTTGGCGCCGGCATCGGTCGATGTACGGCTGCGCGGCCGTGATCCGGAGTTCGTGGTCACC
>JAFARC010000012.1 GCA_019245755.1 Mycobacteriaceae bacterium | reverse complement strand
CCTCGAAGGTGACCTTCGCGTGCAAAGCGTTGAACAGCTCCGGCACTGAGCCCCGCGGAAACTCGACGTCGACAACCGGACCGGCGACCCGGACCACGCGGCCATTGGTGTCGGTGTCCTTGGACTTCTTCGACTTCTGAGCCGATTGAGTGGTAGCAGCCATATCTTCTTCGCTTCCTGATGGGGCCTATTTAGCGGCGTCGGCGAGCGCATTTGCGCCACCGACGATTTCGCTGATTTCCTGGGTGATCTGGGCCTGACGCTCCCGGTTGGCGCGCAACGTGAGGTCGCGGATGAGGTCGTCGGCGTTGTCGCTGGCCGACTTCATGGCGCGGCGGCGGGACGCCGATTCGGAGGCCGCCGACTCGAGCAGCGCGGCGAAGATGCGGGTGGTCACGTAACGCGGTAGCAACGTCTCGAACAGAGTCGTGGCATCGGGCTCAAACGAGAACAACGTATGTAGTTCGGTGTCCTCACCGGTGTATTCGACCACCATCGGGGCGACGCGCCGGGCCACCGCGTCCTGCGACATCATGGTTTTGAATTCGGTGAATACGATGTGCAGTTCGTCGACTCCTGGAGTTTCGTCGGAGCCGGGCTCGTCACCCGATCGCTGCGAGCCGGCCATGAAGGCGTCGACCAGCGTCGAGCAGATCTCTTTGGCGTTCTCGTAATCCGGCTTCTCCGAGAACCCGGCCCACGACTCCACTATGTCCCAGTTGCGGAAGCTGTAGTAGTTCAGCGCTTTACGGCCGACCACATACAGAATCGGCTCCTTGCCCTCTTCCCGCAGCAAGGAGAAGAGCTCCTGGGATCGGCGGAACACGTTGGAGTTGTACGCCCCGCACAGGCCACGGTCGGACGAGACCACCAGAACCCCGGCCCGCTGCGGGTTGTCGCGCGCGACGAGCAGTGGATGATCGAGCGCCGACTCGGCGGCGAGGTTGGTCAGCATGTTGGTGATCTCTGCGGCGTACGGCCGGGCCGCTTCGACGCGGGCCTGCGCCTTGGCGATGCGCGAGGTCGCGATCATCTCCTGCGCTTTGGTGATCTTCTTGATCGACCCGGCCGATCGAATTCGTCCGCGCAATTGGCGCAGCGTGGCTGGCATCGGTTTTCGACCTAACTCTTGTCCTTCGGCGGCTGCCTGCGTACCTGCACCGATTCCTTCTGCTCGTCGGACTCGTCCATCGCTTCGACGTGCTCGTCGGGCACCACCGAGCTGCCGTCCGACGCCGCGAAGCTCTTTTTGAACTGGTTGATCGCATCGGTGAGCTTGTCGGAAACTTCGTCGGAGAGCTTGCTTGATTCCCGGATCTCTTTGAGGATTCCCTCGTCTGAACCCCGTAGGTGGTCGAGGACTTCGCGCTCGAAGCGGGTGATGTCCCCCACCGGAACGGAGTCCAGATGCCCCCTGGTGCCAAGGAAGATCGCGACGACCTGTTCCTCGACGGCCATGGGCTGGTGCTGCGGCTGCTTGAGCAGCTCGACCAGCCGCTCACCGCGTTCCAGTTGCGCCTTGGTGTTGGGGTCGAGGTCGGAGGCGAATGCGGCGAACGACTCGAGTTCGCGGTACTGCGACAGGTCCAGCCTCAGTGAGCCGGCCACCTCTTTCATGGCCTTGATTTGGGCTGCCCCGCCCACCCGCGACACCGAGACTCCGACGTTGATGGCCGGGCGGACACCCTGGTTGAACAGGTCGCTTTCCAAAAAGCATTGGCCGTCGGTGATCGAGATGACGTTGGTGGGAATGTAGGCCGAGATGTCGTTGGCCTTGGTCTCGATGATCGGTAACCCGGTCAGCGAGCCGCCGCCCATCTCGTCGGACAGCTTCGCGCAGCGCTCCAGCAAACGGGAGTGCAGGTAGAACACGTCGCCGGGGTATGCCTCGCGGCCGGGCGGCCGTCGAAGCAGCAGCGAGATCGCGCGATAAGCCTCGGCCTGCTTGCTCAGGTCGTCGAAGACGATGAGCACGTGCTTGCCGTCGTACATCCAGTGCTGGCCGATCGCCGAACCGGTATAGGGTGCAAGCCATTTGAAGCCGGCTGATTCGGACGCGGGCGCGGCCACGATGGTCGTGTAGTCCATCGCGCCGCCCTCCTCGAGGGCGTTGTGCACGCTGGCGATCGTGGTGCCCTTCTGGCCGATCGCCACGTACACGCAGCGGACCTGCAGTTTCTCATCGCCGGATTCCCAGTTTTGGCGCTGGTTGAGGATGGTGTCCACACAGATCGCGGTCTTGCCGGTTTTGCGGTCGCCGATGATCAGCTGGCGCTGGCCGCGGCCGATGGGGGTCATGGAGTCGATGGCCTTGATGCCGGTTTGCAGCGGCTCCTTCACGCCTTGGCGCTTCACGACGGACGGCGCCTGGATTTCCAGTGCGCGCCGCTCCTTGGTGTCGATGTCGCCGCGGCCGTCGATCGGCTGGCCGAGCGGATTGATGACGCGGCCGAGGAACTCGTCGCCGACCGGCACCGACAGCACCTCGCCGGTGCGTTTGACCTGCTGGCCTTCTTCGATCTGCTCGAAGTTGCCCAGGATCACCACGCCGACGTTGTGTTCTTCGAGGTTCAGCGCGACGCCGAGCACCCCGCCCTCGAACTCGAGCAGTTCCTGGGTCATGACCGAGGGCAGGCCCTCGACGTGAGCGATACCGTCGCCGGTGTCGATGACGGTGCCGACCTCCTCACGGGCGGTGTCGCTTTCGAAGCTGGCGACGTAGTCCTCGATGGCGCCCTGGATGTCGTCAGCGGAGATGGTCAACTCGGCCATGGGTTTTCGTCTTTCTGCTTCCGGTTTCTGATGGTGTCTGCTCGTGGTTGGTATTAGTCCGGTAGCCGCGTCCGTGCCGCCGCCAGCCGCGAGGCCAGCGTGCCGTCGACGATCTCGTCGCCCACGGCAATCGACAGGCCGCCCAGTGCCTCCGGATCGATCTGCAGCTGGATCGACACCGGGTGGCTGTAGATGCGGCTCAACACCTCGGTCAGCCGGCGGTTTTGTGCGTTGCTGAGTTCGGCCGCGGCGGTGACATGAGCGACCACCTCGCCGCGGCGGCCGACGACCAGCTCGGCCAGCGCTCTGACCGCATCGTCGGCTCGTCCACCACGCAGCAATTCTATGGTCTGGGTCAGCAGCGCGGCGGTGATCGGGTTTACGCCTTCGGCGTGATTGAGCACGTCGTTGAGCAGGTTTAGCCGGCCGTCGACCGGAGTCGTGTAGTCGCCGAGCAGCGTGGCAAGCCGCGGCTGGGAATCCAGGATCCTGCCGAACCGGAACAGCTGTTCTTCGACTTCCTCGACCTGGTTCTCCCGATCGGCGCGGACGAGAAGCGCCAGCCGCGCCACGTGTTCGACGCCATCGACCAGGTCCGCGTCTTGCGACCAGCGTCCCGACGCGGCGCCCTTGAGCACCTCGAGCGTCGGGTCGTCCAACTTGCCGCCGAACAGCCGGTCCACCATCCGCAGCTTGGGTGCCGGATTGTCGGCGGGGTCGCAGAGGTGCCTGGCGAGGATGGGTTCGCGGACGAGAAGCTTGACCACGGCCACCAGTTCATCGGCGAGCTTGGACAACGCTTCGGGGTCTAGATCCGAAACGGTTTCGTCGAAGCGCTCAACGGTCGCTGTGAGCGACTCCCGGCTTGCCGACCGCATCTTGGCGGTCACCGGGTCGCCCAGCACCGCCTCCGAGGGTGCCATCGCGTCGAGCTCGTCCAGGAAGCGGTCCACCGTGGCCGCCCGCGCGTCGCGTTCCGAAAGGTGTTCGCGCACCAATTCGCCTGCCCTGCCGACGGATTCGGAACCGAGGTCTTGGCGCAGCTGGCGGATGAGCTGGGCGCGCAGCAGCTGAATCTGCTGCTCTCCGCCGATCTTGACTCGCTCCACTTCCGCGTCGGCCTGGGTGCGCAGCTGTTCGATGATGTGTTGGGCGTCGAGCCGGGCCTCTTCGATGATCTCGTTTGCCTCGGCTTTGGCCTGCTCGAGCGCCCTCTCGTGGTCCTTTTCCGCGTCGGAAAGCCGTCCCTTGGCTTGGGCGCTCTCCTCCAGCTGTTTGCGCACCGTATCCTGCTGCGTGGACATCAGCCGGCGCACCGGCGGGACGACGTAGCGCCAGACCAGCCACGCGATGACGGCGAAGCCGACGAGCTGCCCGATGAATGTCGCCATCTCGCTACCGTCCCGAGACCGTTGTCGGGGCTTTGCCCGACGTCTTGGCGCGATCGGCGCCGACGTCCACCCCCAGCACGCGGCTCGCCAGCGCCGTGGCGAGCGACCCCACCGACGACCGCAATTCGTCGCCGATGGCGTCGCCTTGCTGTTTGAGCTCTGCTGCCGCCCGTCGCAGCGCCGTCTCCGCCTGCTCCGAGGCCCGGCCGCGCATCTCCTCGATGATCTTGCGTCCCTCGGTCCTGGCCTGTTCTCGCACTGCCGTGGCCTCCTTGCGGGCCACGGCCATCGCCTTGTCGTAGTCGGATTTGGCGGCGGCGAACTGCTCCGAGGACTTGCGATTGTCCTCGACGGTTTTGCGGACCATGGCGTCGCGCTCCCGCAGCACCCGCGTGATCGGGGGCACCACGAAGGTGCCGATCACGCCGAGCACGATCAGGAAGATGATCAGCACGACGAAAAAGGTGCCGTTGGGGATGAGGAAGTTGTTGCCTCCGCCTCCCCCGCCTTCCCCGGCAGCCAGGATCGATGCGCTGAAGTGCCCCATGGTCGTGGACTGCTTACTTGACCGGGGTGGCGAACACGAACAGGGCCATGAACGCCAGGTTGATGAAGTAGGCGGCCTCGACCAGACCGACGGTGATGAAGAACGGAGTGAATAGCCGGCCCTGCGCTTCGGGCTGCCGCGCGATCCCGGCGATCAGCGCGTTACCGGCGACACCGTCACCAATGCCGGCGCCGATCGCGCCGCCGGCCATGATCAGTCCACCGCCGATGAGTGCACCCATAGCGATTTGCGGATTCATTCCTCTCCTCCTTGATAACTGGCGGGCCGTCCCACCAGGATTTGTGGCAAGTCCGCGCTGCTAGCCGTGGTTCTCATCGAGCTCCATCGACTGGCTGAAGTACAGGATGGTCAACAGGGCGAAGATGAACGCCTGGATGGCGCCGACGAACAGGTCGAAGCTCTTCCAGATCGCGTTGGGTGCCCACATGATGTACGGCGGGAACAGCGCGATCAGCGCGACCAGGATGCCGCCGGCGAAGATGTTGCCGAACAGTCGGAGCGACAACGAGATCGGCTTGGCGATCTCTTCGACGAGGTTGATCGGGGCCAGGAATGCGACGTGGCCTCGCAGCACTTTGAGCGGGTGGCCGACGATGCCGCGCCGCCAGACGCCGGCGGCGTGGTAGCAGACGAAGACGAACAGGGCCAGCGCCAGCACGAAGTTGATGTCCGACGCCGGCGGCTTGAGCAGCTCGTGGGTTTGTCCGGTCTTGGTGGTGTATTGCAGGGGCAGCACCGAGAGCCAGTTCGCGATCAGGATGAACACGAACAGCGTCACGGCCAGCGGGAGCACGAACGGGGCGATGCGCATGCCGACCGCGGTCTCGATCTGGTTGCGCATCTGGACGGTGATCGCTTCCCAGAACAGCTGCACGCCGTCGGGCACCCCGGATGAGGTGACCTTGGCGCGCAGGAAGAAAGCCAGCCCGATGACGATGACCGCGGCGATCGCCGTCGAGAGCACGGTGTCGATGTTGATCGACATGCCCCACCACTTGGCGGTGTCGTGCTGGCCGACCTCGATCGATCCCGCCGCAAGGATCCGCTCAGCCGTCATCTGCCGCCCTCCCGTCGGTTCCCTCGTCCCCCGCGCCCGTGCCGGGCACCGCCGCGTCCCCCGTGCGCAACTTCTTCCACACCGGCAGCGCCGTCGTCAGCACCAGCAGTACCTGGAACAGCGCCAGCCCGAAGACCACACCCAACCCGGCGGGCCGGAAGACGAACGCGATCGTCAACCCGATCACCGTGATGACCAGGAGCCTCGTCGCCGAGTTCAGCGCCATCTTCCTCTTCAAGGGGTGTTCGTGGGCCGTAATCGATTCGACGGAGCGCTGCACGAGGACCGCGTTGAGCAAACCTAGACCGAGCCCGGCACCGAAGAACGCGCCGATCAGCACATGTCCGATCAGGGCGGCCGCGCCGATGGCGGCGGCGGTCAGCGCGACGCAGATGACGAGTAGCCGGATCGGCCGGAACGCAACAGAGGGAAACACCAACGGCGCGTCCTGCGCTGGTGTCGTCACGTCGTTACCTCAATCCCGCGTTGCCGGGAAATGCCTAGCCGATCGCTGGGCGGTGCGCCGAGCGTATCGGAGGGCGGTGGGCTCCCGAAGAGGTGCCCAGAAATCACCCAAGGAGCATCTCCTATGTCGGTCGTCAATCGTCCCGTCGGATGCGGATCCGACGAGCCGGGGCCGGCAACCCGCGGTGCTTCTTTCGGGTTCTACCCGCACCGTACCACATGGTAGATGGCCCTAAACCACGCCTACTACTTCTCGTCGTACAACTCTTCGCGACGCCGCAGCAGCGGGATCACGGTGACCACGACCGCCACCGCGATCGCCGCCAGCATCACCCCGCCGGCGTAGCGGGGGTCGAAGAAAATTGTGCTGGCGGTGCCGAACGCGACGATGGCCACCCACAGGTAGATCAGTAGCACCACGCGACGGTGCGAGTGGCCGATCTCCAGCAGTCGGTGGTGCAGATGCATCTTGTCCGGGGTGAACGCGCTTCTGCCGGCGCGGGTGCGCCGCACGATCGCCAGCAGCAGGTCCAGCATCGGCACGAACATGACCGCGACGACCAACAGGAACGGCGACAGCAGAGCGAACACGTCGCGCGCGCCGTAGGCGTTCTGGGAGACCGGCCCCGCGGCCGTGGTGGACGCGGCGGCCAGCATCAAGCCGATCAGCATCGAGCCCGAGTCACCCATGAAGATGCGCGCGGGGTGGAAGTTGTGCGGCAGGAACCCCAGGCATGCCCCGGCCAGCACCACCGAGATGATCGCCGGCGGGTAGAACAGCACGTCGCCTCCGTGGCCGTGCAGCAAACCGACGGAGAAGACGCAGATGGCCGACGCGGTGATCAGGCCCAGTCCGGCCGCCAGCCCGTCGAGCCCGTCGACGAAGTTCATTGCGTTGACGATCGCGACGGTGAGCGCCAGCGTCAGCAGGATCGATGACACCTGGTCCAGGACGATGGTGCCGACCCCGCCGATCGGGATGTAGAGCACGCTCCAGGCGACGCCCATCGTGACCAGCACGCTGGCCGCGGTGATCTGCCCGGCGAACTTGGTCAACGCGTCCAGCCCCCAGCGGTCGTCGATCAGCCCGATGCCCATGATCAGCCCGCCGGCGACCAGCACCGCGGGCATGCCGGACGAGTAGACGAAGCCGCGGGTGAGCGCGGGCAGCTGCGACGCCAGCAGCACGGCGGCCAGCACGCCGATGTACATCGCCAGCCCCCCCATCCGCGGCGTGGGCGAGATGTGGACGTCGCGTTCGCGCGGGTAGGCGACCGCGCCGAGCCGGGTGGCCAGCACCCGTACCCAGCCGGTGCAGAAGTAGGTGATGATCGCGGCGGCCAGGCCGACCAGCGCCAGTTCCCGCAGCGGCACCCCGGCCCCGCGATCCGACAGCGCCACCAGGTGGGCCGCGGACAGCGCGATATCGGGCCCCGAGATCACCGATGCACCGTACTGCACCAACCTGAGATCACGGCCTGAGCGTGGTCGGGTCGAGTCCGAGCACTTCGGCGATGTCGTCGGCGCTGATGGGGCCGGTGCGCAGGAGGCGCGGGGTCTCGGCGGTGAGGTCCACGATCGTGGAGGCCGTCTGCCGCTGCGACGGACCGGCGTCGAGGTAGACCTCGACCAGGTCGCCGAGCTGCTGGCTGGCCTCCGCGGCGGTGACGGCGGGCGGCTGGCCGGACAGGTTGGCGCTGGACACCGCCATCGGCCCGACCGCGCGCAGCAGCTCGATCGCCACCGGGTGCAGTGGCATCCGCAGCATCACCGTGCCGCGCGCGTCACCCAGATCCCACTGCAACGACGGTGCTTGCCGCACAACCAGGCTCAGCGCCCCGGGCCAGAATGCGCGCACGAGTTCGCGCGCCGTGTGCGGCACCGACAACGCCAACCCGTCGATGGTGTGCCACGAACCGACGAGCACCGGCACCGGCATGTCGCGGCCGCGGCCCTTGGCGGCGAGCAGGGCGGCGACCGCGACGGCGTCGAACGCGTCTGCCCCGATGCCGTACACGGTGTCGGTGGGCAGCACCACCAGTCGGCCGTCCTTGACCGCGCTGATCGCCGAGGCGATGCCCGTCGCGCGCTGTTGGGGATCCGAGCAGTCGAAGACCGGGCTCATCGGGCCGTCTTCCGCCGGGCGGTCACGAACCGCGACCGGCCGGCGAGGTCGGTGTGGCTGGTGATTTCGTCGAACCCGTTCTGCAGCAACGCTTTTGTGGCCTCCGACGTGGTGTCGTCGTGCTCGACGGCGAGCAGGCCGCCGGGCTTGAGCCAGCGGGTGGTTGCCGCGCTGATCGCTGCGATGACGGCCATCCCGTCGGGGCCGCCGAACAGGGCTGTCGGCGGATCATGTTGGGCGACTTCGGGTTCAACCTCGGCGTCGTCGGGCAGGTACGGCGGGTTGGCGACGACCAGGTCGACGTTTGCGTCCAGCTCGGCCAACAGTGCCGGGTCGGTCACGTCGCCGTAGCGGACCTGGACGGCGGTTCCCGAGCTGTTGCGTCTCGCGTATTGCAAAGCGTCCGCGGAGTTGTCCACGGCGATGATCCGCGCGGCGGGCTGGTGCCGCGCCAGCGCGAGGGCCAGCGCGCCGGAGCCCGTGCACACATCGACGATCACCGGATGTGGGCCCAGTTGCTGGCGCATCGCCCACTCGAGGAGCGCCTCCGTTTCCGGACGGGGAACAAACACACCGGGGCCCACCTCCACTGTCACCGCACCGAAGGCGGCGGTACCGATGAGATGTTGTAACGGGACTCGGTGGGCTCGGGCGGTGATGAACGTGGTGTACCGCTCGGCGAAATCGTCGGTGAGCGCGTCGGCGAGTGCCAGTCGTCCGCGGTTGGTGCCGACGACATGGGCGGCGAGTTCCTCGGCGTCGCTCCGCGGTGAGGCCACGCCGGCGTCGGCGAGTGTGACGGTCGCGTCGTCGATGGCCCGCCGTAGGGCTACCGCGGGTGGAACCGAAGCCGCGCGCATCATGCGTTTTGCAGCCTGGACTGCTTGTCGGCGGCGGCCAGGGCGTCGAACAGCGGGTCGAGGTCGCCGTCGAGGACCTGGTCGAGGTTGTGGGCTTTGAACCCGATGCGGTGGTCGGTGATCCGGTTCTCCGGGAAATTGTAGGTGCGGATTCGTTCGCTGCGGTCCACGGTGCGGATCTGGCTGGCCCGGTCGGCGGACGCCTCCGCCAGCGCTTGTTCCTCCGCTGTCGCCTGCAGCCGTGCCGATAGCACCTGCATCGCCCTGATCTTGTTCTGCAGCTGCGAACGCTCATTCTGGCAGGTCACCACGATGCCGGTGGGTAGGTGCGTGATGCGTACGGCCGAGTCGGTGGTGTTGACGCCCTGGCCGCCCTTGCCCGACGACCGGTACACGTCGATGCGCAGGTCGGATTCGTCGATCTGCACCTCGCCCACCTCTTCGGGCTCGGGGTAGACCAGCACTCCCGCCGCGGAGGTGTGCACGCGGCCCTGGGACTCGGTGACCGGGACCCGCTGGACGCGGTGCACACCGCCCTCGAATTTGAGCCGCGACCAGACCCCGTCTGTCGAATCGCTCTTGCCGGCGATCGAGAGCGTGGCTTCTTTGTAACCGCCGAGGTCGGAGGTGGTTTCGTCGAGCACGGTGACGGCCCACCCGTGCCGCTCGGCGTAGCGGATGTACATGCGGGCGAGGTCCGCGGCGAACAGCGCCGATTCCTCGCCGCCTTCGCCGGATTTGACCTCGAGCACGACGTCGTCGGGGTCGTGCGGATCGCGTGGTGCGAGCATGTCGGTCAGCTGGCTGTCGAGTTCGGCGACGTGCGACTGCAGCTCCTCGACTTCTTCGGCGAAGGACTCGTCGTCGGCGGCGAGCTCACGCGCGGTGTCGAGGTCTTCGCGCGCGGCGTTTAGCTTGCGGTAGGTGGCGATGATGGGCGCCACCTGCGCGAAGCGCCGGCCCACCTTGCGGGCCTTGGCCGGGTCGGCGTGCAACTCCGGATCGGCGAGCTGGCGCTCGAGCTCTGCGTGTTCCGTGACGAGGGCGTCGATTGCCATCTGTGTCACCTCCCTTCCCCCGGACGCGAACAGACGCCCGTCCTGCCGCCGGGGACAGATCGGGCGTCGGGAAAACAGCTATTTGTCCGCCGCGGCGGCCTTGCGCTTGCCGTAGCGCTTCTCGAAGCGGGCCACGCGGCCGCCGCTGTCGAGGATCTTCTGCTTGCCGGTGTAGAACGGGTGGCACTGAGAGCAGACCTCGACGACGATCTGTCCGCTCTTCTTGGTGCTGCGGGTCGTGAAGGTGTTTCCGCAGCCGCAGTGCACCGTGGTCTCGACGTAGTCAGGGTGAATACCCGGTTTCATTGGTTTCCTTTTCGATTCGTTGGGCGCACGGACCGGGGTCGCCTGCGCACGGGGCGTGAACTCCGAACCAAGGTGTCTGGCGGACGATTATGCCAGGTCAGCCGCCACTCTCCCAAACGCGCCCGGGGAGGCGGGTATTCCGGTCGAGTGATCTGGGCGCCGGCCCAGCACATTCCAAGCGTGCACATAGACCGCTCATAGCTGAGCTATCTAGCGTTTGTTCGTCGGGGTCAATCTCGGGGTCAATATCTCCGGGCGAGGAGTAAAGACGATGAACTTGACGAAAGCCGTCGCGGGGGCGTCCCTCGCGGGTGGCGTGGGCCTGGCGCTGATGGGGGTCGGCGCCGGCGTGGCGTACGCCGACCAAGGACCTGGGGGAGGCTGCCCGCCGCAGTGCGGACCCGGCGGTGGACCGCATCCTGGCGGACCCCCGCCTGCGGCGGCGGGCCCGCGCGGGCCCCAGCCGCAGGAATTCCGCGGCCCCGGTGGGGACCCGCCGGGCGGCCGGCCCGGCGACCCGGGACCGGGGCGTGGCTGGCCTGGCGACCCGGGCCGCGGTTTCGACCCCGGTGGACCGGATCGGCCACCGGGCGACTGGCATCCCGGCGGGCCTGGCGACTGGCGCCCGGGTGGGCCGCCCGGCGACTGGCATGACTGGCACGGCGGACCGCCGCCGCCCGGTGCGTTCCGGGGTTGGCGGGACGCGCCTTGGGGTGATGGACCCGCACCGTGGGGCTGGGGGCCGCCGCCGCCGCCGGATTGGTATGGACCGCTGCCGGCTGCGTGGGGGCCGGCGCCGGCGCCGATCAACTACTGGGGCTACCAGGAGCAACCGATCTGGGATCCCGGCCTCAGCCAGTGGGGTTTCTGGTTCTTCGGTATCTGGATCCCGCTGTAACGAGCCAACCGACGACACGGCCGCCTTGCCGATCGGCAAGGCGGCCGTTGCCGTTGATCAGGTGTAGTCCTCGTCGAGTGCGCCCGGCGCGGTCTTGGAGACCTGGACCAGGAATTCGTAGTTGGTCTTGGTCTTGCGCAGCTGCGACATCAGCAGGTCGATGGCCTGGTGCGAGTCCAGGCCGGACAGTACCCGGCGGAGCTTGTGCACGATCGCGAACTCGTCGGGCGAGAGCAGTAGCTCGTCTTTACGGGTGCCGGACGGGTTCACGTCGACGGCCGGGAAGACGCGGCGCTCGGCGATCTTTCGGTCGAGCTTGAGCTCGGCGTTGCCGGTGCCCTTGAACTCTTCGAAGATCACGGTGTCGCCGGTCGAGCCGGTTTCCACCATCGCGGTCGCGATGACGGTCAGCGAGCCGCCTTCTTCGATGTTGCGCGCGGCACCCAGGAACCGCTTCGGCGGGTACAGCGCGGTCGAGTCGACACCACCGGACAGGATCCGGCCCGATGCCGGCGACGCGTTGTTGTATGCCCGGCCGAGTCGGGTGATGGAGTCGAGTAGCACCACGACGTCCCTGCCCTGCTCCACGAGGCGCTTGGCCCGCTCGATCGCCAATTCCGCCACGGAGGTGTGGTCGGACGGCGGCCGGTCGAACGTCGAGGCGATGACCTCGCCCTTGACCGACCGCTGCATGTCGGTGACTTCCTCGGGTCGCTCGTCCACCAGCACGACCATCAGGTGGCATTCCGGGCTGTTGCGGGTGACCGCGTTGGCGATGTCCTTGAGGATCGTGGTTTTGCCGGCTTTCGGGGGCGACACGATCAGCGCACGCTGACCCTTTCCGATGGGCATGATCAGGTCGATGACCCTTGTGGTCAGCCGATCGGTCGAGGTCTCCAGGCGCAGCCGCTGGTTGGGGTACAGCGGTGTGAGCTTGCCGAACTCCGCGCGTTTTTTGGCGTCCTCGATCGGGCCGCCGTTGACGGAGTCCAGGCGTACCAGCGGGTTGAACTTCTGTCGCTGGTTGGGCTGCTCCCCGTCCCTGGGAATGCGGACGGCGCCGGTGACGGCGTCGCCGCGGCGCAGGCCGTTCTTGCGGACCATGTTCATCGAGACGTAGACGTCGTTGGGCCCGGCGAGGTATCCGGAGGTGCGGACGAACGCGTAGTTGTCCAGTACGTCCAGGATGCCGGCAACGGGCTGGACGACGTCGTCCTCGCGCAGCTCGGCCTCGCCGTTGCCTTCCCCGCCACCGCGTTCGCCGCGGCGCTTGCGGTCCCGGAACCGGCGTCCGCGCCGGCCTTGCCCGCGTTCGCCGTCGTCGTCGCGGGCCTGCGGGCCACTCTGCTGGTCGCCGCCGCCTTGGGCCTGCTCGCCGGTGCCGTCCTGCCTGGTCTCCTGGTCGGATTTGGCGGCGGGTGGCGTGTCCGCGGCATTCGCTTCTTCGGTGCTTTGCTGGGCAGCGCCGGCATTTCGGGAGCCGCCGCGGCGTTCGCGCCGCTGCGGTTGGGCCTGGGCGGTCGTATCGGCGGGCGCCGAGCCGCTGTGGGCAGCAGTCGGGGCGCTTTCGCCGTTGCGCGCGTTGGCGTTTGGCTCGCCTCGTCGCTCCCGGATGGCGGCGATCAGTTCGTTTTTGCGCATTCCCGACGCGCCTTTGACGCCTACCTTGTTGGCGAGCGCGCGCAGTTCCGGCAACACCATCGCTGCCAGGCCCCCGTCGGCAGGCGCCGCGGCGGCGGATGCGGTTGATTCCGAAATCGGGATATCTGTTGTGACGGTGGCGGGCAGATCGGTATCCCCGGCGCCACTACCAGCTGTTATGAGGTCCGTATCGGTCACGGATGTCCTTTCTCTCCCCCGCTGATGTGTGTCATGCGAGGGGTTCGTTGCATTCAGCCCAAAGCGCTGAATGCCAAGGTCGCACCGCTGGCTTCGCAACGGTGATCGCAGGGGTTCGCGGTGCTACCGCGGACCGTCATCCCCGAGAAGATTTGGTGGTCGTCCTAGTGTCGGCGCAGGGGCAGATGCTGCGATTGCTGGACGGCACCGAGGATAACCCCCTTCTGTTCTGGAAGCAAGAAACCCCGGTACGGGTCGCGGGCGGCGTGTTCGGCGTCAACGTTGCGCCACGACGCCTGAGGTCCAGCGGACCCCCGGGCCGACGGTCATCTCGCGAACCGTGAATCCCTTGGTGGCGCCGAACTCGAGGGCTTCGGCGGGCAGGTCGGGCAGCGTGGTGAGGGCGATCACCGCGGGGCCGGCCCCTGACAGCGCCGCTGCAATACCGCAACGCCGCAACAAGCGCAGGTATTCCGCCGACGCCGGCATCGCGGCTGCCCGCTGCGGTTGATGCAACCTGTCGTCGGTGGCCGCCGGCAGCAGGTCGGGCCGTTCGGTCAAGGCGACCACCAGTAGGGCGGCGCGGCTCACGTTGAATCGGGCGTCCTCGTGGCTGACGTGGCCGGGCAGCAGCACCCTGGTCGCGGCCGTCAGAGATCGCTCCTCGGGGATCGCCGCGAATAGCCGGATGTCTGGGTGCAGCCGGAGCCCCACCGCGCGGTACGTCGGATGATCGTCGGGGTGCTCGGTCCACGACACCACCGCGCCGCCGAGCACCGCGGCGGAGGCGTTGTCCGGATGCCCCTCGAACTCCGAGGAGATCTGGATGAGTTGGGTGGGGCTCAGCGGTGTTGAACCGGCTTGTGTGAGTAGGCCGTTGGCGGCCGCTAGGCCGCCGACCACGGCGGCGGCAGATGATCCTAGACCGCGCGAGTGTGGAATGTCGTTGCGGCAGCGGACCACCAGTCCCGGGGCGCGGGTTCCCGCGGCGGCCAAACCCTGCTCCACCGCCTTGACCACGAGATGCTCGGGGCCGAGGGGAACTTGGCCGGCACCTTCTCCTTCGACTTCCACCTGCAGGCCCGATTCGGTCGTGGTCACGATGATCTCGTCGTAGAGGTCCAGTGCGAGCCCGAGACTGTCGAAGCCGGGGCCGAGGTTGGCGGTGGAGCCGGATACCACGGCGCTGGCCGTCAGCCCGGCGTGCAGAGTGACAGTCACCGGCAATCCGTTCGCCTCAGGCCAGACCCAGCTCGGTCACCACGGCAACCGGGTCGACCGGCACCGGTGTTACCGTGGGCATGCCGCGCAGCGCCGTGTCGGGATCCTTCAGTCCGTTGCCGGTGACCGTGCACACGACGGTCGAACCGTGCGCCACCCAGCCGTCTTCGACCGATTTGAGTAATCCGGCGATGCTGGCCGCCGAGGCCGGTTCGACGAACACACCTTCACTGCGTGCGACCAGATGGTAGGCGGCCAGGATCTCCTCGTCGGTTGCGGCGAGGAACCGGCCGTTGGACTGCTGCTGCGCCTGTACGGCCGGGCCCCATGACGCCGGCGACCCGATCCGGATGGCGGTGGCGATGGTCTCGGGTTGCTTGACCGGTTCGCCGAATACCAGCGGTGCCGCCCCGGCGGCCTGGGTGCCCAGCATGCGTGGTAGCCGGTCACATACCCCGTCGCGGTGATATTCCGTGTAGCCCTTCCAGTAGGCGGTGATGTTGCCGGCGTTGCCGACGGGCAGTGCGTGCACGTCGGGAGCGGTGCCGAGCGCGTCGATGATCTCGAACGCCGCAGTCTTCTGGCCTTCGATGCGGACGGGGTTGATGGAGTTCACCAGCGCGACGGTCGGGAAGTCGGCGGTGGTTTTGCGGGCTAGTTCGAGGCAGTCGTCGAAGTTGCCGTCGATTTGGATGATCTTCGCGCCGTGCATGACGGCCTGCGCGAGCTTGCCCATCGCGATCTTGCCCTGCGGCACCAGCACCGCGCATGTGATGCCCGCCCGCGCCGCATAGGCCGCGGCCGAAGCCGACGTGTTGCCGGTCGACGCGCACAGCACCGCCTGCTGGCCCCGGGCCATCGCCTCGGTGACGGCCATCGTCATTCCGCGGTCCTTGAATGAGCCGGTCGGGTTGAGTCCCTCAACCTTCAGATGCACATCGCATGCGGCGTATTCGGACAGCCGCGGCGCGGGCATTAGCGGCGTGCCACCCTCCAGCAGCGTGATCGCGGTCCAGTCATCGTCGACCGGCAGCCGATCACGGTAGGCGGCGATCACACCGGGCCATGGCCGGTGAACGGTCTTCGGCGATGCGGTGCTCATTCGCTGGTCCCTTCCATGCGCAGCACACTGGTGACGCGCTGCACAACATCGAGATCGGCCAGCGCCGTAACGGTTTCCGACAGCGCAGCGTCAGTGGCTGTGTGGGTGACGACGACGATGCGGGCACCGCAGCGCTGACCCCCCTCGTCGACCATGCCTTCCTGGCGGACCTCGGCAATGCTCACCTCGCGCTTGGTGAATTCGGCTGCGACAGCGGATAAAACGCCGGGCCGGTCAGCGACGTTCATGTTCACGTAATAGCGCGTGGGGATGAAGCCGATCGGCGAGATCGGCAGCTTGGCGTACTTGGACTCGCGGGGCCCACGGCCGCCCTGCACCCGGTTTCTGGCGGCCATGACGACATCGCCCATTACCGCTGAGGCCGTCGGGGCACCGCCTGCGCCCTGGCCGTAGAACATCAGCCGACCTGCGGCTTCGGCCTCGACCACGACAG
>JAFARC010000049.1 GCA_019245755.1 Mycobacteriaceae bacterium | reverse complement strand
ACGGCAGCGAACGCCGTGAGGTTCGTGGCGTTGCGCGCGACGAAGGCGGTCGTCAGGGAGAAGGTGGGCCCGCTCGCACCGGGCATCTGGACCAGGACGTAGTAAGGAGGCTGGGCCGGCGAGGTCGAGGAGATCACGCCGGGCGTGGCCCCGGAGTTGATGACGCGCGTCGCGTCCTGGGTGGGGTCGCTCGGCACGTCCCACTGGTCGGTGCCCTGGAAGAACGTCTGCGCGTCCTGCACGTGGTAGCGCGCGAGCAGCTCGCGCTGCACCTTGAACAGGTCCTCCGGGTAGCGCAGGTGCGCGGCCAGATCCGGGGAGATGTCCTTCTTCGGCTTCACCGTGCCCGGGAACACCTTCTCCCACGCCTTCAGTACCGGGTCCTTCTCGTCCATCGCATAGAGCGTCACGGTGCCGTCATACGCGTCGACGGTGGCCTTCACCGAGTTGCGGATGTACGACACCTGCTTGTCGGGCGCCAGCCGGTTCACCGCGACCTCGTTCGAGTCGGCGGTGGCCGCCGTCAGCGACGTGAGCTCCGAGTACGGGTAGTTGTCCAGCGTGGTGTAGCCGTCGACGATCCACACCAGGCGCCGGTTGACGATCGCCGGGTAGACGTTGCTGTCGGTGGTCAGCCACGGCGCCACGGCCTCCACCCGCTCGGCGGGATCGCGGTTGAACAGGATCCGGCTGTTGCTGCCGATGACGTTGGAAAACAAGAAGTTCCGCTCGGCGAACTTCGCGGCGAACACGGTGCGGGAAAGCCAGCTGCCGATCGGCACGCCGCCGGTGCCGGTGTACGTGTAGTTCTTGGTCTCCGTGTTGGTCTCGTAGTCGTACTCGCGGTCGGCGCCGTTGCGGCCAACGATCGCGTAGTCGGCGGACGTGCTGGCGATCACCGGGCCGAAGTAGATCCGCGGCTGGTCCAGCGGCGCCGGACCCTCGGACACCACGGTGCCGTTCGCGCCGACGACATTGACACGGAATTCGGGGTAGCCGCCGTTTTGGGTCGGGTCATTGGCGATCCCGCGAACCGTGTTGGCCGGCGATGCGATGAAACCGTTGCCGTGGGTGTACACGGTGTGCCGGTTGATCCAGTCGCGCTGGTTGTCGATCAACCGGTCCGGGTTGAGCTCGCGTGCGGCCACAACGTAGTCGCGCAGGTTTCCGTCGCCACCCCGGTAGCGATCGATGGACAGCTGGTCGGGGAAGTAGTAGAAGTTCTTGCCCTGCTCGAACTGGGTGAACGCCGGGCTGAGGATCGTCGGGTCCAGCACCCGGATATTCGACGTGGTGGCCCGGTCGGCTGCGACCTGCTGGGCGGTGGCCGCGGAATTTGCGCTGTAATCACGGTAGGTCACCGTGTCGGGTGTCAGCCCGTACGCCTGCCGCGTCGCGGTGATGCTGCGGCTGATGTATTCACTTTCCTTTTGGGCGGCATTGGGTCTGACGCTGATCTGCTCGACGATCAGCGGCCATCCCGCGCCGACGATCAGCGATGACAACAGCAACAGCACCAGACCGATCGCCGGGATACGCAAGTCGCGCAGCACGATCGCCGAGAACACCGCCACCGCGCAGATCACCGCGATGGCCAGCAGGATCAGTTTGGCGGGCAGCACCGCGTTGATGTCGGTGTACCCGGCACCGGTGAACGGCTTGCCGCCGCGGGTGTGCGACAGCAGCTCGTAGCGGTCGAACCAGTACGCCACCGCCTTGAGCACCACCAGGATCCCCACCAGGCTCACCAGCTGGATGCGGGCCGGGCGGCTCAGGGCGCCGGTGCGCCCGGACAGCCGGATACCGCCGAACACGTAGTGGCTGACCAGGTTCGCCACCAACGCCAGGAACACGGCGACGAACAGATACGACAGCACCAGCCGGTAGAACGGCAGGTCGAACGCGTAGAAGCCGAGATCCTTGCCGAACTGGGGATCGCTGATGCCGAACTTGCCGCCGTGCAGGAACAGCTGGATGCGTACCCAGTAGCTCTGCGCGACGATGCCAGCCAGGACGCCGATGGCCGCCGGGATGCCGACGCCGAACAGCCGCAGCCGGGTCATGACCGCGGTACGGTAGCGCGCCACCGGGTCATTGGGGCCACTGGCCGGTACGAACACCGGTCGGGTGCGATAGGCCAGCCCCAGCCCGGCGAACACGATCGCGCCCACGATCAGCCCGACGAGCAGAAACACCAGCACGCGCGTCCACAGCACCGTGGCGAACACCGACCGGTAGCCCATTTCACCGAACCACAGCCAGTCGACGTAGCCGTCGATCAGCCGCGGCCCGACGAGAAGCAGGACCACCACAGCAAGCGCAACAACGATCAGGATGCGGCTGCGTCGGGTCAGCTTGGGCATCCGCGCGGCCGGCCGCATTCCCACTTCATCAACTCCCGGTCAGGTTTTGTGATGGACCCAACTGTACGCACGCCGGGTGGAGCAAATACTCAACAATGTGGCGGTTCGCCACCGGCTGAAAGCGCGTGCAGCGCGTCGACGGCCTCCCCGAGGTTGCCGACTTTGACCAGCTGAAGGCCCTCATCGTTGCCCGAGCGCGCCTCGTCGCAGTTGTCGGCGGGCACCAGGAACACGGTGGCCCCAGCCTCCTGGGCCGCGAGCATCTTGTGGGTGATGCCGCCGATCGGGCCTACCTTGCCGTCCGCGCCGATGGTGCCGGTGCCGGCGACGAACTTCGGGCCGGCGAGGTTGCCCGTGGTCAGCTTGTCCACCACGGCCAGGGAAAACATCAGTCCCGCCGACGGACCGCCGACGTTGGCCAGGTTGAACGTGACCCGGAACGGCGCCCACGGCGCCTCCAGCACCGCTATCCCGAGGAACCCATAGTTGCGGTCGGGATGGGTGCCCAACGTGATCGTCGCCGTTCCCGGCGGTGCGGTCTTGCGGCGGTAGTCGAGGAGCACGTTCTGGCCGGGTTTGGTCTGCTTGAGCAGTCCCTGGAACTGATCGATGCCGCTAATCGGTGTGCCGTTGACCGCGTCGATCGCGTCGCCGGGCTGCAGCTTGCCCGCCGACGGGCCCGGCTCGTTGACCGTCTCGACGGTCAGCGCCGGCGGGTATTTCAGGTAACCGAGCGCGGCGTATTCGGCACTGTCCTCGGACCGCTTGAAGTCGGTGTCGTTCTCCTTGTCCACCTCCTCGCGGGATTTGTCGGGCGGGTACACAAGGTCATGGGGCACCAGTTGTTCGCGGCCCGACATCCACAGGCCCAGTGCCTGGGCGAGGGTCAGGTCGTCGCGTTGCGACACCGTGGTCATGTTCAGGTGTCCAGTCGCCGGATGAACGTGGGTGCCCTCGATGTCGACCACCTCTTTGCCGTCCACCGCACCGAGCGTGTTGAACGTCGGGCCCGGGCCCAGCGACACGTAGGGCACCGTCACCACCGCCAGCAGGGCACTGAACGCGACGATCGGCAGCAACGCAACCAGCAATGTCAAACTCCGCCTGTTCACGCCGCCTAGGGTAGACGGAGCGCCGCGAGTACCCGGTTCGCTGACAGCGAGAGCAGCACAGACACGCGGTCGACCCCCGGTGAGTACCGTTGACGGTATGGCTGACCTGCCTTTCGGCTTCTCCGCCGGGGATGACCCCGACCGCGACAAAAGCGGTAAGAACCCCGACGACGAGGGCGACGACACCCGGCCCAATCCGTTCGGGTTCGGTTCCGGCGACTTCAATGCGCCTAACCTCGGCGAAATCTTCACGCGGCTCGGTCAGATGTTTTCCGGTGCGGGCAGCGCGATGGCCGGCGGCAAGGCATCGGGCCCGGTGAACTACGACCTGGCCCGGCAGTTGGCGTCGAGCTCGATCGGGTTCGTCGCGCCGGTTCCGGCCGCGACCGTGTCCGCGATCGCCGATGCCGTGCATCTGGCCGAGACCTGGCTCGACGGCGCCACTGCACTGCCCGCGGGTACCACCAGGGCGGTCGCGTGGACGCCGAAAGACTGGATCGACAACACGCTGGAGACCTGGAAGCGGCTGTGCGATCCGATGGCCGAGCAGATCTCGACCGTCTGGGCGTCGGCGTTGCCCGAGG
>JAFARC010000045.1 GCA_019245755.1 Mycobacteriaceae bacterium | reverse complement strand
GATGTCGAGCGTGTCGCCTCCCCCGTCAACCAGCGTCAGCTGGTTGTCCATCCCGGCGTGAGACGTGCCGTGTCCCACGAACAACGCCGCCACAGCGGCGATGAGTGCCACGAGCACCCGACTGATGACCTTCATGTTCTCCCTAGCGTTATGCGCGGGTGAGACCGCCATCAGATAGTTCTTAGGCTGGCTCACCTTGGTTCAGAGGAAGATAACAGCACCAACACAGGCCGGCAACGGCAAGGCAAGAGACGAAACAAGAACTAAACATCGCCAGGCGATAATGGCCCGCGGGTGACAGGCATCTCCCGGCAACCGTGCCGCTTCGTTGGCCGCACAGGTGTAACACCGGGTTACGCCTTTCATTGCACCGGGCACCTGGGCCCGGTTTACCGTAGCCCGAATGGAGCGCCCGCGCGTCCGTCCCCACTCCGTCACCTGAGCGGGTCTGGTTGAATCCTCATAGTTAATTGTCACAACCGTAAGACTTCGGCCCGCTTTCGCCTCTATCCTCAGCTCATGAGCAAAGCCACCGGCGCAGCGAATCAGCAGGGGGCACCTGGCCCGGCGGCGACAGTGTCGGCACTTCTGCGGTCGCTGCATATCAACCACAACTCCGCCGAAGCGCAGCGCGTCGCTCTCCGCCGATGGCTAATCGACCATACGCCAAGCAAGGCGCTCCGGATCAGCCTGCGGAGCAATGGCTACGGTGTCCTGCTCAGGGATCTCCGCGCCGAGGGGCGCCCGATGCCGCCGATCACCGCGACCCACCGGCTCGGCGCCTGACACCAAACCGGGCTGACTGCCAGCAACGCACGTCGACAACCGGCGGCTGCCCCGCCGACGCACCGAGACAATGGGCGGTCGCAAATTGCTCATGGCTGCGATCTGCGTACCTTGTGCGCCATCCGACCCCGGCGGAACCGGCCGTGTCAGGCGGCCCTGCGCCACGGCCGGCGGCGCCGCCGAAACGTGTCGGTGGTCCACAGATAGCCGCAGGTCGGGCATTGCAGGTGCACGACCCAGGCCTGGCTGCTGAGCAGGTATTGCCAGTGGTCAGCGCAGTTGCGGCGACTGTGGCACTCCGCGCACTGCCTGCCGTGGTCGCAGTGTGGACACGGTAGCCAGGCGCGGCGGCCCCGGTCGGCGTCGGGATCAATCGGTAACACGGTGCACCGCCCGATCCGGCAGTATTCCGGCGCCGACCAGCTCTTCGTAGACCCGCTGCTGTTCGTCGTCGAGGCCGGAGTACAGCATTTTCCAGGCCCGCTCTTCCTCGGCCAGCACGGCGACCGGATCCCAGTCGTCTCCCATCGCCGCGAGAACGGCGGAACGCCGACGCGCTTCATCGAGCGTCAGGTCATATGCGTACGCGAAATCGCTCGGTGTTTCGGCCATGGGTTTCCTCAGGTACCGCATTGATTGAATGATGAAAGACCTCAGAGTGGGGCGCTGGCCCGGGCAGTGCAATGAGGTACGTCACGTTGCGCGTTTGATCTTCGTCACAGTCTGTGTGCCGCCTTCCCCAACGGCCCTCGGTTGAGCTCTTTCCGCCCGGGATTGTGCTGTTGAAGTACGCCGCGCGAGCCGCGCTGCAAAAATTGCAGCGTGGACATCGAGCACCCGGAGCGGGACCAGGATTGGGACCGCGCAGCGCGTGACGAGACCGAAGCGCAACGGCTCGATCGGAATTGGTCGACTTTGCTGCAGGAGCTGCGGGTTACCCAGACCGGTGTGCAACTGCTGACCGGGTTCTTGTTGACGTTGCCGTTTCAGCAGCGGTTCACCGTGCTCAACGACACCATGCGCATCGTGTACCTGGTGACGGTGGGCTGTTCGCTCGGGTCGACGGTTCTGCTGGTGGCGCCCGTGGGCATGCACCGCGTGCTGTTTCGCCAGCACCGCCTCGACACGCTGGTGGCCACGGCACATTGGTGTGCGGTGACGGGTTTGTTGCTATTGGGGACCGCGCTCGTCGGTGTGTCCATCGTGATTTTCAGCGCTGTCGCCGGCTCGGCGGCGGGCTGGATCGCGGGCGGTTTAGTCGCGATCGGGTTCTTGTACCTCTGGTTCAGTCTTCCGATGTTTCAGCGCATGTCCGGTGGCCGCGGATAGCCGGTTTGCGAAGCGTCGAGGAAGGGCATTCGGGGATCATGCTTATTCGCAGAATTGCGCGTCCGCTTCTGTCAGCAGTGTTCATCGGCCAAGGCGTTGAGGCGCTTCGAAGTCCTCAGCGAGCCGCGGAAACCGCCCGACCCACCGTCGAGGGACTGCGCAAACTACCCGAGCCGGCGGCGACGAGGGTGCCCCAGGATCCCGAGACGCTGGCGCGGATCAACGCCGCGGTCCAGATCGGCGGCGGCTTGTTGCTCGCGAGCGGAAAGCTGCCCCGGGTGGCGTCGGCGGCGTTGGCGCTCACGGTCGTCCCGGGCAGTTTGGGCGGGCATCTGTTCTGGACAGAAACCGACCCGCAGCGAAAGGCCGAGCAACGCCGTGACTTCCTGACGGATCTGAGCCTGATCGGCGGCCTGATGATCGCGTCTGTCGACACCGAGGGCAGACCGTCGCTCGGGTGGCGCGGTCGCCGCGCTGCCGAGCGCGCGTCCAAGGCCGTCTCGGCGGCATTGCCGGTCGGCGCGGCCACGTCGGGGGCGGTGCTGGGAACGGTCGGCGACAAGCTGAGCCAGGGGTTGCAGACCGGCGCTGACCGGGGCCGCGAACTCGCCGACGTTGCCGGCGAGCGGGTCGCACCGCTTCTCGACGTGGCCCGCGAGCGCGGTGGCGAACTCGCCGACGTGGCCCGGGAGCGCGGCGCCGAACTGGCCGACGTGGCCCGGGAGCGCGGTGCCGAGCTGGCCGGCGTGGCCCGCGAGCGTGGCGCCGAGCTGGCCGGCGTGGCCCGCGAGCGCGGCGCCGAGTGGGCCGACACCGCACGCGACCGGGGCAGCGATCTCGCCGAAACGGCGCGCAAGCGCGCCGACAAGGCGGCCAAGAAGGCCCAGAAGAAGGCCCGCAAGCAGTTCGCGTAAAACCCGCTCCATCACCCAACCGCTGACATCTTGATCACCGGCCCTGTTCTCCGGGCTGGTGACAATCAGTCAGCCAATGCACTCAGACAACCAGATCCAACAGCAGCACGAACACCAGCCCCGATACCGACAACACGGTCTGCATCAGCGACCATGACTTGATGGTCTGGCCGACCGTTAACCCGAAAAACTCCTTGACAAGCCAGAATCCGGCGTCGTTGACGTGGGAGAAGAACAGCGACCCGGTACCGACCGCGAGAACCACCAATGACACGTGCGCGGTGCTCATGCCTTCCACCAGGCCCAGCATCAACGACGACGCGGTGATCGTCGCCACCGTCGCCGAACCGGTCGCCACCCGGATGAACACGGCGAGCAGCCAGGCGAGCAGGATCACCGAGATGTGAACGGTCTTCGCCCAGTCCGCCAGCAGGGAGCCGATGCCGCTGTCGACCAGCACCTGTTTGAAGCCGCCGCCGGCCGCGACGATCAGGATGATGCCCGCGACCGGTGGCAGGCCCGACTCGGCGCACTTCATCAGCTGGTCCCGGGTCATGCCCGCGCCGCGGCCCAGCGTGAACATGCCGACGAGGACGGCGAGCAGCAGCGCCACCAGCGGCCTGCCCAGCACGTCGAAGATCTGTCGTAGCGCCGCGTTTTCGGCCTTGACTGTGATGTCGACGACGGCTTTGCCGAGCATCAGTGCCACCGGTAACAGGATGGAAAACAGCGTGATCGAAAACGACGGTCGTCGCTTCCCGTCGCTGTCGGACTCGTCGGCGCTGAACGTGCTCGGCGGGCCCACCGGAACCCAGCGGGCGGCCAGCTTGCCGAACAACGGTCCGGAGATGATCACCGACGGCACGGCGGCGACGACGCCGAGCGCCAGGGTGACACCGAGATCGGCCTTCAGCAGACCGATCGCGGCGAGCGGTCCCGGGTGCGGCGGGACCAGGCCGTGCATGGCCGAAAGACCGGCCAGAGCAGGGATTCCCACCGCGATCAGCGGCAGCTGCGAGCGCCTCGACACCAGGTAGATCACCGGAACCAGCAGCACGACGCCGATTTCGAAGAACATCGGCAGGCCGATGATCGCACCGACCAGCGCCATCGCCCACGGCAGCACCCGTCGCGACGCGTGTCCGACGATAGTGTCGACGATCTCGTCGGCGCCGCCCGAATCGGCGAGCAGCTTGGCGAACATCGCGCCGAGGGCGATCAGAATGCCGACGCTTGTTGCGGTGTCCCCGAATCCTTTTCCGAACGAATCCAGCACCTTGCCGGGGTTTTCCGCCGCGACGGCGCCGACCATCACCGAGCCGAGGATCAAAGACAGGAACGGGTGCAGTTTGACGATCGTGATCAGCACGACGATCAGCGCGATGCCGGCGAGCGCCGCGACGATGAGCTGCCACCCCGGGGCCACCGGCTGCGGCTGGTCGGAGGCGAGCACGGCGATCACCGGCTCTCCTCCTGTTGCGCACCCGCGAGATAGCTCGCGACGATGGAATCGATGTCCTGGCCGACGTCGATCGTGACACCGCGCTCGTCGGGCTGCAGCGGTTCCAGCGTGGCGAACTGCGACGCCATCAACGCCGCCGGCATGAAGTGGCCGGGCCTGCTTGCCTGTCGTGCCGCGATCAGTTCCGGCGAGCCGCTCAGATGCACGAATTCCACCGCCGGGCAATGGCGTCGCAATTGGTCGCGGTATTTGCGTTTGAGTGCCGAAGCGCTCATCACAGCCCCGCCGGGATGGCCGGCCAGCCATTCACCGATCGCCTCCAGCCAGGGATAGCGGTCGTCGTCGTCGAGCGGTTGGCCGGCGGTCATCTTCGCGATGTTGGCCGGCGGGTGCAGGTCGTCGGCGTCGGCGAACGGTACCCGCAGCCGCTGCGCCACCGCTGCACCGACCGTCGACTTGCCAGACCCCGATACCCCCATCACGACGATCGGCGCGCGCATGCCCTATGCCTACCCGATTTACAGATCGCGGGTGGTTAACTTGCGGAAGTGACCCGACAACCCACGCTGGCGCGACGGTTTGGCCTGACCGGCTCACGCCGCGCGACGGCCGAACACCATCGACTTCCAGGGCGGTGCGAATCGGTTGTCGAGCGCGTCGCGCACAAAGTTGTGGCTGACCATCCATGGCCGGCTGGTCCCGGACTTGGGCAGGGCGTCCAGCCCGCGCAGCACGTATCCGGACTCCAGGTTGAACGTCGGCTGCTGCGGCATGCGGATGTCTCCGAGATGCGGATAAGCGTGGGTATAGCCGTGAGAACGCATATGGGCCACCAGTTTTGCGACAGACTGCGCGGTCATGTCGATCCCCAGCGTCGACGACGCGTTGGTATATATCATGCCCCAGGCCATGTTCGGGACGTCCTCGAGCATGTGCCGCCGGTACATGAACTTCTCCTGCGGCTCGATCTTCTCGCCGTCGATGCTGACCGTGATGCCGCCCAGTGGCTGAAGCCGCAGGCCGGTTGCGGTGACGATCAGGTCGGCGTCGAGGTGCCGGCCGGACTTCAGCACGATGCCGCCCGCGTCGAAATGATCGATGTGGTCGGTGACGACCTGGACCCTGCCGTCGCTGACTGCCTTGTACAGATCTGCGCCGACGATGAAACACATCCGCTGATCCCACGGGTTGTACGGCGGCGTGAAATGGGTGTCGATGTCGTAGCCCTCAGGCAGGTGTTTCTCCGCGACGCGCCGCAGTCGCCGCTTGGTGAACCCCGGCGCTGTGCGTGACACCAGCCACAGCAGGCTGCCCATCAGCGCGTTGCGCCACCGCACGATCCAGTGCGCGAGTCGCAACGGCAGTACTCTCCGCAACGCGTTGGCCGTCGGCTCGATCTGCGGGGCCGAGATCATGTACGACGGCGTGCGCTGCAGCATCGTCACCTGCGATGCCGTTTCGCAGAGCGTCGGAATCAGACTGGTCGCCGTTGCGCCGCTGCCGATGACGACGATCCTCTTTCCGGCGTGATCGAAAGACTGCGGCCAGTGCTGCGGATGCACGACGGCGCCGGTGAAGTCCTCGATTCCGGGATACGTCGGTCGATATGGGTTGTCATAGTCGTAGTAACCGGTGCCGAAGAACAGGAACCGCGCCCGATACATCTTTTCGGTTCCGCCCTGTTCGGCTCGCACCGTCCACGTGTCGGTTGAAAAATCCCAGTCGGCCGCGCGGACATACGTGTTGAACCGGATGTGCTCGTCGATGTGGTGCTTGCACGCCGCCTGTTCGAGGTACTCCCGGATGTGACCGCCGTCGGCGATCATTTCCGGCCGGGTCCACGGCTCCCACGGGAAGCACAGCGTGAAGATGTCGCTGTCCGACCGCACCCCCGGATAGCGGAACAGGTCCCAGGTTCCGCCGATGCGCGCGCGTCGTTCCAGGATCGCCCAGCTCAGGTCCGGGTTGCGCTCCCGCAGCCGGTATGCGGTGTCGATACCCGAGATTCCGGCGCCGATGATCACCACGTCGAAAGACTGCGTCATTCGTCTTCTTCCGCCAGCCGGGGTATCGATCCGCCGGCAAGCACATCTTGCACCTGTCGGGGCGAAAGCCGGTGCCGTACCGAAAACGACGACTTCTTGGTCACGTTGTCGACCTGCAACGTGTCCTTGCTGGGCAGGGTGTCGCGCAGATGGCCGACGTGCAGCGTGTCGTCTTGGTCGATGCTGTCGTAGTCGTCGGGGTTTTCGAACTCGAGCGCCAAAACCCCGTAGTTGGCCAGGTTCTGCCAGTGGATGCGCGCGAACGACTTGGCGATGACGACCTGCAGGCCGAGGTAGCGCGGCGCGATCGCCGCGTGTTCGCGTGACGAGCCCTGGCCGTAGTTCTCACCGCCGACGATGACGTGGCCAGTGCCTTCGGCCTGGTGCGCCCGCTCGGGGTAGGAGTCATCGATCTGGGTGAAGCTGAACATCGCCAACTTGGGGATGTTGGACCGGAACGGCAGCGCGCGTGCCCCGGCCGGTGAAATCTCGTCGGTGGAGATGTTGTCCCCCACCTTGAGCAGCACCGGCGCCTTTACCTCGTCGGGCAGCGGCGACAACTCCGGCAGGCTGGAGACGTTGGGTCCCTTCACCGGCTCCACCCGCTGCGCCTGCTCGGCATCCAGCGGCGCCACCAGCATCTCCGTGTTGATCGAGTGCTGCTCGGGCAGGTCGAGGGTCGGATAGTCCATCCCCACCTCACGTGCCCAGTCACGGGGGTCGGTGATCACCCCGGTCAACGCCGACGCGGCGGCGGTCTCCGGGGAACACAACCAGACCGAGTCCTCCTTGGTTCCCGACCGGCCGGGAAAGTTGCGTGGCATCGTGCGCAGCGAGTTGCGCCCCGTGGCCGGGGCCTGCCCCATGCCGATGCAGCCCATGCAGCCCGCCTGATGAATCCGCGCCCCGCCGATCACCAGGTCGGCCGTCGCGCCCATCTTGGTCAGGTCGGTCAGGATCTCCCGTGACGTCGGGTTGATGTCGAAGCTGACCTGCGGCGCGGTCTGGCGCCCGGCCACCATCGCCGCCGCGATCGCGAAATCGCGCAGCCCGGGATTGGCGCTGGACCCGATCACCGCCTGCGAGATCTCCGCACCGGCGACCTCGCGCACCGGCACCACGTTTCCGGGCGACGACGGCTTGGCGATCAGCGGCTCGATCTGGGACAAGTCGATGGTGTCGTCGACGTCGTAGCCGGCATCCTCGTCGGCCACCAACTCGACCCAGTCGTCCTCACGGCCTTCGGCGCGCAGAAAGTCACGCACCGCCTGGTCGCTGGGAAACACCGTGCTGGTGGCGCCGAGTTCGGCGCCCATGTTGGCGATGACATGGCGGTCCATCGGCGAAAGACCGGCCAGACCAGGCCCGTAGTACTCGATGATCCGGTTCACGCCCCCCTTGACGTCGTAGCGGCGCAACATCTCCAGGATCACGTCCTTGGCCGAACACCACTGCGGTAGCTCGCCTTCGAGCCGCACACCCCACACCTCGGGCATCCGGATGTGCAGCGGTCGGCCTGAGATCGCCAGCGCGACCTCCAGACCGCCCACGCCGATTGCCAGCATGCCCAGCGAACCGGCGGCCGGCGTGTGCGAATCGGAGCCCACCATCGTCTTGCCGGGCTTGCCGAAACGCTGCATGTGGGTCGGATGGGACACCCCGTTGCCGGGCTTGGAGTACCACAGCCCGAATCGCTGCGCCGCGGTGCGCAGGTACTCGTGGTCCTCCGCATTCTTCTCGTCGGTCTGCAGCAGGTTGTGATCGACGTACTGCACGCTCACGTCGGTGCGGGCGGTGTCCAGCCCGAGTGCCTCGAGTTCCTGCATCACGAGCGTGCCGGTCGCGTCCTGGGTGAGCGTCTGATCGATGTGGATCGCGATCTCCTCACCGGGGGTCATCTCGCCGGACACCAGATGCGACTCGATCAGCTTGCGGGTGACGTTCAACGACATAGCTGGCATCCTCCCCTGACCGGAGTTCGCTATCAATGACCGTTCGGCGCATACCCGCTGTTCCGGTGCCATACGCATCGGCCTCAGCGCTCGGCCGGGACCTTTGCCGCGGCGCGGCGCCGGGTGGAAACCGCGCGGATCCCGTGGGCGCCGACGGCGGCCAGCAGCAGCATCAGCCACACGGCCGGCGGCGGGTGGGTCAGCTCGGCGGTGAACACCGCCGCGAAAACCGGTGCCTGCTGGGTGATCCCGAGCACCGCGGCGCCCCCGATCAGCCCGAAGGTCGGGATGCTGGCGTGACCGCCGAGCTGGTTGATCACCAGCGCGACGAACGCCCCGGCCGCGACCCCGGTCGACAGGGCGGGGGTCAGCATGCCGCCGACGGCGCCGGTTCGCAGAAACAGCGCGGTCAGCACCGGCTTGAGCAGCATCACCAGCGCAACCGGAATCAGCTTGTCGCCGCCGGACAACGTTTCCAGGATGATGCTCTTGCCGTTACCCGGTAACTGCGGCATCCAGATCGAACAGATGCCGGTCACCAGGCCGGCCGCGCCCACCGCCGGGATCACCAGCCATGACGTTGTCAGCGCGTAACGCTTGGCCCTCTCGACCAGCCGGCTGAATCCGGTGCCGACCAGCATTCCGATCGGCATCGCCGCGATCGCGAACAGCAGCACCTTCCAGGTGTACTGGGTGTCGGGCCAGGCGAACGACGGCTGACCGTGGCTCAGCGGCCACGCGGTCACGGTCGCGATGGACGACGTCGCCACCGCGACGAGCACGGCCAGCGGCCGCCAGCTGTTGAGCACGATGCCCAGCGCGAACAGGATCCCCGCCGCGGGCACGTTGTACACCGCCGCCAGGCCCGCGCCTGCCGCGCTGCCCAGCAATATCCTCCGTTGCAGCAGCGAAAGCGAGCTGCGCTTGAGCACCCGCTCGGTGAACGACGCCGCGAACAGCCGCGGCGCCTGCTCGCGGCCCAGCGAGGCGCCCGACCCGACCGCCAGCACCTGCAGCAGCGCGTCCGCGGCCATCGGCTTGTGGTCGAATGGCTGATCCCGGCGGATGGAGTCGGTCAGCCTTGGCACGCTGGCTCTTCGCCGCAACACCCACCACCCCAAACCGGCCAGCGCACAGCCGATCGCCGGGCCGGTGATGCGCCTCTCGATCGGCGTGTAGATCACCCCGACCAGCAGGGGACCCGTGCTGTAGCCGTAGGTGACATGCTCGATCGCCCGGACCAGCACCGTGGTCGCCACGCCCGCGATGCCGCTGAGCACGCCGGCCACCAGGATCGCGGCGGCGAACGTGAGGTGACCCTGGCAGCGTTTCACGTCGCCCGGTGGCGATTCCACTCGATCCAGCCGGCGCCGCGTCGCCCGTCGGAGGTGCCGACCGTCGCCCACGCCCGCGCGAACAACGACACCCGGCCGTCGGGCGCCACCAGCCGCAGCGGCGCATGGCCCTGGATGTCCGCGTTCACCTCCAGCGCACCGGGATTCAGCGTGAGCGTGGTCGACAGCGGTAAGCCGTTGGCGGCGAAGGTTTCCCGCGCTGTGACGGCTTGCAGTTCGGTCAGCGGCTGCTGCGGTTCCTGCAGGTAGCCGAGGCCGATCGGCGGCGTACCGGGCAGGCGCAGATCCAGGCCGTGCAGGTGAGCCCCGTCGTCCAGGTGCAGCGCGCTCCAGACCCAGTCCATGCTCCACCAGTCCCGGATCCCCCACGAATGGTCGCGCTGGCCGGGTGCCGCGTCGAAATCGATGCGCTGCCCGTCCGCGGTGACCGTGCCCGAGACCGCACAGGGGATCTCGTAGCGGGTGGTGACCCGGTACTGATAGGGCGTGCCGGCGGTGGTCCACTCCAGGTCCATCCCGACGTCGATCTGCCGCCCGGCCTCGCCCCGCAGTAACCCGGCCGGGTCGTCGAAGGCCTCCCCACGTCCGCTGAGCCGGACCCGGTATGTCTGCAGCGGCACCGGCACGCGGTGGCTGAACTCGAAGCGCTCGGTTGTCAGGGAGAACGGATCCCGCGGCACCGGCGCGACGAAATCGACGATGGCAACGGTGGGCCGGCCCGGCCCGCACAGCAACGCCGTGAACCAGGCAACGCCTTCGTTCGGCGTCAGCCCCAGCCTCACGTAGCCGCCGACGCCCTGAGCCGGGTCTGCGAAGTCGCAGTACCAGCTTTCGTTCCACATCGGCTCGCCGCCGGGCGGGTGTGCGGCCTCGTCGCCCGCAGCCGGTTGAAGTGGTTGTGCCACCACCGATTCCGGCAACAACGCCAAGGCGTCGCTGTCGAGGACGTGCTGGCAGTGGCGTTCGATCATCGCCATGAACATTTCGTCGCCCCGGTCGGTCCGCTGCACCAGCATCGGCGAGACGATCGCCATCATCACGCCGAAGAAGCTGGCCCGTCGTACCCCGTCGTGCACCTGGTCCAGCGTGAGCCCGGCATCTGGGCCCAACGCCTCGTGATATGCGCTCAACAACTCGTCGGCGTGGGCCCGGCGGACCTCTACCCGCAGCGCGCTGCCGAGGAAGTAGGCCAGGTCGGTCATCGCCGGCCCCCACGTCACCGTTTGCCAATCGACCACGGTCAGCGGACGCTCCGCGCCGGGCCGGCCGAACAGCAGATTGTCCAGCCGGTAGTCGCCGTGGACCAGGCCGTGCGGGCCCTGGTCGGCGGCCAGGTAGGCGTCGAAGCCCGCCACCAGCCGGTCGCACACCACCTTGTGGCGGGGCGCGATCCGGCCGCCGTAGCGCTCGATGAAACCGGCGTACAGCGGCGCGAGCAGGCCCTGGCTCACCGGTGACTCCCGGTTCAGCCACGGCGCTCCGGCGAGCGCGGGATCGCCGATCGCAGGGCCGTGCAGCCGTGCCAGCTCGGTGACGGCAAGCCGCGCGCGCTCTGGCGTGGTGCCGGTGATCTCGTCGCCGACGTCGGCCGGACCGGCGTCGCCCAGCAGCAACGCGAAGGTGCCCGCGGCCGCGTCAAACGACGCGTGATAGCACGGCGCGAGCGGGCCCGGCAGTTTCGGCGCCACCTCCGTGTAGAACCGCACTTCGCGCTCGTAGAGTCCGAGCGCCACACCGGTCTGTCGGCTCATCGGGTCGGCGGCCGCGACCTTGAGCACCACCGACGCCGGACCCTCCGCCGCGCCGTAATCGAGGGTGACGTGGTAGCACTCGCTCATCTGGCCGGTTCCGATCCGCTCGACCGAGAAGCCGGACACCGGGGCGCCCAGCACGCTGGTCAGCCACTCGGCGCTCAGGTCCGTTGCCATGACCTCGACCCTACGGCCAACGGCTGCGCAGCACACCGGGATTCAGCGTGCGCGGCGAAGAATGGCCCGAAAGCGCCAGTGTCAGATGGACTTCGGCGAGCAGATTACGGATCACCTGCTCGACGCCGCCGCCCGAACGCGGCGCGGTTCTCCCGTTCGGTGTCTTCGGTGCCCGCGCTGCCGTAAACGTAGCCGTGCGCGCCGGCGTAACTGCGTAACTGGTAGTTGCCGAACGGCATGTTCGGTGCGGTGGCGGACATGCCGATGACCTTATTCCGACCACTTCAGCGCGCCAGGCTGTAGCCCTCCCATGCCTGGCGGCGCGCCGGGTCGGGATCGAATTCGATGCGTGATAACCGGTCGAACACCAGCACCGCTCGGTCCGGCTGGGTGTATTTGGGCCAGCCCTTGCCCGGAACGCCGGTCCGGCCGAACGCGTGCCACCGGGACTGAATGTTCTTGCTGACCCGCATCGCCGACCGGCGGTCGGCGGCCAGTGTGAGCACCGATCCCAGCCTGGTGCGGTAGGTGTCGAACACCGCGAGTAGTTCCATCGCGTGGGTGGCCCCTAGGCCCGCCCAGCTCAGCGTGCGCGGCGCATAGTCGTACCGGTACTGCCAGGTCGGCGCGTGCCTGCTGTGCGCCTCGGCGATCTGCCAGGCCGCGGCGCCGAAGCACATGTCGGCGCCCAGCCGCACGCATGCAGCGGGTTCCGGGTAGTTCGGGTAGGCGGCGGCGATGCGTTCGCGGGCCGCCGGGTCGAGGTCGGCGAGCATGCGGTCGATCACCGGCTGGGTCATCGGCATCATTTTCAGCCAGCGGGTGAACAACCGGCCCTCCTCGGCGTTGCTGCCGACGATGATGGGCACGCGGTGCGCTTCGCCGCGGGCCATCGCCTCGACCGGATCGCGCGGCAGGTAGTCCCCATCTACCGTCGGCCCGATCGCGAACGAGCCCGCCAGGTCCGACACCGTTCGGGCCAACAGCCGGTCCAGCGCCTTGCCTAACTGCCGCGGCTCGGCCGACATCACGGCGGCCGCGGCCTGGTCCGGCCGGGAGCCGAGCAGTTCGGCGAACTGCTCGGCGAACCGCGCCGCGGCATCCGAACGCCGCACCATCCCGCTGGCCGGGCTTTCGATGATGGCACCGGCGAACAGCGCGCCGGCGGCAGGCACCGCCAACAGCGTGGCGACCGCGTGGGCGCCGGCGCTTTCCCCGAAGATCGTCACCCGGTCCTGGTCGCCGCCGAACGCGGCGATGTTGTCGCGCACCCACTGCAGCGCGAGCACGAGGTCGCGCAGGAACAGGTTGCCGTCGATGGGATGCTCGCGGGTCGACAACGAGGACAGGTCCAGGGCACCCAGCGCGCCGAGCCGGTAATTCGCCGAAACGTAGATGCAGCCGCGTCGGGCCATCGCGGCGCCGTCGTAGATCGGTGTCGCCGAGCTGCCCAGCAGGTATCCGCCGCCGTGGATGAAGAACATCACCGGCAGTTGCTCCTCGGCGGGCTCCGACGGCGCCACCACGTTCAGCGTCAGGCAGTCCTCGCTCATCGGCTGGAACTTGTTGACGCCGACGAGCGTGTACCTGCGGCGCTGCGGCGCGCAGAACGCGAAGTCGTGGCAGTACCGCACCCCCCGCCACGGCATCGGCGGCTGCGGGGCGCGCAGCCGCAGCGGCCCGACCGGCGGACGCGCGTAGGGAATGGAGCGCCAGCGGTGCACACCACCGCGCGCGAAACCCTCGACCGTGCCGCTCGTGGTGCTCACCCGCACGCTGCGTTCGGCCATTCCCTGACGGTAGACGAATCGCCGTCGCGCGGCCGGTTTGGACCCGCCGGTAGGAGTCGCAATCTTCAACCCGGTTTGGTCGCCGTCGGGCGGAGGGCAATCATCATCGCCACCAGCAGCGCGATGACCAGCACGCTTGCCGGAAGCGTCAAGGTACGCGCGCTCAGCGCGGTGACCACGATCACTGCCGCTCCAACGCAAACTGAGAGAGTGCGCGCCAACAAGCCACCACGACTGCCGACGGAAACAACCCAGTTCAGCACCACCAGGTAAGTCACGACCGGGATCGCGATCGTCAACGCGGCGAACGTGGGCGACGCGGATGTGTGGTGGCTCAACGAGTCGATGACGACCTGCATTCCGGCGCCAAGGGCGGCTACCGAGGCGAACACGGCGTAATGGGCGTATCCCCACGCGAACGTGACGCGCAGCGAGCGGCGCACCTGCCGGGGTGAGAGATGCTGAAAGTACGACCACCACAGCCCGAACACCAGCAGCAACCCGGCGACCGACGCGGTGATCAATGCTGCCGCGTCGGCATGCCCGGCGGTGAGGGCCTGCTGCAGGGCGGTCATCGTCGCGGCCAGGACCTCGCCGAGCACGATGATGGTGAACAGCCCGTAGCGTTCGGTGATGTGATCGGGATGCCACGGCGTGCTACCTCCACCGAATTCGGCCCACGCCGGCACCGCCAGCTCCGCCACGATCAGCACCGCGAACACGATCAGTCCCGTCAGCCCGGTCAGCCAGAGCCAGCCAACCCAACACCCCTGCACCCCAGCGACGCCGAGGGCGTAACGCACGGTGGCCGAGCGGTTCTCCGGGTTCTCGGTGGATGCGCGCAACCACTGGGCGACCAATGCCAACCGCATGATTGCGTAGCCGACGACCAGCATGGCGAAGTCGAAATGCCCGAAGACCGAGGGGATTCCGGCGGCCAGCACCAGCACCCCGCCCATCTGCAGCAGTGTCAACAGGCGGTATGGCACGTCGTCGGTGTCGTAGGCCGACGCGAACCAGGTGAAGTTCACCCACGCCCACCAGATGCCGAAAAACACCGCGGCATAGCCGGCAAGCGCATGGCCGACGTTCCCTGCGGCCAATCCATGGTGCAGTTGCGCGCCGGCTTGGGCCACCGCGACGACGAACGTCAGGTCGAACAGCAGCTCCAACGGTGTCGAGGAGCGGTGCTGCTCGTCAGGATCTCGGCCGCTCATTGGTCGACGCCACCACGACCCCGCAGAAACCTCGGTCATGGCCACTACCCAACACCCATGCCCGACCGCAGGCCGATACGGTGGCAGCCATGCGCAGAGGGGACCCGGTCATCGCCGCGCTGCTGGTGCTGGCGGGCTGCGCGCACACCACCTCGGGCCAGTCCCGGCCCGCGCCGGCGACGTTGACGACGCCGCCGTCGAGTGCCGTCCAATCGGCGCCGGCGCCGCCGGGTCCCGACACCCCGATCGCAGACCTCATCGCGTGGATTCAGGCAGGAGACCCCGCCGACGCCGGGGCGTTTCACACCGCGACACGCGACGGCGTGACCAGCCGGCTCGGCGGCGATGTCGCATTCGTCACGCCGTCCGGCAAGACGAATTGCATGACCGATTCGAAGTACAGCGGCGGGGCGCTGGCGTGCCTGGTGAAGTTGACGGATCCGCCGCCTCGGCCGCCTGACGCATACACCGAATGGATCGGCGGTTGGGTGGATTTCGACGGCGCGTCGATCACCGTCGGCGGCCTGCACGGCGACCCCGGTCGGTTCACGGCCGGCGACGGGCCGCAGCTTCCGTACGGCAGCTCACTGAAGTTCGGCGACTACCAGTGCCGCTCGGATCAGGTCGGGCTGTACTGCGTTGACTACGCCCACCGCTCGGCGGCCCGCTTCAGCGACACCGGCATCGTCGCGTTCGGCTGCGCCCGCCAAGCCACACCGCCGCCTGACGTCGGCGAGAAGTTCGTCTGTTAGCCGGTTTTCGCCGCGTACGCCGGACCCGCGGCGGGTCGGCGGCATCCGGACCACCTTGACCTCAGACCTGCGTTGATACGCAGATATTATTAACGTTCCGTCCTCCGCTCCGGCGCCGTCCACGCCATCACGGAGGGTGGTTCAGGAGGAGGCACCATGTCGCTGGCACCGGCAAGCTGGCCCGCTTCGATGCTCAAGGCGGTTCGGAAGTGGAACAAGTATCTGCTCAACCCGGTCATGATGGGGCTTGCCGGTCGCAAGCACTTCTACGCCGCGGCTGTCGGACACACCGGGCGTCGCTCGGGCAAGCAGTACGTCACGCCGGTGGTGGCCGAGCCGCTGCCGGACGGTTTCATCATTCCGCTGCCCTACGGCACGCGGGTGGACTGGCTGCAAAACGTGCTCGCGGCCGGGCGCGCGACGATTTCAGCGGAGGGTCGAAGCTACGAGGTCGTGCGGCCCGAGCTCATCGACGCCGCAGCGGCTGGGCCGATGCTGCCGCCGAGGCGTCGGCGCACCTTTGACCGTGTCGGCATCCAACAGTATGTGAAGCTCAAGCTCGCGCCGGCGACGTGAACGTCACGTGCATCCGCCGGCGCTGACCCACCGCCCGTTGTAGCTCACACACCCGCTGACGTTCGGCGGCGGCGGCGGGTCGTCCGGCAACGGCGCGTAGTACGCCGGCGGTGGGACGTACGGTGCGACAGCGTCTGCGACGTTGGCGCAGCCCGACACGGATACCCGTCTTCCAGCGCTTGCACAGACGTCGGCCTTGGCGGCTCCGGCGGGCGCGATGACGAGCGCGGTCGCCGGAACAGCGACTGATGCGATCACGGCCGCTGACATCGCGGCCCACCAACGCACTCGTTGACTCATTTTGCGTGTCCCCTCAAAAAGCGCGGATCCGGCGTGATCACTGGCAGCGATTCCGTAAGTCGGTCAACGGCTGGCGGATCGCGGTGAGGTCGGATTGGACCTGTGGGTTGGCATTCATGTAGTTGCGAACGTCGGTGGGAATTTCGTCGTTCGGTAAACCGTGCAGACCCGTGAGGAAGTTGTTGACGTCTGGATGACTGTCGAGGTAGTCAGCGGTCGCCGAGGCGACACCTGCCGACACTCGCGCGAGGTTGGCGGCGTTGCAATCAGGCGGTAGCGGGGCAGGCGGCGCGGGTTGAGCAGACGCCGATGAGGCGCCCGAGAACATCATGCCGGCTATCGCCGCAGCACCCACCGTGGCAACGATCGCACCGTGCACCGTAGGGCTGGAGAACAACATTGGTGAGCTCCCTTCATGCCTGGGTCGATGCCGCAACAGAGCCGACGTCGACAACTTAGCCAACCACAAATGAGCTGCCCGGAATCACCGAATGACGATTTGCGCCCACCCGGCTACGGGCCTAGGCGATTCCCTTCTGCCGCAGCAACGGCAGCACGACGAGCGCGGTGGCCGCCCCGCCACGGACCAGCCCACCCCGGCCCACAGGTAGGGGTAGATCTCCAGTTGGTCGATGCGCCCGCCGTGCAGCGCCGTCATCCGGCGCTGCCCTTCCGACTGCGACTTCGAATGCAGTTCAGTGGCTTTGGCGATCTGCTCGGGGGTCAGCTTCGCGACCAGTTCCTCGGCGACTGCCCACGCCGCCGCCGAGGTGTCCCGGCTGATGGTGTGCAGCCGGATGCCGAACCTCACACTGCGCCCGCGTTTTTCGGCCAGCGCGCGGACCCGCTCGATCTTCTCCGCGGCGGCCGACGGTGGCTCGCCCCAGGTACCGGTCGGGATCAGCACACCCTCGTGATGCGTCGACGCGTGCGACTCGCCGAAGATCGAGCGGCTGTCGCCGTTGGTGGGCAGAAACCAGAAGAAATTCTCCGTGACGTGATCTGTCAGCGCCAGCCGTCGGCCGCCCGTGCCGCGCGCATCAGCGCGGCGCATAGCTCACGCAGCTCGCGCGGTTCGGCTCCCTCGTCCACCGCGGTTGCGACGTCCTCGGCCGCGCATCGGACCTGGTAGACCCGGTCGCACAGCTGCGCGGCCTCGTCGGCGGACAGCACCACCGAGTCGACGGGCACCGTCGTGCCCTTCACCGCCGCCCGCTGCTCATAGGCGCGCTGCCGGCACGACTGCCTGCAGTATTGCCGGCGCCGCCCCTGGCTGGCGTCGGCGACTTCGCGCCCGCACCAGCGGCATGGTCGACATCGACGCTCCACGGGTGACGACTCTAGACGGCCCGGCGGGCAAAGCCCGGTAGGATGAAGGTGCCCGCGTGGCTCGATGCGTGCACATCGAGCCAGGGAACTGCAGGCAGCGGATCTGCGTTTCCTAACCGGGAGAGATTTCGCTGATAGGAGTAGTGACGATGGCTGATCGCGTCCTGCGAGGCAGTCGCCTTGGAGCCGTGAGCTACGAGACCGACCGCAACCACGACCTGGCGCCGCGTCAGATCGCGCGGTATCGCACGGACAACGGCGAGGAGTTCGAGGTCCCGTTCGCCGACGATGCCGAGATTCCGGGCACCTGGCTGTGCCGCAACGGCATGGAGGGCACGCTGATCGAGGGTGATTTGCCCGAGCCGAAGAAGGTCAAGCCGCCCCGCACGCACTGGGACATGCTGCTGGAGCGCCGCACGGTCGAGGAGCTCGACGAGCTGCTCAAGGAGCGGCTGGAGATCATCAAGCACCGCCGCCGCGGTAGCGTCTCCTGATCAGCTCACGCTGTCGCGGGTGCGGTCCATGCGCCCGCGGATGCCCCACTGCGCGACCTTGACCATCGCTTCGCGGATGTTGGATCCGCTCATCTTCGACACGCCCAGTTCGCGCTCGACGAAAGTGATCGGCACCTCGACGACGACGAAGCCGTTGGTGATGGTGCGCCAGGTCAGGTCGATCTGGAAGCAGTAGCCCTTCGAGTCGACGGCCGCCAGGTCGATCTTCTCCAGCACCTCCCGCCGGTAGGCGCGGTAGCCGGCGGTGATGTCGTGCACGCCGACACCCAGCAGCACCCGCGAGTAGGTGTTGGCCGTCTTTGACAGCAGCAGCCGGCGCCATGGCCAGTTGCGCACGGTGCCGCCGGCGACGTATCGCGAGCCGATCGCCAGGTCGGCGCCGTTGTCGATGGCGTCGAGCAGCCGGTACAGCTGCTCCGGCGAATGGCTGCCGTCGGCGTCCATCTCGACCAGCACCGAGTATTCGCGGTTCAGACCCCACGCGAACCCGGCCAGGTAGGCCGCACCGAGCCCGTCCTTGGCGGTGCGGTGCATGACGTGGATGCGCTCGCCCTCGGCACCGGCGAGCTGGTCGGCCAGCTCCCCGGTGCCGTCCGGGCTGCTGTCGTCGACGACGAGGATGTGGACGCCGGGTTGGGCGCGGTGTAACCGCTCGACGATCAGCGGCAGGTTTTCCCGCTCGTTGTAGGTCGGGATGATGGCCAGCGTGTGCCGGCTCGGCCGCTCCGCCTGGCCGTTCTTCCGGTGTCGCTGCGCTCCCGCGCCGGAGGTCATGTGGCTCCTTCGTCCGTGTCGCCCGCTGCGGGCGCCGAGTCGCTTGCTCGCCGGTCCCGGCGACGCATGAACCAACCATTGTGCAGTATTGCGGCCAGCAGGGCGGCGCCACCGATCACGATCAGGGCCCACTGCAGGACTGGGCCCCATCGCATGGCCGGGGTCAGGTTGGTCTTCAGGTGGACCTGTTTGTCCAGGTAGGCGGGTTCGAAAAAGCCGGTGCGGGCGATTTCTCGCCCGTCGGGAGCGATGACCGCGCTGATCCCGGTGGTGCCCGCAACGACCGTGTAGCGGTCGTGCTCGACCGCCCGCAGCTTGGCGAACGCCAACTGCTGCTCGCTCATGTCCTCGTCGAAGGTCGCGTTGTTGGTGGGCACGGCCAGCAGCTGTGCGCCGTTGAGTACCGATTGCCGGGGGGCGCGGTCGAAGATCACCTCCCAGCACGTCGCCACCCCGACCGCGACCCCGGCGGCCTGCACCACGCCGCTGCCGTGGCCGGGCACGAAATAGCCGGCCCGGTCGGCGTAGCCCGACAGGTGCGTGAAGAAGCCCCGCCATGGCAGGTACTCGCCGAAGGGCTGCACGATCTGCTTGTCGTGACGGTCGGTGGGGCCGGCGTTGGGATCCCACACCAGCACCGTGTTGGTCGAGGTCGGGTTGTCCGGCGTGGAATCCGCGCGCGCCAGCACGCTGCCGACCAGGATCGGCGCGTTGACGGCCTGCGCGGCGACGAAGATCTGCTGCGCCGCGTCGGGGTTGCTGATCGGGTCGACGTCCGAAGAGTCCTCCGGCCAGATGACGAACTGCGGCTGTGGCGAGCGACCGGCTCGGATGTCGTCGGCCAGCTGCAGTGTTTCGCGCACGTGGTAGTCGAGCACCTCCCGCCGCTGGGCGTTGAAGTCCAGCCCCAGTCGGGGCACGTTGCCCTGCACCGCGGCCACGTTGATGGTGGGATCGGCGCCTGCGCCGATGCCCGACTGGTGCACCCCGGGCCACAGCGCCGTGGTGCCGAACAGCACCAGGCAGATGCACGCGCCGGGCAGCACCACCCGCGGCGGCGTTTGGGTGCGTTCGGCACCCATGCGCCACCACCGATGGATCTCGACTGCCAGCGAGGTCAGCCCGGCCCCGGCGAGCGCGACCGCGAACGATAGCAGCGGGGCCCCGCCGAGTTTCGCGATGACCAGCAGCGGCCCAGCGGTCTGGCCGAAGCCCACCACGCCCCAGGGGAACCCCCCGAACGGCACGGTGCATTTCAACCACTCGACCGCCGCCCACAGCGCCGCGAACCAGACCGGCCAGCCGGGTAGCCGCCGCACCACGACGGCGAGCGCCCCGAACAGCCCGGGAAACAGCGCGCACACCACCGACAGCGCCAGCCACGGCCCCACCCCGACCAGTTCGCCGGTCCACGGCAGCAGCGGCAGATAGAACGCCAATCCGCACAGCAGGCCGTATCCGAAACCGGCGGCCAGTCGAACGGATTCGCGGGTGAAGAGGAAGGCGAGCAGCGCGAAAGCCACGATCGCGGCGTACCAGAAGCCGAACGGCGCGAAGCTGACGCAGAGCAGGAGCCCGGCCCCGATCGCCACGGCCGCGGCCGGCAGCCTGTCCACGACGCCGCGTCCGAGGCGACGCACCCGGGTGTCGCCGGCGTCGTCGACGTCGGGGGCCGCGTGCCGGCCCCGCCCGGGGTTGCCGATGCTGGTCACCTCAGCCATGGATGACCTGGCCGCGGTGCACCGTACGCACGCAGCTGGGCAGGGGGTCGTCGGGGGACAGCCGCGGCAGCGGGGGAACCCGGGCACGCGGATCGGTGGACCACCGCTGCGCCGCGTCCCCCGGGGCCTCGACGTGCAGCGGGCCTGCGTCCCACACCGCGTAGCAGGCGGGCGCGCCCGGAACCAGCGTGCCGGTGATGCCGTCGCGGATGCCCGCGGCCCGCCATGCGCCGCGGGTGGCCGCGGTGAACGCCGCCCGAACCGACAGCGCGCTGCCCGGGGTCTGATGACGTGCCGCGGCTCGCACGGTTTCCCAGGGATTCATGCTCGTCACCGGCGTATCGGAGCCGAAGGCGAGGGGCACGCCTTGCGATGCTAACAGCGCCAGCGGATTCAACAGCCGGGCTCGCTGCGGGCCCAGCCGGCGCGCGTACATGCCGTCGTCGCCGCCCCACAGTGCGTCGAAATTCGGTTGCACGCTGGCGCTGACACCCCATCGGGCCAGCTGGCTAGCTTGTGCGGCGCTGATCATTTCCAGGTGCTCCAGGCGGTGCCCGCAGCGTGCCAGCCGGGTGACGCCCTGCCGGTCCGCCACCGCGGCGAACGCGGCGACGACGGCGGTGACCGCGGCGTCGCCGATGACGTGAAATCCGGCCGGGATACCGGCCTTCGTGCAGGCTCCGATGTGCGCGGTGATCGTGTCGGGGTCGAGGTAGGCGTTGCCGCGGTGGCCGGCGTCGACGTACGGCCGCTGCAACCAGGCGGTGTGTGATCCGAGCGCGCCGTCGACGAACAGGTCGCCGGCCAGGCCGCGGGCGCCGGTGGCAGCGACGAGGGCGTTGGCTTCCTCGGCGCTTGCCACGGCCTCGCCCCAATACCCCATCACCTCCACGCCGTGGACCATGTCGCGGATTTCCACCCAGTCCTCGAGTCCGCCGATGTTCGGGCCGGCGCACTCGTGCACCGCAACGACGCCGTGGGCGGCGGCCGCGTCGAGCGCGGCGGCGCGCGCGCGTGCCCGCTGGTCGGCCGTCAGCAGTGCGCGCGCGGCGGCCCGCACCCGGTGATGCGCGTCGGCGGTCACCGGTCGCTGGGGCTCGAACCCTGTCGAACCCGGCAGATCGGGATCCAGGCGGCGCAGCGACGTCGATGTCGCGGCGGAGTGCAGGTCGACCCGGGCGAGATAGCCGGGCCGGTTACCGAGCACGCCGTCGAGGTCGTCGGTGGTCGGTGCGATCGGCTCGGGCCACCCTGTCTCGTCCCAGCCGTGCCCCCACACCGGCCCGTCGGGATGAGCGCGGGCGTAGTCACCGATCAGTTGCAGGCAGTGTGTCCGCGACGTGGCCTGGCGAAGGTCGAGCCCGGCCAGGGTCAGCCCGGTGGCGGTGAGATGCACGTGGCTGTCGACGAACGCCGGCGCGACGAAGCCGCCGTTCAGGTCGACGATCCGCGCGCCGCGGAACTGCGCCCGCCCGACATCGTCGCTGCCCAACCACACCACCAATCCGTCGCGGACCGCCATGGCGCTGGCGTCGGGGTGCGACGGGCTGTAGATCCGCCCGTTGACCAGCAGCGTGGTCAAGGCAGGGCGGGCGGCTGCACGTCGGTGATCGGGGGTGCCTCCCGCTCGCGAGCGACGATGACCTCCCCGTCGACCCCGTCGACCCCGTCGACCCCGTCGACGTAGTCGCGGCGGCCGGCGTACCGGCGTCCGACGCGCCGAACGGCCAAAAACGTCAGCGCCCGCCGGGCGGGCCCGCGGGTCGGCGGCAGCAGGACCACCAGGCCCAGCACCGTGGTTACCAGGCCGGGGATCACCACCAGCACGGTGCCCAGCGCGACGAGCGCGCCGTCGCGCACCGCGCCGTGCGCGGTGGTCACGCCGTCACGCAGACGCCCCAGCTGGCGCCTGATCTGCGAGCCGGCGACCGACAGCCCGACGACGAACGCCGCCAGCGCGATCAGTAGCGTCCAGCCGACGCCGATCGTCGCGGCCAGCCCGACGACGGCCGCCAGTTCGACGACGACGTAGATCCACAACAGCGGCACCACCATGTACGGACAACGCGCCCGCCCGACGCGGGGTTCCTAATCGGGGGCTCCGGATCGCCTCGTACACCCGTCGCGTCTCGGACTTCGGCAGCACCCGGGCGACCGCTTCCACAGGTTCGCTCAGGTGGGCGCCATGTCAGCCCGCGGGCTTCAGTTCGAGGCCGACGTTGCGCTCCCGCCCACCGCGCAGCTTGCTGACCACGTTGAACACTTTGCCGACGATGCCGTAGCGCCGACCGATGGCACGGTAAACGGTGTCGGTTTCCGACTTGGCCAGGATGGACGCCGTTGCCTCGACGGCGTCGCTCTTCGGGTTGCCGCGCATGTCGCAGGCGGCGATCCTCACCCGCGGCGTGTGCCGAATCCGCTTGACCTTCCACGACTTTTCCTCGGTGATGACGAGCAGCCGTTCGCCGTCGGAGGCCGCCCAGATCGGTGTGGACTTGGGACGACCGTCCTTGGTGAAGGTGGTCAGCAGCAGATAACGGGCGTTCGCAACGTCCGCGAATGTCGTTGTCACGGGTTGAATCTAGCCGATCACGAGACCCGCTCACTGAACCCGCCATCAGGCTTCCAGGGCGCCCTCGGCCTCCAGCAGGACCCGGCGCAGGCCGTTAACGGTGTCGGCGTGCGGCTGGGCCCACATGCCACGGCCGATCGCCTCCAGCAGCCGCTCGGCCATGCCGTGCAGCGCCCACGGGTTGGCGCCGGCCATGAATTTCCGGTTGACGTCGTCGAGCACGTACCGCTCGGTGAGCTGCTGATACATCCAGTCGGCCATCACGTTGGCGGTGGCGTCGTAACCGAACAGGTAGTCGACCGTCGCCGCCATTTCGAACGCGCCCTTGTAGCCGTGCCTGCGCATGGCCGCCATCCAGCGGGGGTTGACCACTCGGGCGCGGAACACCCGTGACGTCTCTTCGGACAGGCTGCGGGTGCGCACCGCGTCGGGGCGGGTGTTGTCACCGATGTAGGCCGCCGGATCGCGTCCGGTGAGGGCCCGAACGGTCGCGACCATGCCGCCGTGGTACTGGAAGTAATCGTCGGAATCGGCGATGTCGTGTTCCCGGCTGTCGGTGTTCTTGGCGGCGACCGCGATTCGCCGGTACTGGCGGTTCATGTCGTCGGTCGCCGGCCGGCCGTTCATCTCGCGCCCGTAGGCGAACCCACCCCACGCGGTGTACACCTGTGCCAGGTCGGCGTCGCCGCGCCAGTTGCGGCTGTCGATCAGCTGCAGCAGCCCCGCCCCGTAGGTCCCCGGCGCCGACCCGAATATTCTTGTCAAGGCCCGTCGTTCGTCACCATGGTCGCCGAGGTCGGCCTGCGCGTGTGCGCGGATGTAGTTGTGCTCCGGGGGTTCGTCCAGTCCCCCGACCAGCCGGACCGCGTCGTCGAGCATCGTGACGACGTGCGGGAACGCGTCGCGGAAGAACCCTGATATCCGCACCGTCACGTCGATGCGCGGCCGGCCCAACTCCTCGATGGTGACCGGTTCCAGGCCGGCGACCCGGCGTGACGCGTCGTCCCAGCGGGGCCGGACACCAAGCAGCGCGAGGACTTCGGCGATGTCGTCACCCGCGGTGCGCATCGCCGATGTCCCCCACACCGACAATCCGACCGATCGCGGCCACCGGCCGTAGTCCTCGCGGTAGCGGTCCAGCAGCGAATCGGCCATCGCCACACCGGTTTCCCACGCCAGCCGCGACGGCACCGCTTTGGGATCCACCGAATAGAAGTTGCGTCCGGTCGGCAGCACGTTGACCAGGCCCCGCAGCGGCGATCCCGACGGGCCGGACGCGATGAACCGACCGTCCAGTGCGCGCAGCAACTGGTCGATCTCCTCCGACGTCGCGGCCAGCCGCGGCACCAGTTCGGTCGCGGCGAACCGCAGGACCGCCCGCGCGTCGGTGTTGTCGGTCAGCTCCTCGACGCACCGCGGATCCCACCCACGGCCCTGCAGGGCCGAAACCAGCTCGCGCGCCGCCGACTCGGCGGCGTCGACGGCCGCACGGTCGTCGCTGCCGTCCTCGGACAGGCCCAGCGCCTGCCGCAGCCCGGGCAACGACCGCTGGCCGCCCCACAGCTGGCGCGCGCGCAGGATCGCCAGCACCAGGTCGAGCTGCTGCTCGCCGGCCGGCGCCTGCCCGAGCACATGCAGCCCGTCGCGGATCTGCACGTCCTTGATCTCGCACAGCCAGCCATCGAGGTGCAGCAGCATGTCGTCGAACTGCTCGTCGCCCGGCCGGTCGGCTAGTCCGAGGTCGTGGTCCATCTTGGCGGCCTGGATCAGCGTCCAGATCTGCTGGCGGATCGCGGGCAGTTTCGCGGGGTCGAGCGCGGCGATCGTCGCGTGCTCGTCCAGCAGCTGCTCCAATCGTGCGATGTCGCCGTAGGTCTCGGCGCGCGCCATCGGCGGGATCAGGTGGTCGACGAGCACCGCGTGCGCGCGTCGCTTGGCCTGTGTGCCCTCGCCGGGATCGTTGACGAGAAACGGGTAGATCAGCGGTAGGTCGCCCAGCGCCGCGTCGGCGCCGCACGCGGCCGACATGCCCAGCGTCTTGCCGGGCAGCCACTCGAGGTTGCCGTGCTTGCCCAGGTGCACGATCGCGTCGGCGTGAAAACCGGTGTCCAGCCAGTGATATGCGGCCAGGTAATGGTGGCTGGGCGCCAGGTCTGGATCGTGGTAGATCGCGACGGGGTTGTCGCCGAAGCCGCGCGGCGGCTGCACCATCAGCACAATGTTGTCCGACTGCAGCGCCGCGATCACGATGTCGCCGCGGTCGACGAACAGCTCGCCCGGCGGCGGACCCCAGTGCTCGATGACCCGTTCGGTGAGCCCGGCGGGCAGGGTGTCGAACCAGGCGCGGTAGCTGGCGGCCGACACCCGGATCGGGTTGGCTGCCAGCTGACCGTCGGTGAGCCAGTCGCGGTCCTGCCCGCCCCGCTCGATCAGCGCGTGGATCAGCGCGTCACCATCCAGCTCGTCCAGACCGCCGATGTCGCCGGTCCGGTAGCCGCGGTCGCGCATCGCCCGCAGCAGGGCGACGGCACTGGCCGGAGTGTCCAGCCCGACGGCGTTGCCGATCCTGGCGTGCTTGGTGGGATAGGCCGAGAACACGATCGCCACGCGCTTGTCGGCGGCCGCGATCCCGCGCAGCCGGGCGTGCCGCACGGCGATGCCGGCGACCCGGGCGCACCGCTCCGGATCGGGCACGTAGGAGATCAGCCCCTCGTCGTCGATCTCCTTGAACGAGAACGGGACTGTGATGATCCGCCCGTCGAACTCGGGGACGGCGACCTGGGTGGCGACGTCCAGCGGGCTCAGCCCGTTCTCGTTGGCCGTCCAGTCGGTCCGCGAACCGGTCAGGCACAGCCCTTGCAGGATCGGGATGTCCAGCGCGGCGAGGTGCGCGACGTCCCAGCCGTCGTCGTCGCCGCCGGCCCCCGCCGAAGCGGGCACGGCACCGCCGGCGGCCAGCACGGTCACCACCATCGCGTCGGCGCCGGCCAGCGTGCCGATCAACTCCGGCTCGGCGGTGCGCAGCGAAGCGCAATACACTCCGAGGGCGCGGCCGCCGGCCTCCTCGATCGCCGCGCACAACGCCTCGACGTAGGCGGTGTTTCCGGCGAGTTGCTGAGCGCGGTAGTACAGCACCGCGATGGTGGGACCGCCGAGGTCCGCGGACCGACGATCCAGCACCCCCCAGGTCGGTGTGGCGGCCGGCGGCGCGAATCCCAAGCCGGTCATCAACACGGTGTCGCACAGAAAGGCGTGCAGGTGACGCAGGTTCGCTACGCCGCCGTGCGCCAGGTACAGGTGGGCCTGCAAAGCGATTCCGGCCGCGACGGTGGACCGGTTCATCAATTCGGCGTCGGCGGCCTGCTCCCCGCTGACGACGACCGCGGGCACTCCGCTGGCGGTGACCGCGTCGATGCCGTCCTGCCACGCCCGGTAGCCACCGAGGATGCGCACGACGACGACGTCGGCGCCGTCCAGCAGGGCGGCCAGGTCGTCGAGCAGCAGCCGCGACGGGTTCGCCCAGCGGTAGTCGGCGCAGCTGGACCTGGCCGTGATCAGGTCGGTGTCAGACGTCGACAGCAGCAAGACGGTGGGCTGTTGCACCCACCATTCCTACCGCAGTGACCTCCCTCAGCTGTGCCGGGACCAGCGCGCGTACCACGACTGCGGGTACGGCCTGCCCGTGACGGCGCCGAGCAGTACGACGATCGATCCCAACGCGATCAACGTGGTCATAGTCGGTATCCCGCCCGTGAGGTGAGGCTGCTGTCGTAATAACTGGCCGAGCGCTGCGGGTACCGCTTGGGCGCCGGGCGTGGCGGCGCCGATACGGCGGAGAGCACATGCAGGGCGGCTGCGGTGCCGAGCAGGACCTCCTGTTCGGTGATCAGGGTGGGCGCCGGCCCTGCCTTCTGGTCGATGACATCGGGCTGGACGGCCAACTCGGGGGCTTGGGCGCCCTCGTCCGGTGCGGCTTGGATGGTCATGCGGGAAAACGTATGGTCGTCTGCCCCCCGAGTCGCGAGTAGTCGACTACCTGTGATCAAGGAAGGGGCGGGTGGCCAGCGCGAATATCGCCACGGCCGCGGGCGGGGCCAGCACCGGCAGCCAGGGTAGATGTGCTGGCGCTGACGTGGCGATCGCCCCCAGCACGGTGAAGCCGATCACGCCGACCACCGTGGGCCAGGTGGTGGTCACGACACCGGCTTCCACGGCGTGCCGCAGCACCAGGTAGGCGGCGGCCGAGAGCCCGGACACGGCCGCGAACAAGGGCGGCGGCTCACACAGCACGATCGCCGACACGGCGAGCAGCACGGCGGCCGTCACGGCCGCGCGGAATCGCAGCCCGACGAGCACCGCGGTCACCGCGAGTGCCGCCACGACGAGCCCGGGTCGGTCGGCGTGGACGGCGGCGGCCGCTACCATCAGGATCCCGAACCCGGTCGAAAAGGCGCGGGGGGCCGGCTGGAGCCGCTCGGCCGGCGACATCGGGCCCTGCGCGTTGGCGGCCATGTCATCGCCGCCTGGCCGCCGCGCGACCGTGCTCGGGCACCATCCGCATCGATTGGTCCAGCGTCACCTGCTCCGGCCACGCGATGACGTCGACGCCGATCACGCCCATGTCGCGATACATCGCGGACCTCTGCAGTGCCCACATCCGCTCGACGATCGCGTCCTGTTGATCGGGGAACGGCGCGCCCTCCAGGACGTCGACGGCAACGACGGTGTGGCCGCGTTTGCACAGGTCGATCAACGCCAGCGCGAACTCGGTATCGAGCAGCGTCGAGAACGCGACGACGATCGCACCCGCGGGGACGGCTGCTCGGGGCGCCAATGTCCCGGTGGTGGTTTCGAATTCGGTGCCGGCGCCGAGCACGGTGTCCAGGATGCGGTAGAACTGGCGCCGCCCGATGTCGGGTCCCAGCCACCGCGGCCGGCGTCCTCCGAGTCCGACGATGCCCGCCCGGTCACCGTTTTTCAGGGCGGTTTGCACGACCTGAGCGGCCCCGGACGCGGCGCGTTCGGTGGCCGCCGTGGCCGGCCCGGCGGCTTGAGCGCTCATGTCGATCAGTACCACCACGTCGGCGGCGCGGTCGGTCAGCCGCTCGGTGACGTGCAGGCTGCCGCGTCGGGCGCTGACCGGCCAGTTGATGGTTCGCAGTTGGTCGCCGGGCAGGTAGGCGCGGATGTCAGCGTACTCGACACCGGGGCCGATATGGCGGGTCAGGTGGGTGCCGAGCCGGTCGGGTAACTCGGTCCGCGGTATCCCGGTCGATTGCGGGGGGGCGAGCGGAAAGACGTAGATGTCGGCGACGTCGACGGTTGCCTGCGCGGCCAGCAACCCGCCGCGGGCCGTCGCGTCCACCCGACCGCGCAACGGATAGCGTCCCCACCGTTGCGCCGATCCCGCAACCTTTTCCGGCCGGCCCGAGCTGCCGTCGAGGACCTCGAGTTCCATGCCGGCGATGGCTGACACATCCAGTGCGACCGCCACGTCGGCGATGTCGGCCGACACCCACACGCTGGTTTCGGTCCGTTCGGTTTCGAAGCAGCGCAGCAGCCCCGGCTGGGCGTGCACGCGGACGCTGGCAATGGGTCGCTGCCAGTAGATGGTGGACAGCACCCCGAGCAGCGGCGCCACGAACGCGATGAGCTCCCACCGCGCGGTGACCAGGGCGGCGGCGAACGCCACGCCGGCGCAGCTGGCCAGCGCCCGCGTCAGCGGCGATGCACGCCAACGCAGTACGACGTCGGTAACGCGGGTGTCATCCATGGGCGGGGCCGATCACGGGGTTCGCCCGCGCGCCCGGGGAACGGGCAGACGCTGCAGCAGCTGCGCGACGACGTCGGAGCCGTGGATACTGCGCACCCACATCTCGGGCCGCAGGCTGATCCGGTGCGCGATGGCGGCAACGGCGAGCGCCTTGACATCCTCGGGGATGACGTAGTCCCGCCCGCCCAGCAGCGCACGGGCACGGGCCAGTTGGACCAGGTCGAGTTCGGCTCGCGGGCTGGCCCCCACCGCGACTTGCGGGTGAGTTCTGGTGGCGTTGGCCAGCGACACCACGTAGTGCAGGACGTCTTCGTGGACCGTGACCTGCTCGACCGATTCACGCATCGCGATCAGGTCGTGCGCGTCGACGACCTGGTGCACCGTCGGTTCCGCCGAACCCCGGTCCAGGCGCCGGCGCAGCATCGAGGTCTCGTCTCGTTCGGACAGGTATTTGAGTTCGACTTTGACCGCGAACCGGTCCAGTTGCGCCTCGGGCAGCGGATAGGTGCCCTCGTACTCGATCGGGTTGTCAGTCGCCAGGACGATGAACGGCTCGGGCAGCCGGTGGGTTTCGCCATCGATGCTGACCTGTCCTTCGGCCATCGCCTCCAGCAGCGCGGCCTGGGTCTTGGGCGGTGTCCGGTTGATCTCGTCGCCCAGCAGCAGGTTGGTGAAGATCGGTCCGCGGCGGAAGTCGAAGCGGCCGGACTGCATGTCGTAGATCGTGGAGCCGAGCAGATCGGCGGGCAACAGGTCGGGGGTGAATTGCACTCGGGTGAAGTTCAGTCCCAACGCGGCAGCAAAGGAGCGCGCGATCAGCGTCTTGCCCATCCCGGGGAGGTCCTCGATCAGCACGTGCCCGCGGGCCAGCACCGTGGTGAGAATCAGGGTCAGCGCCGACCGCTTTCCCACCACCACCCGCTCGATCTCGTCGAGCACGGCCTCCGAGTGGGCGGTGGTGGCCGTGGTGGGCATCGTCATACCCGCTCCAATCGCTCCAGGATTTCCTCCAGTGCGCCCCGGCCTGGACCTGGCTCACCGGCAGCGCCGTACGCGACGTTCGAGGGATCGACCCACTGCCACAACTCGTCGCCGAACACAATCCGGCCGGTGGCCTGCAGCGCCGCCGGATCCTTGCCCTGCCGCTGGCCGGTGGCCATGAAGAATTCCCGTGCCAGCCTGGGCCGAAGGTGCCGGTCCCAGTCCGCCCGGGTGGAATTGGCCCACCGGATCATGGTCTCGGTGCGGGATATCCAACGGCGCATCGATTCCGCCTGTTGTTCGTTGACCCGCTCGGTCGGGGTGGGTTCGCTGTCACCGCCCAGCAGCCTGCGCCCCGCGAGCAGCACCACGGCCGCGGCGGCGCCGGAAGCCATCAGCACGTAGCGGTGATGCGCCATCACGATCGCCACCACCTCCACGGCCACCACGAGGCAGAAACCGCCCGCGATCCATTTCGCCGCGTCGCTTCGTTTCATGCCAGGCTCCGCACTTCGGCAAGGACCAGCTGCAGCGCCGCGACGGCGGCCTCGCGGTGCGCCTCGTTCATCACATGAACGCTGAACCTGGCCTCGGTGAACAGGTTCACCAGCTCGGTGGCGCTGCCTGCATGGATCGCGTGGTGTTCGACCGCCCGGGCCAGCACCTCAGACGGTGTGTCGGAGTCCTGCGGCATCGCGCCGGGAGCGTCGGCAAGCGCGCGCTCCATCGCCGCGTAGCAGGCGATGATGGCCTCACGCGGTTCCCGGCTGAGGTCTTCGATCTCGGCCAGCCCGCGTTCGGCCGCCAAGGCCAGCGACTCGGGGCCGGCCGCCGCCGGGTGCGGCACGGCATGGTCGCCGATGACCGGGCGCGGTGCCGGGTGCCCGCGCCGCCGGATTGCGACGACCGCGGCCACGACCAGCAGCACGAGCATGACGGCGGTGGTTCCGGCGAGGTACCAAAAGACGTCCCGACCGGTCTCCGGCCGCGGCGGGGACCCATTGCCCGGCGATGCCGGGGCTCCCCGCGTGGGCCCGGGGTTTTGGTCGATGCGGTGCGGCGGCCCGGCCAGCCGCATCAGCAGCATGAGGATCAGCAGCCAGACCAAAAAGGCGCCGACACAGATCAGCAGCAAGCGCCATCGGGGCCGTTCCCGGTTACCGCCGGGCGACCGCGGCAGGTCGTGCGTGGCGGGGGTGGACTTCCGCGGGTCGCGAAGCCACGCGACGATCGCCAGCGCCACGATCACCAGCGAAGCGCCGAGCAGCGCGACATCCGCGAACAGGGACAGCGGGCTGGCGGCCGGCTGCTGGCGGGGTGCTTGCCCGTCGCCGGGCAGGTATCCGCGCAGCGCGACGCCGACCAGCAACAGCAGCGCGACCAGGGCGACCACCCGCCCTCTCCGCTGGTCGACACCCGGCATCGACACACCCTTATCGTGGCACGTCGCCGGGGGGCGGGCGCACCGATACCGTGGGCAGATGACCCGCACCCGCGACGACGACGCCTGCCCGGGTGCGCTGCAGCTGCATCAGGCCTCCGACGGCGCGCTGGCGCGGGTGCGGCTGCCCGGGGGGGCGATCACCGCCGGCCAGCTCGACGCACTGGCGCGGGCGGCATCCCGATTCGGCTGCCCGGCGTTGGAGCTGACTTCCCGGGGAAATCTGCAGATTCGCGGCATCACCGATGCTGCGGCCGTGGCCGGCGCGGTGGCTGCGGCGGGTCTGCTGCCCTCTGCCGTGCACGATCGGGTCCGCAACGTCGTCGCGTCGCCGCTGTCCGGCCGGGCTGGCGCGCACGCCGACGTCCGGGGTTGGGTGGTTGCCCTTGATGAGGCGATCCGCGCCGAGCCGGCCTTGGCCGGGCTGCCGGGCCGGTTCTGGTTCGCGATCGACGACGGGCGCGGCGACGTGTCGGGACTCGGCGCCGATGTGGGCGCCCACGTGCTCGGCGATGCCGCGGCGTTGCTGCTGGCTGGGCGCGACACCGGCGTGCGGCTGTCGCCCGCCGACGTGGTGCCGGCCCTGGTGACGGTGGCGGCACGATTTGCCCGGCTTCGGGGAAAAGCGTGGCGGGTCGCCGAATTGAGCGACGAGCAGCCGCTGCTCGACGGGCTGGCCGTCTCGGCGGCCCCGCGCACGACGTGGCCGTCGGTGACCCGGCCGCCGGTCGGTTGGATCAAACAGATAAATCAACGCATCACGCTTGGTGCGGCGGTGCCGTTGGGTGTGCTGCCGGTCCGCACGGCTCGGTTCCTCGCCGCGACTGGCGCGCCGATGGCGATCACGCCGTGGCGCTCGGTGCTGATCTTCGACCTCGAGGAAGGCGTCGCCGAGACCGCCCTCGGGGTGCTGGCGCCGCTGGGCCTGATCTTCGACGACGACTCGCCGTGGCTGAACGTCAGCGCCTGCACCGGCAGCCCGGGCTGTCGTCACGCGCTCGCCGACGTGCGCGCCGATGCCGCGGCGTCGCTCACCCCGCACGGTCCGCACCGGCATTACGTCGGCTGCGAGCGGGCCTGCGGTAGCCCGCCGACCGGCGAGGTGTTGGTCGCAACCGGTGACGGATACCGGCGGCTGCGCCGGCAGCCGTAGGGTGAGCCCCGTGCTCGACTACCTTCGCGACGCCGCCGAGATCTACCGGCAGTCGTTCGCGACGATCCGCGCCGAGGCGGACCTGTCGCGGTTTCCCGGGGATGTGGCGCGGGTGGTGGTGCGACTGATCCATACCTGCGGGCAGGTCGACCTACCCGGACACATCGCCTACACCGACGATGTGGTGGCGGTTTGCCGCGGGGCCCTGGGGGCGGGCGCGCCGGTGCTGTGCGACTCGTCGATGGTTGCCGCGGGCATCACCGGGCTGACCGCCGGCAATGAGGTGGTGTCGCTCGTCGCCGACCCGCGGGCCGCCGAGCTGGCAGAACGTGTCGGCACCACCCGTTCCGCGGCGGCGGTCGAGCTGTGGGCCGACCGGCTGGGCGGCGCGGTCCTCGCGATCGGCAACGCCCCGACCGCGTTGTTCCGGCTGCTGGAACTGCTCGACGACGGCGCCCCGGTTCCGGCGGCGGTGCTGGGCGGCCCGGTCGGCTTCGTCGGCTCCGCGCAGTCCAAGCAGGAGCTGATCGAGCGCCCGCGCGGCATGTCCTACCTGGTGGTTCGTGGCCGCCGCGGCGGCAGCGCCCTGGCCGCCGCGGCCGTCAACGCGATCGCCGGCGACGGCCGATGACCCGGCGGGGGACGCTGTGGGGTGTCGGGTTGGGTCCCGGCGATCCCGAGCTGGTGACCGTCAAGGCCGCGCGGGTGATCGGCGAGGCCGACGTCGTGGCGTATCACAGCGCCCGCCATGGCCGCAGCATCGCGCGCGGGATCGCCGAGCCGTATCTGCGGCCAGGCCAGATCGAGTTGCACTTGGTCTACCCCGTCACGACCGAGGCAACGGATCATCCCGGCGGCTACGACGGCGCACTGGAGCAGTTCTACCGGGAGGCGGCCGACCGCATCGCCGCGCATCTGGACGCGGGCCGCAACGTCGCGCTGCTGGCCGAGGGCGACCCGCTGTTCTACAGCTCCTACATGCACATGCACGCCCGGCTGACCGCGCGGTTCGACGCGGTGATCGTGCCGGGTGTGACCTCGGTCAGCGCCGCGTCGGCGGCCACCGCGACGCCGTTGGTGCACGGCGACGAGGCGCTCACCGTGCTGCCCGGCACCCTACCGGTGGGTGAGCTGGCCCGCCGGCTGGCCGACACCGACGCGGCCGTGATACTGAAGCTAGGTCGGTCGTATCCCACTGTGCGCGAAGCGCTTTCGTTGTCGGGGCGGCTCGACGACGCATTCTACGTCGAACGGGCCAGCACGCCCGGGCAGCGGGTGCTGGCGGCCGCCGACGTCGATGACGCGACGGTACCGTATTTCTCGCTGGCGTTGGTCGCCGGTGCCCGGCGCCGGGTCAGCGACCCCGGCACCGTCGCGGTGGTGGGCCTGGGCCCGGGGCACCTGGACTGGATGACCCCGCAGAGCCGCCGCGAGCTGGCCTCGGCGACCGATCTGATCGGTTACCGGCCGTACCTGGACCGCGTGCCGCGCCGCGACGGGCAGCGGCGCCACCCCAGCGACAACACCGACGAGCTGGCCAGGGCGAGGCTGGCCTGCACGCTGGCCGAGCGGGGCCACGCGGTCGCGGTGGTGTCCTCCGGTGATCCCGGCGTGTTCGCGATGGCGACCGCGGTGCTCGAGGAAGCCAAGCAGTGGCCGGCGGTTCGGGTGCGGGTGATCCCCGGGATGACGGCCGCGCAGGCGGTGGCGAGCCGCGTCGGCGCCCCGCTGGGTCACGACTACGCGGTGATTTCGCTGTCGGACCGGCTCAAACCGTGGGACGTCATCGCGGCGAGGTTGACTGTCGCGGCCATGGCGGACATGGTGCTGGTGATCTACAACCCGGCGTCCAAAACCCGCACGTGGCAGGTGGGCGCGATGCGGGACCTGCTGCTCGAGCACCGCGACCCGGGCACGCCGGTGGTGATCGGGCGCGACGTGTCGGGCCCGGACGAACAGGTGCGGGTGGTGCGGCTGGCCGACCTCGACCCGTCGACCGTGGACATGCGTTGCCTGCTGATCGTCGGCTCCTCGCAGACGCAGTGGTATCTCGGGGATTCCGGGGATCGCGTGTTCACTCCGCGCCGGTACCCGGCCTGACCCCGCACTGCCGCAACGGTCACCGGGCGCGCCGGTTCACCCAGGCGGCGGCCTCGGCGACGGTTCCAACTGGGCTGATCCCGTCGGGTGGCGGCGGGCGCTGCACCATCACCACCGGGAGGTCCAGCGCCGCAGCGGCATCCAGCTTGGCCCGGGTGAGCTCACCGCCGCTGTTCTTGGTGACGAGCGCGTCGATCCGGTTCTCGCGCATCAGCGCGAGTTCGTCGTCGTAGCGATAGGGCCCGCGCGACAGCAGCAGAGTATGCCGGCGCGGCAGGCTCTTTGGGTCGGGCTCGGTGACGACGCGGATCAGAAACCAGGCGGTGCTGTCGGCGAACGCCGCTACCCCGGAACGACCCGTCGTCAGGAACACCCGCGCATACCGCTGCCGCTCAAGGGTTTCGGCCGCCTCGGCGGTGGACGATACCAGAATGGCATTGTCGGTGTCCCAGGCCGCGCGAGTCAGCACCAGGTGCGGCATCCCCATGTCGGCGCATACCCGTGCCGCCCGCGCGGTGATCTCCGCGGCGAACGGGTGGCTCGCGTCGACGACCGCGTCGATCCGGTTGTCGCGCAGATATTGTCGAAACGCCTCGGCTCCGCCGAATCCGCCGATCCGCACCCGGCCGACCGGCAGTGCGGGGTTGGGCACCCGGCCGGCCAGTGAGCTGATCACCTCCACCGCGGGATGCAGTGTGGCCGCCAGCCGGCGGGCTTCGGCTGTGCCGCCGAGCAGCAGCACCCGCATCAGTGCCGCCCGCTGCGCCGGCGGGCCGCCGAGTACAGGTAGCTGTCGGGGTGTTCGGCGGCGGCCAGCACGTCGCCCACCACGATCACCGCGGTGCGGGTGATGCCCGCAGCGTGCATCTTTCCGGCGATGTCGGCCAGCGTGCCGTGCAGCACCACCTGCTCCGGCCAGCTTGCGAACGCGACGACGGCACAGGGTGTCGCGCTGCGACGGCCGCCGGACAGCAGCTCCGCGACGACCGAGTCGATCTGCGCGGCGGCGAGGTGCAACACCAGCGTGCCACCGGATGCCGCCAGCGTCGTGAGGTCCTCGCCCGTCGGCATCGCGGTCGAGCGCGTCGCCACCCGGGTCAGCGTGACGGTCTGCGCGACACCGGGAACGGTGAGTTCGCGCCCCAGCGCCGCGGCAGCGGCGGCGAACGCGGGCACTCCGGGCACGAGCTCGTAGTCGACGCGGAGCGCGTCCAGCCGTCGGCACTGCTCGGCGACCGCGCTGTAGAGCGACGGGTCCCCGGAGTGCAGGCGCGCCACATCGTGACCGGCCGCGTCGGCGCGGCTGATCTCGGCAATGATCTGATCCAGGTTCAGCGGGCCGGTGTCGACGATCCGGGCGTCGGCTGGGCACAACCCCAGCAGCTCCTGCGGCATGATCGACCCGGCGTACAGGCACACCGGGCACCGCTGCAGCAGTCGCTGGCCGCGCACGGTGATCAGGTCGGCCGCACCGGGTCCCGCGCCGATGAAGTACACGGTCACTGTTTGGTCACCGCCCACTGCGTGACCGGCATCGCCGGTCGCCAGCCGGTGAACTTGCCCAGCGGTTCGCCGCGATAGTGCTGATACCGTCGCAGCTGCCCGCCGAGTCGGGAAAAGCACTGCACGACAGCAGCTTCCGATTCGGCGGTGACCGCGTTCGCGACCAGCCGGCCGTCCGCCGGCAGGCTGTCGAAACAGGCGTCGATCAGCCCGGGCTGGGTCAGGCCCCCGCCGACGAAGATCGCCGATGGCTGCGCGGCGCCGCGGAAGGATTCCGGAGCCGGGCCGCGCACCTCGACGCGGACCCCGAACGCGGCGGCGTTGCGCGCGATCCTGTCGCGGCGCTTCTCGTCGCGCTCGAATGCGACCGCGCGACAGCCGGGGTGGCTGCCCGACCACTCGACCGCGATGCTGCCCGAGCCCGCGCCGACATCCCACAGCAGCTCGCCGGGGCGCGGGGCCAGGACCGCCATCGTCACGGCGCGGATCGTGTGCTTGGTGATCTGCCCGTCGTGGCTGAACGCGTCGTCGGGCGGATGCGACGTCCGTTCGTCGGGCCGGTACCGCACGGCGACGACATTCAGGTCGTCGACATCGGCGGGCGGGCTGGCGGCCCATTGGGCGGCGGTCGCGTCGCGGCGGCGTTCGGCCGCGCCGCCCAGCCGCTCGAGCACGATGAAGTGGGAGGCACCGCGGCCGGTGTCGGTGAGCAGCCGCGCCAGCGTGGCCGGTGTGGTGGCGTCGCGCGACAGCACGACGGCTTGCCCTCCGCGGCGGACCGCGGTGTGCGGCTCGGCCGTGACGAGGCTGATCACCTCGGTGTCCTGCACGTCCCAGCCCAGCCGCGCGCACGCCAGCGCGACGCTGGAGACGTGCGGTAGCACCCGGATCCGCTGCGGCCCGAACAGCCGCATCAGCGTGCCGCCGACGCCGTGCAGCATGGGGTCGCCGCTGGCCAGCACGTGGACCCCGTCGGGCAGCTCCCGCAGGCCGGGCAGCATCGGCGTCGGCCACTCCCGCCGTTGCGCGGTCACAGTGTCATCGAGGGTCTCCAGCTGCCGACCCGATCCGTAGATCACCGACGCCCGTCGCAGCTCGGCCTGCGCGGCCGGTGCCAGCCCCGCCATTCCGTCGGCACCGACACCGACGACGACGATCATCGCGGCAGCCTCCGCCACACCGGTTGGGGCAGCAGCCGCAGCCCGAAGAACACCGGCCTCAGCATCGGTGGCACCCACACCGTGCGCCGCCCCTTGGCCAGGGCACGGGCGGTCGCGGCCGCCACTGCCGACGGCGTGCTGGACATCGGCGCGGGCGTCATGCCAGCCGTCATCCGGCCGATGACGAAGCCCGGCCGCACGATCAGCAGCTGCACCCCGGTGCCGTGTAGCGCATCGGCGAGGCCGCTGGCGAAACCGTCCAGTCCGGCCTTAGCCGAGCCGTACACGTAGTTGGCGCGCCGGACGCGGACCCCCGCCACGGACGAGAAAACCACCAGCTTGCCGCGGCCGGCCTCGCGCATCCGCTGCGCCAGGTGGGTGAGCAGGCTGATTTGGGCGACGTAATCGGTGTGCGCGATCTGCACGGCATGTTCGGCGTCCTTCTCGGCGCGGGCCGCGTCGCCCAGGATGCCGAACGCCAGCACGGCGGTGCTGATCGGACCGTGTTCGGCGGTGATCGCATCCAGCAGCGGACCGTGCGAGGCGAGGTCGTCGGCGTCGAACCCGGTGACGTGGACCGCGTCGGCACCGGCGGCCCGGACCGCGGCCTGTTGCGCATCCAGCAGCTGCGGCCGGCGGGCAGCCAGCACCACCGTCGCACCGCGCGCCAACCGGACGGCCAACTCGCCGCCGATCTCGCTGCGGCCGCCGAAGATCACGACCACTTCCCGACCCGTGTCGTCCACCCCTGGAGACTATTACCTGCGCTAGCGTGAGGGCCGATGGCGAACCCGTCGACCACCAGGCTCACCAACGACGCGCTGGCGTTCCTGACCGAGCGCCACCTCGCGATGCTCACCACGCTGCGCGCCGACAATTCGCCTCACGTGGTCGCGGTCGGGTTCACCTTCGACCCGAAGACACACCTCGCGCGGGTCATCACCACCGGTGGTTCGCAGAAGGCGGTCAATGCGCAGCGCGGCGGCGTCGCGGTGCTCAGTCAGGTCGATGGGGCACGGTGGTTGTCGCTGGAGGGCCGGGCCAGCGTCAACACCGACAAAGACGCCGTTCGCGACGCCGAACTGCGATATGCCCAGCGTTACCGCACACCTCGTGACAATCCCCGCCGGGTGGTCATCGAGGTCCAGGTGGAGCGGGTGCTGGGCTCGTCGGACCTGCTGGACCGCTCCGCCGGCTAGTCGAGTAGCTTGCGTCGCCTCGGCGACGGCTGCTGCGCGGTCGCCGGCGCCGGGTCTGGTCCAACCGCGGTTCTCAGTCTGGAGAGCGGCGTTCGCGCACAACACCGTCAGCTTCAGCTTGGTGGCCGTCGGCATGATCGGCGCCGCGCAGCGCGCGCCCGGTGATGAACCGTGGGGTCGTTGTCTGACTTCGGTGTCTATCAGGGCTTAGTCGACCGGGACGACCGTCAGGTCGTGCGGTCGGTGATTGACCGACTCCGCGCCGTCGGCGGTGACCACCACGATGTCCTCGATGCGGGCGCCCCACCGCCCGGGGAAATAGATACCCGGTTCGACCGAGAACGCCATGCCCTCCCGAAGCGGCAGCGTGTTGCCTGCAACGATGTAGGGCTCTTCGTGAACCGACAGCCCGATGCCGTGCCCGGTGCGGTGCACGAAGACCTCGGCCAGCCCGGCATCGGTCAGCACCTGGCGGGCGACGGCGTCGACCAGCTCGGCCGTCACGCCGGGCCGGACCGCCGCCACCGCGGCCCGCTGTGCCCGCTGCAGCACCGAGTACTGCTGGGCCACTTCCGGGTCCGGCTCGCCCAGGCTGTAGGTGCGGGTGGAGTCGGAGTGGTACCCGGGCTCGTAGGCGCCGCCGATGTCGACGACGACCACATCGCCGGCCTGCAGCACCCGGTCCGAGCATTCGTGATGCGGGTCGGCGCCGTGCGGACCGGACCCGACGATGACGAACGCCACCTCCGAATGCCCTTCGACCACGATGGCTTTGGCGATGTCGGCGGCCACCTCGGCCTCGGTCCGGCCCGGCGCGAGGAACTCCGGCACCCGCGCGTGCACGCGATCGATGGCCGCGCCGGCCTTGCGCAGCGCGTCGATCTCCGTGGCGTCCTTGATCATCCGCAGCTGCCGCAGCACGTCGGTGGCCAGTACCGGGGTGACGCCGAGCAATTCGGCAAGCGGCAGCAGGTGCAGCGCGGGCATCGACTCCGTAACCGCCATCGGCGCGCCACCCAGCGCGTCGACCACCAGTCGGTACGGATCTTCGCCGTCCACCCAAACGGCAACGGCGAGGCCGAGATCCATCACCGCGGAATCCTTGAGCGCAGCCAGTTCCAGCCGCGGCACCACCACCGTCGGCGTGCCTGCCGCGGGCAGTACCAGCGCGGTGAGCCGCTCGAAGGTCTGCGCGCGCGAACCGACCAGATAACACAGGTCGTACCCGGGGGTGATGACGAGCCCTGTCAGGCCGGCCGCTCCTGCGGCGGCCGCCGCGTCCCGCTGCCGGCGGCCGTACACGTCGGTGCTGAATCGGCTCGAGGGCATGGCGCCGAGGTTACTGCCCGATCAATCCCAGTCCGGGTAGCAGGCGATCTCGACGAGGTTGCCATCCGGATCGCGGCAGTAGTGCGACGTCATCGGGCCCAGCGCACCAACCTTGGCGACCGGGCCGTCGGTGATGCGCACACCGCAGGCCCGCAGGTGTGCGCCGATCGCCTCCACGCTCGCCTCGGCGATAAAGCACAGGTCCGCCGAGCCCGGCTGGTCGGCGGCGGCCGTCTCCCAGTTCGGCGCACCGGTGGGCCGCAGATTGATTTTCTGCTCGCCGAACGTCAGCGCCAGCCGTCCCCCGCCGAAGATCTCCCGCCGCATTCCCAGTACCCGCGCATACCAGTGCGCGGTGACCTCGACGTCGCGGCAGTTGAGCACCACGTGGTCGATTCGGTCGATGTAAAGCGGCACACCTCAACGGTACTGGCAGGATGACCTCATGGCCGCTTGCTTGCTGCTGCTCGACGGTGCCAGCATGTGGTTCCGCGCTTACTACGGTGTGCCGTCGTCGATCACCTCGCCGGACGGTCGGCCGGTCAACGCCGTGCGCGGGTTCCTCGACACCGTCGGGGCGCTGATCAGCAGGGAGCGTCCGGCCCGGCTGGCGGTGGCGCTGGACCTCGACTGGCGACCGCAGTTCCGGGTAGAGCTCATCCCGGCATACAAGGCCCACCGGGTCGCCGACCCCAATCCCGATGGCGAGCCGGACGTCGAGGAGGTTCCCGATGAGCTCACACCGCAGGTCAACATGATTTTGGAGCTGCTCGACGCGTTCGGCATCACCACAGCCGGGGCGGCGGGCTTCGAGGCCGACGATGTGCTGGGCACGCTGGCGGCCGCGGAACGGCGCGACCAGGTGATCGTCGCCAGCGGCGACCGTGACCTGCTGCAGGTGGTGGCCGATGACCCGGTTCCGGTTCGCGTGCTCTACCTCGCCCGCGGACTGACGAAGGCGACGATGTTCGGACCGCACGAGGTGGCCGAGCGGTACGGGGTGCCGGTCGAGCGCGCCGGCCCGGCCTACGCAGAGCTGGCGCTGCTGCGCGGCGACCCGTCCGACGGGCTGCCCGGCGTGACCGGCATCGGCGAGAAGACCGCCGCCGCGCTGCTGGCCCAGTACGGCTGCCTGGACGCCGTTCTGGCCGCCGCGCACGACCCGAAGTCCAAGTTGTCCAAGGCTTTCCGGCACAAACTGCTCGACGCCCGCGACTACATCGACGCCGCCGGGCCGGTGGTCCGGGTGGCCACCGACTCGCCGGTCAAGCTCTCCACCGCCACCGACGCGCTTCCGCTGGCCGCCGCCCACCCGCGCAAGGTCGCCCGGTTGGCGAAGAAGTACGGCGTCGGCTCGTCGATCGCCAGGCTGCAAAAGGCCCTCGATGCACTGCCCGGGTAGCCCTGCGACCCTTCACCAACGCCGGTGCCGTCGGTAGCGTGAAGTTGGCCAGACGAGCCCGCCGAGGACTACAGATGACCGGCCACGCCCCGCCGAGGAAAGCGCTGTCATTACGGCAGTTGATCTGGATTTGTCTTGCCGCGATGAGCGTCGTCTTCGTCGCCTCCACGGTGATGTCCATCGCGGGTCGTGCGACTGTCAAGCGCGCGGTCGCTGAGCTTAGCGGTCACCTGGTGACGGTGCAGAGTCAGGTGGCAGCGCTCAACACGGCTTATGTCGATCAGGAAACCGGCCAGCGCGGATATTTGCTCACCGGCGATCCGGTCTTCCTGGAGCCCTACACGGCCGGTGCCGCGGCAGCGCAGCAGTTGCTCACCGCGCTGCGCTCCAGTGTGGCCGGCGATACCGTGTGGAGCCAGCGGCTCGATGGCGTCGCATCTGCTGCCCACATTTGGGCCACGCAGTCAGCACAACCGCAGATCGAGGCACGCCGCAACGGGCGCATACCACCCGACCAGATCGAAGCGATGACGTTAACCGGCAAACAACAGTTCGACCAACTACGGGTGCAGCTCCGGGCGCTGGACACGCGTACTCACGAGCTGATCGCGCAGCAGATCGACCGGATTCACGCAGCCCAACGCCTGGCTAACATCATCCAGATTGCCGCCGCGGGTGTGCTTTTTGCCGTGGTGGGCGGCTTCATCGCGCTTCTCCAACGCGTGCTCACCCGCCCGGTCAACAGCCTCGTGCGCGACGTGCGCGCCGTCGCGGACGGCAACTACGACCGGCCGATCCAGGTCGGCGGCCCCTACGAGATCGCGGTCGTGGCGGATGCGGCGGAAACGATGCGCGACCGCCTGCGTACCAGCACCACGCGTCTCCTCGAGGCGGAACGCGTCGACGAGCAAGCCCGGCTGGCTGCCGACCTGCACGGTAGAACCATCCAGCGCGTGTTCGGCCTGGGCCTGGGCCTCACGTCAGCGGCCGCCCGGCGCTCGCCCGACCTGACCCCGTTCATCACCGAGACCGACGAGATCATCCGCGATCTGCGCCAGGTCATCTTCAACCTTGACGAAGCCGCCGCAAGTCCCGGTGGCCAGACTCGTCTTCGCGCCGCGATCATCGATGTGGTCGAAACCAGCGCCGGCGCCCTGGGGTTCACACCGAGCCTCGACTTCGCCGGACCCGTCGACGAGTGTGCAACCCAGCAGTCCGTACAGGCGGCGCTTCTGACGGTACTGCGGGAAGCGTTGAACAATATCGCCCACGACGGCGGGGCGACCGCCGCCGCTGTGGAGGTCGTCGCAACCCCCGAACAGCTGTCTCTGCGAGTGCAGGACAATGGCATCGGCGTTTCGTCCAGCAACCCGGAAGGGCGCAGCCGCCGAACTCTCGGCGGTCGAGCGGCGAAGTGGGGTGGCCAGGCGACCGTGCGCACCGGCGAGGGGGGCGTGGGCACCGTGGTCGAATGGAAAGCACCGCTTCCGTCTGGGTGAGCGATGAGGCGGATTGGAAATCACTGACGTTGGATTCCGGTGTTCGGCACCGGTTCGGGCGCGCTGGCGCCTCTACTTCGGGCGGCCCACCTCGTAGGTGCCGTTGTCGTCTTGGAACGTCACGGTGACCTGCCGCTTGGTTCCGTCGATGCTGACCTCGCAGTTGAAGGTGTCACCCTTCTTGACCGTCGGGTTCTGACCGTTGTTGCACTTGACGTCCTTGACGTTCTTGGCGCCGTACCCGTTGGTCTCGTCGGTCAGGATCTGTTGCACCCCGGCCTGGGCCTTGTTGACATCCAGCTTGGTGGTGACGAAGAAACCCGGCTTCCAGAACCCGAGGACCAGCACGACGGCGATGATGATGGCGGCCAACGCGCCGACGACGGCGCCGATCACGGTCAGCGACCGCTTGGAGCCCTGCTCCGCCGGCGGGGGCTGACCATATTGCGGAAACTGGCCGTACTGCCCCGGCTGGCCGTACTGGCCCGGCTGACCGTACTGCCCCGGCTGACCGTACTGGCCCGGCTGACCGTACTGGCCCGGCTGACCGTACTGCCCAGGTTGCTGGCCGTACTCCGGATGCTGACCGTACTGCCCCGGTTGCTGGCCGTACTCGGGCTGCTGCCCGTATTGCCCCGGCGGGGCGTACTGGCCCGGCTGGCCGTACTGCGGCATCTGCCCGAACTGCTCGGTGGGCGGGTACTGGTGCGGCGGCGCATAGGGCGAGGCCTGCGGCGGCTGATGGGACGGATATTGCTGTGGGTTGTACGCCGGGGGTTGCTGCCACGCCTCGTGGCCGGCCTCCTGCCCGCCCTGCTGACCGGCCTCTTCCGACGACGCGGGCGACGCCGCCGGCTGCTCTTCCCCTTGCCCAGGCTGGTCCGACGCTGGCGGTGCCCATTGCTGGTTCGGGTCAGATCCGTGCGGTCCGCTCATCGTGTCTCCATTCCGTCAGCCGGTGTATCGGCTGCCACACTACCCGCCATCAACTGCGACGACGCCGCGGCGAATGTCGTCGATGGCGCGTTTCGCGGCGCTGCGCAGGGCCTTGTCGGCGGCGGCGTCGCGGACCTGGTCGAGCACGTCGAGCACCTGTCGGCACCATCGCACGAAATCGCCGGCTTGCAGCGGACTTGCGCTTCCGGCGGTGTCGGATGCCGCCAGCGCGGCAGTCAGATCCCCGGTGGTTGCCCAGCGGTAGATCGCGGTGACGAACCCCTCGTCGGGCTCGCGACTGAGACTGATCCGGTGGCGCTGCTCGTCGGTCCGGATCGCCGCCGACAGCCGCGCCGTGTGCGCGAGCGCCCGCCGCAGCGGGGCCGTCGGCACCTCGGCGGCACTCGGCGGGGCCGGCCCGTCACCGCCGCGCGACTCGTACACGACCGCGGACACCACCGCGGCCAGTTCGGCCGGGCTCAACCCCGTCCACGCCCCGCTGCGCAGGCATTCGGCGACCAGCAGATCGCTCTCGGAGTAGATCCGGGCGAGCAGTCGGCCGTCGTCGGTCGCCCGGGGGGAGCCGTCGCGATCGGTCCGGATGAACTCGCGCTCGGTCAACAGCCCGACGATGCGGTCGAATGTGCGGGCCAGCGAGTTGGTCGCCGCCGCCACCTTGCGGCGCAGCTGATCGTTTTCTCGCTCGGTGCGCAGATACCGTTCGCCCGCCCGCACCTTGGCGTCCCGGTCACCGATCCGATGCGCCGGGTGGCGTCGCGCCTGGTCACGAAGCGAGAGCAGTTCGGGGTCGACGTCCGGCTCGCCGCTGCGGCCCGTTCGGCCGGGTACCGCCAGGCCAGCGGCAGCCGATCGCAACGCCGAGGCGACGTCGCGGCGCACCCGCGGCTGCCGGTGCTCGACGCGCTTGGGCAGCGTCATCGAACCCAGAGGCGGCGGCGCGCCCGAGTAGTCCGCCGATGAGATCCGTCCGGCCCATCGGTTTTCGGTCAGCACCAGCGGCCGTGGCTCGTTGGAGTCGCGGTCGGGTTCGAGCACCACGGCGAGCCCGCCGCGCCGGCCGTGGGTGATCGAGATGATGTCGCCGCGACGAAGCGCCGACAGCGCGTCGTTGGCGGCCTTGCGCCGCTGCAGCCGCGACGACCTGGCCTGTGCGCGTTCCAGCTCGCTGATCTTGGCGCGCAGCCGCACATAGTCGAGCAGCACGTCGGCCTGACCACTGTCGGGGTCGCCGAGCTCGGCCCTGATCTGGGCGAGCAGCTTTTCACCGCGGCCGATGCCTCGTACCAGGCCGACCACCGACCGGTCGGCCTGGTACTGCGCGAACGAGCGTTCCAGCAGGCCGTGCGCCTGCTCCGGCCCCATCTGCTGCACCAGGTTGATCGTCATGTTGTAGGTGGGCGAGAACGAGCTGCGCAGGCCGAACGTGCGGGTCGACGCGAGCCCGGCGACTTCGGTCGGATCGACGTCCGGGTGCCACATCACCACGGCGTGGCCCTCGACGTCGATGCCGCGCCGCCCTGCGCGGCCGGTGAGTTGCGTGTACTCCCCCGGTGTCAGGTTGACGTGCTGCTCGCCGTTGAACTTCACCAGCCGCTCGAGCACGACGGTGCGGGCCGGCATGTTGATGCCCAGCGCCAGCGTCTCGGTGGCGAACACCGCCTTGATCAGCCCGGCGGTGAACAGCTCTTCGACGGTGTGCCGGAAGATCGGCAGCATGCCGGCGTGGTGCGCGGCCAACCCGCGCAACAGGCCCTCGCGCCACTCGTAATAACCGAGCACGGCCAGGTCCGCGTCGGACAGCCCGCCGGTGCGACGGTCGATGACCTCGGCGATGCGGTCGCGTTCGTCCTCGTCGGTCATCCGCAGCGGTGAGCGCAGGCACTGCGCGACGGCCGCGTCGCAACCCGCCCGGGAGAACACGAAGGTGATCGCCGGCAACAGCGCGTCGGCGTCCAGCAGCCTGATCACCTCGGGCCGCGACGGCGCGCGAAACAGGCTCGACCACGGATTGCGGCCCCGGCCGCGGGGCCGCCAGTCGGCCAGCCGGTCGGCTTCGCGTCGGTTCGCGATGTGCCGCAGCAGCGCCGGATTGACCTCGGTGCCGCGGCCGGCGTCGTCGGGACCGTCGCCGCCGGAGTAGTCGAACAGGTCGAACAGCCGCTTGCCTACCAGCATGTGTTGCCACAGCGGCACCGGCCGGTGATCGGAAACGACCACGGCGGTGTCCCCGCGCACGGTCTGTATCCAGCCGCCGAATTCTTCGGCGTTGCTGACGGTGGCCGAAAGGCTCACCAGGCGCACCTCGTCCGGCAGGTTGAGGATCACCTCTTCCCACACCGCGCCGCGCATCCGGTCGGCCAGGAAGTGCACCTCGTCCATCACGACGTAGGAAAGGCCGTCCAGCGTGGGCGAGTCCGCGTAGAGCATGTTGCGCAGCACTTCGGTGGTCATCACCACCACCGGCGCGTCGCCGTTGATCGAGACGTCGCCGGTGAGCAGGCCGATCCGCTCGGGGCCGTAACGGCCGATGAGGTCATTGTGCTTCTGGTTGCTCAGCGCCTTGATCGGCGTGGTGTAGAAGCATTTTCGGCCGGCGGCCAGGGCCAGGTGAACCGCGAACTCACCGACCACCGTTTTGCCGGCGCCGGTGGGCGCGCAGACCAGCACGCCGTGGCCGCGTTCCAGCGCCTCGCAGGCCTCCCGCTGAAACGGGTCCAGGTCGAATGGCAGCAGCGCGCGCAACTGCGCCAGTCTGCTCACGGCTTACCTAAACGTCGTCTGGCGGCGCGACCCGCGACGGCGACGGGACCGCCGAGGGTGGCTCGATTGGCGAGGCTTCATCGTCGGGCAGCGCGGCGAGCGCGGCCGCCGCCCGCTTGGCCTTGCGCTTGTCATGAACCCTCGCGATTTGTATCGAAAGCTCCAGCAAAAGACTCAACGCGACGCCCAGCGCGAACATCGAGAACGGGTCGGAGCCAGGTGTGACGATGGCGGCGAACACGAACAGGGCGAAGATGAGGCCCCGCCGCCAGCTCTTCAGCCGCGCGTGGCTGACTACACCGACCATGTTCAGCATGACGATCAGCAGCGGGAACTCGAAGCTCACCCCGAAGACCAGCAGCAGGTTGATCAAAAAACCGAAATATCGGTCGCCGGAGAGCGCGGTCACCTGGACGTCGCTCCCGACGGTCAGCAGAAAGCGCAGCGCCTTGGAGAGCACGATGTAGGCCAGCACCGCCCCGGCCACGAAAAGCACCGCCGCGCAGCTGACGAACAACGTTGCGAACCGCCGCTCGTTTTTGTAGAGGCCGGGGGTGATGAACGCCCACAACTCATACAGCCAGACCGGGCAGGCCAGCACGATGCCGGCCGTCGTGGCGACCTTCAGCCGCAGCATGAACTGGTCGAACGGCGCGGTCGCCAGCAGCCGGCAGCTGCCGTCAGCGCTGATGTCCGCCCGGGCGGACGCCGGCAGTGAGCAGTACGGGTGGCGCAACCAGCCGCCGAGGCTTTCCAGCCCGAACAGGCCGTGGCTGTACCAGATGAATCCAATGATCGTGGTGAGCCCGACGGCCGCGAGCGAGACCAGCAGCCGGACCCGCAGCTCGCGGATGTGTTCGACGAGCGACATCGTCCCGTCGGGATTGGTTCGGCTGCGGCGGCGACGGGGGTCGAGCCGACGCAGAAGACCTGGTGTCTTCAGGGTGCGGGATTAGGCCGGTTTGGCGTCGGTGTGGTTCTGCTCGGGGGCGGGCGGCGCGGGATGTTCGACGCGCTCTGACTCCACGGGGGTGGCAGGCGGCGGCGCCGGTTGCGGCTTGCCCTCGTTCTGCAGCTCACGCACCTCGGACTTGAAGATTCGCAGCGACTTGCCCAGCGAGCGGGCTGCGTCGGGGAGCTTCTTGGAACCGAACAGCACGATCACCACGACGGCGATGATTGCCCAGTGCCAGGGACTGAGACTGCCCATGTCATACCTCCAGACGTCGCTTCGATGCTACCGCAGGGTTACGGCGTCGTAGGCCCGCACAGCCGCCGCGGCGCTGCGCCGCACCCGGTCGGCCAGCGAGTCCGGCGCCAGTACCCGCACCGAGGATCCGAAGCCGAGCACCAGCCGCGCCATCCATTCCTCGGATGCGTAGGTCATCGCCGCTTCCCAGGAGCCGTCGGCCAGCTCGGTGAGCGCGCGCATCGGGTAGTAGTCGAACATCCACGACGCCTCTGCGGCGACCCGCAGCGTCGCCGACGGCAACGACGGGTCGGCGTCGAACAGCGACGTGTGCGGGCCCTCCTGCACGGCGGGCGGGGGCGGCGCAGCGGGCTCGTCGAGAACCCGCGCGTCGTCGATGCGGTCGAACCGGAACAGCCGGACGCCCTCGGCGGCGCGGCACCAGCCTTCCAGGTAGCTCTGGTCACCGACGAAAACGATCCGGATCGGGTCGACCACCCGGTGCGATGACGTGTCGCGCGACGCCGAGTAGTACTCGATCGCCAGCGCGCGGCGCCGGCGCACCGCGTCCCGGGCGGCGGCCGCGGACGGGCTTTCGGCGGCCATGGTGGCGGCGGGCATGGTCGCGGTCCCGGCCGCTCCGGCAGCGGACTCGATCTTGGCGATCGCGCCGCGGGCGGCCTCCGGATCGACCATGCCCGGCACCTCGACCAAGGCCCGCAGCGCCACCAGCAGCGCCGTCGCTTCCGGGGAGGTCAGCCGAAGCGGCCGGTCCATGCCCGCCGAAAAAGTGACCTCGATGCTTTCCTCGGAGAACGACAGGTCGATCAGGTCGCCGGGCCCGTAACCGGGCAGCCCGCACATCCACAGCTGGTTGAGGTCTTCCATCAGCTGCTTGGGGGTGACGCCGAGGTCGGCGGCCGCGTCGGCGGCGCTGATGCCCGGGTTGGCCTGGAAATAAGGCACCATGTTGAGCAGCCGGACCAGCCGGGTCTGCAGTTGACTCATGCCGTCACCTGGCCAGCCTGCGCGCGCAGCCGGTCGAGCACCGCTTCGCGCAGCGATTCGGGCTCCAGCACCACCGCGTCCGGGCCGTACCCGGCGATCTCACGCGCCAACCGATCCGGCGAGCCGATGTCGATCGCCAGCACGTCGCCGTCCCGCCCGTTCAGCACCGCGTGGTCGACGACAGTGCCAGCGCGCCGCAACGCGGTGGCCCGGTCGGCGGCGACCCATACCCGGGCCTCGATGCCGGTCGGCGCTTCCCCGACCACTCGGGCGACGACCTGCCGCAGGTCGACGTCGTTGGGCTTGCTGACCGCGCCGGCGGGACCGATGGGTTTCACTTCGGCCCCGATCCGCGACAGCCGGAAGGTGCGGATCGCGTTGCGGTCACGGTCGCGGCCGACCAGATACCAGCGGCCGCGGTCGGTGACCACGCCCCAGGGCTCGACGGTGCGGGTGTTGTATGGCTCGGCACGCGACGAGCGATGTCCGAACCGCACGGCCTGCCCGGAGTCGATGGCTGACAACAGGGTTCCCAGCACCGACTCCGACGCGCGGATGCCCGGCAGCGCGGACGCCGACGTGATCGCCACGCTGTCGGGTGCGTCGACGTCGACGCCGGCGGCGCGCAGCTTCAGCAGCGCTCCCTGGGTCGCGGTGATCAGCTCTGGTGACTGCCAGAGCTGGGTGGCCACCGCGACGGCGGCCGCCTCGTCGGCGGTCAGCTCGATGTCGGGAAGCGAGTACGCCTCGCGCTTGATCCGGTAACCCTCGCTGGGATCCAGCCGGGACACCCGCCCGGTTTCGAGCGGGATGCCCAGATCGCGCAGCTCGTTCTTGTCGCGCTCGAACATCCGGGAAAACGCGTCGTCGCTCGGGTTGTCGGCGTAGCCGTAGACCGTCTGGCGGATCCGGTCGGCGGTGATGTAGTTGCGGGTGGACAGCAGCGCGATAACCAGGTTCATCAGCCGCTCGACTTTGGAGATCCCCACGCGTCCCAGCGTAGAACCGACTGCCCGACTCCTCCTTGCGCCGCTCCGCGGCGCACATCGTGATCGGGCGGGGGTTACATGCTGGCGATCAGGCGCTTGACCCGCTCGTCGACCGACCGGAACGGGTCCTTGCACAGCACAGTGCGCTGCGCCTGGTCGTTGAGCTTGAGATGTACCCAGTCGACGGTGAAGTCGCGGCCGGCTTCCTGTGCGGCGCTGATGAACTCGCCGCGCAGCTTGGCCCGTGTGGTCTGCGGCGGGGTGTCGACGGCCTCTTCGATCTCCTCGTCGGTGGTGATCCGCGCGGCCAGGCCCTTGCGCTGCAGCAGGTCGAACACGCCGCGGCCACGCTTGATGTCGTGGTAGGCGAGGTCGAGCTGGGAGATCTTCGGATCGGACAACTCCAGGCTGTAGCGGTCCTGGTAGCGCTGGAACAGCTTGCGCTTGATCACCCAGTCGATCTCGGTGTCGACCTTGGCGAAGTCCTGGCTCTCGACCGCGTCGAGTTGGCGGCCCCACAGGTCGACGACCTGCTCGATCTGCACGTTGGGTTCGCGGGTCTGCAGGTGTTCGACCGCGCGCGCGTAGTACTCGCGCTGGATGTCCAGCGCGCTGGCCTGCCGCCCGCCGGCCAGCCGGACCGGACGCCGCCCTGTCAGGTCGTGGCTGACCTCCCGGATCGCCCGGATCGGATTGTCCAGCGAGAAGTCACGGAAGGCCACCCCGGATTCGATCATTTCCAGCACCAACGCGGCGGTGCCCACCTTGAGCATCGTGGTGGTCTCGCACATGTTGGAGTCGCCGACGATGACGTGCAGGCGGCGGTACTTCTCGGCGTCGGCGTGCGGCTCGTCGCGGGTGTTGATGATCGGCCGGCTGCGGGTGGTGGCCGACGAGACGCCCTCCCAGATGTGCTCGGCGCGCTGGCTCAGGCAGAACGTGGCCGCCTTGGGGGTTTGCAGGACCTTGCCGGCGCCGCAGATCAGCTGGCGGGTGACCAGGAACGGGAGCAGCACGTCGGAGATCCGCGAGAATTCGCCCGCGCGCACGATCAGGTAGTTCTCGTGGCAACCGTAGGAGTTGCCGGCGGAGTCGGTGTTGTTCTTGAACAGGTAGATGTCGCCGCCGATGCCCTCGTCGGCCAACCGCTGCTCGGCGTCGATCAGCAGGTCTTCGAGCACGCGCTCACCGGCGCGGTCGTGGGTGACCAGCTGCACCAGGCTGTCGCATTCGGCGGTGGCGTACTCGGGGTGCGAGCCCACATCCAGATAGAGCCGGGCGCCGTTGCGGAGGAACACGTTGGAGCTGCGGCCCCACGACACCACCCGCCGGAACAGGTAGCGCGCCACCTCGTCTGGAGACAGTCGACGATGTCCGTGGAAGGTGCAGGTGACACCGAATTCGGTCTCGATGCCCATGATTCGACGCTGCACCCAATCGAGCGTACTGGTTGTCCCGGCACAACGGCGCGCAACCTGGCAGGCCACGCCGGTAACCCCTCCTGACCGCTCAAGGAACCCAACCAGCACTCGAACGTACATTCGAATGCATCAGCCGATGCCGAGCTGCGATATCGACGGCACCGCCGCCGTTCTGCGGCCTAAGACTGCTGGGGCAGAAGCGCATCCAACGCCGACCCGGTGATACGCCGGAACGCGCGGCGCGGCCGGTTCTGGTCTAGCACGGCCACCTCGAGCGTCGACACGCCCAGGGTGCGCGGCTCCGCCGAACCCGACCCGTTGCCGGTGATGCCAGCCTCCAGCGCCTTGACCGCCATTCGCACCGCATCACCCAGGTTGGCGCCCTCGCGGTATGACTCCTTCAGTGCGGAGGTGATCGGATCGGTCGTGCCGCCCATCACCACGTAGTGCGGCTCGTCGTTGATCGACCCGTCATAGGTGATCCGGTACAGCTCAGGCGGTTTGGTCTCGCCATAATGGGCGACCTCGGCCACGCACAGCTCGACCTCGTAGGGCTTGGCCTGCTCGGTGAAGATGGTGCCGAGGGTCTGCGCGTACACGTTGGCCAGCTGCCGTCCGGTGACGTCGCGGCGGTCGTAGGCGTATCCCCGCGTGTCGGCGTACTGGATCCCGCCGCGGCGCAGGTTGTCGAACTCGTTGAATCGGCCGACCGCGGCGAAGCCCACCCTGTCGTAGAGTTCGCTGATCTTTTGCAGCGACCGCGACGGGTTTTCCGCGACGAACAACACCCCGTCGGCGTACGCCAGCGCCAGCACACTGCGGCCACGAGCGATACCCTTGCGCGCCAGCTCCGAGCGCTCGCGCATCGCCTGCTCCGGCGAGATGAAATACGGGAAGCTCACGGGCCGCCCCGCAGGTCGGTCGGCTCGGCGACGTCGGGACGCAATGGCTTTGCGCGAGAACGGTTTTCGATGACGTCGCGGGCCAACTGGGCGATCCGCTCCTCCGGCACCTCGACGGCACCCTCGGCGCTGATGGTCACCGCAGTCGGATAGATACCGCGCACCAGGTCGGGACCTCCGGTGGCCGAGTCGTCGTCGGCCGCGTCATAGAGGGCCTCCACCGCCACGCGCAGCGCCGAATCCTGGTCCACCACCTGCGTATACAGCTTCTTGATCGACGACTTCGCGAATACCGATCCCGAGCCCACCGCCTGGTAGCCCTCTTCCTCGATGTTCCAGCCGCCGGCGGCGTCGAACGACACCACCCGCCCGGCCCGCGGCGGATCGGGGTCATCGACGTCGTAGCCGACCAGCAGCGGCAGCGCGACCAGTCCCTGCATCGCCGCGCCGAGATTCCCGCGCACCATGATCGCCAGCCGATTGACCTTCCCCCGGAACGTCAGCGGCACGCCTTCGACTTTTTCGTAGTGCTCCAGCTCGACCGCATACAACCGGGCGAACTCGACCGCGATCGCGGCTGTGCCCGCGATGCCGGTCGCGGTGTAGTCGTCGGTGATATAGACCTTTTTCATGTCGCGGCTGGCGATCATGTTGCCCTGGGTCGCGCGCCGGTCGCCGGCGATGACCACGCCGCCGGGGTAGTTCAGCGCCACGATGGTGGTGCCGTGTGCCAGCTGGGTGCCCGCCGGGACACCACCGCCGACCGGCAGCAGTTCGGGCGCCTGCCGGCGCAGATATTCAGAAAAGGACGACAGGTCCACAGGGACGGAGGGTGCTCCAGGTAAAGGTTTCGGAAAGGCCAGCTGATCGGGTTGCGGCCAGGTCACTGTCCGCCCTTTTGGACGTACGCGCGCACGAAATCCTCGGCGTTCTCTTCGAGCACGTCGTCGATCTCGTCCAGCAGGTCGTCGGTTTCCTCGGTGAGCTTGTCGCGACGCTCCTGGCCGGCGGCCGTGCTGCCGGTGAGGTCGTCGTCCTCGCCGCCACCACCGCCACGCTTGGTCTGCTCCTGAGCCATCGCTGCCTCCTGCGTTGTTCATCGGCGGGCTCACAGCGTGCCCACCGGTTACTCCACACTACCGGTCAACGCCGAAATTGCCTGGCATAGCTCAGGTAGTGAGCTGCTCCACAAGATCGGCGGCCGAATCGACCGAGTCCAGCAGCGCACCGACATGGGCTTTGCTGCCTCGCAACGGCTCCAGCGTGGGGATCCGGACCAGCGAATCACCGCCCAGGTCGAAGATGACCGAATCCCAGCTGGCTGCCGCGATGTCGGCGCCGAACCGGCGCAGGCATTCGCCGCGGAAGTACGCGCGGGTGTCGGTCGGCGGGTTGTCGACCGCGTCGAGCACCTGCTGCTCGGTGATCAGCCGCTTCATCGATCCGCGGGCGACCAGCCGGTTGTACAGGCCCTTGTCGAGCCGGACGTCGGAGTACTGCAGGTCGACCAGGTGCAGCCGCGGTGCCGACCAGCTGAGGTTCTCCCGGTGCCGGAAACCGTCGAGCAGGCGCAGCTTGGCCGGCCAATCCAGCAGCTCGGCGCAGTCCATCGGGTCGCGTTCCAGCTGGTCGAGGACATGAGCCCAGGTCTCGACGATGTCATTTGCCCTCGGGTCCCGATCGCGACTGTCCACCAGTTTGGCCACCCGGTCCAGATAGATTCTCTGTAACGCGAGGCCGGTCAGCTCGCGGCCGTCGGCCAGCGCGACGGTGGCCCGCAGCGACGGGTCCCGGCTGATCACGTGGACCGCGTACACCGGCCGGGCCAGCGCCAAATCGGATAGGTCGATGCCCTCTTCGATCAGGTCGAGCACCAGCGACGTGCTGCCGAGCTTGAGGTACGTCGACGTCTCCGCCAGGTTGGCATCGCCGATGATGACGTGCAGCCGCCGGTACTTGTCGGCGTCGGCGTGCGGCTCGTCGCGGGTGTTGATGATGCCGCGCTTGAGGGTGGTCTCCAGGCCGACCTCGACCTCGATGTAGTCGGCCCGCTGGGAGAGCTGAAAGCCGGGCTCATCGCCGGCGGGGCCGATCCCGACGCGGCCCGACCCGGTGATGACCTGCCGCGACACCAGAAACGGTGTCAGCCCGGCGATGACCGCCGAGAACGGGGTCTGCCGCGACATCAGATAGTTCTCGTGCGAGCCGTACGACGCGCCTTTGCCGTCCACGTTGTTCTTGTAGAGCTGCAGCTTCACGGCGCCGGGCACGCTGGCGACGTGCCGGGCGGCGGCTTCCATCACCCGTTCTCCGGCCTTGTCCCAGATCACCGCGTCGAGCGGGTCGGTGCATTCCGGCGCCGAATATTCCGGGTGGGCGTGGTCGACATACAGCCTGGCCCCGTTGGTGAGGATCATGTTCGCCGCGCCGACCTCGTCGGCGTCGACCACCGGCGGCGGCCCCGCCGACCGGCTCAGGTCGAATCCACGCGCGTCGCGCAGCGGCGACTCGACCTCGTAGTCCCATCGGGTGCGCTTGGCGCGCTGAATCCCGGCCGCGGCGGCGTAGGCCAGCACTGCCTGCGTCGACGTCAGGATCGGATTCGCGGTCGGGTCGGACGGCGACGATATGCCGTATTCGACCTCGGTCCCGATGATCCGTTGCATGCGATCAGCCTAGGCGACGCCCAGGCCGGGGCCGTCCACGCTCGCCTCCTAAGCTGACGGCGTGGCATCGCCTGCCGCTCGCCGAGCCGCCGAGCGCTGGTTCCTCGATCACGGCCTGCCGTCGGTGCTCACGCCACGGGCGCGGGTGCGTGCGGTGTGGCCGCGATCCGCGCCGGCGCTTGCCGGTTTGGCCACGCTGGCGGCATGTTTGCTGCTGATCTACTTGCTGACCGGCCGGACGCACATCGACATCAACGGCCAGCCCACGACGGTGGAATGGATCGTGCTGGCGATCGTGGTGCTGGTACTGCCGCTTGTGGCGGTGGTCGGCTGGCTCGTCGCCCGGTGGGCGGAACCCCGTGCAAAAGCGGTCGCCTCGACGGCCGCGGCGGCGGTCGCGATGGTGGCAGCGGCCGTGGACGGCCACGCGCAGGCCCTCTTCGGCACCGCGGCCGTGATCGCTGTTGTGCTGGCGCTGACCGCGACGGGCGTCGGCTCGGTGCTCGGCTGGGCGGTGCGGCTCACCCTGTCGCAGCTCGCGGCCGCCGGCACGCTGCTGATCCGTGCCCTGCCGGTGGTGCTGCTGACCGTGCTGGTGTTCTTCAATACCTATGTCTGGGTGATGGCGTCGACGATCAGCCGGCGACGGTTGTGGCTCGCGCTGTTGTTCCTGGTGGCGATCGCCGCGGTGTTCGTCGTCTCGGCCACGCTGGAGCGGGCCCGGCCCGTGCTCACCTTCGCCACCCCCCGGCACGGCGAGCGGCTGGCCGGCACCCCGTTCGAGGAGATGACCGACCCGCCGGCGGCGGACCCGCTGACCCGCGGCGAGCGGCTCAACATCGTGTTCGTCCTGCTCGCATCGCAGATCGCGCAGATCCTCATGGTCGCCGCGGTGACCGCGGCGATCTTCTTCGTGCTCGGATTGATCGTCCTGAGTCCGCCGCTGCTGGCCGCGTGGACCCGCAACGGCTCGCCCGACGGAACCGTGCTCGGGATGACGATTCCGGTGCCGCAGGCGCTGATCCAGATGACGCTGTTCCTGGCCGCGTTGACGTTCATGTACATCAGCGCCAGGGCGGTCGGCGACGGCGAGTACCGGTCCCGGTTCATCGACCCGCTGATCGACGACCTGGCTTTGACGCTGCTGGCCCGCAACCGCTACCGCGGCTGACTCGACGCACCCCGTTACAGGTACTGGCCCAGGTTGGACTCGGTGTCGATGGCCCGCGAAGCGCTCGACGACTTGCCGGTGACCAGCGTACGGATGTAGACGATCCGCTCACCCTTCTTGCCCGAGATGCGCGCCCAGTCGTCGGGGTTGGTGGTGTTGGGCAGGTCCTCGTTCTCGGCGAACTCGTCGACGATCGAGTCGAGCAGATGCTGGATCCGCAGGCCCCGCTGGCCGGTCTCCAGCACCGACTTGATCGCGTACTTCTTCGCCCGGTCGACGACATTCTGGATCATCGCCCCGGAGTTGAAGTCCTTGAAGTACATGACCTCCTTGTCGCCGTTGGCGTAAGTGACTTCCAGGAACCGGTTGTCGTCGATCTCGGCGTACATCCGGTCCACGACCTTGACGATCATCGCCTGGATGCAGGCCGTGCGGTCGCTGTCGAACTCCGACAGGTCGTCGGCGTGCACCGGCAGGTCCTCGGTCAGGTACTTGCTGTAGATGTCCTGCGCCGCCTCGGCGTCCGGCCGCTCGATCTTGATCTTGACGTCCAGGCGGCCCGGCCGCAGGATCGCCGGGTCGATCATGTCCTCGCGATTGGACGCACCGATGACGATGACGTTTTCCAGTCCCTCGACGCCGTCGATCTCCGACAGCAGCTGCGGGACGACCGTCGTTTCCACGTCCGAGCTGACACCGGTTCCGCGGGTCCGGAAGATCGAGTCCATCTCGTCGAAGAACACGATCACGGGTGTGCCTTCCGACGCCTTCTCGCGGGCACGCTGGAAGATCAGCCGGATGTGCCGCTCCGTCTCTCCGACGAACTTGTTGAGCAACTCCGGACCCTTGATGTTGAGGAAGTAGGACTTGGCCTCGCGGGCGTCGTCGCCGCGGACCTCGGCCATCTTCTTGGCGAGAGAGTTTGCCACCGCCTTGGCGATCAGGGTCTTGCCGCAGCCGGGCGGGCCGTACAGCAATACGCCCTTCGGCGGCCGCAGCATGTACTCCCGGTACAGTTCCTTGTGCAGGAACGGCAGCTCGACCGCGTCGCGGATCTGCTCGATTTGCCGGGACAGGCCGCCGATGTCGTTGTAGCTGACGTCGGGCACCTCCTCCAGCACCAGGTCCTCGACTTCGGCCTTCGGGATGCGCTCGAACGCGTAGCCGGCCTTGGTGTCCACCAGCAGCGAGTCGCCGGGCCGCAGCTTGCGCGGCCGCAGGTCGTCGTCGAACGCCTCGGCTACCTCGGGCGCCAAGTCTTCGACGGCCACCAGCGGCTCGGCCAGCCACACGATGCGCTCCTCGTCGGCGTGCCCGACCACCAGGGCACGGTGCCCGTCAGCGAGGATCTCGCGCAGCGTACTGATCTCACCGACCGCCTCGAAGGATCCGGCTTCCACCACGGTCAGCGCCTCGTTCAGCCGGACCGTCTGGCCCTTCCTCAGCGATTGCACGTCGATGTTGGGCGAGCAGGTCAACCGCATCTTGCGGCCCGATGTGAACACGTCGACGGTGTCGTCTTCTTGGACGCTGAGCAGCACCCCGTAACCGCTGGGCGGCTGACCCAGGCGGTCGACCTCTTCGCGGAGCGCCAGCAGCTGCTGGCGCGCTTCCTTGAGAGTCTCCATCAGCTTGGCGTTGCGCGCGGCGAGCGAGTCGATACGGGCCTCGAGCTGGTGCACGTCTCGGGCACTACGCACACCGCCCTGGGATCCCAGGGCGGTTTCCAGTTGCTCGCGCAGGGCCGCAGCCTCGCGGCGTAGCTGTTCCAACTCGGCAGCATCATCGCTGGACATGGGTGTTCCGAATGGCTCGGAACGCTCTGACTCACTCATGTTGCGCTCCTCTCCCGCACCGGAAGTTGGTGCGGTGGATACTTCAACGCTACCGGCGAATTCCCATTCGTGTGTGGTCAAAAAAATGGGCGAGCCATCCAAACTGCTAGCGTTACGTTTCAGTCGGGCCGAACGAAAGGAATGTTGTGAGCCTGAAATACCTAACCACTGGCCTCGCAGCAGCCACTCTCGTCGGTGCTGCGGCGGTCGGTGTGACATCGATTGCATCCGTCCCCACGACCGCGACGCCCGCGATCACCCCGGTGGTTTTTGGCGCGCCTCTGCCACTGGATCAGGGCCAGGACATCTCCGGCCAGTTGACGAATGTGCTGACCACCCTCGAAGAGCGTGGCGTGTCGTTCCGTAGTCCCGACAAGGCCAACCTGATCCAAGGCGGGGTCGGCCTGATCGAGGGCCGAACGGCAGACCGGGCCCTGGAGAACGCCTACCAGCAGGGGTCGCTGCCGGTTTCGTTCAACGTCAGCAACATCAGGCAGGCCGCCGACGGTTCGTCGGCCACGGCCACCGTCTCGGTCTCCGGCAGCCAGAGTTCGCCGCGCTCGCAGGATGTGACTTTCATATCGGGCGGTCCCCTCGGATGGCAGTTGTCGAAGTCGTCCGCCTTGGCGGTGCTGTCCGCCGCGGGCTCCTGATTCATTCCGCGTTGCGGCGGCGACCACCGGTTCTCGCGGTGTTCGCCGCCGCACTGTTGGTTTTCGCACTCGGCTCGGCGGCGTGTAGCCCCAAAAGCCATCCCGCGGCGTCCGAACGGTCCTCGCCGACAACGACTGCCGCCGTTGCGGCGCCGGAACCGGCCGCCCCGTTGCCGCCGCCCGAGGCGTTGACGGACGTCCTTTACAAGCTGGCCGACACGTCGGTTCCCGGCGCCCAGAAGGTGAGCCTGATCGAGGCCGCATCGGGGGACAACGCCGCGCAGATCGACAAGTTCGGAAAGGCCCTGCAGGACAACCAGTACACGCCGCTGGATTTCACGGCCGAGAACATCGCGTGGTCGGACACCGACCCGGGCAACGTCACCGCGGACGTCACGGTCCACAGCCAGAACCCGGCGCTCGGCGGCGGCTTCACGTTTCCGATGGAGTTCCGGCCGTTTCAAGGCGGCTGGCAGTTGTCGCGCACGACCGCTGACATCCTGCTGACCCTGGGCCAGAACCCGGCGTCAGCTCCCGAATCCCCGCCTGCGCCCGCACCGGCATCCCCGACGCCGACCGGCTGATCGCCGGCGCCGCATGTGGATCGGCTGGCTCGAGTTCGACCTACTGCTCGGCGACGTGCGCTCGCTGAAGCAGAAACGCTCCGTGGTCCGTCCGCTGGTGGCTGAGCTGCGGCGCCGGTTCGCCGTGTCGGCCGCCGAAACCGGCGCGCTGGATCTGTACCGGCGCGCCGGGATCGGCGTGGCGGTCACGGCCGCCGACCGCGGACACGTCGTCGAGGTGCTCGACGCGGCCGAGCGGCTGGTGGCCGCCCGCCCGGAGGTCGAGCTGCTGTCGACCCGCCGCGGCCTGCGCCGCAGTGATGACGATTAGCGCCGCTTGCGCCGCAGCGGCGCGGGGGTCACCGCGCCGGGCGCGAGCCTGCGCGCGCTGATCAGAAACGCGGTGTGCCCGCGCATGGCGTGCTGCGGCCGCACCGCCAGCCCGACGACGTCCCAGCCGCGCTGCAGGGTCTCCCAGGCTCTCGGTTCGGTCCAGCACTGCTGCTCGCGCAGCGCTTCCACGGTGCGGGACAGCTGCGTGACGGTCGCGACGTAGACGACCAGCACACCGCCCGCAACCAGCGCCGCGGCCACCGGGCCCAGCACCTCCCACGGTGCCAGCATGTCGAGCACGGCCCGGTCGACCTGCGCCCCGGCGTAGTCGGCAACGTCGCCGATCACCAGCTCCCAGTTGTCGGGTGACTCGCCGAACAACGTTGCCACGTTGCGGGCGGCGTGCTCGGCGTGGTCGTCGCGCAGTTCGTAGGAAATCACCCGGCCGCTGGTCCCGACGGCCCGAAGCAGCGAACAAGTCATGGCGCCGGAACCGGCGCCGGCCTCCAGTACCCGCGCGCCAGGGAAGATGTCGCCCTCGTGCACGATTTGGGCCGCATCCTTCGGGTAGATCACCTGCGCGCCGCGCGGCATCGACATCACGTAGTCGACCAGTAACGGTCGCAGCACCAGGAACGGGTCGCCGTTGGTCGACTTCACCACGCTGCCTTCGGGCAGGCCGATCACCGCGTCGTGGGCGACCACTCCCCGATGGGTGTGGAACTCCGCGCCTCGAGTCAGCACCATGGTGTAGCGCCGGCCCTTGGCGTCGATGAGCTGGACACGCTCGCCGGCGCCGAACAGACCGTGCCCATGACCTGCGACGAACGGCCCGGTACCCGGCATAGTTGCTAACACTGCCAGACTCGCCGCGTCAGGTGCCCGCTGTCGTCGGCCCCGGGTTTAGGGTTCCCCTATGACCGACGAGCCCGACCCGGTCACGCGTGCTCCCGCGCTGTCTCCGTCGCGGGCCAGCGACTTCAAGCAGTGCCCCCTGTTGTACCGGTTTCGGGCGATCGACAGGTTGCCCGAGCCCACCTCCACCGCCCAGCTGCGCGGCTCGGTCGTGCACGCCGCGCTCGAACGGCTTTACGCGCTGCCGGCGGCGGACCGGCGGCGCCAGACCGCGATGGCGCTGGTCGGTCCTGCCGCCGAACGTGTGCTCGCCGCGGAGCCTGATCTCGCAGCCGGGCTCGATGCGGCCCAGCAGGCCGAGCTGCTCGACGAGGCCAGGGCCCTGCTTTCCGGCTACTACCGGCTCGAGGACCCCACCCGGTTCGATCCGCAGGCCTGCGAGCAACGGGTCGAGGTGGAGTTGGCCGACGGCACGCTGCTGCGCGGGTTCGTCGACCGCATCGACGTGGCGCCGACCGGCGAGCTGCGGGTCGTCGACTACAAGACCGGCAAGGCGCCGCCGGAAGCGCGGGCGCTCGCCGAGTTCAAGGCGATGTTCCAGCTGAAGTTCTACGCGGTGGCGCTGCTGCGCTCCCGCGGCGTGCTCGCGACCCGGCTGCGACTGGTGTACCTGTCCGACGGCCAGCTGCTCGACTACTCTCCCGATCTCGACGAGCTGCTGCGGTTCGAGAAAACGCTGATGGCCATGTGGAGAGCCATCCGATCCGCCGGCGTTACCGGTGATTTCCGGCCCAGCCCGTCGCGGTTGTGCGCCTGGTGCGCCCATCGCGCCCACTGCCCTGCCTTCGGCGGCGCACCACCGCCGTACCCGGGCTGGCCGCACACATTGCGCGAGGGTGTGCCGGCTACTCCAGCGGCTTCATCTCCTGAAGCATCGTCGGCACGAGTTCACTGACTGTCGGGTGAATGTGCATGGTCCGCGACAGGGTGTCGTAGGGCGCCTTCGCCGACATCACGTCGAGGATTCCGTGGACCACCTCGTCCCCGCCGACACCGAAAATCGCCGCGCCCAGTATTTCGTGGCTCTGCGCATCGACGACGACCTTCATGAAGCCTTGCGTTTCACCCTTTTCCACCGCCCGGCCGACCCGTGTCATCGGCCGAAACCCGACCAGCGCCTTGCGGCCGGACCGGCGCACCTCGGTGACGGTTTGCCCCGCGCGGCCGAGCGGCGGGTCGATGTAGAGCGCGTACGCGGGGATGCGGTCGCTGACCCGGCGCGGGTCGTTGTCGAGTAGGTTCGCCGCGACGATCTCGAAATCGTTGTATGAGGTGTGGGTGAACGCACCGCGGCCGTTGCAGTCGCCCATCGCCCAAATGTGGCCGACATTGGTGCGCAACTGCTCGTCGACGACGATGAAGCCGCGCGCGTCGGTCTGCACACCGGCCCGGTGCAGGCCGAGGTCATCGGTGTTGGGCCTGCGGCCGACGGCCATCAGCAGCTGTGTGCCGACGATCTTCGCGGCGTCGGCACGCGGCATGACGGCGACGCGGTCGCCGTCGCGCGAGACGCGAATGTCGTCGGCGTTCAACACCACCTCGACGCCCTCGGCTTCGAGAACATCTTTGATCGTCGCCGACACGTCGGGGTCCTCGCGTGACGCCAGCCGCGCGCCACGCTCCACGACGGTGACGTCCGCGCCGAACCGCCGAAACATCTGTGCGAACTCAAGTGCGATGTAGCTGCCGCCGATGATGACGAGATGCTCAGGCACAGTGTCGAGTTCAAGGATCGAGACGTTGGTCAGGTAGTCGACGTCGCCGAGCCCGGGCATGTCGGGCACGACGGCACGCCCACCGACGTTGAGGAAGATCCTGTCGCCGGAGATCGCTTCTCCGTTGACCCGCAACGTATTCGGCTCTTCGAAGCGGGCGTGCCCGCGGATCACCGTGCAGCCGTCCATGCCGTCGAGCCACGATTCGACGCCTGCGCGGTCGCTGAGCATGATGCCGTCCTTGCGGGCCTTGACCTTTGCCATGTCGACGTTGATGGCTCCGGTGCCCACGCCGTACTCGGCGCCGCGGCGCGCCAGCTGTGCCGCGTGCGCGCTGGCGACCAGCGTCTTGGTCGGGATGCAGCCCGTGTTCACGCACGTGCCGCCGATGTGCTTGCGCTCCACCACCGCGACGGTCTGCCCCGCCGCGGTGAGCCGACCGGCAAGCGGCGGCCCGGCCTGGCCGGCGCCGACGATGATCGCGTCGAACTGCCGGCCGGTCATACCATGCTCGCCAGGTAGGCGACGACGAAGCCACCACCGACCGCGACGACGTCTTCGGCCAGCGCGATCGGCAGATCCCGTCCCCCGGTGGCCGCCACCAGGCGTTTGCGCGCCTCGTAGAGGCCGAGCGTGCCGAGCACCGCGCCGACCACACCCACACCCAGCGAGCTCCACGTGTAATGCCACGCCGAGCCCAGCACCGCCCCGGCGAAGCCGCCGGTGATCAGTCGCGCGATGAACTGTGGCGGCGTCGTGCGCGCCGGCGTCTTCGGCAGCTGATCGGTGACCAGCTCGCCGAGCGCCAGCACGGTCAGGACCACCACGGCCACCGGATGCGCCATCCACCACGACCACTTGTCGTCGATGTGGATCCAGTGCAGAAACCCGGCCCAGCTCACCACCGCCGGCGCGGTGAACGCCCGGGAGCCGGCGACAACGCCGATCAGCAGCGCAAGGAGCAAAACGACGGCATGCGTCATGCGGACCTCCAGCCGGGATGTCTCAGTGGACGCTAGCACCGTGCCCGCTCAGAAGCGGCAGAACCTGACATCGGAGGCCAGAATCGCCTTGGCCCCGATCGACGCGAGTTCGTCCATGATCGCGTTGACGCCCTTGCGCGGCACCAGGGCTCGCACCGCCACCCAGTTCGGGTCGGCCAGTGGTGCGATGGTCGGTGACTCCAGCCCGGGAGTGACCGCGGTGGCGCGCTCGAGCACGGCACGCGGACAGTCGTAGTCCAGCATCAGGTACTGCTGGCCGAACACCACGCCCTGCACGCGCGCGGCCAGTTGGTCGCGCGCCGCGGCGGTGGCTTCCTCGACGGTCTCCCGCTCGATCAGCACCGCTTCCGAATCACACAGCGGCTCACCGAAAGCCACCAGATTGTGCAGCCCCAGGGTGCGGCCGGAACCGACAACGTCGGCGACGGCGTCGGCCACCCCGAGCTGCACCGAGATCTCGACGGCACCGTCGAGCCGGATCACGGTGGCGTCGATCCCTCTGTCGCGCAGGTCTTTTCGCACCAGGTTTGGATACGCGGTTGCGATCCGCTTGCCGGCCAGGTCGGCGACCGTCCAGCCTCGGCCGGCCGGGGCGGCATACCGGAAGCTTGACGTCCCGAAGCCCAGCGCGAGCCGCTCCCGGACGGGCGCCAACGATTCCTGCGCCAGGTCGCGGCCGGTGATGCCGAAGTCCAGGTCACCCGATCCGACATAAATTGCGATGTCCTTCGGACGTAAGAAGAAGAACTCCACATCGTTCACCGGGTCGACGACGGTCAGGTCCTTGGGATCGCTTCGTCGCCGGTAGCCGGCTTCGGTCAGGATCTCGGTGGCCGGTTCACTCAACGCGCCCTTGTTGGGCACCGCAACTCGCAGCATCTACAGCTTTCGGTACACGTCGTCGAGGCTCAGCCCGCGCGCGATCATCAGCACCTGCGTCCAATACAGCAGTTGGCTGATCTCGCCGGCCAGTTCCTCCCCGCCCTGGTGCTCGGCCGCCAGCCAGACCTCGCCGGCCTCCTCGAGGATCTTCTTGCCCAGGCCGTGCACGCCGCCGTCGAGCGCGGTGACGGTGCCACTGTCGGCGGGCCTGGCCCGCGCCTTTTCGCTCAGCTCGGTGAACAGCGCGTCAAAGGTCTTCACGGCTCGCGATTGTGTCACGCGGCGGCGGTGGCAGTCACGCGGGTTTCGGCTCCCCGGCGGGATGGGCCGCGTGGTGCCAGGCCTCGCTGTGCATGTCCTCGAGGTGCTTGCCCTTGGTCTCCTCGACCCACCGCCACACGAACAGCAGCGACAGCACCGCGCACAGTGCGTAGAACCCGTACGCCAGCCCGAGCACGTCACGCAGCGCCGGGAAAGTCACGGTGATCAGCCAGTTGGCCGCCCACTGTCCGGCCGCGGCCAGCCCCAGTGCGGCGGCGCGGATCCGGTTCGGGAACATCTCACCGAGCAGCACCCACACGACCGGTCCCCACGACATGCCGAAAGCGACCACGAAAAGATTGGCCGCGACCAGCGCGATCGGGCCCGCGGCGCCGTCGAGGTGCGGCTTGCCGTCGATCAGTGCAGCGGTGCCGAAGATCACCGCCATCGTGCCGAGGGTGACCGCCATTCCGGCGGAGCCGATCAACAGCAGCGGCTTTCGGCCGATCCTGTCGATCAGCGCGATCGCGATCAGCGTGGTGAGGATGTTGGTCACCGACGTGATCACGGTGATCGTGAACGAGGAGCTCTCCTTGAAACCGACGGCCTCCCACAACACGTTCGAGTAGTAGAAAATAACGTTGATGCCGACGAACTGCTGAAAAATGGACAACCCGAGGCCCACCCAGACGATGCCGTACAGGCCGCCGGTCGGCTTGCGCAGATCCCGCCACGACGGCGGCTTTTCGGCCCGCAGCGAGTCCTGGATCCGTGAGATGGTCAGCTCGAGGTTCCTTTCCCCGAGCAGTAGGGTGAGCACCCGGCGGGCCTCCGGGATCCGGTATTTGGCAACGAGATAGCGCGGCGACTCCGGGATCGTGTAGGCCAGTCCGCCGTACACGATGGCCGGCAGGGCCATCACGATGAACATCCAGCGCCACGCCTGCAGCCCCAACCACAGCTCCTGGCGCGACCCGCCGGCCAGGTGCGCGAGCACCCAGTCGATCGCCAGCGACAAGAAGATGCCCGACACGATCGCCAGTTGCTGCAGCGAGCCGAGCCGACCACGGATCCGCGGTGGTGAGGTCTCGGCGATGTAGGCGGGCGCGATCACCGAGGCCACACCGACGCCGATCCCGCCGATGACCCGGAACACGACGACCACCCAGACACTGGGCGCCAACCCGGTGCCGATCGCGCTGATCAGAAACAGCAGCGCGGCGATCTTCATCACCGCCAGCCGACCGATTCTGTCGGCGAGCCGTCCCGCCGTCACCGCCCCGGCCGCGGCGCCCAGCAGCGCCGACGCGACAGCCAAACCCAAAGCGGCGTTGCCGATGTGGAAGTCGCCCTGGATGGCCGCGACCGCTCCGTTGATGACCGCGCTGTCGTAGCCGAAGAGAAGGCCGGCCAGGGCGGCGACCGAGGCGATCCGGACTACCCGAGCGGAATCATAATCATCGTCGTCGATGGTTGACGGCAGGGCACCGACCGGACCGTGGGCCATGGGACACGTCCTTTCAGCGTGATGTAGGCCACCCTAATCACCTCGGTGAGGTCACGCGCTACGTTCTCCGAACTCGGTGTCCAGCTGCACGAAGATGTCCCGAAGGTCATCCGCGTCCACCTCGGCCAGCGACGCGATGTGTCGGCGACGGGGGCCGCCGGGCACCTCGACGTCGTTGGGCACCACCACGACAGGGCAGCCCGCGGCTTCCGCGGAGGCAGCCCCGGTGACCGAGTCTTCGATCGCCAGGCAACACCGCGGGGATTGGTCCAGTAACGCCGCGGCCCGCCGGTACGGGTCGGGCGCGGGCTTGCCGCGCGGCACTTCGTCGCCACACACTGTCGCGGAGAAATACTGCCGGCCAATGATGTTCAACGCGCGTTCGGTGAGCGACCGCCGTGTGTTGGTCACCAGCGCCATCGGAATCCGCTCCGCGGCAAGCTGCGCGAGCAGTTCCGGCGCGCCCGCACACCACGGCAGGCCGGAGTCGAACAGTTTCGCGGTGTAGTCGTGCAGCCAGTCCGCGGTGGCGGCCATCTGCGCGGGATCGGGGTCACGCCTCAGGTCCGCGTAGACGATCCGCATGGTGCTCTCCGCGGATCCCCCCACGGTGGCCGCCCGCACCCGCGGCGTCAGGATTCCGCCCAGATGGTCGTAAAGGGCGTGCATCGCTGCGTCCCAAAGCTTTTCGGAGTCGACCAGCGTGCCGTCCATGTCCCAGAGCACCGCCCTCACGTCGCGGCCCTGGCCATCGCCCTACACATTGAAATACTTGGCCTCCGGATGAACCAGCACGAACGCGTCGGTGGACTGCTCGGGGTGCAGCTGCAGCTCCTCGGACAGCGTGACGCCTATCCGCTCCGGCTCCAGCAGCGCCATCATCTTGTTGCGATCCTCCAGGTTGGGGCACGCCCCATAGCCGAACGAGAAACGGGCACCGCGGTAACCGAGATTGAAATAATCCTCCACCGAGTCTGGATCTTCGGCCGAAACCGGGCGGTTACCGGAGAACTTGAGCTCCTCGCGGATGCGTCGGTGCCAATACTCGGCGAGCGCCTCCGTCAGCTGCACCCCGAGGCCATGCACCTCCAGGTAGTCGCGGTAGGAGTTGGACGCGAACAGCTCGTTGGCGAAGTCGGCGATCGGCTGTCCCATGCTCACCAGCTGGAATGGCAGCACGTCGACCTGCCCGAGCTCGGTGGCCCGCTCCCGCGACCTGATGAAGTCGGCGATGCACAGGAACCGGCCCCGCTGCTGACGTGGGAACGTGAACCGGAACCGCTCCGGCGCATCGGGTCTGGGCTCGGTCGCCACGATCACGTCGTCACCCTCCGAAACCGCGGGGAAGTAGCCGTACACCACCGCCGCGTGGGCCAAGATGCCGTCGGTGGACAGCCGGTCAAGCCAGTACCGCAGCCGCGGCCGACCGTCGCTAGCCACCAGGTCGTCGTATGACGGCCCCTCGTCGCCGCGGGCGCCCCGCAGCCCCCACTGCCCGAGGAACAGCGCGCGTTCGTCGAGCAGCCCGGTGTACTCGGCCAGCGCTACCCCCTTGACGAGGCGGGTTCCCCAGAATGGTGGAACCGGGACGTCGACGTCGGCGGCGACGTCGGACCGCGCCGGCACCTCCACCGGGATCTCGGCCGCTTTGCGCTCGGCCGCAATGCGCTTCGACCGCTCGTGTCGGGCCCTGCGTTCGGCTTCCTTCGCCCGCGCCGCAACTGCTTCCGGGCTGTTCGGGTCCGGTGCCAGCCCGCGCTTGGTGTTCATGATCGTGTCCATCAGGCGCAGACCCTCGAACGCGTCCCGCGCGTAATGCACTTCGCCCCGGTAGAGCTCGGCCAGGTCGTTCTCGACGTAGCTGCGAGTCAGCGCCGCGCCGCCGAGCAGCACCGGAAACTTTTCGGCGACCCCGCGGCTGTTCATCTCCTCGAGGTTTTCCTTCATCACGACCGTGGACTTGACCAGCAGCCCCGACATCCCGACGACGTCCGCGCTCTTGTCGTGCGCCACTTCCAGAATGGTGGCGATGGGCTGTTTGATGCCGATGTTGACCACTTCGTAGCCGTTGTTGCTGAGGATGATGTCGACCAGGTTCTTGCCGATGTCATGCACGTCACCCTTGACGGTGGCGAGGACGATGCGGCCCTTGCCGGCGTCGTCGTCGGACGTCTCCATGTGCGGCTCCAGGTAGGCAACCGCGGTCTTCATCACCTCGGCGGACTGGAGCACGAACGGTAGCTGCATCTGACCGGACCCGAACAGCTCGCCGACGGTTTTCATGCCGGCCAGCAGGTCTTCGTTGATGATGTCCAGCGGCGACTTCTGGGTCATCGCCTCGTCGAGATCTGCCTCCAGGCCGTTGCGTTCACCGTCGACGATTCGTCGGGCCAGCCGCTCGAGCAGCGGCAGCCTTGCGAGCTCGGCCGCGCGCGACTCCCTCGACGAAGCCGCCGACACGCCCTCGAATATCCCCATCAGCTCCTGCAGCGGGTCGTAGCCCTCGCGGCGACGGTCGTAGACCAGATCCAGCGCGACGTTGCGCTGCTCCTCTCCAATCCGGTTCATCGGAAGGATCTTCGAGGCGTGCACGATCGCCGAATCCAGGCCCGCCTCGCGGCATTCGTTGAGGAACGCCGAGTTCAGCACCTGCCGGGCGGCCGGGTTCAGGCCGAAGGAGATGTTGGACAGCCCCAGCGTGGTCTGCACGCTGGGGTGCCGCTTCTTCAGCTCGCGGATCGCCTCGATCGTTTCGATGCCGTCGCGGCGTGACTCCTCCTGGCCGGTGCAGATGGTGAACGTCAGGCAGTCGATGAGGATGGACGACTCCTCCACGCCCCAGTTCGTGGTGATGTCGTTGATGAGTCGTTCGGCGATGTCGACCTTCTTGTCGGCGGTGCGCGCCTGGCCATTCTCGTCGATGGTCAGCGCGACCACCGCTGCACCGTGCTCTGCCACCAGCTCCATGGTCTTGTGGAACCGTGACTCCGGCCCGTCCCCATCCTCGTAGTTGACGGAGTTGACCGCGCAGCGGCCGCCCAGGTGCTCCAGACCCGCTAGCAGCACGGCGGTTTCGGTGGAGTCCAGCATGATCGGCAGCGTCGACGCGGTCGCGAGCCTACTCGAAAGTGCGACCATGTCGGCGACGCCGTCGCGGCCAACGTAGTCCACACACAAGTCGAGCAGGTGCGCCCCGTCGCGGGTCTGTTCCTTGGCGATGTCCAGGCATTTCTGGTAGTCCTCGGCGATCATCGCCTCACGGAAAGCCTTGGAACCGTTGGCATTGGTGCGTTCGCCGATCATCAGCACCGACGCGTCCTGGGCGAACGGTGTCGACGAGTACAGCGACGACACCGACGGCTCGTACGTCACGCTGCGCGGCGCCCGCTGCACGCCCGCAACGGCCTGCGCGACCTGCCGGATGTGCTCGGGTGTGGTGCCGCAGCAGCCGCCGACCAGCGACAGCCCGAACTCGGTGATGAAGCCCGACAGTGCTTCGGCCAGCTCGTCGGGCGCCAGCGGGTACTCCGCGCCGTTGGCGCCGAGCACCGGCAGGCCGGCGTTGGGCATCACCGACACCGGCACGCCGGCGTGGCGGGACAGGTGGCGCAGGTGCTCGCTCATCTCGGCCGGCCCGGTGGCGCAGTTCAGGCCGATCATGTCCACGCCGAGCGGCTCGATGGCCGTCAGGGCCGCGCCGATCTCGCTACCGAGCAGCATCGTGCCGGTGGTCTCCATCGTGACGTGGGTGAACACCGGGATCCACCGCCCGGCCTTCGCCATCGCTCGCCGGGCGCCCAGCACCGCGGCCTTGAGCTGCAGCAGGTCCTGGCAGGTCTCGATGAGGATCGCGTCGGCCCCGCCGTCGAGCATCCCCACGGCGGCCTCGAGGTAGGCGTCGCGGATCGCGGTGAAGGTGGTGTGCCCGAGCGTGGGCAGTTTGGTGCCCGGGCCCATCGACCCGAGCACGTAGCGCTTGCGGTCGGGCGCGGTGAGGTCGTCGGCGACCCGGCGCGCGATCACCGTGGCCTTCTGGGACAACTCACGGATACGGTCGGCGATGTCGTAGTCGCCGAGGTTGGAAAGGTTGCAGCCGAACGTGTTGGTCTCGACCGCGTCGGCGCCGGCCTCGAAGTACGCGCGGTGGATGTGCTCGATCACGTCCGGGCGGCTGTCATTGAGGATCTCGTTGCAGCCCTCGAGGCCCAGGAAATCGTCGAGCGTCAGATCGGCGGCCTGCAGCTGCGTGCCCATCGCTCCATCACCGATGACGACCCTTTCCGAGAGGGTCGTCATCAGGTCGGTGTCGTAGTCATGAACAGGCACAGCAGTCACACCAAATAGGGTAGTCCGTCTAGCAAAATGCGGATCGAGACAGAGCACTCGCGGGGCTGGAACACGCTCTACGCTGAACTGATGACCCCGTCGGATGCTACCAATCGTTACGGCGTCGACCTGCCCGAACTGCACGACGCGGTGATCGTAGCCGCCTTCGAGGGCTGGAACGACGCCGGTGACGCGGCGAGCGACGCGCTGGAGCATCTCGACGCGATCTGGGAGGCGGACCCGATCGCCGAGATCGACGACGAGGCCTATTACGACTACCAGGTGAACCGCCCGGTGATCCGCCAGATGGACGGCGTCACACGTGAGTTGGTGTGGCCGTCGATGCGGATCTCGTACTGCCGCCCGCCGGGCAGTGACCGCGACATCGTGCTGATGCATGGGGTCGAGCCGAACATGCGGTGGCGCACGTTCTGCGCCGAGCTGCTGGCGATCGCCGACAAGCTCGACGTCGGCACCGTGGTCATCCTGGGTGCGCTGTTGGCCGACACCCCGCACACTCGGCCGGTCCCGGTGTCGGGCGCGGCCTATTCGCCGGAGTCGGCGCACTATTTCGGCCTCGAGGAGACCCGCTACGAGGGCCCGACCGGGATCGCCGGCGTGTTTCAGGACGCGTGCGTGGCCGCGGGGATACCGGCGGTGACATTTTGGGCGGCGGTTCCGCACTACGTGTCAGCGCCGCCGAACCCGAAGGCGACGGTTGCGCTGCTCCGCCGCGTCGAAGACGTGCTCGACATCGAGGTCCCGCTGGCCGACCTGCCGATGCAGGCCGAGGAGTGGGAGGCCGCGGTCACCGAGATGACCGCGGAGGACGAGGAGGTCGCCGAGTATGTGCAGACCCTGGAGCAGCGCGGCGACGCCGAGGTCGACGTGAATGAGGCGTTGAGCAAGGTCGACGGCGATGCGCTCGCCGCCGAGTTCGAGCGCTATCTGCGTCGGCGCGGCCCGGGGGGTTTTCGGAGTTAGGCCGGTGGCCGTTTCTCCAGTGCCTCGGTGCGGGCGCTTGTCCACCGGCCCAGCGCCGCCACCTCGGCGTCCATTCTTGGCAGCAGTTCTGCACGGGCCTTGGTGCCGGGCGCCTCATAGACGGGCGTGGCCAACAGCGGGCGCAGCCACCGCATCGCCCCGACCCACTTGGGGCAGTACACCCGCCTCTTGCGGCGCTCGATGCCGTTGACGAACGCCTCCGCGCATTCCTCCACGGTGGTTAACTTGCCGAACGGCCCGGGCAGCAGGTCCAGCACCTCCCGGAAGGAGGGCAGGTCATGCTCCGTGTCACGGACGAGCGGTGTGTCGATCCACGACATGTGCGCCGAGCCGACGCGTACGCCGCGGTGGCCGACCTCGAGGCGCAGCGCGTTCGCGAAATGCTCGACGCCTGCCTTGGTGGCGTCGTACGCGGCCATCCCAGCCTGCGCGGCGAACGCCGCGAGCGAGGAGACGATCAGCACGTAGCCGCGCCGCTCGATCACCGACGGCAGCGCCGCCCGCACGGTGTTGAAGACACCGACCAGGTTGACGTCGACGACCCGCTTGAACGCCACGGGGTCGATTCCCAGCACGGACCCGTAGCTGGCGATACCGGCGTTTGCCAGCACTATGTCGATGCCGCCGAAGCGCTGCATTGCCGTGCCGACCGCGCCCTCCATGGCAGCCAGGTCGCGGACATCGGCAACAACGGTGTGCACCCTGGTATCGCCCAGTTCGGCGGCCAGCTCCTTGAGCGGTGCCTCGTCCAGGTCGATCAACACCAGCCTCGCGCCCTTGCTGTGCAGCCGGCGCGCCACCGCCGCGCCGATGCCGCGGGCGCCGCCGGTGATCAAGGCCACTTTGCCGTTTACAGAACTCATGGCCGAAAACGTACCGTCGGGCCGATCACAGGTCCAGCCCGAGCAGCGCGTCGGCCGCGGTGCGCACCAGCGCAGGAGCGTGCGGGTCATGGCCGCCGTACTCGAGCGCATCGGTGGCCCAACCGTCGAGAGCTGCAAGGGCGTTCGGGGTGTCCAGATCGTCGGCCAGGTAGCGGCGTACCCGGGCGATCACGTCTGCGGCGTTCGGGCCGGCAGGCAGCGCCACCGATTGGCGCCAGCGCGCCAGCCGGGCAGCGGCCTCCTCGAGCACCGCGGCGCTCCACGACCGGTCGGAGCGGTAGTGGCCGGCCAGCAGGGCCAGCCGGATCGCGGCGGGCTCCACTCCCTCGGCGCGCAACTGCGACACCAGCACCAGGTTGCCGCGGCTTTTCGACATCTTGTGTCCGTGCCAGCCGATCATCCCGGCGTGTACGTAGTGGCGGGCGAACCGGCGCTCCCCCGTCACGCATTCGGCGTGGGCGGCCGAGAACTCGTGGTGCGGAAAGATTAGGTCAGAGCCGCCGCCCTGAATGTCGAGGGCGGTGCCGATGCGGCTCAGCGCGATCGCCGCGCACTCGACGTGCCAGCCGGGGCGGCCCGGGCCGAACGGCGACGTCCAGCTCGGCTCCCCGTCGCGGGCGGCATACCACAGCAGCGCGTCGAGCGGATCCGCCTTGCCGCGCCGGCCCGGGTCGCCGCCGCGCTCGGCGAACAGCCGCTCCATCGTCGCGCGGTCGTAGCCGGACTCGTAGCCGAACTGCCGGGTGGCGTCGGCGCGGAAGTAAATGTCGGGGCGTTCCGCGTCGTCGACGACGTACGCCGCCCCAGAGGCCAGCATCTTCTCCACCAGCTCGACGACTTCATCGATCGCTTCGGTCGCGGCCACGTACTCCCGCGGCGGCAGCACCCCCAGCGCCGCCATGTCGGTGCGGAAGAGTTCGATCTCGCGGTCACCGAGCTGGCGCCAGTCCACGCCGTCACGCTGCGCGCGTTCGAACAGCGGGTCGTCGACGTCGGTGATGTTCTGCACGTAGTGCACCTCGTGGCCGGAGTCCAGCCACAGCCGGTGCACCAGGTCGAACGCCAGGTACGTCGCGGCGTGACCGAGGTGGGTGGCGTCGTAGGGCGTGATGCCGCACACGTACATCGTGGCGCTGCGCCCGGCCGCGACCGGCTGCACCTGACGATTGGACGTGTCGTAGAGCCGCAGCTCCGGCCCGCGCCCGGGCAGGGTCGGAACCGGCGCCGCAGACCACGAGTGCATGCAGTCGACTCTAGGACCGGCAGCTCAGGACAGGGCTTGGCGGATGGCCTCGAGCAGCGGGCCGGCCACTTCGCTGCGACACATCAGCAGGTCGGGCAGGTAGGGCTTCGGCCGGTTGTAGCGCAGCGGTGAGCCGTCGAGCCGGGACGCGTGCAGCCCCGCGGCCCGCACCACCCCGGCGGGGGCCGCGGAGTCCCATTCCCACTGCCCACCGGCGTGCAGGTAGGCGTCGACGTCGCCGCGCACCACGGCCATCGCCTTGGCCCCGGCCGAGCCTATCGGGATGGGCGCGATGGCCACGATCTCGTTGATCCAGTACAGCAACGAGGGGGCCCGCGTGGCGCTGACGGCCACCCGGACCGGCCGGTCGGCGACGCCGAACGCCTGGGTGGCGCTGACGGTGTCGCTGCGGTACAGCTCGCCGAGGGCGGGCAGCGCAACCGCCGCGTCGGTGATTTCCCCGCCGGTCTGCCACAGCGCGACGTGCACGGCCCAGTCGTCGCGCCCAGGTGTGCAGAACTCACGCGTGCCGTCCAGCGGGTCGATGATCCACACCCGCTCGCGCCGCAGTCGCGACAGGTCGTCGTGGGCCTCCTCGCTGAGGATGCCGTCGCCGGGCCGCTGGTCTCGCAGGCGGTCCAGGATCAGCGCGTTGGCCCGCTTGTCCCCCGCCACGCCCAGCGCGCGCCGGTCGGAGAAGCCGACGTCGTCGCGGACTTCCAGCAGCAGTTTCCCGGCGTCTTCGGCGAGCTCTGCGGCCAGCTCGGCGTCGGTCAACCTCACGCCTGCCAGTATCGCTGACGAATCCGGCGCCGTCAGAACGCCGGCCACGGGATCGGCCTGCGCCGGTCCGGGGTGGGCATCACCGGCGTGTCCAGCAGCGCCTCGGCCCGCCGCCGCAGGGCCGTGATCTCGGCGCCGGTGATGTGACCGCGCAATGCGGCGGCGAGCGGGCCCCCCAACGCGGTGGCCAGCCTTTTCACCGCGGCCAGGTTCTCGTCGTCAACCGGCTTGCCGGCCCATCCCCACAGCACCGTGCGCAGTTTGTCCTGAATGTGCAGGCAGATGCCGTGGTCCACGCCATAGATGTTGCCGTCCAGGCCGGTCAGGATGTGACCGCCCTTGCGGTCGGCATTGTTGACCAGCACGTCGAACACCGCCATCCGGCGCAGCCGCGGGTCGTCGGCGTGCACCAGCGTGACCTCGTCGCCTGCGTAGTCGTAGGCGCGCAGCACCGGCAGATAGCCGGGCGGCACCTTGCCCGCCGGGAACAGGTCGATCAGGTCGGGGACGGTCTTCTCGTCGGTGTCCGATGAGTCGTCTGGCTCCTCGATCCACCGCTGCAACATGCCGCGCCCGGCGGGACCGTCCCGAATGATGGTGTGGGGCACGATGTTCCAGCCCAGCGATTCTGATATCAGGTAGGCGGCCAGTTCCCGGCCCGCCAGTGTGCCGTCGGGGAAGTCCCACAGCGGCTGCTCGCCGGCGATCGGCTTGTACACGCAGTGGATGCGGTGTCCGGCCCACCTGGCCTCGGACAGGAAGGTGGCGTTGCTCGCCGAGCGGATGCGCCCGATGACCGTCAGCTCGCCGCGGCGCAACGCTTCGGCATCGTCACGCCTCGTCATCGGCTGACTCGAACGGCGCACCGCGCCGATAACCGTTGGTGCGCACGCAGATATGGCCCGCGGGGTCCAGCGGCTCGTCGCACAGCGGGCACGGTGGGCGGCCGGCCGAAATCACCCGGTTGGACCGGTTGGCGAACTGGCGGGCCGATTCGGGTGTCAGGAACACGCGCACCGCGTCGGGGCCCTCTTCGGCGTCGTCGAGAACCACGGATGCGTCGAACTCGGTGTCGGTGACCGCGAGCAACTCGACGACAACGGTCTGGGCCTCGGAATCCCAGCCCAGGCCCATCGTGCCAACCCGAAACTCGGCATCCACGGGCGTGACCAACGGGCTGAGGTCGTCCACCTCACCGGTGTCGGGTGGGATCGGCGTGCCGAATCGGCGGTGCACCTCCAGCAGCAACGCCCCGATCCGCTCGGCGAGCACCGCAACCTGCTGCTTTTCCAGCACCACCGAAACCACCCGGGAATCGTGCACGGCCTGCAGGTAGAAGGTCCGATTTCCGGGCTGGCCGATGGTCCCGGCCACGAAACGGTCGGGTGAGCGGAAGACGTGAATTGCTCGGGCCATTGCACATCCAAAATACCGGGTAATGCACCTCGGCCGTAATTCCTCAGTCTGTGGATCCTCCGACAACGGCGTCCCCCGTCGGAACCTCGCCGGCACCGTCCGCGTCGGGCGGTTTTGCCACCAGCCCGCAGGCCAATTCGTTCCCGGTGTGGTTGACGTGAACGACGAACGGACGCAGCGGCGTATACCGGATGACGCTCATCGACGCGGGATCGGCGGTGATGCGCTGGAAGCTGTCCAGATGCGTGCCGAGCGCGTCGGCGACCACCGCCTTGATCACGTCGCCGTGCGTGCACGCCAGCCACAACGTGTCGCCGCCGTGCTCCTCGGCGAGCTGGCGGTCGCGCTCCCGGACCGCGGTGACCGCGCGTGCCTGGACATGCGCGAGGCCCTCGCCCTCGGGGAAGACAGCGGCGCTGGGCTGGGCCTGCACCACCGACCACAGCGGCTCCTTGACCAGCTCGCCGATCTTGCGCCCGGTCCACTGCCCGTAGTCGACCTCGAACAGCCGCTCATCGACGATCGGCTCCAGCGCCAGCGCGGCGGCCAACGGCTCCAGCGTGCGACGGCAGCGCAGCAGCGGCGAGGTGACCAGGGCCCGGATCGGCAGCGACCCGATGCGCCGCACGAGCACGTCGGCCTGTTCCCGGCCCTTGTCGTCGAGGTCGATGCCGTCGGCACGGCCCGCCAGCACGTGTGCGGTGTTCGAAGTGGAGCGGCCGTGCCGTAGCAGGATGACGGTCATTTCACCTGCCACCACCATATGGCCGCCGCTTCCACGCCGACGACCGTACCCGGTTGCGTGCTATCGGGACTGCCTGGAACCCGCCCGCGTGACGGGCTGCGCGACCGCTACCAGGTCACGTACCGCGGCGATGACGCTGCGCTCGTCGGTGAGGTCGATGTTGGTGAGCCGGCGCGTCGCGACCGCGACCACGTCTTCGGTTTGTGGCATCGGGCCGGCCAGTCGCGGGCGGTACAACTCCACCACGAGCAGGTTTTTCTCGGTGTGGAAGGCGAAGGTGCGGCCGTCGCCGACCCGACCGAATCCACTGGCGAAGGCGCCCGTGTAGACGTCTTCGACGCAGAATTCCCGGCCGGCACAGTGGCTGTCAGCGGCAAGGGTCATGCGTGGACCATACCGCCGCGGCGCCGATTCGGTGTGACGGGCGCGACAATTCACATCGGAATCTTTGCCTAGACTTTGCGCCGTCACTCCCACACCCGTTCACCGGAGTCACGCTTTGCCCCGATCGACGAAACGCGCAGCTCGGCTCGGATTTGTCGGCGTCGGTGTGTTGCTGGCGGGCATGCTGGCGCTGACCGGTTGTTCCACGCGCCCGGCAGGTAAGCCGCCTGCGACGATCGCGCCGGCCGGCCCGGCGGCGTCCCCGCCGGCCACCGTCTCGCCGGCCGGCCTCGTGCTCCCGCTGCCCGGTCGTCCGCAGGCCGCGATCTTCGACGCCGCCACGTCGTCGCTGGTGGTGCTCGGCCCCGGGCCCGACGCGCGGTCGCCCGCGACGGTGACGGTATTCCCCGCCGGCGGCGGCCCGCCGAAAGCGATCGCGCTGCCCGGTCCGGCGACCGCGTTGGCCGGCGACGGCCGCGGGATCGCCTACCTGGGCAGCCGGGGCGGGTACTTCCGGGTCGATGTCGCCGCGGCCCGAGCCACTCGGGTGGGCGTGAACGGCCAGGACGGCACCGATTTCACCGCGATCACCACCCGCGCCGACGGCCGGCTGGTCCTCGGCAGCGCCGACGGGGCGGTCTACACGCTGGGCTCGGCGTCCACGGTCGCGGCGCGGGTCAAGATCTTTTCCCGGGTCGATGAGCTTGCTGCCCAGGGCGACACGGCCGTGGTGCTGGACCGCGCGCAGACGTCGGTGACCACGCTCGACGCCAGCGGCGCCCACCCCCAGCAGGCGTTGCGCGCCGGTGCGGGCGCCACCACGCTGACCGCCGATCCGGCCGGCCGCGTGCTGGTCGCCGACACCCGCGGCGGAGAGTTGCTGGTGTTCGGCGTCGACCCGTTGATCATGCGTCAGCGCTATCCCGTTCGAGAAGCGCCGTATGGGCTGGCGGGAACACGTACCCTGGCTTGGGTGTCAGAGACGGCGGCCAATAGGGTCGTTGGTTACGATCTGGCCACTGGAATACCCGTTGAGAAGGTGCGATACCCAACCGTGCGGCAACCCAACTCATTGGCCTTCGATGAAGCCAGCGGCACCCTGTACGTGGTGTCGGGCAGCGGCGATGGGGTGCAGGTGATCGACCACGCGGCGGTTGGCCGGTGACGGCGGCGGCACGCGGCCGGATGCCACCAGGCTGGGACACCGATCTGTCCGATGACTACGAGTGGGTACCGCTGCGGCTGCCACCCGACATGACCAGGATCAGCGCGTCGACGCGGTTGTCCATCGAGGCCGAGTACCGGGGCTGGGAGCTGACCCGGGTCCGGCTCTACAACGACGGCAGCCGACGAGTTCTGTTGCGCCGCAAGAAGTCTCAATGTCTGGCTGATCAGCCCGAGCTGTGATGTACCGCGCGCTGCGGCGGCTGCTCTTCCTGGTACCGGCCGAGCGCATTCACACCTGGGTGTTCTTCGCACTGCGGGCGGTGACCGCTGTGCCGCCGGTGCGGCGGCTGCTGCACCGAATGTTGGCGCCGCGTGACCCGGCATTGGCCGTCACGGTGTTCGGCGTGCGATTTCCCGGTCCGCTCGGCCTGGCGGCCGGCTTTGACAAGGACGGGTTGGGTCTGGCGGTGTGGGGGGCGCTGGGGTTCGGCTTCGTCGAGGTGGGCACGGTGACCGCCCGGGCCCAGCCCGGCAACCCGCCACCGCGGTTGTTCCGGCTGCCCGCGGACCGCGGGCTGCTCAACCGGATGGGGTTCAACAACCGCGGGGCCGACGAGCTGGCGCGCCGCCTGGCGCGGCGCCGCCCCGACGTGCCGATCGGCGTCAACATCGGCAAGACCAAGGTGACGCCGGCCGAGCGGGCGGCCGACGACTACCGGGCCAGTGCCCGGCGCCTCGGCGGGTCGGCAGACTTCGTGGTGGTCAACGTCAGCTCGCCGAACACCCCGGGATTGCGCGATCTGCAGGCCGTCGAATCCCTGCGGCCGATCCTTGACGCGGTGCGGTCGCAGACCTCGACGCCGGTGTTGGTCAAGATCGCACCCGACCTGTCCGATCACGAGGTCGACGCCATCGCCGACCTGGCCGTCGAATCGGGCCTGGCCGGAATCGTCGCGACCAACACGATCGTCTCCCGCGAAGGCCTCGCCACCCCCGGCGTTGCCGATCTGGGTCCCGGTGGCGTGTCCGGCGCGCCGCTGGGCCGCCGCTCGGCCGAGGTGCTGCGCCGGCTGTATGCGCGGGTCGGCGACAAGCTCGTGCTCGTCAGCGTCGGCGGCATCGAGACCGCCGATGACGCGTGGGAGCGCATCACCGCCGGAGCTTCACTGCTGCAGGGCTACACCGGGTTCGTCTACGGCGGAGGGTTGTGGCCCAAGCACATTCACGACGCGCTGGCCCGCAGGCTGCACGCCGGCGGGTTCGCGAACCTGGCCGAGGCTGTCGGCTCGGCGACCCGGCGGCCCTAATTCTGCTCGTGGGTACCGTGGATCAGCGCCCGCCCGACCGCGTTCATGAACAGGTTGAACCCGAGATAGGCGGGGCTGGCGTCCTCACTGAGCTCGAGCTTTTCCACCTTGACGGCGTGCACGGCGACGAAATAACGATGCGGCCCGTGCCCGGGCGGCGGCGCGGCGCCAACGTAGCGCCGCATGCCCGCGTCGTTGACCAGAGTCAGGGCTTTGCCGGGCAACTCGCTGCCGTCGCCGACACCGGAAGGCAGCTCCGTGCAGGTGGCGGGCAAGTTCGCGACCGCCCAGTGCCAGAAGCCGGAGCCCGTCGGCGCGTCCGGGTCGTACACGGTGACCGCGAAGCTGCGCGTCTCCTCGGGGAACCCGGACCAGCTCAGTTGCGGGGACACGTCTTCCCCGCCGGCCCCCATGATGGCGCTGACCTGCGCCATGTTCAGCGGCTGGCCGTCGGTCACATCCTCGGAGGTCAGCGTGAACGTCGGCAGCTTGGGCAGGAAGTCGTACGGGTTGTACGCGAACGCCATGGTCGTCCTTTCTCCGCTCAGCAGTGCAACAGGAAGTGCTCGAGAACTTGGGTGCCGAACTTGAGCGCGTCAACGGGTACCCGTTCATCGACGCCGTGGAACAACGCCGCGAAATCCAGGTCCGGCGGCAGCCGCAGCGGAATGAATCCGAAACAGCGAATGCCCAAGCGCTTGAACGCTTTTGCGTCAGTACCCCCGGACATCATGTACGGCACGATCCGCGCCTCGGGATCGACCGCCAGCAGTGCGGCGTTCATCGCGTCCACCAGGTCGCCGTCGAAGCTGGTCTCGTAGGACGGCAGCGCCCTGATCCATTCACGGCTCACGTGCGGCCCGATCAGCTCGTCGATCTCCCGCTCGAACGCGGCCTGCCGGCCCGGCAATACCCGGCAGTCGACGACCGCCTCGGCGGTGGCCGGGACGACGTTGGCCTTGTATCCGGCCTTCAGCATCGTCGGGTTGGCGGTGTCGCGCAGTGTGGCGCCGACGACGCGGGCGATCGGACCCAGCTTGCCGATCGCCCCGTCGAGGTCAGGCGAGTCGACGTCGAAGCTGTGACCGGTCTCCTCGCCCACCGCCGCCAGAAATTCCGCGACCGGGTCGGTCAGCACCAACGGAAACTGGTGGCGACCCAGCCGGGCAACGGCTTCGGCCACCAGCGTGACGGCGTTGTCGTCGTGCACCATCGACCCGTGCCCGGCACGGCCGCGCGCGGTGAGCCGCATCCACAACAGTGATTTCTCGGCGGTCTCGATGAGGTAGAGCCGACGTTCGCCGCCGTCGCGCCGTGGAACCGTCACCGAGAAGCCGCCAACCTCCCCGATCGCCTCGGTCACGCCGCCGAACAGGTCCGGGCGATGATCGACGAGCCACTGGGCCCCGTATTTGCCGCCGTGTTCCTCGTCGGAGATGAAGGCGAACACCAGGTCACGCGGCGGCACGATGCCGGCGCGTTTGAAGTGGCGGGCCACCGCGATCATCATGCCCACCATGTCTTTCATGTCGACGGCACCGCGGCCCCACACGAAGCCGTCCTCCACCGCGCCGGAGAACGGGTGAACACTCCAGTCGGCCGCTTCCGCCGGCACCACGTCGAGGTGCCCGTGCACCAGCAGCGCACCGCGGTCTGCGTCGCCGCCGGCCAGCCGCGCGAACACGTTGCCGCGACCCGGAGCCCCGGCCTCCAGGTATTCGGTCTGATAACCGACCTCGTCGAGCTGCTTGGCGACCCACTGCGCGCACTCCGCCTCACCCCTGCTGGTTGCGGGATCGCCGGTGTTGGAGGTGTCGAACCGGATCAGCCTGCTGACGAGGTCGATCACCTCGTCGACGGGAGTCGTCACAATACCCTTTCCTACCATTGGATTGGCTCGTCAGGTTTGGGGTCGGATACCCGAATCCGATAGCCTAAGCTGCCCGGGATGTTTGGGCTCAGTCCGAGTGGCGGAATGGCAGACGCGCTAGCTTGAGGTGCTAGTGCCCTATTAACGGGCGTGGGGGTTCAAGTCCCCCCTCGGACACAATTTGTTAGCTACATAGATAGAAAATTCCCTCTAAGCTCGGCAAAAGTGGATTTTTTGTATTTGCTGATGTCGATTGGACATCGCGTTGATGTCCTAATTCTGCCCTACGGCCACTACGCCCGCCGTTGGGCTGCCGTGGCCATTTACACCTGGCAGCACAGCTGGAGTGCTTACACCTCAATCGGCGTCTGGTTTTCTGGGTTCAGCGCTGCGGAACAGCTTGATCTGTCGGCGCACCGACACCGGCTGCCGCTCGATCGCCGCCAGGCCGCCGAACAGCACGTTATTGTCTGCGAGCGCTTTCTCCAGCCGTGGCCTCAGCACGTTGCACTTGATCTCATCCACGTGCGGGATGAAGGCGGTGTCGTTCCTTGGTAGGTGGCCTAAGCGTTTTGCCGAGCTTTCGGTACGCGAGAAGCTGACGCGTCAGCGCTAGGCAAAGTATTGAACGCGGACCAAGGAAACATCCACAGTGATGATCGCGAGGCGTTGGTCGGCGGCGCCGTCGTCGCCGCGCCGGTAGATGCGACGACGAGTTGGGAAGACGAACTTGTCGAACGTCTTGTGGTCGTCGGTGTAGTGCGCCACAGTACTGCCGGTCACATCAGGGGCGTAATCCATCCGACGCAGCAAGAAGTGGTCGTCGTAGTAGAAGACCTGATCGGCGTTGTGGTTGGGCATGTTCGGCGGAAAGTGCACTGCGAGGCGCCGCCAGGTTTCGTCGCCTTCCCGCCACGGCTGGATTTCGCCGACCTGCACCCCGGGGTAGGTGAAGCTGAACGGCTGGGTGAAGTAGTTCCAGTTGGCGCAGCTGGTGAAGTAAGCGGTCTGGATCGCATCCCACTTGGTGGTCTGCAGGTCAAACGGGGGAAACCCGGGCCGCGGATCGGTGCGCTCCTCAACGACCTTGCCGCTGGTGGTTTGAATGGCCAGCCGTTCTGGACCCACGTCGAAAACTGCACATTGATCAGCCCCAGGAAAAGGTGTCGTCGTGATGTGTTCGCGGCGGGCGTCCATCGAGACCGTCAGCGTGGGCGCCAGGTCCGGCCAGCCTCGCGGAGCCCAAAACGGCCCTCCGACCGCGATCTCGGCGGTGACCGCGCTGACGTGGTCCCAGTTCGCCAGCCCGCCGTGGGCGTCCAGCACGCTGTCGAGAAGCTCGCTGCTCATCTGTATCTCCTTAACGATTGGGGGGCGGGTGTTGCAGGGGTGGCAATGGATCGCTTGATGAGATCGGCGACCTCGTCGGGTTGGTCCCATTGGGGCCAGTGGGATGCGCGAGAGATGAGGTGCAGTTCAGAGTTCGTGAATAGAGCGCAGATGTGTTGTGCCACATCAGGAGTCAGATTGGGGTCATCGCGGCCGAATATCACCGACACCGGCACGTGGACGGTCTGCAGCCGGGCGGAGGCGATGACAGCGTCCTGCCGGTCGAGGGCCGCGGGGAGAGCGCCGGTCCATGACCGGATTTCGGCGAGCGCATCTGGTTGGCTGTCGTCGCCGAAAAATTGCGGCACGATCGAACTGACGCCGATGCCGTCGGGGGGAAGGCTCCCATCGAGGCCGAAGCGACGGCCGGTGTAGGCCAATAGCCACAACCGCTGGTTGGGGTCGTCAACGAGAGCGTCGGTCAACGGTTTTAACGCGGGATCAGCCATCAGAGCGATCATTTCGGGTAACACCAGGTTCGGCTGTCGCCCGTAGTAAGTGTTCAGCAATACCAGCCCAGCGACGCGTTCCAGGCGGGCCAAGGCGAACTCGATGGCTTCGGGACCCGATGCGTCATGTCCGACCAGCACCGCCTGCTCGAGTTGTAGGGCGTCGCAGACGGCCAGGAGCTCTTGCTGACGGCCGGTGGCGCTCGATTCCCCCGAAGCGCGCCGGCTTGATCGCCCGTAGCCTATCCAGTCGAATGTCACCACCCGCTGCGGGCCGAGGGGACCGATGAGCCGGTCGTAGATACGGGAGTCGTCGGGAAATCCGTGCATCGCCACAATCGCCGGAGCGCGGCCCGGATGGTCGCGCACATACAGTTGACCACCGTCGTAGTCGACGAGTCGTTCGGTTGGTTCGTCCATGGTGCTGGCCTTCGTTGTCGCGGCGTCGATTTAGGTTTGCTCGAGTTCGGCGGGCACCGGCAGCTCGAGTAGCGGCAGCAGCTCGGCGAGCTTGGCGTCGAGCAGGAGACCCACCTCGGCGATGCGCGGATCTCCAAAGCTGGCGAACCGTGTCGAGGGTTGGTCGATGCTGAAATGGGTTGTGCCGGCTGAATCCTCGTAGATCGCGGTGCGCAGCGGGGCATAGAGCATGACCGCAGGGTTGTGGCGGTACATCGTCTCCACGACCACGTTATTGCCCATCATGTAGGTCATCGCTCGGGTCTCGTGCCCCAGTAGCCGCATCATCGGTGTCGGATCCAAGGACCAAAACCGGGCAAACGTGTGCGGTGTGTGTTCGGCGGTATAGCGCACCACTTCGTCCAGGTCGCCCTTTTCCAGCAGGGCCCTCAGTTCATCTGACCCGATATCGGGGACAAGTGTCTCGTAGCGCCGGCACAGATCGTCGAAGCCACTATCGGAGTCGATCACCAGGCGGTTGACCTGGTGGGCGACGATGCGGGTGCCGGCGTGGCCGGCAACAGACGGCGTCATGGATTCCCTCCCATGTTCGGATTTCCTTTATTAAGCCGATCTCGGCCAGTACGTCGTGGTTGTGTTCGCCGTATGGTCATGGTTCCTCCATACACACGGGTGCGACGTTCGTGGACGGTGTCCACTTTTATGTGGACAGCGTCTACTTTATTGCCTCGGGTGGACGCTGTCCACTAATTTGTGGCGATGGTGAACACATCGGCGAATGAAGCGACCGAGGCCGGTCGGCGGCGCCCACGAGGTGCAGTTCGGGACGGTATGCTCGCCGCGGGCGTCGAGCTGGCCCGCGCCGGCGGCCCGGGCGCGGTGGTGCTGCGGGAAGCCGCACGGATGGTCGGGGTGGTGCCCAACGCCGCTTATCGGCACTTCGCCGATCGTGATGAGCTGTTGGCCGCGGTGTGCGCGGAGGCCTTGGGCGAACTCGCCGCCCGCATGGCAGTTGACGTGGCCCGGGTGCGCGGTGCCTACGGCGATGCCGGCGCGGCGCGCCGTCGCTTCCGCGCGATCTTCCGGGCGTATCTGGAATTTGCCCATGCCGAACCGGGGTTGTTCGCCACCGCGTTTTCCCTTCCCCATCAGCACGCCTACGGAGCCGGGGACGTGGAGGCGCGAAAGGGCCCGTTGCCGTTGGATCAGCTGCGCGTGGCGCTCGACGAACTGGTCGACGCCGGCGTGCTCGATCCGGCACGCCGCGCCGGGATCGAATACCCCATCTGGGCCACGGTGCACGGGCTGGCAGTGCTCTCCGAGCAGGGTCCACTGCGTGAGATCCCCGAGGCGGCCCGGCGTCGTCTGGAGGAATCCACCCGCGCATTCATCGCAACGCGCCTGGCGTGACCCAACCGCGACCCTCGTGATCAACGACTCAACTCAAAGACCTCAACCCGTGTCGCAGACGGCCAAGTCCCCCCTCGGACACCCACAGCGCCGTGCCACCATCCGCAGCTTCACGGTGTCGACCTCCGAAGCTGTTGCTCCGCCATGGCGGTCTTGCACACGTCATGCACATCCTGCCGCTCGGCCCGTTTTCACGCCGCGTGTAGGTCGATCAGGGCGACCGCGATTCTGGCTTCGACCTCGGTGATTTCGACGTAGGGTGTGCCGGGTAGTGGGGGTGCGGTGGAGTGGTAATGCGCGCCGGTGGGCGTGATGATGTTTGCGCTGTGGCGTCCGTTGGGGTCGGTGGCGGTGTCGACCTGCCAGCCGGGTGATTCTTTGACGTAGTTGCACTGTGCGCAGCTGCCCAGGCCGTTGGCGGCGCTGGTGGGGCCGCCTTCGGCCCAGGCGGTGGCGTGGTCGCGGTGGCGGATGGGGGCGTCGCAGTAGGGGGTGCGGCAGCCTTGATCGCGCAGCCCGATCAGCGTGGCCAGCCCGCGTGGGAAGCGCCGCGCGCGTGACTCTACGGCCACCAGCGCCCCGGTGCGCGGGCGCGCATACAGGCGGCGCAGCGCCGCGTGGGAGCGTTTGTCGGTGCCGGCCAGCCCGACCAAGGCGCGGGCCACCGCGGCGGGGACCGGCCCGTAGCCGTCGATGACTGCGGGGTCCTGGCTCTCGCCGAGCAGGGCCTGATCGGACATCACCAGGTTGACGGTGACCGGGGTGGGCACCTCGGCGGGGCGCCCGGTGACCCGCGCCACCAGGGTGTCGGCCATGATCTGGCCGCGGGAGCGCTCGTCGGGGGTAGTGTCGGCGGCCCGGCGCAGCGCCGCATACACCGCCACCCCCTGGGTGACCGGCAACAGCGCGGTCAGCCAGGTCATGGTGTCGGGTGCCGGGCGAATGCTGACCCGGCGGTCGGTGGCGGCGTGGGCCGCCGCGTCGACCACCGCGTGGGGGTCCAGCCGGTAGGCGATGGCCTTGGCCGCCGCGGCGATGCGCCCGTCCCCGAGCCCGGCCAGCGCACCGGTGTCGGCGCACAGCTGGGCGTCGAGCAGCCGGCGATGTTCTCGATCCAAGCAGGCCGATTCCCGCACGATCAGGGTGGCCCGCCACTCGGTGAGCACCCCGGCCGCCAGCGCGGCCAGGGTGTGGGGCATCTCCTCGACCAGCGCCTTGGCCAATCCCAGATGTCGCCCGCCGCGAGCCGGGGCATCCCTGCGTGCCAGCGCGATCTCACTGGCCACCCCCCGCCCACGCCGCCGGGCCGGCACCCCGGACTGGGCTTCGGCGGCCCGGCGTGACGCGTCCAGGGCCGCCGCCGCCCGGGCCTGACCCGCCGCGGCGGCCGATTTCACCTGCTCGAGCAGCGCGATGTGCTCCACCAGGGCCGCCTGATCGGCGTGCGGGTCGACGGCGGCCAAACGGGCCAGCCACTCGGAGTCGAACATATGTTCGATATTAGTTGGACCGACCGACAAAGTCAACCCAGTTGGATCGCCGCGGACACCAGGGCCGGCCGACGCCGGGGAACACGTCGTCGGATTTCCTCGTTATTCGGCGCCGGGATGGTCGATCGAGCACCTACCGTCGCATCAGGATGACGGGCGCGGGGAAATTCATGCTTCTTGTGGATCTAGGTGGCGTCTTGTTCGACTTCGACCACGAGCACCGGCTGGGCCAGTTGGGGCGGCTATTCGGTGCATCGCCCGCACAGGTCGAATCAGCCTTGTGGGATTCCGGGGTCAGCGGCGACGCCGACGCAGGCAAGTACCCCACCGCGGCGGACGTGCGCGCCGAAGTGCGGCGCATCACCGGCTACGCGGGATCCGACGATGATCTGGACCAGGCCTGGTGCAGCGCCTTCCGCCCCGCTACCGAGGTGGTCGAGCTGGTCGCACAGGCTCCGGTCGTCCGCGCGGTGTTCACCAACAACGGTCCGCTCGAAGAAGAGGTGTTGACCCGCGTGTATCCCCATGAATTCGACGCCTTCAACCGGCTGTTCTTTTGTCACCGCCTCGTTGCGAACAAACCCGATCCCCGCGTCTATCGGCAGGTAACCCAATTACTTGGCGTGCGGCCGGCGCGGATCCGGTTCGTCGACGACGGTGAAGACAACGTTGACGCAGCGCGCCGCGCAGGCTGGACTGCGCGGGTGTACCGCGACATTAACGACCTTCGTGCGCTAATCGATTGATCTAACCGCGATCGAGCGATCCCATCACCCGGACGCCGGCCCCCTTTCAACGGCTCCGCGCACTGGTCGCAAACCAGCATTGCGGCGAACGCGGCGCTACCCCTGCCGGTGAGCACCACCGCAGGCCCTGCCGGGGCGCGAGAATCAACACCGGGAAGAAGGCCTGGCCCTTGTCGGTCACCTCGTAGCGCGAAGTTCCCGTCACGATGCCCGAGGTCGCCAGGGACTGGAGCCGCTCGGCGATCACGCTCGGTGGTCCGCCCCCACGGCGTCGCAACCAGGTACCTCGTTGCGCATATTGGGCAGGCGGTGGGATGCATTGGCGCCCAATGCCGCTCCCATTCCCAGCTCGAAAGCAGCACCGGCCACCACCTCGGCCCCGCCGGCTGAGCCGATGTTCGGCGCCTGACGGATTTTCTGCGATGCAGCCTCGTGCCGAGGGGGATAGCGCCCAGAGCGGCGATCGGGGACGCTGGGCTAGCTTTGGACGTTTCGGCATGCCGCACTCTCGCCGATTCGCTGCGAGCAAAGCCCAGTTCGCCGCACACTTTGTCTGCACAAGACACGCAGCCTGATTGTGAATGTCAAGGAGTCTGGGGCAGATGGCGGAGGTGACGCGGGCCGCACAGCCCCCGGCGGCAAAGCAGACAAAGCCGCTGGACTTCGACGCGTTTCTGTCCTACACGCGTCGTGATCGGCCGGTGGTTAGCGGGATTCAGCAGGGCTTGCACCACATCGGGCGGCGGCTGGGTCAGTTGCGGGCGCTGCGGGTGTTTCGTGATGACACCGACCTGACGGCCAGTCCCGATTTGTGGGGCCGCATCACCGAGGCGCTCGACCGTTCCCGCTTTCTGATCGTGACGCTGTCCCCGCCAGCCGCCGCGTCTCTCTGGGTGAACAAGGAAGTCAGCTACTGGCTCGAGCGCCGGGGCAGAGAGCAGTTGATGCTGGTGCTGACCGCCGGGCACTTGCACTGGGACCAAGCCACTGCACGGTTTGATCCGCAGGCATCCGATGCCGCCCCGCCGGTGCTGACCGAGAGGGGATCGCTGCCGTCCGAGCCACTGTTCATCGATGTCACCGACGACGCACCGTGGGACTATCACGCACCGACGTTCCGGGACAAGATCACCGCGCTCGCGGCCCCGATTCATGGCAAACCCAAAGATCAGCTGGCCAGCGACGACCTACGGGAACAGCGCCGATTTCGCCGGTTGCGCACCGCTGCGATCACCGGCCTGATTGCGCTGACCGTCGTCGCGGTCGTGGCCGCGGGGATCGCCGTCGCGCAGCGCCAGGAAGCCATCCGGCGCCTTCACGATGCGACCGTGGCAAGGCTCGACGCCGAAGGAGCGTCGATGCTGGCCGGCGCCACTCCGGGCGGCGACGAGCGTGCGGTGCAGGAACTGCTCGCCGCGCATGCGATCGCCAACCGACCCGACGGCGTGCCTATCCTGAACGCACAGATCGCCCGCTTCGCCACCCAGAAGATCCTCGACGCCTCCTCATCTGTGCACCAGCTGGCATACAGCCCCGATGGCAGCCGTGTCGCGACAGCTGACGACGACGGCACCGTGCGCCAATGGGACGCCGCGACCGGTAAACCGATGGGCTCCCCGCTCAAGGGGCACGCCGACAACGTCACCGCGGTCGAATACGCCCCCGACGGACAGACCATCGCGTCCACCAGCTTTGACGGCACGATGCGGCTGTGGAACGCAGGCACCGGTGCGGCGCTCAACCCAAATCCGATGCGCGTCGGTGGGCTCACCGCCGTCGCGGTGAGCCCCGACGGCAGGATGGTGGTCACGGGAGGCAACGACGACACCCTCAGGATCTGGGATCCGCACAGTGGCCAACTGCGCCTGGCCCACCAGGTCTTCACCGACAACAGGGTCGCCATCAGCGATGTGGCGTTCGACCGAACCGGCAACCTCGTGGCCGTCAGCGGCAACAGCGGCACCGTGATCATCTATGACACCACCACCGGCACGTCGCACGCTCCCACCATCACGGTCCCGGGTCTTGGCCCGTTCCCTTCGACCGTGTGGCGTGTCGCCTTCAGCCCGGACGGGCACACGATCGCGCTGGGTAGCGACGATCTGGAGTTGTGGAACGCCGACACCGGCACGTTGATCCGGGCGATCCGGGTCGGGACCGCGCGGGTGACGACGGTCAACGCTTTAGCGTTCAGCCCCGACGGCCATCGCATCGCCACCGGCCGCAACGACGGGGCGCTACAGCTGTGGGACGCCGACTCCGGCGCGCAAATCGGTCCGACGTTGACCGGCCATACCGGCATGGTGACCGGTGTGGCGTTCAGCCCCGACGGCGAACAGATCGCCACTGCCAGCCAGGATGCAACGCTCCGATTGTGGAACGCCACCCTCGGGCAGCCGATGAGGGGCCCCGACCCGGTTCTTCTGCATGTCGCGTTCAGCCCCGACGGCCACCGGCTCGCCGCGTCCGGCGACAACGCCGTGCAGCTGTGGGACATCGTGTCCGGTCAACCCCAGCCGTCCCTGACCGCCAGCGGTTCCGGCCCGAAGAGTTTCGGTTTCGTCGATGGCGGTCGGATCGTGATCGCCGCGGCCGACGGCACGGTGCAGGTGTGGGATGCAAGCACCGGTCAGCCAGTGGGCCAGCCGGTTCACATCGGCATCGCGCAGCAGATCGCGCAACGGGGCGTGCATTTCGCATTCAGAGGCGACGGACGCGAGATCGCCTCGGGGACAGAATACGACGGCGCGGCGCAGCTGTGGGATGTCGCGACCGGTCGGGCCCTGGGCCAGCCCATGACGGTGGCTGCATCGGACAACGCGATCTACGCGCTGGCGTTCAGCCCGGACGGTCACCACCTCGCCGCCGGCTACGACGACGGCGTGCGGCTGTGGAACACGGACACGGGCCAGCCCGAGGGCACCGTCATGGCTGACCCGCGATCGCTGCCGATCATGGGCGTGGCATTCAGCCGCGACGGCACAGTCGTCGCGGCCGGGCGCGAAGACGGTGCCGTGGAGCTGCGGGACACCGGGACGGGACGGCCGATACGCAACAGCCCGCTCGTGGGCCACACCAGCCATGCCTTCGGCGTGGCGTTCGGCGTCGGAGACCAACTCGCATCCGGTGGAAGCGATGCGACTCTGCGTCTGTGGGACACCTCCACCGGCAAACCAACCGCAGCGCCGCTGACGGTGTCGGACTCCGTCACCAGCGTGGCGGTCAGCCCGCACGGCCGGCTGGCCGCCGCGGCAAGCGTGGACGGCACCGTGCGGGTCTCACCCGCCGTTGCCGATCCGTCGCAGCTGTGCGCCAAGCTGAGTACCAACATGAGCCACCAGCAGTGGCGCGACTGGGTGTCCCCGAGCATCGGATACATCACCGTGTGCCCGGGGCTTGCCGTCGCGCCCGACTGACCCAGCCGTCCAGCGGACGTGACGCGCGAGCTACGAGTCGCCCCAGCGCCGCTGGGTTGCCATTGTGGCGGCCACCGTGCGCCAGCCGTCCGATCACCTTGACCCGGCGGCACGTCTCGCCGAAGGTGCATTCGATGAAGTTCGACCGCGTACACGGTTCCAGTGCTCACGGGCAACCGCGGGTACAACGGTGAGCGACTGGCGATCCTTCATTAGGGGCCGCGCCGCCGCCCTCGCGTGTGAATACTGCGCCGGTTTCGCCGGACCGCGCCGTCTCCTCCCCCTGCAAACGCGATCCAGGAGATGGCAACGGCTCCGAAGGCCACCGCCTGCACTGCTCCGATGGCGCCGGCCGGGTACAGCACGCCGGTCACGTAGTGGTCGATGAATCCGCCGGACGGCAGTTTTCCCATGCCGGCATGCGCCCGGGCCCATCGCTCGAGCCAGGTCAGCGGGCACGGAAAATGCAGCGCGACGCTGCCGATCCCCCACAGCACCGCCGCCACATGCAGCCCAATCGTTCGCGGCCACCGCAGAGCCAGGAATCCACCGCCGGCCACGTAGCCCAGGAACGCGAAATGCGCGACCACGACGGCCGCGACCACCATGATGTAGAAGTCCTTCATCCGCTCCTCCGCGCTCGACGGAAGGCGCCGTGTCCTCTTCCACTGTGGCACGCATCGCGTGCCGACGTTTCGTCTCGCTGCTCTGCGTCGGCGTTGTGCTCGCGGCCTGTGGAGCGCCGAGAACCGCACCATCCCGGTCGGTGGCTGACCACGCCAGGGCCGATGCGATTGTCGACGCCGTCCGCGACACGATGGCGCGGGCACATCTGCGGGCGGCGATCGTCCGCGTCACGGTAGCCGGCAACGAGGTTGTCACGCGAGCGCTCGGCGAATCGATGACCGGCGTGCCGGCCGCCACGGACATGCATTTCCGCAACGGCGCGGTGGCGATCTCATACGTCTCGACGCTGCTGCTCAGACTCGTTGACGAGAAGAAGGTCAACCTCGACGACAAGCTCTCGAGGTGGCTGCCCGACATCCCGCACGCAGATCAGGTGACGCTGGGCCAGCTGGCGCAGATGACGTCGGGCTATCCGGACTATGTGCTCGGCAACGCCCAGTTCAACGCCGCCCTCTACGCCGATCCTTTTCGGCAGTGGACAACCGATGAACTACTGGCCCAAGCGGTTTCGCGGCCGTTGTTCTATCCACCCGGCACTAATTGGAACTACGCCCACACCAACTACGTGCTGCTGGGGCTCGCCCTGGAGAAGGCCACTGGACACGACATGCCCGCGCTGTTGCGGGACAACGTCCTTGGGCCGCTCGGCCTCACCCATACCGCGAACTCCGACACCCCCGACATCCCCGCGCCGGTACTGCACGCGTTCTCCTCGGAGCGTCGCGAGGCACTCAAAATCCCCGCCGGCACATCGTTTTACGAGGAGACCACATTCTGGAACCCGTCGTGGACCATCACCCACGGAGCCATCCAGACCACCACGATCGACGACTTGACCACCACGGCGTCGGGCATCGGCTCCGGAAAGCTGCTTTCCGCCCAGTCCTACCAGGCGATGATCTCGCCACGACTACGTGGCAAGACCCACGCGCAACCCGGCTGCCCGACCTGCGCCGAACTCAACAACTTCTACACCTACGGGCTAGGCATCGTCATTTCTGGAAACTGGCTGCTGCAGAACCCGTTGTTCGCCGGCTATGCCGCTGTCGCGGCCTATCTGCCGTCACGGAAGATCGCGATTGCCGTCGCGGTCACATATGACCAGGCTGCGTTCGACGGCAGCGGCAACTACGACAACGAGGCGGACACCGTTTTTCGCAAGATCGCCGCCCAGCTCGCTCCCGACGACGCTCCCCCGCCCCAACCGGCGAAGTAACGCCCCAGCTGGTCCTCAGCGCCGCTCCGATCAAGCGGCGGCAGCCTAGACTCGAACCGGGAGCACCGACGATGGGGCGATTCAGCAGCCTGGCGCGCGGAATGGCGCGGCGCGCGTTCTCCGACCGCCGCGAGGCCGGCCGGGTGCTCGCCGACGCGTTGGATGAATACCGCGACAAACCCGATGTGTTCGTTCTGGGGCTCCCCCGCGGCGGCGTGCCGGTCGCATGGGAGGTAGCCGCGGCCCTGCACGCGCCGCTGGACGTGTTCGTGGTTCGCAAGCTGGGCGCCCCGCGCTGGGAGGAACTGGCGCTGGGTGCGCTGTCCGGCGGTGGCGGCGTCGTGCTGAACGACGAGGTGGTTCGCAGCTTGCGGATCAGCGACGAGCAGTTGCAGCAGGTGATCGAACGCGAGAGCGCCGAACTGGCCCGCCGGGAGACCGCCTACCGCGGACAGCGGCCGCCGGTGGATCTGACCGGCAAGACCGCGATTCTGGTGGACGATGGAATCGCCACCGGCGCCAGCATGCTCGCCGCGGTTCGGGCGGTCCGGTCCGCGGAGCCGGCCCGGATCGTGGTGGCCGTGCCGGTGGCCCCGCCGTCGGCTCAGCGGCAGCTCACCCGGGTGGCGGACGAGGTGGTGTGCGTGACTGTGCCCGCGTCGTTCCTGGCGGTCGGCGAGTATTACGGCGACTTCAGCCAGACGAGTGACGAGGAGGTGCGCACGCTGCTGGCCACCCCGACCTACTGAGGATCAGCGGTCGCCCGAACCACCCTCGGCCGGCGTGTCCTCCGGATACTCCTCGTCGAAGTCTCCCTCGCGCGCCTCGGGTTCTTCGTGGGGCTGGGTGGTTTCGGCGTCGCCGGCAGGCGCGGCGTCGCGGCGCTGCCTTTCCCGGACGGCGTCGACGATCAGCAGGACCACGCCGATGACGCTGGCGGCGATGCAGACCCAGGCGATGACTTCGTTGCTGGTGACCACCGCGGTCACGAGTGCGGCGAGGCCGATCACGGCCATCACCAGTGCGACGATCAGCATCGGTCATTCCCTCGTCGAAGGGCGCTCGATATCAGGGCGCGGCTAGTTGTTGCCCCGATTGAACTGATTGAACGCCGCGGTGTCGCTGCTGGCGCTGGAATCGACCGGCGCGGCCGAGCCCCGCTGACCGAGCTCTTCGAGCTGCGATTCCAAGTAGGTCTTGAGTCGGGTGCGGTACTCACGCTCGAAGGTGCGTAGCTGTTCGAGGCGTCCTTCCAGCACGGTCCGCTGCTGGTTGATGGTCCCCATGATCTCGGAGTGCTTGCGCTCGGCGTCGGCCTGCAACGCGTCCGCCTTCTCCTGTGCCTGGCGCAGCTGCGTCTCCGAGCGCATCTGCGCGTCGGCGAGCATCGCCTCGGAGCGCTGGCGCGCATCGCCCACAGTGGTCTCTGCCGTGTGCCGCGCTTCGGAGAGGATCTGGTCTGCGTTTGCGCGGGCGTCCGCGAGCAGCTTGTCGGCCTCGGCCTTCGCAGTGCCGGTCAGGCGGTCGGCGGTGTCTTGAGCCAGGGCGAGCACCCGGGCGGCCCGGACGTGGTGTTCCTCGTCGGAGGGGCCGGCGGGCGCGGGCGGCGCCTCGTAGGCGGGCTGGGGTGGCGGCGCGGGCTCCGGCTCGGGCTCGGGCGTGTAGACCGGCATGGCCTGGGTAACTCCAGCACCGGAGTGCGCCGCCGAGAGTTCCTGGTCGAGTTCGTTGACGCGCTGACGCAGGTCGGTGTTTTCCTCGATCAGCCGAGTAAGCTCGGCTTCGACGAGATCGAGGAACGCGTCAACCTCGTCCTCGTTGTAACCCCGCTTGCCAATAGGTGGCTTGCTGAACGCGACGTTGTGTACGTCCGCGGGTGTTAGCGGCATTGTCTGCCCCCTCAAAGTCTTGACGGTCGAGGCTGATCTCGAAGTGTAGACCGTAGCCGTGCAGTAACTGGCGCCCATCCTGTCACATCAGAACCGCCGGTTGCAGGAGCGGTCAATAATTAAGAAGTCTTTTCAATCTTCGGGCAGCCATTCTGCACTTCTTGGCGAACCGCTTTAGGCGGCCGCCCCGAACGCGAGCTGCATGCCGATGAACGCGACGAGCAGCAGCACCATGATCGACAGGTCGAAGCGGATCGCGCCCACGGTGAGCTGGGGAATGATGCGGCGCAGCAGTTTAACTGGCGGGTCGGTGACGGTGAGGATGAGCTCCAGGATGACCACCGTGAACCCGCGCGGGCGCCAGTCCCGGCTGAATGACCGGATGAACTCGACCACCACGCGGGCGATCAGCAGTAGCCAGAAAACAAATAGCGCGAAACCGAGGATTTCGAAGAACAGCCGCAACTGACCCTCACTGTGTGACTTTGACGACATTCGCGTGCGACCGACGTCGGCAGCACGGCGACCGCCAGCCTACCGAGGGCGCTACTGGTAGGCGTAAAAGCCGGCCTCGGCGATGCGGCGACGCTCCTCGGCGGTGACGTCGACGTCGGCCGGCGAGAGCAGGAAAACCTTGGTCGCGACCTTGTCGAAGGATCCGCGCAGCGCGAAGGCCAAGCCGGCGGCGAAATCTACCAGCCGCTTGGCATCGGCGTTGTCCATCGAGACCAGGTCCATGATCACCGGCGTGCCGTCCCGGAAACGCTCGCCGATGGTGCGTGCCTCGCTGTAGTCCTTGGGCCGCAGCGTCGTGATCTTCGACAGCGGACTGCCCTCGTCGAACAGCATCGCCATCCGGCGCGGATCCATCGCCAGCGCGCCGCGGGTCGAGCCCCGCAGCGACCCGAATCGTGACGAGTGCCGCTCGAAGTCGCGGGGGGGCCTCAATCTGCCCTCGAATCGCGGCTCGTCGGCGTACCCGCCGCGAAAGCCGGGTGAATAGTCGCGGTCATCGTCGCGGTCGTCGTAGTCCCGACCGTCATAACCGCGGCCGTAGTCGTCGCCGAACCGGTCGGTGTGCGGGCGGCGGGAATACCGGGCCGGGCCGCGGTCATCGTCGTCGTAGTACTCGTCGTCGTAGTCCTCCGTCGGCGCCATGCCGAAGTAGGCCTTGACCTTGTGCAGCGTGCTCATCGAATGACCCTTCCGGACGCTGGTGGCTTGACTGGCTTGATGAAGATGTGACGGGAGTGACTACTCAGGGTGACGTTAGCGGTCGCGGTCCCAACAGCGCGGTACCGACACGCACACAGGTGGACCCGTGTTTGACGGCCGCTTCCAGGTCGGCCGACATCCCGGCCGACAGCCCGGTCGCCGCAGGGTAGGCCTGCAGCACCCGCCGATGCTCGGCTTCCAGCCGGGCGAACGCATCGTCGGCGTCGCTGTTCAGCGGCGGGATGCCCATCAGGCCGGCCAGGCTCAGCCCACCGGCCGCCTCGACCTCGGCACACACCTTGTCCACCAGGTCCGGGCGGCCGATGTCGACGCCGCCGCGTGACACGTCGCCGTCCAGGCTGATCTGCACATACACCCGTAGCGGCTGGTCACGGTCGCCGGAATCCAGGGCGGCGACCGCCGCGCGGCCCAGCGCCGCGACCGCTCGCTCGCTGCTCACCGAGTGCACGGCGTATACCCACCGTGCGAGCGAACGCGCCTTGTTGCGCTGAATCTGGCCGACCATGTGCCACCGCACCGGGGAGTTGATGAGGGCGGCGACTTCCCGCACCTTGGCCGCCGCTTCCTGCTCCCGGTTTTCCCCGAACGACCGGCAGCCTAGTCGCGACAAAATCACGACATCGGTAGCCGGAAACAATTTGGTAATCGGCAGCAGTTCGATTTCGCTGCTTTTGCGGTTGGCGGCCGCCGCGGCGTCATTGAGGCGCATTCGCACAGCGGCCAGCCGGTCGGCTAATTGTTGTTCTCTGCGGCTCATTCCATCCACACCAAAGACGCCAACCGACCGGTCGGGGCGTCGCGCCGGTGGCTGAACAACGTGCGGTCGGCCACGGTGCAGCGGGGGTCGGCGTCGATGGCCGCGATGCTCAAATCCCTGAGTTGACGGGCGATCCCGGCGCGCAGATCCAGCGCGGCCGTGCCGCGGGCGCTGGTTGCCCGGCTGCCGGGCAGCGCCGCCTCCACCTCCGCTGCCATCTCGTCGGGCACTTCGTAATTGGGGCCACTCACCGCCGGTCCGAGCAGGACCGAGATGTCCTCGGCATGCGCGCCCGCGGCCAGCATGGCCTCGACCGCGCGCGCAACCACCCCGCGCTGGGCCCCGACCCTGCCGGCGTGCACGGCCGCGACCACCCCGGCGCGCGCGTCGGCCAGCAGCACCGGTACGCAGTCGGCGGTGACCACAGCCAGCGCAAGGCGCGGCGTGGTGGTCACCAGCGCGTCGGTGTCGTCGACCGGGGTGTCGCGCGGGCCGTCGACCACGGTGACGCGGTCGCCGTGCACCTGGTTCATCCAGATCACGCGGTCCTCACCGAGTCCGATCGCCGCGGCGAGCCGCTTGCGGTTGGCGGCAACCGCCTCGGGGTCATCACCGACGTGGTCGCCGAGATTGAAGGTGTCGTAGGGGGGCACCGAGACGCCGCCGGCGCGGGTGGTGGTCACCCGGCGGATGCGAACGGTCACGCAGCCCAGTATTCAGTGACGCATGAACGGGGGCACATCGACATCGTCGTCGTCATCGCCGCCGATGCGCACGGTCGCGCCGTTGGTGTGACCAGGTACGGTGGCCGCGTCGGCCGGCTCGAACAACGTGGACGTCACCTGGCCGGCGCGGCCCGCCGCGACGCGCGCGCCCACCCCGACAACCGGCTTGCGGCTCGGGCTGGCGGCGTCGAACCCGGCCGCGATCACCGTTACTCGCACCTCGTCGCCGAGTGAGTCGTCGATGACGGTGCCGAAAATGATGTTCGCGTCGGGATGAGCCGCCTCCTGCACCAGCGACGCCGCCTCGTTGATCTCGAACAGGCCCAGATCGCTCCCACCCGCGATCGACATCAGGACACCCTGGGCGCCTTCCATCGAGGCCTCCAGCAGCGGGGAGTTGATCGCGATCTCGGCCGCCTTGAGCGATCGGCCGTCGCCCCGGGCCGACCCGATGCCCATCAGCGCGGTGCCCGCGCCGGACATGATGCCCTTGACGTCGGCGAAGTCGACGTTGATCAGGCCAGGGGTGGTGATCAGGTCGGTGATGCCCTGCACGCCGTTGAGCAGTACCTCGTCGGCGCTGCGGAACGCGTCCATCAGCGACACGTGTGCATCGCCCATCTGCAGCAACCGGTCGTTGGGGATGACGATCAGCGTGTCACAGCTTTCCCGCAGCGCCGTGATCCCGGCCTCGGCCTGCGTGCCGCGCCGCTTGCCCTCGAACGAGAACGGCCGGGTGACCACGCCGACGGTCAGTGCCCCCAGCTTGCGCGCGATACTGGCCACCACCGGTGCGCCGCCGGTGCCAGTGCCGCCGCCCTCACCGGCGGTGACGAAGACCATATCCGCGCCGCGGAGCAGCTCCTCGATCTCGTCCTTGGCGTCCTCGGCGGCCTTGCGCCCGACTTCGGGGTCGGCGCCGGCGCCCAGTCCGCGCGTGGACTCGCGGCCGACGTCGAGCTTTACGTCGGCATCGCTCATCAGTAGCGCTTGCGCGTCGGTGTTGATGGCGATGAACTCCACGCCCTTGAGCCCTTGTTCGATCATCCGGTTGACGGCGTTCACGCCGCCACCGCCGATGCCGACGACTTTGATGACGGCGAGATAGTTGTGCGGGGGGGTCATCGGTCGCTTCCTCCGTGGCTGTCGTCTGGTGCCGAACCCTTTGGCAAAGTCTCAACCTCAACCAGAGGATTAGAGTTATGTCAAGTAGTTCCGCGCAACCAGAACGGTATGGCGGGCCCGCGCGGTATCCACGCAGGCGCGCCGACGCACGGGTCAGGAATTTCTGCGCCGAAGAAATTCCCAAAACCAAGCGTCGCGGCCGGCGCGCTACTTGACCGTCGGCAAATCCGGACTGGACACGTCGTAGGTGTGCCCGGGCTGGGTTAGCAGCGCTCCCAGCTTCTCCGCTTTTTCATCGGTGCGGTCGGTGGTCCCCCACACCACCACCCGGCCGTCGGTCAGGGTGAGTGTAATCGACGACACGGACGGCGCCGCCACCCGGCCGACCTGTCCGACGACCTCGGGGCGCAGCGCGGTGAGCACACCGAGCGCGGCCATCGTCGGCGGGTCGCCGGGTCCGGGATTGTCGACATCGACGTAGGGCAGCCCGGACGGCGGCGGCGCGGTGGCGAAATCAACGCCGTCGCGGTCGAACAGGTGCGGCCCGTCCGGGTAGTCCTTGACCGCGATCGGGACCCGTTCGACGATGGTCACCCGCAGAGCCGACGGATACTCGCGCTGCACCCGCACGCTGGCCACGCGCCGAATCGTGGCGACGCGGTCGGCCACTTTGTCGGTGTCCACCTGCAGCAGTGGTGTGTGGCGGCGCACCGCGACGGCGGCCACGACCTCGTCGCGGCTGACGGCCTGGATGCCCTCGATGACGATGTTGCGCACCGACATGACCGGCGTGAAATACAGCACCAGGCCCAGACCGACTCCGGCGATGGACAACAGCACCACCCAGGTGAGCACCTTCAACCCCCGAACAGCGCCGCGCGCAAGCGGTTTCGGTGCGCTCGGGGCGCCGGTCAGCCGGCGCTTGGCCTCCCGGCGGGCCTCCTCAATGGCGCGGGCGCGCGCCTGCGCGGTGCGGCGTTCCTCGCGTTCGCGACGGGCACGCCGCCGCGGTCCCTCGAAGCTGGCACCGACCTCGGGTGCGACCTGCGGCTCGCTGTCGGGCGTCTCGACGTCTCCCCGCACTGGTTCCGTCATCGCCGCATCACCCCGGAGCGGCCGGGTGCGCTGCGGTTGGCCTTGATCTGCAGCGAATTCAGAATCTCCTGGCCGAGCATCGTGACGTCACCTGCGCCCAGCGTGATCACGATGTCACCGGGTGACGCGACGTCGGCCACCCGGTCGGGGACCGCAGAGAAGTCGGGCACGTAATGCACCGGGACACCCACGTGCTGGGCCACAATCGCCCCGCTGACCCCGGCGCGCGGCTGCTCACGCGCGCCGTAGACGTCGAGCACGAACACCTCGTCAGCGTCGTCGAGGGCCGCACCGAACTCTTGGGCGAAAACCTCGGTCCGGGAATACAGATGCGGCTGAAACACCGCGATCGCGCGGCCGACACCGGACTGCTCGAGGGCCGTGCGCACCGCAGCCAGTGTGGCGCGCAGCTCGGTCGGGTGGTGCGCATAGTCGTCGTACACCCGCACCGAGTCCGCGACGCCGACCAGTTCGAACCGCCGCCGGACCCCTTCGAAGCTGGCCAGCCCGTCGAGCACGCATTCGGGTTCGGCCCCCGCCTGCACCGCCGCCAGCAGTGCCCCCAGCGCGTTGAGCGCCATGTGCCGCCCCGGCACCGCCAGCCGCATGACCCGCGCCAGCGATTCGCCCGCGAGCTGAAGGTGCGCCACCGCACCGGTGCCCTGCTGCTCCCAGCTCAGCAGCACCCCACCGAGGTTCGCCTCGGCGCTGCTGCCGTACCGCAACACCCGGACGCCGCGCGAGCTGGCGCGCTCGGCCAGTCCGGCGGCACCCGCGTCGTCGACGCAGACCACCAGCGTGCCGCCGGGTGCCAGCTTGGCGGCGAAGTCGTCGAACACCGCGGTGTAGGCCTCGGCACTACCGAAGAAGTCGAGGTGGTCGGCCTCGATGTTGGTGACGACCGCGACGTCGGGTGCGTACTCGAGCAGCGAGCCGTCGCTTTCGTCGGCCTCGGCGACGAAGTAGTCACCGCTGCCGTGGTGCGCATTGGTGCCGGCTTCCCCCAGCTCGCCGCCGACCGCGAACGACGGGTCCAGGCCGCAGTGCTGCAGCGCGACGATCAGCATCGACGTGGTGGAGGTCTTGCCGTGAGTCCCGGTGACCATCACCGTTCGGTAGCCGGCCATTAGCTTGGCGAGCACGGCCGGCCGCAGCACGACCGGAATGCCGCGCCGGCGGGCCTCGACCAGCTCCGGGTTGGTCTTCGGGATCGCGGCATGCGTGGTGATCACCGTGGTCGGACCGCCGGGCAGCAGGTCCAGCGACGACGGGTCGTGACCGACCCGGATCACCGCGCCCCGGGCGCGCAGCGCCAGCACGCCGCGCGACTCCTTGGCGTCCGAGCCGGATACCTGCGCGCCACGGTCGAGCAGGATGCGCGCAATCCCCGACATGCCGGCCCCGCCGACGCCGACCATGTGCACCCGCTCGAGTTCGCCGGGTAGCGGCTGCGGGCTCACCGTGCGCTCCGCGACCGGCGCGCCACCTCCAGCGCCACCTCCGCCACCCGCTGCGCCGCGTCCCGGTGCCCGGCCAGCGCCGCGGCGGCCGTCATCGCCGCCAGCCGCGGAGCGTCGGTGAGCAGTCCAACCACGGTGTCCGCGACGAAGGACGGTGTCAGGTCCTTGTCGTCGACGAGCACCCCGCCGCCGCAGTTGACCACCGGCAACGCATTGAGTCGCTGCTCGCCGTTGCCGATCGGAAGCGGCACGTAGACCGCGGGCAGCCCAACCGCCGATACCTCGGCGACCGTCATCGCCCCGGAGCGGCAGATCGCCAAATCGGCCGCGGCGTAGGCCAGATCCATCCGGTTCAGATATGGCACCGCCACGTAGGGCGGGTCGCCGTCGGCCGGCTCGCGCAGGTCCAGCGTGTTCTTCGGGCCGTGCGCGTGCAGTACCGAAATGCCCGCGGCGGCAAGGTCCTTCGCGGCCGGCGCGACGGCCCGGTTGATCGACTGCGCGCCCTGCGACCCACCGAACACCAGCAGCACCAGCGCGTCCTGGGCGAAGCCGAAGCGGGCACGCGCCTCGGCCCGCAGCGCCATCCGGTCCAGCGCCGTGATCGCCGAGCGGACCGGCACACCGACCACCTCGGCGCGGGGCAGGCCCGGGTCGGGCACGGCCGACAGGATCCGGCGCGCTGAGCGGGCGCCGACCCGGTTCGCGATCCCGGCGCTGGCGTTGGCCTCGTGGATCACCACCGGCACCCGCCGCCGCAACCATCCGCCCCGCGCGGCGATGTAGGCGGGTAGCGAGACGTAGCCGCCGAATCCGACGACGACGTCGGCGCCTACGTTGTCGAGCACCGCGCGGGTCTGTTTCACCGCGCGCCGAACCCGCAGCGGCAGCCTGACCAGGTCACCGGTCGGCTTCCGGGGCAGCGGAACCGGCGTGATCAGCTCGAGGTGGTACCCCCGCTCGGGAACGAGCCGGGTCTCCAGCCCGCGCGGGGTGCCCAGCGCCGTGATCCGGACATCCGGGTCCAGCGCGGTCAGCGCGTCGGCCACGGCCATTGCGGGCTCCACATGACCTGCCGTACCACCACCAGCCAGGACCACGGATATCGCGCTGTTCACCCGTAGGCTGTCCTCTGCTCTTCGCGCAAGCGGTTCATCGCTACCTTCTACTCTTCGCGCCGGCGGCTCATCGCTACCTTCTACTCTTCGCGCCGGCGGCTCATCGCCGACCTTCCAGAACGCGTGCACGTCCCGCGCCCGAAGCGGTGCGACGCCGGCCGCCGTGGGGGTGGTCGACTCTATGATGCCCTGACCGCCGCGCCGACTTGGCGGGCACCGGCTTCTTGGCCGGCTTCTTCGCCGGCTTGGGCACCGTCGGCCGCGCGCGCAGCCGCTCCCGCAGCACCTCGGTGCGGGTCGGCGAATACGGCTCGGGCAGCGGCAGCCGCAGCAGGCGGTTGACCCGGTCGTCGCGGCCCGCTCTCAACGCGGCCACCGCCTCCGGCTCGTGCCGCGCCGCGTTCGCGATCATGCCGAACATCAAAAGCGTGGTGGCGGTCGCTGTTCCGCCGGCCGATATCAGCGGCAACTGCAAGCCGGTGATGGGCAGCAATCCGATGACGTAGCCGACGTTGATGAAGGCCTGGCCCAGCACCCACAGCGTGGTGGTGGCGGTGAGCAGGCGTAGGAACGGGTCCGCCGACCGCCGGGCCACCCGCATCCCGGCGTAGGCGAACAGGCCGAACAAACACAGCAGGCCGAACGCACCGACGAAGCCGAGCTCCTCGCCGATGATCGCGAAGATGAAGTCGTTGTGGGCATTGGGCAGGTAGTTCCACTTCGCGGTGCCCTGCCCGAGCCCGTCGCCGAAGACGCCGCCGTTGGCCAGCGCGAACTTGGCCTGGCGCGCCTGGTATCCGGAGTCCTGCGGATCGGCGCCGGGGTGCAGCCACGACCGCACCCGGTCGGAGCGGTAACCCTCGGACACCGCGAGGACCGCCGCGGCGGCGACGGCCGCGAAAAGCGAGCTCAAAAACACCCGTAGCGGCAGCCCGCCGTACCACAGCAGGCCCAGCAGGATGATCGCCAGCGACACGGTCTGGCCGAGGTCGGGCTGGGCGACGATGAGGCCGAGCGCGATCACCGCGGCGGGCACCAGCGGAATCAGCATCTCGCGCAGCGACGCCCGCTCCATCCGCCGGGAGGCCAGCAGGTGCGCGCCCCAGATGGCGAACGCGATCTTCGCCAGCTCGGACGGTTGCATCGAAAACCCGGCCACCACGAACCAGCCGCGAGATCCGTTGGCTTCCTTGCCGATTCCAGGGATCAGCACGAGGACCAGCATCACGATGGTCAGCGCGAATCCGGCGAATGCGGTCTGGCGCATCAGCCGCACCGGCACCCGCAGTGCGAGGTAGAACGCGATCAAGCCGACCACGGTCCACAGCACCTGGCGCGCGAAGATCGCCCACGGCGAGCCGTCCTCGTCGTACGAGTGCACGCCGGAGGCCGACAGCACCATGATGAGCCCGAGCGTCGTCAGCAGCGCGGCAACCGCGATGACGAGGTGAAACGACGTCATCGGGCGCCCCAGCCAGGCCCGCACGCGGGTGTGCGGGCCGCGGCGGGGCGCCTTGGGCGGTGCTTCTTCCGGGGCGTGCTCGGACGCGTCGGCGCTTCCGGCAGGTTCGGGTGCGGACTTGTCCGCCCGGGACGAGAGCCGGGTCAGCGGGTTGCGCATGGCCGATTACCGCGAGGTGGCGCGCACCGCCGCGGCGAACGCGTCGCCGCGGTTGGCGTAGCCGGTGAACTGGTCGAATGATGCGCCGGCCGGGGCCAGCAGCACCGTGTCCCCCGGGCGTGCCAGACCGCGGGCCACGTCGATGACCTCGGTCATCACTCGGTCGCCGACCGACCCCCCCGTGGGCGCTACCACCCGAGTCACAGAAGTCACAGAAGACTCAAGAGTCCCTTGCACCACAGCATCCTCCCCCGCCACAACCTCGACGACGGGGACATCCGGGGCGTGTCGTGATAACGCGTCGGCAACCACGTCGCGGTCTTGGCCGATCAGCACGGCAGCGACCAGCCGGTTTGCGATCCCGGCAATCATGTCGTCCACCGAGGCACCCTTGAGCAGGCCGCCGGCGACCCAGACGACGCGGGGGTAGGCCGCGATCGAGGCCTGAGCGGCGTGTGGGTTGGTGGCCTTCGAGTCATCGATGTAGGTGACACCGTCGACCACCGCAACGATCTCGGCTCGGTGACGCCCCACCCGAAACGACGCCAGCGCGCCGGCGATGGGCTCGCTCGGCACGTTGACGGCACGGGCCAGCGCGGCAGCGGCCAGCGCGTCTAGCACTCCGACCGGACCCGCCATCGGGATCACCGACACCGGCGCGAGCGCCAGCCCGTCGGCGAACGCCCGGTCGACCAGCGCTTCGTCGGACACGCCCAACTCGCCCGCCGCCGGCTCACCCAGCCGGAACCCCACGCGTACCGGCGCCTCGGCGGCGTCGAGCAGCCGCGCGGCGACGGGATCGTCGACGCCGGCAACCGCGACGCGCCCGGTCAGCGCGCGCGCCTTCGCCGCGGCGTACGCCGCGAACGAGCCGTGCCAGTCCAGGTGATCCTCGGCGACGTTGAGCACTACCCCGGCATCGGGCCGCAGCGACGGGGCCCAATGCAGCTGGAAGCTGGACAGCTCGACGGCCAGCAGCTCCGCCGGCTGGTCCAGCATGTCCAGCACCGGATTGCCGATGTTTCCGCAGAGCACGCTGCGCCGCTCGGCGGCCACCAGCATCGCGTGCAGCATCGATGCCGTCGTGGTCTTGCCATTCGTGCCGGTGACCGCGAGCCAGCGCCGCGGCGGCCCGTAACGGCCGGCGGCGTCGAGCCGCCAGGCCAGCTCGACGTCCCCCCACACCGGAACCCCGGTCGCCACTGCGGCGACGAGCACCGGCGCCGTCGGTGGGAAGCCGGGGCTGGTGACGACCAGGTCGAAGTCGTCGATGCGCGCCGCGGCGTCTGCCGGCGTCAGCGCCGCCGCGGCGGGGTCGTCGTCGCAGACGGTGACTTCCGCGCCGAGCGGACCGAGCGCCCTGACGACCGCGTGACCGGTGACGCGGGCGCCGGCCACCAGCACCCGCGGTCCGGGGAGCAGCTCGGCGATCATCTCAGCCCGATGGCGGCAAGCCACTCGCCGTAGAACAACGCCACGCCGAGCCCGCATGCGATCGCGGTCAGCAGCCAGAACCGGATGATGACCGTCGTCTCCGCCCATCCCACCAGTTCGAAGTGATGATGAAACGGAGCCATCCGGAACACCCGGCGCCCGGTGGTGCGGAAGGCGAGAATCTGCACGACCACCGACGTGATCTCGGCGACGAACAGGGCGCCGAGCACAACGGCGAGGATCTCGGTGCGGCTGGTGACGGACAGGCCCGCGATGATGCCGCCGAGTGCCAGCGACCCGGTGTCGCCCATGAAAATCTTCGCCGGCGCGGCGTTCCACCACAGAAAACCGACGCAGGCGCCGGCGGTGGCCGCCGCGATCAGCGCGAGGTCGAGCGGGTCGCGAACGTTGTAACAGCCCAGGCCCGGCGCGGTCGAGCAGGCGTTGCGGTACTGCCAGAAGGTGATGATGACGTAGGCGGCCGTCACCATCGCCATGCAGCCCGCGGCCAGCCCGTCCAGCCCGTCGGTGAAGTTGACGGCGTTGGACCAGGCGCTGACCAGCACCACGCAGAACATCACGAACAGTGCCGGAGCCAGTGTGACGGTGGCGATTTCCCGCACGTACGACAGCTGGGCACTGGCCGGGGTCAGTCCATTGGGATCGCGGAACTGCAGGACCAGCACACCGAACGCCACCGCGGCCAGGATCTGGCCCACCGCCTTGGCGGTCTTGTTCAGCCCCAGGTTGCGCGCCTTGCGGATCTTGATCATGTCGTCGACGAACCCGACCAGGCCCAGGACGGTCGCCAGTCCGAGAACCAACAACCCCGAAGCCGACGGAGGGTCGGCGCGAAACGCGATGCCGACGAGGTGGGTGCCCAGGTAGCCGGCCCAGATGCCGGCGACGATCGCGACGCCGCCCATCGACGGAGTGCCGCGCTTGGTCTTGTGGCTGGGCGGCCCGTCGGCGCGGATCTCATGGCCGAAGCCCTGCCGGGTGAACAGGCTGATCAGCGCCGGAGTCAGCAGAATGGAAACCATCAGCGCGATGCCGACGGCGATAAGTATCTGCCTCATGCGGTGGTGGCCCGGGTCAACGCCTCGGCCAGCGAGCCGAGGCCGGCCGAGTTCGACGCCTTGACCAGGACCACGTCATCGGCTCCCAGTTCGGCCTGCAGCAGGGCCAGCGCGGCGTCGGCGTCGGCGACCATGGTTGCCTCGCCACCCCATGACCCCTCCATGACGGCTCCATGGTGCATCGCTCGCATCGACCTCCCGGTTCCGACGACGACGAGTCGTGACACATCTAATCGCACGGCGAGCCGCCCCACCCGGTCGTGCTCGGAAATCGCGTCGTCGCCGAGCTCGGCCATCTCACCCAGCACGGCCCAGCTGCGCCGGTTCCGGCCGGACTCGCGCGCCATCCACGCCAACGCCTGTAACCCGGCGCGCATCGAGTCGGGGTTGGCGTTGTACGCGTCGTTGATCACGGTGACGCCGTCGGGCCGGGTGGTCACCTGCATCCGGTGCCGCGACACCGGTACTGCCGCGGCGAGCGCGTCGGCGACCTGTTTAGCGGTGGCCCCGCATTCCAGCGCGACCGCCGCCGCGCACAGCGCATTGGCGACGTGGTGGTCGCCGTGCACCGCAAGGCTGACGGGGACCTCGGCAGCGCCGGCGTGCAGGCTGAAACTGGGCCGGGCCAGCTCGTCGAGCCGCACCTGGTCGGCCCACACGTCGGCGCGCCGCGAGCGGCTTACCCACACCACCCTGGCTGAGGTCTGCTCGGCCATCGCGGCCACCGCGGCGTCGTCGGCGTTCAGGATGACCACTCCGGATGCCGGGACAGCTGAGGGCAGTTCGGCTTTCGTAGCAGCGATCGCCTCGCGCGAGCCGAACTCGCCGAGGTGGGCGGTGCCGACGTTCAGCACCACCGCGATCGACGGCCGCGCGATCGCGGCCAGCGCCGCGATGTTGCCGGGCCGGCGCGCCGACATCTCCAGCACCAGGAAGTCCGTGTCCTCGGTCGCGCGCAGCACGGTCCACGGGTGACCGAGCTCGTTGTTGAACGAGCCGGGCGGCGCCACCACTTCACCCAACGGCGCGAGCACCGCGGCGATCAGGTCCTTGGTGGAGGTCTTGCCCGACGAGCCGGTGATCCCGACAATCGTCAGCCCACCCGCCGACAACTCGGCGGCGACGGCGGCCGCCAGTCTCGCCAGCGCGGCCAGCACCGCGGCGCCGGAGCCGTCGGTGTCGTGCTCGAGCACGCTGGCACCGGTGTCCACGTCGCCCAGCGGCTTGACGACGATGGCCGGCACGCCGACCGGCCGCGCGGCCAGCACCGCGACGGCGCCGGCCGCGACCGCGGCCGCGGCATGATCGTGGCCGTCGGCGTGGGCCCCGGGCAGCGCCAGAAACAACCCGCCGGGGCCGATTTTGCGGGAGTCGAACTCGACCGTGCCGATGACGTGCAGACGCGCCGCCTCGTCGGCGGAGATGTCGGCCAGCTCGCCGCCGACGATTTCGGCCACCTGAGCGACGTTCAGGTCGATCACGCGCCGGACCGTATCGCGCTCAGTGCGGCGGCCAGCTCGTCCCGGTCGTCGAACGGCCGGGTCACCCCCGCCGCGGTCTGCCCGGTCTCGTGGCCCTTGCCCGCGATCAGCACAACGTCGCCCGGCCGGGCCCACCCGACCGCCCGCCCGATCGCCACCCGCCGGTCGGCCACCTCTACCACTTCGGCACCAGCCGCCGCTTCCCGGGCGCCCGCCAAGATCGCCTGCCGGATCCGGGCGGGGTCTTCGTCGCGGGGGTTGTCGTCGGTGATGACAACCAGGTCGGCCAGCTCGGCGGCGATGCGGCCCATCGGCGCCCGCTTGCCCGGGTCGCGGTTGCCGCCGGCGCCGAACACCACCGCCAGCCTGCCTTCGCTCTGCGCCCGAAGGGTTTCCAGCACCGCGCGCAGTGCGCCGGGCTTGTGCGCGTAGTCGACGAGCGCGAGAAAACCCTGCCCGCGGTCGACGGCTTCGAGCCGGCCCGGAACCTGCGCGTCGCGCAGCCCGGGTGCCGCCTGCTCGGATGTGACACCGACCGTGTCCAGAATCGCCGTGGCCAACAGAGCGTTGGCGATGTTGTAGGCCCCGGGCAGGCCGATCACCACGGCATGGCGTCCGCCGCCGGGGTCGACCGCGACGAACTCTTGGACCCCTCCCGCAGCGGTGCGCACGTCCATCGCCCGCCAGGCGGCATCGCGGCCTTCCGCGCTAACCGTGATGGGCGCCGTGGCCAGTGCTGCCATTTCACGGCCGGCGTCGTCGTCGACGCATACCACCGCGGTACCTGCCCGCAGCGGCGAGCCGGCACCGAACAACCGCGCCTTGGTGTCGAAGTAGTCCTGCATGGTCGGATGGAAGTCGAGGTGGTCGCGCGAAAGGTTGGTGAAGGCGCCCACCGCGAACCGGGTCCCGTCGACGCGGCCGAGGGCCAGGGCGTGGCTGGACACCTCCATCACCACGGTCTGGACACCGTGGTCGGCCATCACCGCCAGCAGCGCCTGCAGCTCGGGGGCCTCCGGAGTGGTCAACGCGCTGGGCTGGTCGACGCCGTCGATGCGGATGCCGACGGTGCCGATCAGCCCGGCGTGCCGCCCGGCAGCACGCAGGCCGGCCTCGACCAGGTAGGTGGTGGTGGTCTTGCCGGACGTACCGGTCACTCCCACGACGCGCAGCTTCGCCGACGGGTCTCCGTACACCTGCGCGGCCGCCGCGCCGAGCACATCCCGCGGCGCGGGATGCAGCAGCACCGGAGTTCCGCTGATCGGCGGGAGCGCCGCCGCGCCGGCCGAATCGGTAAGAATCGCCACGGCGCCACCGTCGATCGCCGCGGCCGCGAACCGTGCGCCATGGGTCTTGGTTCCAGGCAGCGCCGCGAACAGGTCTCCGGGCAGTGCGTCCTGTGCCCGCAGCGTCACCCCGGTCACCGTGATAGCCGGCGGTTTGGCGCCGTCGGCCGGCGCGGCGCCGATGTGGGCAGCCAGCACGGCCAGCGGCACGCCCGCGGGCGACGCGGGCCGCAGCGTCACGGACACCACCAACTCACCTCCGTCCGGCTCCTAGGCGATGACACACTACCGGCCCGGCGGCGGAGAATCGCTCCCGATCAGGTCGCTTGCAGCGTCAGAGGCGGGCCGGGATCCGGCGACAATGGCACGTTCTCGCGCTGCAGCAGCCAGGACGCGATGTTGTGGAACAGCGGGGCGGCCGATGAACCCGGCCTGCCGTCAGCCGCGCGCTGCGGGTTGTCCATCATGATGCCGACGACGTAGCGGGGATCGTCGGTGGTCGCCATCCCGGCGAACGTGATCCAGTAGACGTTGTCGAAGTAGCAGCCGCATGCGGGGTTGATCTGCTGTGCGGTGCCGGTCTTACCGGATATCTGATATCCGTCGACGGCCGCCTGCGGACCGGTGCCCTGCTGGTAGCCCATCGGGTCGCGCTGCACGACCGCGCGCAGCATGTTGCGCACCGTCTGCGCGGTCTGCGCAGACACCACCCGAATACCCTCTGGCCGTGGTTCTTCGGTGTGTTTGCCGTCGGGCGTGGTGATGGACTTGATGATGCGCGGCGGCATCCGCAGGCCGTCATTGGCGATGGTCTGATACATGCCGGTCATCTGCAACAAGGTCATCGAAAGCCCTTGTCCAATAGGCAGATTGGAAAATGTGCTGCCCGACCACTGATCGATGGGCGGCACCAGCCCGGCGCTTTCGCCGGGCAGCCCGACGCCGGTGCGCTGACCGAGGCCGAACTTGGCCAGCATGTCCGCGTAGCGCTGTGGGCCGACACGCTGCGCGAGCATCAGGGTGCCGACGTTCGAGGACTTCCCGAAGACGCCGGTGGTGGTGTAGGGCATCACCCCGTGATTCCAGGCGTCGTGGACGTTGACCCCGCCCATGTTGATCGAGCCGGGCACCGAGAGCACCTCGTCCGGATTGGTGAGCCCGAACTCGATCACCGACGATGCGGTGACGACTTTGTTGACCGACCCCGGCTCGAACGGCGACGACACCGTAAGGTTGCCCAGCTGCTTGTCGCCCTGTCGTCCGATGTCCTGGGACGGGTCGAACGTGTTGTCGTTGGCCATCGCCAGCACCTCAGCGGTCTTGGCGTCGAGCACCACGGCCGAGACGTTGCGCGCCCCGGACAGGTCTTTTGCCTGCTGAACCTGCTGCTGGACGTAGAACTGGATGTCGTCGTCGAGGGTCAGCTGTACCGTGGCGCCGTTGACGGCGTCGTGGCGGTTGCGGTAGCTGCCCGGTATCACCACGCCGTCGGAGCCCCTGTCGTAGGTGATCGAGCCGTCGGTCCCGGCCAGCACGCCGTCCATCGCATCCTCGAGACCGAGCAGCCCGTGACCGTCCCAGTCGATACCGCCGACGATGTTCGCCGCCAGCGATCCGCCCGGGTATTGGCGCAGATCCTGACGTTCCACACCGACCTCGGGGAACTTCGTCGTGATCGCGGTCGCGATCGCCGGATCCACCGCCCGCGCCAGGTAGACGAACGTTTCGTTGCTCTGCAGCTTCTTCAGCACGGTGGCGTAGTCGGGGTGGTTGTTCAGCTTCGAGCTGACCTCGGCGGCGATGTCGTGGAGTCGCTGCGCAGGGTCGGGGGCGCCGTGCTTTTTCTGGCGCGCCTCGTCCAGCTGCTTGCGGATCTTGACCGGCTGAAACGTCAGCGCGCGGGCCTCGATGGTGAACGCCAGCTTGTTGAGGTTGCGGTCGACGATGCTGCCCCGCACCGCCTTCTCGATGTCGGTGACCATCAACTGTCCCGCGGCCTCGGCGCGCAGCCCGGCGGCATGGGGCACCTGCAGGTTGAACAGCTGCGCGGCCGCCACGATCAGCAGCAGCAGGATCACCGCGTTGCCGGTTCGGTGCCGCGCGACGAAGGAGGCCCCCTGCGCGGTGGCCTCGACGACTGCGCGGGTGCGACGGGCGCGCGCCGAGCGCGGCTCGGTGTGCTGATGCGTTGCCGGGCGCTTGGCCCGGGCGCCCGAGCCACCAGGCCGCGCGGCTCGCCCCCGGCCGTCCCGGGAACGATCGCCGCGGCTCACGTCGCCGGGCCAGCTGTCGGGGGTGCCACGCCGCTGAATTGTTCTCCGCCGGGGGGCGGAGTCGGTGGATTTGCCGGCTGCGGCGCGTCGGGCGGCGCCACTTCCACCGGCGCAGCCGGTCCCACCGGGACCACGGGCGCCGCCGCCGGCGGCGGCTGGTCCCCCTGCCCGGGCATGTGGAGCGGCACCTCAGGCCCCGCCGGGGCAGCTGGCGCGGCGCCCGGACCTACCGGTGCCGCCAATGCGGTGGCTCCGGGTGCGGGAACCAGGACAGGCACTTCCGTGTGGTTCACCGGGGGCGGCGGCGGCGTCGGGTCGGGCAGTTTGGTGTTCAGCGGGGGCGGCGGCGCACCATCGGCCGGCTTCGGCTTGCCCACCACGATCCAGTTGCCGGACGGATCCTGCACCAGGTGCGCGGTGTCCCGGGACGGGATCATGCCGAGATTGCGCGCCGCCTCGGCCAGTGCCGGCGCCGATTGCGCCTCCAGCACGTCGCGCTCGAGCGCCTCCTTCTGCTGGGTCAGCAGGCGGCTGGTTTCCCGCGCGTTGCCAAGCTGATAGGAGCGTTCGGCGGAGGCGGTGGACAACCACAGCGTCGCGCCCAGCCCGAGTCCGAGCGAGCCGATGACCAGAACCACGAACGGCACCTTTGCGACCAGGGTGCGCGGCCGCAGGTCGATCGAAGCCAGGCTCTCGATGATCCGCTCCCGCAGCGGCATCCTGACAGCCTTGGGTGCCTTAGCTTTTCGCGCTTTGGCGCGGACCTTCGCCTGGGTGGTACTGCTGGGTTTGGCGGGCCGACGGATCGGGGTGGTTGGCGGCCCGGAGCGGACGGGCCGCTGCTCGCGCGCTTGGCTCCCCTTGGCGCGCGGTGCGCGTCGCGCCCGGGCTCCCGGTTCGGCCGACCGGCGTACACCGCCGCGGGCCGCGTCGCGATCGGCGCGCTCGGTCCGCGGCCGCTCGTCCTCGCGGCCCAAGTCCTCGCGGCCCAAGTCCCCGCGGCCCAGCTCGTCGCCGCCCAAGTTTTCGCCACCGAAGTCCTCGCGACCCAAGTCCCCGCGCCGCGATTCGGGATGCCCACTGCCGAGCCGCGATCTGCGATCCCGGTCACTTCGCCGCGATTCGCCCCGCCGCGATTCGCGGCCCCTCGCCTGACGGTCGGCCTTCATCGATCGTCCTCCCTGGCAACCTTTTCCACCGCTCGCAGCCGCACAGCGGCGCTGCGCGGGTTGTGTCGCACCTCCTCGGCGCCGGCTCGCTCGGCGCCGCGGGTGAGGGCGACGAATTGTGGTTCGTGACCGGGCAATTCCACCGGCAGGCCCGGCGGCGTCCGCGATGCCACCGCGGATGCGAAAAGGTTCTTGACGATCCGGTCTTCCAGGGATTGGTAAGCCATCACGACGATGCGGCCGCCGGGCACCAGCGCCGCCATGGCCGCGGGCAGCGCGTCGCGCAGCGACTCGAGTTCACCGTTGACGGCGATCCGCAAAGCCTGGAAGGTGCGCTTGGCCGGATGGCCCCCGCTGCGCCGCGCCGGCGCCGGAATGGTCTCGTACAGCAACTCCACCAGCTCGCCGGTGCGGGTGAACGGCCTCTTCGAGCGGCGCCGCGCCACCTGCGCGGCGATGCGATGAGCGAACCGCTCTTCGCCGAATCGCCGCAGGATGTCGACCAGCGCGGCCTCGTCGTAGGTGTTGACGATGTCTGCCGCGGTCACCGTCGCATCGGGATCCATCCGCATGTCCAGCGGCGCGTCGGCGGCATAAGAGAACCCCCGCTCGGTCCGGTCCAGCTGCATCGATGACACACCGAGGTCGAACAGCGCTCCGTCGATGGATTCGGTTGTGCCGAAGCCGCACTGGGTCAGGACCGCGGCCAGCGCGTCGAACCGGGTCCGGACCACCGCGGCGCGGTTCCCGAACGGCGTCAGCCGCTCCCCGGCAGCCCACAACGCATCCGGGTCGCGGTCCAAGCCGAGCATCCGCAAACCGGGCAGTTCGGTCAGGAACCGTTCTGCGTGTCCGCCCGCGCCGAGCGTGGCGTCGACCAGCAGCGCGCCCGACCCGTCGGGGCTGCGCCGGGTCAGCGCCGGCCTGAGCAACTGCACGCATCGGTCGGGCAGCACGGGGACGTGGCCGAAATCGCCTGTGTCGTCAGCCACCGCCGCACCTCCGCGTTGTTGCCGGCGGGACGCCCGTACACCGGGGTCCCTGTCCGATTTGCCGCACCTGGCGTTGGGGAAGTACGCCAGGGTCGGATCGGGCAGAGGCCACGATGCACGGGCATGCCGGTCAAATGATGTCGCGCAGTGTTTCATCGCTGGCCGCGGAGAAGTTCTCTTCGTGCGCCTGCTGGTACTCCTGCCAGGCCGCATCGTCCCAGATCTCCAGGTAGTCAACCGATCCGATCACCACGCAGTCTTTCGACAGGTTCGCGTAGCGCCGGTGGTCGGCCGACAGGGTGATCCGGCCTTGGGCGTCGGGGTGTTGCTCGTCGGTGGCGGCCGCCAGGCTGCGCAGGAAGGCCCGCGCCTCCGGGTTGCTCCGCGACGCGCTGGCCGCACGCCGCGCCAGTTGCTCGAACTGCGCCCGCGGATACACGGCCAGGCTGTGGTCTTGACTCTTGGTGACCATCAACCCTCCTGCCAACGCATCGCGGAACTTCGCGGGCAACGTGAGCCGCCCCTTGTCGTCGAGCCTGGGCGTGTAGGTGCCGAGGAACATCTCGACGACCTCCTGTCACGCCCACGGAGCCCACGGCCCCGATGTCCGCCACTTTACCCCACAATCCCCCACCGTGTGGTTGAAAGGATAGCAGCACACAGGTCGTGTCCACCACTTCCCGCCCTCACGCCCGGCCGATGAGCCCACCTGGCTCACCAGAAACGGCACAAAGAGCCACAACCACGCCACAACCACGCCGCAACACGCCACCCGACGCAGCCCGACCGCGAAGAGGCACCAAAAAAAGGGGCAGCCCGGCGGGCTACCCCTCAGCGCAGCGCTGCGGCTATTCGTCGAACCGGCGCCGGAAGCGGTCCTCCATCCGGCTGGTGAACGATCCGCCAGGTCCCTTGCCGCGGCCCTGGCGCGAGCCGGGCGCCGAGCGGTCGCCGGCCTTGGACAGCCGCGGCCCGGTGATCGCGAACACCACGCCTGCGAACATCACCAGAAAGCCGAAGACCGAGAGGATCGGGAAGCTGCCAATCATCGTGGCCTTGAACGCGACACCGGACACCAACATCGCCAGGCCGATCACGAACAGCGCGGCGCCCTGGATTCGGCGGCGGGTCGTCGGCGCGCGCAGGCCCCCCCCGCGGACACTTGAGGCGAACTTGGGATCCTCGGCATAGAGCGCGCTCTCGATCTGGTCGAGCATGCGCTGCTCGTGGTCGGAGAGTGGCATCGCGTCCCTCCTTGCCGCCGCCGGCTCGGATTCTGCCGAATCCTATTCGATGTGGTCACCCGCAATTTCGGGCGACTGACAGTCATGATACGAGCACTATCCGCGCCGTACCACCTACTTCGGCCGCAGATTCTGGCGGCGGACACAGGTGGCGATCGGCTGACCGAGCACGCAGATAATGGCCTTGAAACAAACCGCGCAGCGAAATCCGACAAGACCGCTTTCACGAGAGGCAGCCAGATTTGGCGACATTTCTCATCGATCTGTCGCCACACGACATGCAGCGCCGGCTCGGCGACGCATTGGCGATCTATGTCGACGCGATGCGCTATCCGCGCGGCACCGAGGATCAGCGTGCGTCGATGTGGATCGAGCACAGCCGCCGCCAGGGCTGGCGGGCGGTCGCCGCCGTCGATATTCCCGGCGCGACCGGCGCCGAGCCGCCGCCGCACCTGCTGACCGGCGCCCCGATGCTCGGGGTCGCCTACGGCTACTGCGGCGCCCCGGATCAGTGGTGGCAGCAGCAGGTGGTGCAGGGGCTTCGGCGAGCCGGGCTGGCCCAGACCGAGATCGGCTCGCTGCTGGCGAGCTACTTCGAGCTGACCGAGGTGCACATCCATCCGCGGGCTCAGGGCCGCGGCCTCGGTGAGGCGCTGGTCCGCCGGCTATTGACCGGCCGCGGCGAGCGTAATGTGCTGCTGTCCACGCCGGAGATACGCGGCGAGGACAACCGGGCGTGGCGGTTGTACCGGCGGCTGGGCTTCATCGACATTATCCGTGGCCACCACTTCGCCGGTGATCCCCGCGCATTCGCGATCCTGGGCCGCCCGCTGCCCTTGTAACACCGCTGCCGTGCCGCCGAGCCGCCGCGTCTGGCACGATGACCCCGTGCCCTCTGCTCTTCGCGCGAGCGGCTCGGCGCTGCGCACGCCTCGGTCACGCAAAGCGCTCGTCCTGCTCATCCTGATCTTGCTCGTCCCGCTGGCGGTGGGCTGCGTGCGGATCCGCGCATCGATCACGATCTCTCCCGACGACAAGGTGTCCGGCCAGATCACCGCCGCGGCCAAACCGCGCGACGCCGACGACAAGGGCCCCCAGTTCAACAGCGGCAACTTGCCGTTCAGTCAGAAAGTGGCGATCTCCGACTACACCAAGGACGGGTACGTCGGGTCGTCCGCCGTGTTCTCGGACTTGACGTTCGCGGAGTTGCCGCAGCTGGCCAACATGAACCACGACGCGGCCGGCGTCGATTTGTCATTGCGGCGGACCGGCAACCAGGTGATTCTGGAGGGCCGTGCCGACCTGACCTCGCTGACCGATCCCAGCGCCGATGTGTCGCTGTCGGTGTCGTTTCCCGGCGAGGTCACGTCCACCAACGGCAGCCAGATCGACACCTCGGTCGTGGAGTGGAAGCTCAAACCCGGTGTAGTCAGCACGATGACCGCGCAGGCCCGCTACACCGATCCCAGCCAGCGCTCGTTCACCGGCGCGGCGACCTGGTTGGCCTTCGCGTCGTTCCTGGTGGCCGGCGTGATCGCGGTGCTGGCTTGGGTGAGCCGGGACCGGTCCCCGCGGTTCGCCGAGCCGCACGACCACCAGGGCATCAAGCAGTAACGGCGACGCCGAGGTTCGACAGCACTTCGGTGGTGGCCTTGGCGAAGTTCAGTGTGCAGAAGTGCAGGCACGGCACACCCTCGGCGAGCAGCCGCGCGCTCATCTCGGTCGCCAGCTCGATGCCGATCTTGCGGACCTCGTCGCGGTTTTCCTCCGGCCCCGTTCCGGCGGCTGCGGTGAGCCGCTCCAGCAGCGGGGCCGGGAGCTGCGAGCCGGACAACTCCACCTGTCGCCGCACCGTGCGCAATGACGTGATCGGCATGATGCCCGGGATGATCGGGCGCTCCCCCAGCTCAGGGTCGGCCTTGTGCACCCGCTCACGCAACCTCAGGTAGTCGTCGACGTCGAAGAACATCTGGGTGATCGAGTACTCGGCGCCGGCCCGAAGCTTGGCGATCAGGTTGGCGGTGTCCTGTTCCAGGTCCGCCGCCCGCGGGTGGCCCTCCGGAAACGACGCCACCCCGACGTGGAACTGGCCGAGGCTGCGGATCAGCTCGACGAGCTCGACGGCGTATTCCAGGCCCTCGGGATGCTTGATCCACTCGTTGTGCACCCCGCCCTGCGGGTCACCGCGCAGCGCGAGCATGTTCGTGATCCCGCAGTCCGCGAAAGCGCCGACCAGTGCCCGTAACTCGGCCCTGCTGTGGCCGACCGCGGTCATGTGCGCCACCGGCAGCAGCGTGGTCTGATTGGCCAACTCCCGCACGACGCGCACGGTGCGGTCGCGGGTGGAACCGCCGGCGCCGTAGGTGCAGGACACAAACGCCGGGCGCAGCGATTCGAAAGCCCGGGCCGCGCGCCACAGCCGCGCCTCGGCGGCCTCGTCGCGGGGTGGGTAGAACTCCACGGAGAACGGCACCCGATCCCTGCCGATCTCGGCCAGGCGGCTCACGACCGAAGGCGTGGGCCGGGAGGCTACCGTCACCACGCCAGCATAAGGTCCCGGAAACTGAGGCCGTCAAACTAAAGCTCGACGGCCTGACTGCGCGGATTTGCCATCTCGCTTTACCCTGAATGCACTCGGCGGACGGCCAACGCCGGCCACCGACCGACCGCCAACGGCAGACAGAAAGGGAGTGGCGCGCTGAGCCTGAACAGCGCCGCAACAGTCGCAACGGCCACACCGTCGGCTCTCGAGCTGGCCGGCGCCATCACCAACCAGCTGCGCGAGTACCTGGACGAGCGGCGCAGGGACGCCGCCTACATCGGCGCGGAGTACGCCGCGCTGACCGCGGCCCTCGAAGATTTCGTGCTGCGTGGCGGCAAGCGGCTGCGGCCGGCGTTCGCGTACTGGGGCTGGCGCGCGGTCGCCGACCCCGCCGACCCGAACGACCCGAACGACCCCACCGACCACACCGACCCCGCCGACCCCATCGACCCGAACGACCCCACCCACTCCGCCGACCCCACCGACCCGACCGACCCCACCGACCCCACCGACCCCCCCGACCCCACCGACCCGAATAATCCCGCCGACCCGCACAATCCGAAGGTGCTGCGCCTGTTCGCGGCCCTGGAGATGCTGCACGCCTGCGCGCTGGTGCACGACGACGTCATTGACGACTCGGCCACCCGACGCGGGCGCCCGACCGTGCACGAGCAGTTCGCCGGCGTGCACCGCCGCAGCGGATGGCGCGGCTCGGGCGCCCGCTTCGGCATGTCGGCCGCGATCCTGCTCGGCGACCTGGCGCTGGTGTGGGCCGACGACATCGTGGCGACCGCCGAGCTGCCGGTCGACGCGCGCAGGCGGGTGAACCGGGTATGGGCCGACATCCGCACCGAGGTGCTCGGCGGCCAGTACCTCGACATCGTCGCCGAGGCCAGCGGCGCCGGATCGATCGGCTCGGCGATGGCCGTCAACACCTACAAGACCGCGTCGTACACGGTGTCGCGGCCGCTGCAGCTGGGGGTCGCCGCCGCGGCCGACCGCCCCGATGTGCTGGCGGCGTTTCATGAGTTCGGTACGGATCTCGGGGTGGCGTTCCAGCTGCGCGACGACGTCCTGGGTGTGTACGGCGACCCGGCGGTCACCGGCAAGCCCTCCGGCGACGACCTGCGCTCGGGGAAGCGCACGGTGCTGCTGGCGGAGGCGATCGAACGTGCCGAGCACACCGACCGGGCTGCGGCGCAGCTGCTGCACGCCTCGATCGGCACCGAGCTGTCCGACGAGCAGGTGCGCCAGCTGTGCGACGTGATCGCCGCGGTCGGCGCGCTGGCCGCGGTGGAGAACCGGATCGACACCCTTACCCGCAGGGCCGTCGATGTTCTCCACGCCGCACCGATCGCCGAGCAGGCCAAGATCGGCCTGACCGAGCTCGCCAGATTGGCCGCCAACCGGTCGGCGTGAGCAGCATGTCGCAATCCACCGTGATCGTCGGCGTCCGGGCGTTCGTCCGGTCGCGCGCCGGCCGGCCCGCGCTGCTGGGTTGCGTCGGCGCGCTGCTGATCGCCGCGGGCGGCCTCGGTGCCGGCAGCACCCGGCTGCACGACCCGCTGCTGGAATCGCTGCACCTGTCCTGGCTGCGGTTCGGCCACGGGCTGGTGCTGTCGTCGGTGACGCTGTGGGTCGGCGTCGCCCTGATGTTGATCGCCTGGATCTGGCTGGGTCGCTGGGTGGTTGACCGCCGGGCCACCGAGTTCCAGATGATCGCGACCACCGGCTTCTGGTTGGCGCCGTTGCTGTTGTCGGTGCCGGTGTTCAGCCGCGACACGTATTCCTATCTTGCGCAGGGCGCATTGCTCAGAGACGGTTTCGACCCGTATGTCGTCGCTCCCGTCGGAGACCCGAATCCGTTGCTGGACAATGTCAGCCCGATTTGGACGATCACCACGGCGCCGTATGGTCCGGCGTTCATCCTGGTCGCCAAGTTCGTCACGATGCTGGTCGGCAATCACGTGGTCGCGGGCACCATGCTGTTGCGGCTGTGCATGCTGCCCGGTCTGGCGTTGCTGATCTGGTCCGCGCCGCGGGTCGCCCGGCACGTCGGCGCCAGCGGCGCGGCGGCGCTGTGGATCTGCGTGCTCAACCCGCTGGTGATGATCCATCTGATGGGCGGAGTGCACAACGAGATGCTGATGGTCGGCCTGATGATGGCCGGCATCGCGCTGACCCTAAAGCGTCGTCCGGTCACCGGCGTGACGCTGGTCGCTGTCGGGGTCGCGGTCAAGGCCACCGCCGGGCTGGCGCTGCCGTTTCTGGTGTGGGTATGGATGCGCCAACTGCGCGACCGCCACCAGCTTCGCGTCCTCCGCGCGTTCGTGACGGCGGCCGCGGCGTCGGTGTTGATCTTCGTCGCGGTGTTCGCGGTGCTGTCGGCGGTGGCCGGTGTCGGGCTGGGCTGGCTGACCGCGCTGGCCGGGTCGGTGAAGATCATCAACTGGCTGACGGTGCCGACTGCCGCGGCCAACCTGATCCACGCCTTTGGTGGGCTGTTCGTCGCGGTCAACTTCTACGCCGTGTTGCAGGTGACGCGCATCATCGGCGTCGTGATCATCGCGGTCGCGCTTCCGCTGCTGTGGTGGCGCTTTCGCCACGACGACCGCGCGGCGCTGCTGGGCATCACCTGGGTGATGATCGTCGTGGTGCTCTTCGTGCCGGCCGCGCTGCCCTGGTACTACACCTGGCCCCTGGCGGTGATGTCGGCCCTGGCGCAGTCGCGGTGGGCGATCGCGGCGATCGCCGGCTTCTCCACCTGGATCATGGTGGTCTTCAAACCCGATGGATCCCATGGGATGTACTCGTGGCTGCACGTCACGCTGGCCACGGCCTGCGCGCTGACGGCCGCCTATCTGCTCTACCGCGGCGTCAGTACGCCATCGCCTGCGCCCGGCGCACCACCTCGCGAGCCTGATGAGAGTGCAGCGCGTCGACCGGCCGGGCGTTAGGTACCGATTCCCGGGTTCCATCGCGGGTCAGCGTCAGCGATGCGTCGGCGGTGAACAACCAGCGCAGGATCTCGGTCTCACGGTAGCCGCCGTCGTGCAGCACCGCCAGCAGCCCGGGCAGGCTCTTGACCACGTGGCCGGTGTCGGTGAAGAACGCCTGCGGCACCATGACGGCGCCGCCGCGGCGGATTCCCACCAGGTGCCCGTCGCGCAGGTGCTGGTGCACCTTGGTCACCGGCACACCCAGCAACTCGGCAACGCGGAACAGGTCGTACACCGGTTCGTCGGGATCCAGAACGTCGTCACCGGCCGGAACGTTGCTCACCGCGTTGAGTCTAAGACGAGACCCCCCGTGGCTACCATGAAGTCGATGGAAGCCCGGCAGGTGACCGCGGACCCGCTGATCGGCGCGGTGCTCGACGGCCGCTACCTTATCGAGGCAATGATCGCCACCGGCGGCATGTCGGCGGTGTACCGCGGGCGCGACGTCCGGCTGGACCGCCCGGTGGCGATCAAGGTGATGGAGTCCCGCTACGCCGGCGATCAGCAGTTCCTAGCCCGCTTCCAGCGCGAGGCCCGTGCCGTCGCCCGGTTGAATGACCCTGGCTTGGTTGCTGTTTACGACCAGGGCCTCGACGCCAGGCACCCGTTCCTGGTCATGGAGCTCGTCGAGGGCGGCACGTTGCGAGAGTTGCTGCGCGAGCGGGGCCCGATGCCGCCGCATGCGGTCGCCGCGGTGATGCGTCCGGTGCTCGGCGGGCTGGCCGTCGCGCACCGCAACGGGCTCGTGCACCGCGACGTCAAACCGGAGAACGTGCTGATCTCCGACGACGGCGACGTCAAGATCGCCGACTTCGGCCTCGTCCGTGCCGTCGCCGAAGCCAAGATCACCAGCGACAGTGTGATTTTGGGCACCGCGGCCTACTTGTCCCCCGAGCAGGTCACTAGCGGGAACGCCGGTCCGCGCAGCGACGTGTACGCTGCGGGCATCCTGATCTACGAGCTGCTGACCGGCCGCACGCCGTTCCGCGGCGACACCGCGCTGGCCCTGGCCTACCAGCGGCTGGATCACGATGTCGCCGCGCCCAGCACCGTGATTGCCGGTGTCCCACCGCAGTTCGACGAGCTGGTGCTGCGCGCCACCGAACGCGACCCGGCCGACCGGTATGCCGACGCCGGCGAGATGGGCCACGAGATCGACGCCATCGCAGCCGAACTGGGCCTACCCGACTTCCGGGTACCGGCGCCGCTCAACTCGGCCCAGCACGCATCGGCGGCGCTCTACCGCAGCGGGCATCACCAGCAACCGGCCGGCCCGCCGCAACCACAGCGCCACCCCACCCGCCAATTCACCCGAGGCCCTCAGGGCTGGCAGTCCCCTGGGCAAAACCCCAGCTCGCCAAACCGATTCGCCGGAATCGAGCTGGACACCTTCGCTGCCGAACGGGAGCGCGCCAGGCGCATGGCGATGTTCTGGGTGGCGGCGGTGCTGATCGTCACCGGGATGGTCGCCGCGGCCGCATACACCCTGGGCAGCAACATCGCTGGGTTGATCTAGTCGCGCAGCATCTCGGCGACGAGGAACGCCAACTCCAGCGACTGCTGGGTGTTCATTCGCGGGTCGCAGGCGGTTTCGTACCGACCGGCCAGGTCGGAATCGGAGATGTCCTGTGCGCCCCCGAGGCATTCGGTGACGTTCTCGCCGGTGATCTCGACGTGGATGCCGCCGGGATGGCTCCCCAGCGCCCGGTGCACCTCGAAGAAGCCCTGCACCTCGTCGACGATCCGGTCGAAGTGGCGGGTCTTGTAGCCGGTGGACGACTCGTGGGTGTTGCCGTGCATCGGGTCGCACTGCCAGATCACCTGGTGGCCGGTGCCCTGCACCTTCTCGATGATCGGCGGCAGCAGGTCGCGGACCTTGTTGTTGCCCAGCCGGCTCACCAGCGTCAATCTGCCGGGTTTATTGTGCGGGTCGAGCCGCTCGACGTATTCGACGGCCACCTCCGGGGTCATCGTCGGCCCGATCTTCACCCCGATCGGATTGGCGATCACCTCGGCCAGCGCGATGTGCGCACCGTCGAGCTGGCGGGTGCGTTCGCCCACCCAGACGTAGTGTGCCGACAGGTCATACAGCGCCGGCTCGCCGTTTTCGTTGTCGGCCAGCCGCAGCATCGCCCGCTCGTAGTCGAGCACCAGCGCCTCGTGGCTGGCGTAGATCTCGGCGGTCTGCAGGTTGCGGTCGTTGACGCCGCATGCGCTCATGAACCGCAGGCCGCGGTCGATCTCGCTGGCCAGCGCCTCGTACCGGGCACCCGCGGGCGACGTCCGGACGAATTCGCGGTTCCAGTCGTGCACCAGATGCAGCGACGCCAGACCCGACGACGTCAGCGCGCGCACCAGGTTCATCGCGGCGCTGGCGTTGGCGTAGGCCCGCACCAGCCGCGACGGGTCGTGCTCGCGCACCGCGGGATCGGGCGCGAAGCCGTTGATCATGTCGCCGCGGTAGGACTTCAGACCCAGGGCGTCGACGTCCGAGGAGCGCGGCTTGGCGTATTGGCCGGCGATGCGCGCGAGCTTGATCACCGGCGTGCTGGCGCCGTAGGTCAGCACCACGGCCATCTGCAGCAGCGTCCGGATGTTGCCGCGGATGTGCGGTTCGGTGTTGTCCACGAACGTCTCCGCGCAGTCACCGCCCTGCAGCAGAAACGCTTCACCGCGCGCGACGTCGGCGAGCAGGCTCTGCAGCCGCTGGATCTCCGAGGGCACCGTGACCGGCGGCACACTCTCCAGTACCGTGCGCATCGGCTTGGCCTGCTCCTCGGACCAGCTGGGCTGCTGGGCCGCCGGCTTGGCAAGCGCGGCATCCAGCCGGTCACGCAGGTCCTGCGGCAGCGGGGGCAGCGGCGGCAACTGGTCGATCGGTACGTCCACGGTCCAGTTCACCCATTCATGGTAACCAGGACTGACCGCCGTCCTCGCCGGTGATGACCCGGAATCGGTGCAGGTTGTGGCGCGCGTCCACCAGCGCGTCGTGCGCGTCGCGGGGTCGCGGCGGCATCCGCGGGCAGCCGTGGTCCTCCCAGAATTGCCGAAGCTCGCGGGTGAACCGCGGGATCGGCGGCGGCAGCGCGGTCATCGGACCCCACAGCTGGCACAGCGCGACGTGGTCGTAGGCGCCGACCCAGGCCCACAGCTCGATCGCCTCGTCACCGTCCACGCCGAGAAACTCCTCCAGATCCTCCCGGATCCTCGACCGCGGGCGCCACAGCTGTGACGACGGCGGCGGCAGTTTGGGCAGGACGTGCGCGCGCACCCAGCGGCCGGCCAGCTCGGGGTCGAATTCGGTTGATACGGCGTAGTATTCGCGGCCATCCTCGGCGGCCACCCCGATTGAGATCAAGTCGATGACGCGGCCGTTGTCGATGAACTCGGTGTCGTAGAAGTAGCGCACCCGATCCCCTCAGGCGGCGGTGCCCGGTGCCACCGGCCGGCGCTGCGCCGGGGGCGGGGCGGCATGGATCTCCCGGTCGAGCTGCGCGTCGACCAACCGGTCGTCGGGGAATCGCGGCATCCCCGAGATCGCGTCTTGCACCCACAGCTTGGCCTGCACCACCGGGCGGCGCAGCCGCCGCTCGCGCTCCAGCGCCCGGTGCATCTTGTGCGGTTTGTCGGTGTAGCGCCAGCGCGCCCAGGGCGCGTGGGGACGGGACAGCCGCATCGCACCGACGAACAGCAGCGGCGGGATGAACATCCCCACCAGACCGGTCCACACCTTGCCCTTGAGCAGCACCACCACCGCCAGCGCGAGGGTGAGCACCGCCGCCACGACGACGCCGACCCGCGCCTCGACGGTGTGGTCGTGGCGCCACATGCTGACGTCGAAAAACGACAGCGGGTTGAAGCCGAGGATCAGCAGGCCCGCGACCGCTGCCGCGGCGAACACCGCGTCCACCGACGTGCGGCCGTCCTGGGACCAGTACACGTCGCTCAGGTGCAGGACCAGGGCGAACTCGTCGAGCACCAGCGCGGCGCCGGTGCCGAACAAGACCGCCGCCACGGTGAACTCCGGCTGCCCGCCGTTGACGGCCAGCGTGACCATCGTGACGCCGGAGACCATCACCAGGATCACCCCGAAGACGACGTGGTGGATATGTAGGGAGCCGTGCCCGACGTTGCGTGGCTGCCACCATTTGTGCGGCGCGTCGCTGTCCGATAAATGACGGATATAACGGACGATGGTGCGGGTCACGAAAAACGTCACGATGAACGCGACGAGGCAGCACAGCAACGGGAGCCGTCCGCGGTTGATGATGTCGTGCCAGAACCAAGCGAACACGGGCAAAATTTACGCCCGGTGGCGGCGCCGGGCGCGGACATCGGGGTCCGGCGCGCCTGAGCGCCCCGATAGGCTCTCCGGTTGATGAGAAGCTGGCGATCGCTGGACCGGGGCGGGTGGCAGGGTCGTGCCGCCTGGCGGGTGTTTCAACTTGTCGCCGTCGTCACCTTCGCCTTCGCCGCCTGGCGGGTGCTGGGCCACCTTCCGTACCGGATCGACGTCGAGGTGTACCGGATGGGCGCCCGGGCGTGGCTCGGCGACCGGCCGCTGTACAGCGGCGGGGCGTTGTTTCACACCTCGGTCGGGCTGAACCTGCCGTTCACCTATCCCCCGCTGGCGGCGATCGCGTTCTGCCCGATCGCGTGGGTGTCGTTTCCGGTGGCCAGCGTGACGATAACGCTGATCACGCTGGTGCTGCTGCTGGTGTCGACGGTGATTGTGTTGTCCGGGCTGAAGGTGTGGTCTGCACCGGCGCGCTGGTGGCTGGCCGCCCTGGTGGTCGGGCTGGCCGTGATCCACCTGGAGCCGATCCAGTCGGACCTGTCGTTCGGACAGATCAACGTGATCCTGATGACGCTGGTCATCGCCGACTGCGTGCCGCGCCGCACACCGTGGCCGCGCGGGGTGCTGCTGGGTGTGGCGATCGCGCTCAAGCTGACACCGGCGGTGTTTCTGCTCTATCTCGCGCTGCGCCGGGAGCCAAGGGCCGCGCTGACCGCGGTCGTGTCGTTCCTGGTGGCGTCGCTGGCCGGATTCGTGCTGGCGTGGCGGGACTCGCTTCAGTACTGGACCGCCACGGTGCGGCACACCGAGCGGATCGGCAACGCTTCGCTGAACACCAACCAGAACATCGCCGGCACGCTGGCCCGTCTCCCGCTGACCGCTTCTGAGCAGTTCGGGATGTGGACGCTGGGGTGTTTGGCGGTGCTGGCGCTGCTGGTCTGGGCGGCGCGTCGCTTGTTGCGCGCCGGTGAGCCGGTGTTGGCGCTGATGTGCATCGCGTTGTTCGGGCTGGTGGTGTCCCCAGTGTCGTGGTCGCATCACTGGGTATGGGTGCTGCCCGCGGTGCTGACGACTGGGGTGGCCGCCTATCGCCGCCGTAACCCGGCCTTGGCGGCGGTGACGGCGGCCGGGGTGGCGCTGATGGTGTGGACACCGATCGAGTTGCTGCCGGAGCACCGGGAAGCGACCGCGTCGTGGTGGCGTCAGCTGGTGGCCGCGTCCTATGTGTGGTGGGCGCTCGCGGTCATCGCGGTCGCGGGCGCCACCGTCGCCGTCCGGGCCGCCGAGCGGCCGGCGGCCCGACTGGACGAGCCGGCCGTGCCCGCTGTCGGCTAGGCGGCACTCGTCTGCCCGGGGGCCGGGTGGTCGGGGTCGGCGCCCTGCTTGACGTCGGCGGCGTATATGTCGACGTACTCCCGGCCGGACAGTCCCATCAGCTCGTACATGACCTCGTCGATGACCGCACGCTCGATGAACCGGTTCCCGGCCAGCCCCTCGAACCGGGTGAAGTCCAGCGGCTTGCCGATGCGCACGGTGACCTGCCCGAACCGCCACCTCTTGCTGCCCGGCGGATTGACCACGTCGGTGCCGATCATCGCGACCGGGATGACCGGCACGCCGGTCTCCAGCGCCAACCGGGCCAGCCCGGTCTTGCCCTTGTACAGCCGCCCGTCGGGCGAACGGGTGCCCTCCGGGTACATGCCCACCAGCTTCCCCTCGTCCAGCAGCCGCTTGGCGGTGTCGAGCGCGCCCTGCGCCGCGTCGGCGCTGCTGCGGTCGATCGGCACCTGACCCAACACGGTGTAGAACCAGCGGGTGAGCCGGCCCTTGAGCCCGGTGCCGGTGAAGTACTCGGCCTTCGCGAGGAACGTGATGCGGCGGCGCACCACCAGCGGCAGATAAAAACTATCCGCGACGGCCAGGTGGTTGCTGGCCAGGATCGCCGGCCCGGAGTCCGGAATATGTTCGAGGCCTTCCGGTTTGGGTCGGCCCAGCAATGACAGCAATGGCCCCATGAAGATGTACTTGAACAGCCAATACCACATGGACCCTCCCGGTTCGGGGTGCTGTCGAGGAAGCTTTGCGCCAACTTTACCCACGCCCGATGGGACGGACCATAGTTCGGCGGCGTGCGCCGGCTTGCCTACTCCTCGACCGTGATCGGGATGTTTTGGTATCTGCCGGGCGGCGGCCGGTCGGGGCCGCCGCCGGCGGGGCCGTCTCCGCCGTCGGGCGGCGAGGGCTGGGCGCCGTCGATCATTGCCCGGATGACGGTCAGCAGGGCGATGCTGTGCTCGGCGATCACGCTCAGCAGCGGATGCTGTTCACCGGTCACCAGGGCCGCCAGCGCACACACCGGGCACCACGTCTGCTGGCATTTGCCCGGACCGTCGCCGCGGTCGGCGGCGAGCGCCGCGGCCGCTCGGATCGCCGGGTCGAGCCGGTCCAGGATGAGCGCAGCGATCTGCCGCAGTTCGGGCCCGATGTCGGAGTGAGCGCCACTCACGCCGGCCACACCTCCGGATCCGGTCGGAAACGCACCGTCAGTTCACTGCCTCGCAGCTGCGCGTCCGCCACGACGCATCTTCGCAGCACGGAGGCCAGCCGCACCCGGCGCCGCATTCCTGCCGCGCCGATGATCAGATCATCGTCGACCCGGCCCAGGGCCAGGCCCCCGGGGTCCACCTGAGGTAACTGTAGCCGCAGCCGGTACACCGCCTCGAGCCCCGACCCGGACTCCCGGTCCACGATGGGCCGCAGCGGTCCGGGCGGCGGCGACCCGTCCCGCCGGCGAATGGTCTGCAGCAGTTCGGTCAGCGCCTTGGGGCCGATCGGCTCGGCGGCCAGGTGCGGCGCGAGCACCAGCTCGACGTCGCCGATGCTGGCCGCCAGCTCCTTGAGTACGGCCTGCTGTTCGCAGATCCGTTCGGCGTACCAGTCGAAGGCGGGGTGCGCGGGCAGGTTGCGGTATTCGTAGGAATCGTCCCGGACCAGAATCTGGTTCACGATCAGCTCGTCGACGCGCACCCCCATCAGCGACAACGAGCCCAGCGTGCGGGTCGCCTCGGCGGCGACCACCCGTTCGGCGGTCAGCACCAGGTGCGCTGCGACCCGGTCGCCGTCGGTCAGCAGCGCGCTCAGCTGCTCCATTCCTGCGCTGATCCGCTCCAGCAGTCCGGCCACCGCGGCGGTGCGGGCATCCTCGGCGGCGCTGGCCAGTCGGCGGTGGCGCGGCCAGGCGCGCTCCACATACAGCCCGAACGTCGCCGGCAGGGTCAGCATCCGCAGCGCATCGGCCGTGGACGCGCAGTCCACGACGACGTGGTCCCACCGCCCCGACCCGGCCAGCTGCCCGACCTCGTGCAGCCCGAGCACCTCCTGAACGCCGGGAAGCGCCGACAGTTCCTCGGGTGCGACGTCGTCCAGTTCGGATTCGGGGAACCGCCCCGCAAGGGTCGCCGCGACCTCACGCCAGTGGGCCTCCAGCAACGCCAGGGTGTCCAGCGCGAGCGCGTCGAGGAACCCTCCACCGGCGTCCGCGTCGTCCTCCAGCACCCGGATGAACTCACGCCGCCCGGTCGGCGGGACGGGGGTGGCGAACACGTCGCCGAGCGAGTGCGCCTGGTCGGTGGACACCGCCAGCACCCGGTGGCCGGCGCCCGCGTCGGCGACCGCGGTCGCGGCGGCCAGTGTCGACTTGCCTACCCCGCCCTTGCCGACGAACAGGCTGATCCGAGCAGGGGCGGGTGGCGGGAATTCATTCAGCCTCGACTCGTTTCTTGAGGTCCTTCAACGCGGTGTCGGTCAGCCGGCGTTCGGCCTTGCGTTTGAGCAGCCCGATCATCGGGATGATCAGGTCGACCGACAGCTCATAGGTGACGTCGGTGCCCGATCCCTTGGGCGACAGGTGGTATGCCCCGTCCAGCGACCGCAGCAAAGAGCTGGAGACCAGGCTCCAGCGGACCGACTTGCGGTCGGGCGGCCAATCGTAGGACAGCACCATGGTGTCCTTGAGCACGGCGGCGTCGAGCACCAGCCGCGCCGTCTTGGGATAGCCCTCGGCGTCCGCCTCCAGCACCTCGGTCTCTTTGTACTCCGAAACCCATTGCGGGTAGGCGGCGATGTCGGCGATGACGTCCATCACCGTGCCCGGGTCGGCGTCGATGTAAATGGTCTGCGACGTGTTGTCCGCCACGTGTACTGTTCCTCGTTCGCTTTTGACGGTGCCTCGGCTGCTCGCCCTGGGAAAAAAATTACCTTGCCGCGCTCGATGCCTGCCGACCGATCAGCGCCAGCGGCGACACACCCACCGGTCGCGGCTGCTCCAGCCTGGTCTTGACCTCGAACGCCATCTCCTTGCCCGCGACCCGCCGGCGGTGGTTCATCCTGGCCAGATTCATCCGCGCCAGCTGCCAAGCCGCGGCTCCGGCCGGCTCGGCATGCAGGAAGTAGTTCAGCACCACCCCGTCCAGCACCGGCTCCAGCCAGACTTCCATGGTTCCGGTCAGCGCGCCGGTGACCGTCCAGCGGATGCCTTTGGCGCCGCGGTCCTCCACCACGTTCAGCTGCAGGTCCGGCCACCAGCGCCGCCAGCTGGCCTGGTCGGCGACGGCTCGGCCGACCTCGGCGGGGTCGGCGGCGACGAAGGTCTGGTCGGCGACCTGAATGCTGTTCACGGCTCATCAGCTTTCCATGTGCGCAACGGCCGCGACTAGGGTGGACGGCACAAGAGGACGCTATCGCGTGGAGAGGCTCTATCAATAGTGCGTGAGTTGACTGCCCCGGCATCCTTCACGGTCGCCGACCACGACAGCATCGTCGACGCGGTGTTCGTCCACGAGCGCAGCGACCCCGATCACCCGATTTTCCAGCGTCTCGTCGACGGGACATGGACGGACGTGACGTGTGCGCAGGCCGCCGCGCAGATCCGCTCGGCGGCGCAGGGTTTGATCGCCGCCGGCGTGAATCCCGGCGACCGGGTGGCCATCCTTTCGGCCACCCGCTACGAATGGACGATCCTGGACTACGCGATCCTGTCGATCGGCGCGGTGACCGTCCCGATCTATGAGACGTCGTCGGCCGAGCAGGTGCGCTTCGTGCTCGCCGATTCCGGTGCGGTGCTGGCATTCGCCGAGACCGACGCGCACGCGGACAAAATTGAGCAACTGGCCGACGAGTTGCCGGCGCTGCGCAAGGTCTACCGGATCGCCGGCAGCGGCCCGAAGGCCCTCGACGCGCTCACCGACGCGGGATCGTCGGTCGATCCCAGCGAGGTCCACAACCGGCTCTCCCGGGTGCGGGCCGACGATGTGGCGACGCTGATCTACACCTCCGGCACCACCGGCCAGCCCAAAGGCTGCCGGCTGACGCACGCCAACCTGGTCTGCGAGACCAGGGGGGCAACGGCCGCGTTCCCGACTCTGCTCGACAAGGGCCAGCGGATGCTGGTGTTTTTGCCACTGGCGCACGTGCTGGCCCGCGCGATCGCGATGGCGGCGTTCCAGAACATCGTCACCGTCGGGTTCACCAGCGACATCAAGAATCTGGTGCCGATGTTTGCGGTGTTCAAGCCGACACTGGTGGTGTCGGTCCCCCGGGTGTTCGAGAAGGTCTACAACACCGCGGAGCAGAACGCCCGCAGTGACGGCAAGGGCAAGATCTTCGAGATGGCCGCCAACACCGCGATCGAGTGGAGCAAGTCGCTCGACACCGGTGCCCCCGGGCTGGTGCTGCGGGCCAAGCACGCGCTGTTCGACCGGCTGGTCTACGGCAAGCTCGGTGCCGCGTTGGGCGGCAACTGCCGGGCGTCGATCTCCGGGGGCGCGCCGCTGGGCGCCCGGCTGGGCCACTTCTATCGGGGCGTCGGGCTGACCATCTATGAGGGTTACGGCCTGACCGAGACCAGCGCGGCGATCACCGTCAACCGCGTCGACGACATGAAGGTCGGCACCGTCGGAAAGCTGTTGCCCGGCAACAGTATGCGCATCGACGACGACAACGAGCTGGTGGTTCGCGGGGGCGTGGTGTTCGCGGGCTACTGGAACAACGAAAATGAAACGAATGCCGCGATCGTCGATGGGTGGTTCCACACCGGAGACCTCGGCGCGATCGACGACGACGGATTCCTGACGATCATCGGCCGCAAGAAGGAGATCATCGTCACCGCCGGCGGCAAGAACGTCGCGCCCGCGGTGCTGGAGGATCAGTTGCGTGCCCACCCGCTGATCAGCCAGGCGATGGCGGTGGGCGACGCCAAACCGTTTGTCGCGGCGTTGATCACGATTGACCCCGAGGAATTCGAGGGCTGGAAACAACGCAACGGCAAGGAGCCGAACGCGACGGTCGGCGAGTTGGCCACCGACCCCGACCTGCTTGCCGAGATCGACCTCGCCGTCAAGGAGGCCAACCGGGCCGTGTCGCACGCCGAGTCGATCCGCAAGTTCCGGGTGCTGCCCGTGGACTTCACCGAGGACACCGGTGAGCTCACCCCGACGCTGAAGGTCAAGCGCAAGGTGGTTGCCGAAAAGTTCGCCGGCGACATCGATGCGCTCTACCGCAAGGACTGACCGCTACCCGGTGAGCAGCGTCGCCAGCCGTGCGGCGTGTCCGGTCCAGCACCAGCTTTCGCGGACCCAGTGCCGGCCGGCCGCGCCTAACCGGGCGGCCAGGGCGGGGTCCAGCAGGACCCGGGTGACTGCCTCGCCGATCTCGGCGACCGATCGCCCGTCGACCAGGTAACCGGTCTCGCCTTGGCGCACCGTCTCCGGGGCGCCGCCGGATCGTCCAGCCACCACGGGTACGCCGGTGGCCGAGGCCTCCAGGAACACGATGCCGAGCCCTTCGACGTCGAGCCCGGCGCCGCGGGTGCGGCACGGCATCGCGAAGACGTCGGCGATCGCGTGGTGCGCGGCCAGCTCGGCCCACGGCACACCGCCGGTGAACACCACGTGGTCGGCGACACCGGCGCGTTGCGCGAGCCGCCGCAGCGCGGGCAGGTACGGCCCACCACCGACAATCGCCAGCGCGGCCCCGTCCACCCGGTTGCGGACGCCGGGCAGCGCCCGGATCAGCATGTCCTGCCCCTTGCGCGGCACCAGTCGAGACAGGCACACGATGACCGGGCGTCCGCCCAGTCCGTAGCGGGCGCGCAGCTCGGCGCGGGCGGCTGCATCGGGCCGGAACCGACCGGTGTCGACCCCCGGCGGCAGGTGCTCGAGCGCGGCGCGCGGTCCGAACGCCGAGGCGAAGCGTTGCCGGGTGTAGCGGCTGACGAACGTCACCACATCGGTGTCGTCCCCGATGCGGCGCAGCGCCGCGCGGGCCACCGGCAGCATGGACCAGCCCACTTCGTGGCCGTGCGTGCTGGCCAGCACCCGTGTCGCGCCGGCACGACGGGCCGACGGGGACAGCAACGCCAACGGTGCGGCCGCGCCGAACCACACGGTCTGGATTGCGCGGTCCGCGATGAGCCGGCGCATGGTGGCGGCCACCGCCGGCAGCGGCAGCATCAGCGTGCCGGGGTGGCGCACCACCTCGTAGCGCGCCTCGCGGTCGTAGCGGTCGGCGCCCTTCCACTGGGGCGCGTACACCGTCAGCGTGTGCCGGCCGCTGCCGGCCACTCGCGAGGCCAGCTCCTGCAAGTAGGCCTGGATGCCGCCCGGGCGCGGCGGGAAGTCGTTGGTGACCAGCAGGACCCGCGTCACGGCTGTCAGCCTGCCAGCCACCGCCGCCAGCCGGACAGCACGTCCGGCAGCGGCGCGCCGAGGGCCACCGACACCGCGGTGGCCGCATCTGGATGCCCGGGGCCGCAGGCCAGCAGGTACAGCCGCCGCAGCACGGCCGGGCCGTAGCCCTCGGCGACGAAGCGGGCGAACAGCCATGCGCGGTCGTAGGCCGCCGACAGCTGCGGTCCCGTCGTATCGAAGTCCGCGTCGGACGGCAGCTGGGCCGCCGTGCCGGCCTGCCCGCTGACCGGTGTCCGCGGCCGTCCGACGTAGTCGGCGACGCCCTCGGCGACCCATCGCGGCGCGTCGGCGGCGGTGTCGGCGCGGGAGGCGTAGTGAAAGAGCTCGTGCCGCAGGACGATTCGCAGCGAACCCGCGCTCATCGCGTTGGCTCCGGGGGCCAACACGATCCGTTCGCCGGTCACGATCCGGCGGACCGGGTCGAACCCGTCGGCAACCGTCGCCGCCGCGACATCGTTCCACTGGCCGGCGCGCTGCCGGGTCTCGGTGGCGAACTGTGCGTCGCTGTCGGTGGCCACGATGACGATCCGAGGGTTCCAGTCGTCGCCCCAGAACCCGACCACCGCATCGACCGCGCCGGGGATCTCGGCGGCGACCCGCGCCAGCACCGGCGCGGTGCCGACCAGGTACAGGCTGCGTCCGTCGGGTAGCCGCAGAGTGCCCGCGCTGGGCGAGCCGACGGGCGGTGAAGCCACGGGCGACGCGGTGCCGCCCGGTGGCACCGCCCCGGGTTGCGCGGTCAGGATCATCGTCGCGGCGACGGCGAGTTCAGCGGCCAGCGCCAGGCCCAGCGCGACCGTCCATCGGTACCGCGGCCCGCGGTCAGTACCGGCGGACGTTGTTGATCGGTCCGGCCGCACCGATCGGGACCACCCGGACCGGCTGGCCGTAGGTTGAGGAATGCACGACCATCCCGTCGCCGACATAGATGCCGGTATGGGAGGCGTCGGAGTAGTAGGTCACCACGTCGCCGGGCTGCAGGTCCGACATAGAGACCGGCTGGCCGCCGGAGGCCAGCGCCTGGCTGGAGTGCGGCAGCGAGATGCCCGCCTGCTGGAAGGCCCACATCACCAGGCCGGAGCAGTCGAACGCGTTCGGCCCTGCCGCGCCCCACACATAAGGTGAGCCGACCCGGGTGAGCGCGGCCTGCACGGCGAGCGCGCCTTCGCCGGCGCCGCCCGGCGCCGGCACCGCCGCGTCCGGCAGCGACGAGATGTCGCCGGGCGGCACCATCGCATCGGGCATCGCCTGCACGGCGGTGTCGGCGTCCGGCGGCAGCGCGTTGGGTGCCCCGGTGCCGCCGTCCGGCGGCAGCGCGTTGGGGGCACCATCGCCGGGTGGCAGCGCAGCGGGCACCGGGTCCGGCGCCGCGAGCGCGATGCGCTGGCCCGGTGACAGCGCCAGGTACTGCGACTTGACCACGGCGATCTGCATCTGCAGCTTGCTCTGCTTGGCCTGCACCTCGGCGCGCACGGCGGCGGCCTGCTCGGCGGCGGTGCGCGCGTCGGCGGCCGACTTGGCAGAAGCCTGTTCGGCCGCCGACGCCCGGGCGGCGAGCGTGCGGAAACCGTTCATCTGAGCGGCCATCTCGCCGGCGACCACCTTCTGCACCGACATCTCGTCGATCAGGTGCTGGGGGGAATCGGCGGTCATGATCGCGCTCATCCCGTCGGTGCGCCCGCCCATGTACATCGCGGCGGCGAGCTTGTCGACCGATCCCTGGTAGTTGGCGAGCTGGGCCTTGGCGGCCTGCTGCGCGGCCTCGTCGGCGGCGTGCTTGGCGTCGGCCGCCTTCAGCGCCACCAGCTTCTTGGACAGATTCAGCTGCGCGGTGTGCATGGCCTCGGTGGTCTGCTCGGCTTGGCGGGACAGCTCGTTGAGCTTGGCCATGGCGTCATCCGAGGGGTCGGCGTGCACGGTGGTCGCCACCACGGAACCCGAGATCGCCAAGGCTGTTATCACACCGATGAGGGGTCGTCGAACACAACGAGTCACCCACTTCAGCCGGTCGAGTTGCAAGACGCAGAATCCTTAAACTGCCGTGGTCTGGGCCGTCGCGCTCTAGGTCTCAGATAGGTTACGAAACGGCATCACCCATGTCCAACACGAGACGCAAAATTAACGCGAATTCTTAGTCTTTTCGGTAACTAACGGTTCATGCCACGCCGGTGTCGTCGCGGCGATGAATCGGAACCAGCCGCAGCCGCGGCGCCAGACCCGCTTCCGCGAGGGCCTCCAGCGCCGCGCGCTCGTCGTCGAGCAGCGTGTCGGGCGTGCCGAGCAAGACACTGACGACGCAGTCCTTGCACGCCGCCCCACGCACCGCGCAGTCGTCGCAGTCGATGATCACGTTTCTGTCCTTTCGGTGATGCCGCAGCCGACGCTAGCCCCACCCCCCGACACCACCCGCGTTGTCGGCGCCGCCTCGTAACGTCGCCGGCTATGGAGCAGCTCAGCTTCGCCGACGCCGAGCCGTCGGCGGAGGTTTCGCTGCGCGAGACCACGTTCGTGGTCGTCGACCTGGAAACCACCGGCGGGCGGCCCAACGGGCCGGCCGGCGAGTGCGACGCGATCACCGAGATCGGCGCGGTCAAGGTCCGCGGCGGGGTGGTGCTGGGTGAGCTTGCCACGCTCGTGGATCCGGGCCGCCACATCCCGCCGCAGATCGTCCAGCTGACCGGAATCACCTCGGCGATGGTGTGCGACGCCCCGGCGATCGAGGCCGTGCTGCCGATCTTCCTCGAGTTCGCGCGCGGCGCGGTCCTGGTCGCGCACAACGCCGGCTTCGACATCGGTTTCCTCAAGGCCGCGGCGCGGCGCTGCGACATCTCCTGGCCGCGTTCGCCGGTGCTGTGCACGGTCCGCCTGGCGCGACGGGTGCTGACCCGCCAGGAGGCGCCCAGCGTACGCCTTGCCGCGTTGGCCAAGCTGTTCTCGGTGGCCAGCACACCCACCCACCGTGCCCTCGACGACGCCCGGGCCACCGTCGACGTGCTGCACGCGCTGATCGAGCGTGTCGGAAACCAGGGCGTGCACACCTACGCCGACCTGCGCGCGTACCTGCCCGACGTGACCCCCGAACAACGACGCAAACGCGTTCTCGCCGAAGCACTTCCGCGCCGGCCCGGGGTGTACCTGTTCCGCGGGCCGGCGGGCGAGGTGCTCTACGTCGGCACCGCGGTGGACCTGCGCCGGCGCGTCGCCCAGTACTTCGGCGGCGCCGACCCGCGGGGCCGGATGAAGGAGATGGTCGGGCTGGCCTGCCGGGTCGACCACGTCGAGTGCGCACACGCGCTGGAGGCCGGTGTCCGCGAGCTGCGGCTGCTGGCCGCGCACGCCCCGCCCTACAACCGGCGGTCGCGTTTCCCGCACCGCTGGTGGTGGGTCGCGCTCAGCGACGAGTCGTTCTCCCGGCTGTCGGTTGTGCGCACCCCCCGGCAGCCTACGGCGTTGGGCCCCTTCCGGTCCCGGGCCGACGCCGCCGACACCGCCGCCCTGCTGGCCCGGTTCACCGGCGTGCGCACCTGCACCGCCCGGCTGGCCCGCTCGGCGCTCCACGGCCCCGCGTGCCCCGACCGGGAAGTTTCGCCATGCCCGGCAGCGCGCGGCGTCACCCCCGCCGAGTACGCCGCCGCGCCGCAGCGGGCGGCGGCGCTGATCGAGGGTCGCGACAACGCCGTGCTGGCCCAGATCGCCTGCCGAATCTCAGACCTGGCGGGCCGCCGCCGGTATGAGACCGCCGCCCGGCTGCGCGACCGCGCCGCCACCGCGATCGAGGCGCTGTGGCGGGGGCAGCGGTTGTGCGCGCTGGCCCGCGTGGCCGAGCTGGTCGCCGCGGCGCCCGACGGAGCCGGCGGCTGGCACATCGCGGTGGTGCGCTACGGCCAGCTCGCCGGCGCTGCCACGGCCCGGCGCGGCGTGCCGCCGATGCCGGTGGTCGACGCCGTCTGCGCGGGCGCCCAGACCGTACTGCCGGCCGGGGCACCGCTGGGCGGGGCGCTAGTCGAGGAGACCGCGCTGATCGCCCGGTGGCTCGCCGCGCCCGGGGTGCGCGTCGTGCGGTCCGAGCCCGGCTACGCGTCGCCGATCCGGTCGGCCGGCCCGTGGTCCGAGTGGTCGGCGACGGCGCGCTCGGCACGGCTTGCCGCCGAGCGGGCCATCGCGGACCGGACCGCGGCCTCAGAGTTTGTGGGTGAACCGCGCCCAACGCGCCAGCAGCTGTTCGGCCGCCCCGGAGTCGAGGGCGTCGGCGGCACGCCGCAGCGCAGACTCCCAGGCGGGCAGCCATTTGGCGTCGCTGGATAGGCCCGCATGGGCCACCATCGCGCCCGCGGCGTTCAAGACGACCGCGTCGCGCACCGGACCCGCGGCCCCGCCGAGCACCGACCGGGCCTCCTGCGCGTTCTCCTGAGCGCTGCCGCCCACCAGCTCGTGCAGCTCTGCCCGCTCGAATCCGAACGCGGCGGGATCGAACGTCAACCGGTCGATCGTTCCGGCCTGCACCCGCCAGATCGTGCTGGTCGTGGTGGTCGTCAGCTCGTCGAGCCCGTCGTCGCCGTGCACCACCAGCACGCTGGACCGGCGCGCGGCGAACACGCCGGCCATCACCTCGGCGAGATCGGCGAAAGCGCAACCGATCAGCCCGGCCCGCGGCGAGCCCGGATTCGTCAGCGGCCCAAGCAGGTTGAACACCGTGGGGACACCGATCTCGCGCCGCACGACCGATGCGTGCCGGTACGACGGATGAAAGAGCGGCGCGAAGCAGAACCCGATTCCGACCTCGGTGAGGCTGCGGACGACATCGTCGGGGCCCAGGTCGATCCGTACCCCCAGCGCCTCCAGCATGTCGGCGCCGCCGCTGCGCGACGACGCTGCCCGGTTGCCGTGCTTGACCACCGGCACCCCGCTGGCCGCCACCACGATCGCCGCCATTGTCGAAAGGTTCACCGTGTTCGCGCCGTCGCCGCCGGTGCCGACAACGTCGACGGTGTCGGTTCCGATCGCGTCGGTCGGCACCCGCCGGCCGTGCTTGAGCATCGTGTCGGCCAGCTCCCGCACCTCCGCGGCCGACGGGCCCTTCATCCGCATGGCCACCCCGAACGCGGCGATCTGGGCTCCGGTGGCGGCACCGGCCATGACTTGCTCCATGGCCCACGCCGCTTCGCCGGCGGCCAGATCGCGACCCCCGGTCAGCGCGCCGAGGATCCTCGCCCAGGACGGCGAGATGGCCGGCGCGGGAGACGGCGGGAGCGGCTGCGCCACGCGCCGATGTTCGCACGCAATGCGCACGTCGCCAACGGCGGGATGGCGAAGTTGTGATCAAATGGGTCCCCGGGTGGAGTTCGACAACTACAAAGCGTCATACTTCATGTGTGACGAGCGCTGTAGGGACCTCGGGAACCGCGATCACGTCGCGAGTACATTCGCTGAACCGGCCCAACATGGTCAGTGTCGGCACCATCGTGTGGCTGTCCAGCGAACTGATGTTCTTTGCCGGCTTGTTCGCGATGTACTTCACCGCGCGGGCACAGGCCGCAGGCAACTGGCCGCCGCCGCCCACCGAGCTGAACCTGTATCAGGCGGTGCCGGTCACGCTGGTGCTGATCGCGTCGTCGTTCACCTGCCAGATGGGCGTTTTCGCGGCCGAGCGCGGCGACGTGTTCGGGCTGCGGCGGTGGTACGTGCTGACCTTCGCGATGGGCCTGTTCTTCCTCCTCGGCCAGGGTTACGAGTACATCCACCTGGCCACCCACGGCACCACCATCCCAGGCAGCGCATACGGGTCGGTGTTCTACCTGGCCACCGGCTTCCACGGCCTGCATGTGACGGGCGGCCTGATCGCGTTCATCTATCTGCTGCTGCGGACCAGGATGAGCAAGTTCACCCCCGCGCAGGCCACCGCCGCGATTGTCGTCTCCTATTACTGGCACTTCGTCGACATCGTCTGGATCGCCCTGTTCGCCACCATCTATTTCGTCCGATGAGGAGAGGCTGGTTCGTGATCACCGACCGGTCCCGCCGCCGGCTGCGTCGCCGCGTTTCGGCCGGGCTGCTGTTGCTGGGCGCACTGGCGGTCGCCGGCGGCCTCGCCGCCACGCTGACCCCCAAGCCTCAGCTCGCGAAGGCCGACGAAGCGCAGTCGGCGTTGCTGCGCACCGGCAAGCAGCTGTTCGAAACCTCCTGCGTCACGTGCCACGGTGCGAACCTGCAGGGCGTCACCGACCGCGGGCCGAGCCTGATCGGGGTGGGCGAGGCGGCCGTCTACTTCCAGGTGTCGACCGGCCGGATGCCTGCGATGCGTGGCGAGGCCCAGGCACAGCGCAAGGCGCCGATCTTCGACGACAACCAAATCGACGCACTGGGTGCCTACGTGCAGGCCAACGGCGGCGGCCCGACCGTGCCCCGTGACCCCGACGGCAGCATCGCAATGCACTCGCTGATCGGCGACGACGTCGCGCGCGGCGGTGACCTGTTCCGGCTCAACTGTTCGTCCTGCCACAACTTCACCGGTAAGGGTGGCGCGCTGTCGTCCGGCAAGTACGCGCCGCCGCTGGAGCCGGCCAACGAGGCGCAGATCTACGCCGCGATGCTGACCGGTCCGCAGAACATGCCGAGGTTCTCCGACCGCGAGCTCAGCCCGGACCAGAAGCGCGACATCGTGGCCTACGTGAAGACGGCCACCGAGACGCGCAACCAGGGCGGTTATGGCCTGGGCGGCTTCGGGCCCACCTCCGAGGGCATGGCGATATGGATTATCGGAATGGTGGCCATCATCGGTGTCGCGTTGTGGATCGGATCGCGCGCATGACGTCACCGGACAGCCCCAAGAAGGTTCCCGACGACCGGGACCTGACCAAGCTCTCCCGCGACCAGCTGGTGGAGTTGGGTGCCGAGCTGGACGGCGTGCAGATCGTCTACCGCGAGCCGCGCTGGGTGGTGACGGGCACCCGGGCCGAGAAAAGGGCCGAGCGAACGGTCGCGTTCTGGCTGCTGCTCGCCGGGTTCTCGGGCCTGGCGCTGCTGCTGATCTTCTTGTTCTGGCCGTGGGAATACAAGCCGATAGGGACCCCCGGCAATTTCCTGTACAGCCTCACCACCCCGCTGTACGGGTTGACGTTCGGGCTGTCCATCCTCTCGATCGGCATCGGCGCGGTGTTGTTCCAGAAGCGGTTCATCCCCGAAGAGATCGCGATCCAGGACCGCCACGACGGCAGGTCGTCCGAAGTTGACCGCAAGACGATCGTCGCCGAGCTGCAAGACACCTATGACACCTCGACGCTGCCGCGGCGCCGCGTGATCAAGATGTCGCTGGCCGTTGCCATGGGTGCGTTCGGCGTCGCCACGCTGGTCGCCGCCATCGGCGGCCTCATCAAAAACCCTTGGAAGCCCGTCGTTCAGACCGCCGACGGCAAGAAGGCGGTGCTCTGGACGTCAGGCTGGACCCCGCGCTTCAGGGGCGAAACCATCTATCTGGCCCGCTCGCTGTCCGGCGGCGTCCCGGGGCCCGGCTCGCTGCAGAAGATCCGCCCCGAGGACATCGACGCCGGCGGCATGGAGACGGTGTTTCCGTGGCGTGATTCCGACGGCAACGGTGACACGGTGGAGTCACACGAGAAGATCTCCGAGATCTACATGGGCGTGCGCAATCCGGTGATGCTGATCCGCGTCAAAGCCAACGACATGGACAAGGTGGTCAAGCGGCAAGGCCAGGAGAGCTTCAACTTCGGTGGGCTGTTCGCGTTCACCAAGGTCTGCTCGCACCTGGGCTGCCCCGCATCGCTGTACGAGCAGCAGACCTACCGCATCCTGTGCCCGTGCCACCAGTCGCAGTTCGACCTGTTGCATTTCGCCAAGCCGATATTCGGACCGGCGGCACGGGCGTTGGCGCAGTTGCCGATAACCATCGACAAGGACGGGTATCTGGTCGCCAACGGCGACTTCATCGAGCCCGTTGGGCCGGCATTCTGGGAACGGAGGACAGTATGAGTCCCAACGTGATTCCCAAACTGGGTGATCTCCTGGCCGAGCAGGGCGAGGCGATGGATGACCGCTATCACCTCGCGTCGGGGATGAAGCGGCAGATCAACAAGGTATTCCCCAGTCACTGGTCGTTCCTGCTCGGTGAGATCGCGCTGTATTCGTTCATCGTGCTGCTGATCACCGGCGTGTATCTGACCCTGTTCTTCGACCCGTCGATGACCGAGGTCACCTACAACGGTGTGTATCAGCCGCTCCGCGGCATCGCGATGTCGCGCGCCTACGAGACCGCGCTGAACATCAGCTTCGAGGTGCGCGGCGGGTTGTTCGTCCGCCAAATTCACCACTGGGCCGCGCTGATGTTCGCGGCGGCGATCATGGTGCACCTGGCCCGCATCTTCTTCACCGGCGCATTCCGCAGGCCCCGCGAAGCGAACTGGTACATCGGCGCGCTGCTGCTGATCCTGGCGATGTTCGAGGGCTACTTCGGCTACTCGCTGCCCGACGACCTGCTGTCGGGCATCGGCCTGCGGGCCGCCCTCTCGTCGATCACGATGAGCATTCCCATCATTGGCACCTGGATGCACTGGGCGTTGTTCGGCGGCGACTTCCCCGGCGAGATCTTGATCCCGCGGCTCTACGTCATCCACATCCTGATCTTCCCCGCGATCATTTTGGCGCTGATCGGGGTGCACCTGGCGCTGGTGTGGTACCAGAAGCACACCCAGTTCCCCGGACCCGGTCGCACCGAGCACAACGTGGTGGGCGTGCGCATCCTGCCGATCTTCGCGGTGAAGTCGGGAGCGTTCTTCGCGCTGACGGTCGGCATCCTGGGCCTGATGGGCGGTCTGCTGCAGATCAATCCGATCTGGCAGCTGGGTCCCTACAAACCCTCACAGGTGTCGGCGGGCAGCCAGCCCGACTTCTACATGATGTGGACCGAGGGCCTGGCCCGTATCTGGCCGAACTGGGAGATCTACCTCGGCCACTACACCATCCCAGCGCCGTTCTGGGTCGCGATGATCATGGGTTTGGTGTTTGTGCTGCTGGTCTCCTACCCCATCATCGAGAAGAAGTTCAGCGGCGACATCGCCTACCACAACCTGTTGCAGCGTCCCCGCGACAACCCGGTCCGCACCGCGATCGGGTCGATGGCGATCGCCTTCTACATGGTGCTGACGTTCAGCGCGATGAACGACATCATCGCGTTGAAGTTCAACATTTCACTCAACGCGACCACCTGGATCGGCCGTATCGGCATGGTGGTGCTGCCGCCGATCGTGTACTTCGCCGCCTACCGCTGGGCGATCGCGTTGCAGCGCAGCGACCGTGAGGTACTCGAGCACGGCATCGAGACCGGCATCATCAAGCGGCTTCCGCACGGTGCCTACATCGAACTGCACCAGCCGCTGGGCCCGGTCGACGAGCACGGCCACCCGATCCCGCTCGAGTACCAGGGAGCACCCGTCCCCAAGCGGATGAACAAACTGGGATACAGCGGCGCACCCGGCACCGGCAGCCTGCTGCGCGCGGATCCGGCGGCCGAGCAGCACGCGCTCACCGAGGCCGCGCACGCCCAGGAGCAGCGGTCGATCACGGCACTGCGCGAGCACCAGGAGACCACGAACGGCTCTGGCGACGGTTCCTCGCCCGACGGACACCACTAGCGGGTCGGGGCCGATCGGCCCGCTTCTAGCGCGCCGAAGCGATCTGTGCCCGCAACTGGCGGAGAAACAGCCACGGGATCACCGGCATGGCGACGGTGACGATCGCCGCGACGACCAGCACGGCCCATGCCGCGTCGTTCTCGTCGACGGCCATCAGATAGGTGGCCGCGGCGACCGCGAGCATCGCGGTGCCCACCGCAGCCGCGATTGCGGCGGTGACCCGCAGCCACATCCGCTCGATCGTTTCCGGCGGCAGGGCCGGTTGCGCCGAACGCGTCAGCCGCTGGACCGGTGCGTCCCGGCCGACCGGGTCGGCCGCCGACCCGAACACCCGCAGTTTCTCGGTGGGTGCCTCTCCGGCGGGCCGCGCCGGGCCCGGCGTGGCGTAGTTCGGGTTGCCGGGCACCGGCCTGACCGGCGACCGCGGCGGCTCGGCCAGTGCGTTGCGGCGGGCCCGCAGCAGCAGCGGGATGGCGCCGACGATGATCACTGCGGAGACCGCGATCACGACGTAGAGCAGCCACGGCGTCCGGGAGCCGGAGCCGCCCTCCGGCTGGTGGCCCGTGCCGAGGTCGACGAGGGCGACGGTGGCCGCGACGCCCACCCCGATCACCGCCAGCCAGATCACCGCGCATCCGATCAGCAGAACGCGTTCCACGGTGTCAGGCGAGCGCAGACCCCCCGACGCTGGCGAAGCTGTCATCAGCAACTGGTCTGCGCCGAGTTGTTGGTATTCGACGCCAGCACCGTTCCGTCGCTGGTGGTGATCGAGCAGTTGAGCCTGCTCACCAAGAACAGGCTGGACGCCTCCACCGAGCCGACCTCGGACTGGGAGATCGGCGTCACGGTTAGCGACCACGGAATGTAGACGTTGCGCTGCGTGCGCCGCCGCCCGGAGGCGTCGACGTAGGTGACGGTGATGATGTCACCCGGCGCCTTGGTTCCGGTCACCGAGTAGGTGACCTGACGCGGCGCTGCGGGAGTGGTTGTGGTGGTCGTCGTGATCGGCGGCACCGTCGTCGTCGCCGTGGTGGCCGGCGGGGGTGGCGGCGGTGGCGGTGGTGCCTCGCTGGTCGGCGGCGGTGGCGGCGGCTCAGTGGTGACCGTCACGGTTTCGGTGGGTGGCGGCGGGGGCGGCTCGGTGGTCGTCGGCGGCGGAGGTGGCGGTGGGGTCGTGGTGATCTCCGGTTGCGGCGGCTTCGACGGTGTGGTCGTCAGCGGGTTTGCCAGGTTGGCGGTGTTGGTGCTGGTCACCAGCAACGACACGGACACGACCAGCACGATCGCGGCCAGGATCGCGGCCACCCCGACCACCCACGGCCAACGCGGCGGCCTGGGCGTATCGACCAGTTCGGTGGCCGGTTCGTAGTTGTCGTAGTCGTAGAGCGACGGGTCGGCTGGAACATAGGGCCCGCTGCTGAACTGCTCAGCCTCCGGCGCCGAGTACGCCTGCACGGACTCGGTCTCGCCGGTCACTTCCTGGGTGGGCTGGTTCTCGGTGGGCTGCTCACCCGGTTCCTCCCCGAAAAAGCCCCCTTCTGGGGGTTTCGGCCCGCTCATCCTCGCCTATCCTTATCGACTACTCAGGCTCCCGGTCACGCCGCGACAGAAGGTGCCTCGGCAACATTACCCAACCGCGCTGGCGTAGCGAATCTGACGCCGGCGTAGGTCCGTCAACTGACTGCCCGATTGTGACCTTGACCGATCGCTGGCTAGTGCTTCTCGGGGCCGACGTAGTACTCGAACACCAGGCCGGCGGCCGCGGATAGCACGAACACGACCCCGGCAGCGATCAACCACGGCAGCCACAGCGCGATGCCCACCGCGGCCACCGAAGCGGCCAGCGCCACCAGGATCGGCCACCAGCTGTGCGGAGCGTAAAACCCCAACTCCCCGGCGCCGTCGGCGATCTCGGCGTCCTCGTAGTCCTCCGGCCGGGTGTCGAGCCGTCGGGCCACGAACCGGAAGAACGTGCCGATGATCAGCGTCAGGCCGGTGGTCATCACCATCGCGGTGACCCCGGCCCATTCGATGCCGCCGGGGAAGAAGTAGGCGGTCAGCACCCCGTAGACGATGGTGGCCAGGGCGAAGAACGCGGTGAGAATCTCGAACAGCCGGGCCTCGATGTGCATAGCGTGTCTTCCCTGTTCCTACTTGCTCGCCACGGCCGCCCGCTCGCCGCGACGGGTGTCAAACGGGTGGGTGGTGACGGCTAGCGGCGGCTGGTTGATCGCCTGCAACGCCTCGGCGTTGGTCTTGCCGGCGATCCGCTGCTGCAGGTAGGCCTTGAAGTCGTTGGGTGAAACGACGCGCAGCTCGAAGTTCATCATCGAGTGGTAGGTCCCGCACAGCTCGGCGCACCGCCCGACGAACGCGCCGGTCTTGTCGATGTCGGTGAGCTGGAAGATGTTGTCGGAGTGGTTGGCCTTCGGATTGGGCAGCACGTCGCGCTTGAACAGGAACTGCGGCACCCAGAATGAGTGCACGACGTCGGCCGAGGCGATCTGGAACTCGATCCGCTTGCCCGTCGGCAGCACCAGGATGGGGATCTCGTTGCTGGTGCCCAGCGTCTCCACCTTGTCGAAGTTCAGGTAGGTGCGGTCTTCGGGGTTGAGCCCGCGCACCGGGCCGACCAGCTCCTCGCCGTGCGCGTCCCGGCCCTCCGGCTTGGACACCATCGCCGCCTTGCGGGCAGGGTCGGCGCCGTCATAGGTGAACGTGCCGTCCTTGAAGTTGATCCTCTGGTAGCCGAATTTCCAGTTCCACTGGAACGCCGTGACGTCGACCACCACCTCGGGGTTGGGGTCTTTGTGCAGCAGGCGTTCCTGCACTACCACGGTGAAATAGAACAGCACCGCGATGATCAGAAACGGGGTGACCGTCAGCACCAGCTCCAGCGGCATGTTGTAGCCGAACTGGCGCGGCAGCTCCGTGTCGGTGGGCTTGTGACGGTGAAACGCCGACGCCCAGAACGTCAGGCCCCACACGATCACACCGACCACGAGGGCGGCGATCAGCGAACCGACCCACAGGTGGCGGTTCAGGTGGGCTTCCGGCGTGATGCCCTCGGGCCAGCCCAGCCCGAGCACCTCTGACCAGCTGCAGCCGCTCAGCGTGACGGCCAGCAGGCCCAGCGTGGCGACCAAACCCAACAGACGGAAACGGCGAAACCCGCGGGGTCTCACGTTGGCGCCTCCTCGAGTCATGCGCTGGCCGACCGACCGAATACTACGCAGCGTAGACCAACCCACTGGCACCCAGCGAAGCGACCGGGGAATGGCCACCCCGGTGCGGCATACTTGGGCCGATGTGCGGACTGCTGGCCCTGGTGTGTGATCCGTCCGCCACCGTGACGCCCGGCATCGTCGACGCCGTAGCGGGCTCGTCGCACTTGATGCGCCACCGCGGCCCGGACGAGCCGGGCACGTGGTCCGACGACGAGGTGGTGCTCGGCTTCAACCGGTTGTCGATCATCGACATCGAGCACTCGCATCAGCCGCTGCGGTGGGGACCGGCCACAGCGCCGGGGCGCTATGTGCTGGTGTTCAACGGGGAGATCTACAACTACCTGGAGCTGCGGGCCGAGCTGGCCGCCCGGCACGGCGCCGTGTTCGCCACCGACGGCGACGGCGAGGCGATCATCGCTGCGTATCACCACTGGGGCGCCGACGCGCTGCGGCGGCTGCGCGGCATGTTCGCGTTCGCGCTGTGGGACACCGAACGTCACGAGTTGTTCTGTGCACGTGACCCGTTCGGGATCAAGCCGCTGTTCGTCGCGACCGGCGCTCACGGCACCGCGGTGGCCAGCGAGAAAAAGTGCCTGCTGGACCTGGCCGGGGTCATCGGCATCGACACCCTGGTCGACTGCAGGGCGGTGCAGCACTACACGGTGCTGCAGTATGTGCCCGAGCCGGAAACCCTGCACTGCGGGGTGCGCAGGCTCGAGTCGGGCAGTTACGCGCGGATACGGCGGGGCGAACCGCCGCAGGTCACCCGCTACTTCGTCCCCCGCTTTTCGGCCACGCCATTCGCCGCCGGGTCCGAGCAGGCGCGCTACGACGAGATCACCGCCGTCCTCGAGGACTCGGTGGCCAAGCACATGCGCGCCGATGTCACGGTGGGCGCGTTTTTGTCCGGCGGCATCGACTCGACCGCGATCGCCGCGCTGGCGATCCGGCACAACCCGCGGCTGATCACGTTCACCACGGGTTTCGAACGTGAGGGGTTCTCCGAGGTCGACGTCGCGATCGCGTCCGCCGAGGCGATCGGCGCCCGGCACGTGGCGAAGGTGGTCAGCCCGACCGAATTCGTCGAGGCGCTGCCCGAAATCGTCTGGTATCTGGACGAACCCGTGGCCGACCCGGCGTTGGTGCCGCTGTTCTTCATCGCGAAGGAGGCCCGCAAGCACGTCAAGGTGGTGCTGTCCGGCGAAGGCGCAGACGAGCTGTTCGGCGGTTACACGATCTACCGAGAGCCGTTGTCGCTGCGACCTTTCGATTATCTGCCCACTCGCGTGCGGCGGTCGATGCGCCGCGTTTCGGCGCCGCTGCCCGAAGGCATGCGCGGCAAAAGCCTGCTGCATCGCGGTTCGCAGACGCTCGAGGAGCGCTACTACGGCAATGCCCGCAGCTTCTCCGACCCGCAGCTGCGCGCCGTGCTGCGCGATTTCCGGCCGGAGTGGACGCATACCGACGTCACCGCCGATATCTACGCCCAGTCGCAACGCTGGGATCCGGTGGCCCGCATGCAGCACATCGACCTGTTCACCTGGCTGCGCGGCGACATCCTGGTCAAGGCCGACAAGATGACCATGGCAAACTCGCTGGAGCTGCGGGTTCCGTTCTTGGATCCGGAGGTGTTCGCGGTGGCTTCACAGTTGCCGCTGGAGCACAAGATCACCCGCAGGACGACGAAATACGCGCTGCGCCGTGCGCTGGAACCGATCGTGCCGCCGCACGTGCTGAACCGGCCGAAACTGGGCTTCCCGGTGCCGATCCGCCACTGGCTGCGCGCCGGTGAGTTGCTGGACTGGGCGCATCAGATGATCGGTTCGTTCCAGGCCGACGAGCTCATCGACATCGCCGCGGTGCGTCACATGCTCGATGAACATCTCGCCGGCACAAGCGATCACAGCCGACGGCTGTGGACGGTCCTGATCTTCATGCTGTGGCACGCGATCTTCGTGGAGCGCAGCGTGGTGCCGCGGATCAGCGAGCCGCAGTACCCCGTGCAGCTGTGATCAGCCCAACGCGGAGGTGATTTCCTCGCTCGCGTCCTCGCCGTACGCGTCGGCCAGCCGCGCCACCGCGACGTCGCGATCCCAACTCCACTCCTGGGTGCCGTTGGTCTCCAACACCAATACCGCCACCAGCGAGCCGAGTTGGGCGGAGCGTTCCAGGCCCAGCCCGGCGCTGCGGCCGGTGAGGAAGCCGGCCCGGAACGCGTCACCGACGCCGGTGGGGTCGACCCTGCCGGTTTCCGGCACGACGTCGACGTGTATCGACGTGCCGTCGGCGCCGACAATGTCGACACCCTTGGGACCCAGCGTCGTCACCCGCAGCCCGACCTGGGCGAGCACGTCCTCGTCGGTCCAGCCGGTCTTCTGTTGCAGCAGATCCCACTCGTAGTCGTTGGTGAACAGGTATGTCGCGCCGTCGATGAGGCGGCGGATCTCCTCGCCGGACAGCCGCGCCAGCTGCTGGGAGGGGTCCGCGGCGAAAGCCAGGCCCAGTTTGCGGCACTCGTCGGTGTGCACGAACATCGTTTCGGGGTCGTTGGCGCCGATGATCACCAGTTGCGGGGTGCCGATGGTCGAAACGACCCCGGCCAGCGAGATGTCGCGGGCCTGCGACATCGCCCCGGGATAAAAGGACGCGATCTGCGCCATGTCCAGGTCCGTGGTGCACAGGAAGCGCGCGGTGTGGGCGGTCTCGGAGATCAGCACGTGGTCGCAGTTGACGCCGTGCGACTCCAGCCACTCGCGGTAGTCGGTGAAGTCCGTGCCGGCCGCGCCGACGAGCGCGACGTCGCCGCCCAGCACCCCGATCGCGTAGGCCATGTTCCCCGCGACTCCGCCGCGGTGCACCACCAGATCGTCGACCAGAAAACTCAGCGACACCTTCTGCAGGTGTGCGGGCAGCAGCTGCTCGGAGAACCGGCCCGGGAACCGCATCAGATGGTCGGTTGCTATGGATCCGGTCACCGCAATTGTCACGACGCGCCACCCTTCATTTCGTTAAGCAATCTAAGCTAATAGTACTCAAAGTCGCTTTCCCTGAGTCTGCGGCGGTTGCGCTAGCCTGCCTAGCATGGCCGGTCCGTACCCGCAGTACCCCGACCCGACGTCCAGCCAACCGAGCTACGGCGAGCCCTACCCGAGCCAGCCGTTCGAGGCCCAACCGATTCGGCCGGCCGCGGCCTCGGTGTACCCGGGCATGCTTCCCCCGCCCGTGCAGTATCCCAAGCGGCGGCGCTGGTGGTTGGTGGGGGCGTTGGGGCTCGTCGTCGTGATGGTGGCGGGGGCGGCGGCGGCGATTGTCTACGCGCTGCACAATGAGTCGTCCAACTCCGCGGGCGGAGCGCTGAGCTCGGGGTCCGCGAAGGTGGCGATACAGAACTACCTGGATGCGTTGGGCAACGGCGACTACGACACCGTGGCCCGTAACACGCTGTGCGGAATGTACGACGCGGTGAAGGACCGCAAGTCCGACCAGGCGCTGGCGCGGCTGTCCAGCGACGCGTTCCGCAAGCAGTTCGCCAGTACACAGGTCACCAGCATCGACAAGATGGTGTTCTGGTCACCGAACCAGGCCCAGGTGCTGTTCTCGATGCGCGTCGTGCCTGCGGGCAGAATCACCGGCGGCGACGAAGAACAGGCCATCGCGCAGCTGCTCAGCCAGGACAACCAGGTGCTGGTGTGCTCGTATCTGTTGCGGACCGCTGCTCAGTACTGACCTGAACGGTCAGTTGAAGGAGTCGCCGCAGGCGCACGAGCCCGTCGCGTTCGGGTTGTCGATGGTGAACCCCTGCTTTTCGATGGTGTCGACGAAGTCGATCGTGGCGCCCGCCACGTATGGTGCGCTCATCCTGTCCACGGTCAGCGTCACGCCGCCGAACTCGGCGGTCAGATCACCGTCGAGCGCCCGGTCGTCGAAGAAGAGGTTGTAACGAAGGCCCGCGCAACCACCCGGTTGGACCGCGATCCTCAAGGCCAGGTCGTCGCGGCCTTCCTGGTCCAGCAGCGCCTTCGCCTTGGTGGCCGCGGCGTCGGTCAGGATCACGCCGTGAGTCGCGGTGCTGGTGGCCGACTCGTCCTGAACGCTCATTAGGTCTCCTCGATGCCTATCTCGCAATGGAGCAAATTCCTCTGCATCAACCGTACCTGTTCTCGCCGCTATTCCCGAGGCTGTCCTGCCCAGACGTGCGCCGCGGCCGCCTTTCGCGCCAGCCCGGCCAGCTGGTTGGCGGCGTCGTCGATGGCGAGCCGAACCGATCCGGCGTAGTCGGCGATCGAGCAGGTCGCCGCGATGCCGGCCGCACGCAGCGCGTCGTCGGGCAGCGTGACCTGCCCGGCGAGGACCAGCACCGGGACGCGGCGAACGGCCGCACCGGCCGCCAGCGCGCTGATCACCTTGCCGTGCAGCGACTGGTCGTCGAATCGGCCTTCCCCGGTGACGACGAGGTCGGCCGCGGCGATGTCGTCGGAGAGCCTGGTGTGTTCGGCGACGATCGCGGCGCCCGATTGGCGATGGCCGCCGAGCGCCAGCAGCGCCGCGCCCAGGCCGCCGGCGGCCCCCCCGCCGGCCTGCTGACTGACCACGCGCCCGGCCGTCGCGTCCAGTTCGGCGGCCCAGCCGGTGAGCCGCTCTTCCAGCAGCTCGACCGTGGCCGGCTCGGCACCCTTCTGCGGGCCGAACACCCGGGCGGCGCCCATCGGCCCCAGCATCCGGTGTTCGACGTCGGTCGCGGCGATCAGCGTGACGCCGCCCAGCCGTCGTCGCGCGGTGGCCGGGCCGCCCAGGGCCTCCATCATGCCGCGGCCGCCGTCGGTGCTAGCGCTGCCCCCGAGGCCGACGACGATGCGGCTGGCCCCGGCCGCCAGGGCGGCGTCGATGAGTTGGCCGACCCCCCTGGTGTGGGCCGCCAGCGCGGTCTGCACGGTGGGCGGGCCGTCCAGCAGGTCCAGCCCGCAGGCCTGCGCGCATTCCAGGTAGGCGGTGTCGCGGTCGAGCACCCATTCCGCATCCACGTCGGTGTCCAGCGGACCCGAGACACGCTCGGTTCGCAGCTCGCCCAGCCGGGCGGCCAGCACCCCGACGAACCCCGGACCACCGTCGGACTGCGGCGCCAGGGTGAGGTCGTCGTCGGGCCGGGCCCGCAGCCAGCCCGCTGCGATCGCCTCGGCGGCGTCGACAGCGGTCAGGCTGTCCCCGTAGCAGTCCGGGGCGATCAGCACGCGCATGGCAGGCCTGCAAGCGCGCTCATCCATGCACCCTAAACTGGCGGGCGTGAGTCTGCTCGGCCGTAAGAAGGGCGCCGACGCCGCCACGGCTGCCACGCAGGCCGAGCCGGTCGTTGCCGATGATGCGTCGCCCCGCAAGACCACGGCGCCCAAGGGCCGGCCCACGCCGAAGCGTGACGCCGCCAAGCGGCGCGGTCCCGTCGTGCCTGCCCCGATGACCGCCGCCGAGGCGCGCCGCCGCCGCAAGGAAATGGGCGGCCCGAAGCTGACCCGCGACGAGCGCAGGGCCGAAAAGACCCGGCAGCGAGCGCAGCTGGCCGATCGCCGCGAAAAGATGATGGCCGGCGACGAGGCCTACCTGCTGCCCCGCGACCGGGGCCCGGTCCGCCGGTATGTGCGCGACGTAGTCGACGCCAGACGCAACGTGCTGGGGCTGTTCATGCCCGCCGCGCTGGCCCTGATTTTCGTGATGCTGGCGGTGCCGCAGGTGCAGTTCTACATCTCCCCCGCCATGCTCGTGCTGGTCGCAATCATGGCCGTCGACGGCCTCTTCCTTGCCCGCAAGGTCGCCAAGATGGTCGACGTGAAGTTCCCCGCCAACACCGAAAGCCGTTGGAAACTTGGCCTTTACGCGGCCAGTCGGGCATCGCAGCTGCGCCGGATGCGGGCGCCCCGTCCCCGGGTCAGCCGCGGCGACGACGTAACCTGACCGTCATGCGCACGCTGGTGCTGGGCGGTATCCGGTCAGGCAAGTCGCGATGGGCGGAGTTGGCGATCGCCGAAGAGGTCGACCCCGACACGCCGGTGCGTTACCTGGCCACCGGCGCCCCCCCGGAATCGGACCCGTCGTGGGCACAGCGCGTCGCCGAGCATCGCGCGCGGCGCCCGCAGCACTGGCCGACGGTCGAAACCGTCGAACTGGCATCGCAGTTGCGGGTGATGCCGGCGCCACCGACGCTGATCGACGACCTGGGTGGCTGGCTCGCCGCCGTGCTGGACCGCCGGCACCCCGACAGCGGCTCGGTGCGCGGCAACGTCGACGAGCTGGTCGACGCGGTGTCCGAATTCGGACCGCCGCTGGTCATGGTCAGTCCCGAGGTCGGGCTGACGGTGGTGCCGGCCACCGAGTCCGGCCGCCGGTTCGCCGACCAGATCGGCCAGCTCAACCAGCGGCTGGCCGACCTGTGCGATCGCGTCGCGCTGGTCGTCGCCGGCCAGGCTGTGACGGTCAAGGAGTTCGACAGGTGAGCGCTGCGGTCGAATTCGCCCCGGTTTTCCCGCCCGATGCCTATGCCGCCGCCGCGGCCCGCACCCGCCAGGACAGGCTGACCAAGCCGCGCGGTGCGCTGGGCCGGCTGGAGGACCTTTCGGTGTGGGTGGCGTCGTGTCAAGGCGTTTGCCCGCCGCGGCAGTTCCAGCGGGCCCGGGTGGTGGTGTTCGCCGGCGACCACGGCGTTGCGGCAGCGGGGGTTTCGGCGTACCCCCCGGAGGTCACCGCGCAGATGGTCGCGAACATCGACGCCGGCGGTGCGGCCATCAACGTGCTGGCCGGCGTGGCGGGGGCCGGCGTGCGGGTGGTGGACATCGCGGTGGACACGGCGGCGCCACTGACCCCCGAGATAGGGGCGTACAGAATCCGTCGCGGCAGCGCCAACACGGCCGTCGAGGACGCGTTGAGCCCGGACGAGGCGGTCGCGGCCGTCGAGGCCGGCCGCCGGATCGCCGACGAGGAGGTCGACGCCGGCGCGGATCTGCTGATCGCCGGTGACATGGGCATCGCGAGCACCACGCCGGCGACCACGTTGGTGGCGGCGGTGACCGGAACCGAGCCGGTGGCCGTGGTCGGGCGAGGCACCGGCGTCGACGACGCGGGCTGGATGCGCAAGACCACCGCGGTTCGCGACGCGCTGTACCGGGCCCGTCGCGATGTCGCAGATCCCGTTGCGCTGCTGCGGATCTGCGGTGGCGCCGATCTCGCCGCGCTGGCGGGGTTCTGCGCGCAGGCGGCGGTGCGCCGCACACCGCTGCTGCTCGACGGTGTGGTGGTCACCGCCGCCGCGTTGATCGCCGAGCGGCTGGCGCCGGGCGCGCGGCAGTGGTGGCAGGCCGGCCACCGCTCCACCGAGCCGGCGCACGCGGTGGCGTTGCAGCATCTGCAGTTGGAGCCGATCGTCGACCTGGGGATGCGGCTGGGTGAAGGGACCGGCGCCGCGGTGGCGCTGCCGGTCCTCAGGGCGGCGGTGGCGACGCTTGCCTCGATGGCGACGTTCGACGAAGCCGCGGTCAGTGAACGCGCGCCCGGCTCGTCGTGATCCGTTCGCTGACAGGCGCTTTCGCCTTCGGTTCGGTGCTGCCGACTCATGTCCCCGCCGCTGGGATCGGGCGCGGCGTGCTCACCGCGCTGCCGGTCGTTGGGATCGTGCTCGGCGCGCTCGCCGGGGCGGTGCGGGTGGCCGGCTGGTGGGCGTTCGGTGCGGGCAGCCCGCTGGCGGGGATGCTGTCGGTCGCCGTGCTGCTGCTGCTCACCCGCGGCCTGCACCTCGACGGCCTTGCCGACACCGCCGACGGTCTGGGCTGCTACGGACCCGCCGAGCGCGCCCTGCAGGTGATGCGTGCCGGCTCGGCGGGCCCGTTCGGGGTGGCTGCGGCGGTGGTGGCGGTCGTCGTACAGGGGCTGGCGTTCGCCGCGCTGCCCGACGGGGTGGCGGGCTGGGTGGCGGTCGTCACAGCGGTGACCACGGGACGGGTGGCCGCGGTGCTGGCCTGCCGCCGCGGGGTGCCGGCGGCCGCGGGCAGCGTGCTGGCTGCTCGGGTGGCGGGCAGCCAGCCGCAGCCGGTGGCGGCGGCCTGGGTGGTGGTGGTGGTCGCGGCGTCGACGCTGGCCGGCCCTCGCCCGTGGCAGGGGCCGCTGGCGGTTCTGGTGGCGCTGGCGGCAGCCGCGGTGCTGGTCACCCACTGCATACGCCGGTTTGGCGGCATCACCGGCGACGTGCTGGGCGCGGCCATCGAGGTGGCCACCACGATCGCCGCGGTGGGGCTGGCCGTCGGTTAGCCGAGGCGGGCCATCCAGCCGTGGGTGTCGGCGAACGTGCCGCGCTGGATCCCGGTCAGCGTGTCCCGCAGCGCCATGGTGACTTCGCCCGGCTCGCCGTCGGCGATGGTGAATTCGCCGTCGGCGTACTTGACCGACGAGACCGGCGTGATGACCGCGGCGGTGCCGCATGCGAACACCTCGGTGATCTCGCCGGCTGCCGTCTGCTTCTGCCACTCCTCGACGTCGATTTTGCGTTCCTCGACCGCGAAACCGGCGTCGGTTGCCAGCTGCAGCAACGAGTCCCGGGTGATACCCGGGAGCAGGGTCCCGGTCAGCGCCGGGGTGACCAACCGCGCCGAGCCGCCGCTGCCGAACACGAAGAACAGGTTCATCCCGCCCATCTCTTCGACGTAGCGGCGCTCCACCGCGTCCAGCCACACCACCTGGTCGCAGCCGTTGTCGGCCGCCTGGGCCTGCGCGAGCAGCGACGCGGCGTAGTTGCCCCCGAACTTGGCCGCGCCGGTACCGCCCGGTGCTGCGCGCACGTACTCCGTGCACAGCCACACGCTGACCGGCTTGATGCCGCGCGGGAAGTAGGCGCCCGCAGGTGAGGCGATCACCAGGTATCGGTACTGCCTGGCCGGGCGCACGCCCAGGCCCGGCTCGGTGGCGAAGGTGAACGGCCTCAGGTACAGCGACTCCTCGCCGCCGGATGGCGGCACCCATGCACCATCGACCCCGATCAGCTGCCGCAACGATTCGATGAACACCTTGTCGGGCAGCTCCGGGATCGCCAGCCGCCGCGCCGACGAGCGCAGCCGGGCGGCGTTCGCCTCTGGCCGGAACGACACGATGGACCCGTCCGCCCACCGATAGGCCTTCAGCCCTTCGAACACCTCCTGCGCGTAGTGCAGCACGATCGCCGACGGGTCGAGCTCGATCCGTCCGTACGGCAGCACCCGCGCGTCGTGCCAGCCCTGCTCCGCGGTGTAGGCGATCGACACCATGTGGTCGGTGTGGTACTGCCCGAACGGCGGATCGGTCATGATCACGGTCCGCTGCTCGTCGGTCGCCGGGTGCGCGCTGCGCTGGACGGTGAACTCGAGGGGACCGCTGCTCATGCGAGCGATTGTATCCCCGCCCGCTATCGGGTTTTGGCTTCGACGAACGGCGGGTTGACCACCTCGCACTCCACCGGCCGGCCCCGCACATCCACGGTGACGCGCTGACCGTTCTCGATAGCCACGGCGGTGTCGATCAATGCCAGCGCGATGCCGACTTTCAGTGTCGGAGAGAAGGTTCCCGACGTCGTGACACCGACATCGGCGTCACCGTGCAGCACCGCCAAATCCGCGCGCAGCACGCCGCGGCCCGTCACGCGCAACCCGCGCAGCAGCCGCCGCGGGCCCGCCTCCTTCTCGGCCAGCAACGCCTCGCGGCCCCAAAACGTGTCCTTGCGCCAGCCGATCGCCCAGCCGCAGCGGGCCTGGAGCGGCGAGATGTCCAGCGACAGCTCGTGCCCGTGCAGCGGGTAGCCCATTTCGGTGCGAAGCGTATCGCGCGCCCCCAGCCCGGCCGGCTCGCCGCCTGCGGCCGACACCGCGTCGGCCAGCGCGTCGAACAGCCCACCGGCGCTGTCCCAGGCCGGTAGCAGCTCATACCCGTGCTCACCGGTGTATCCGGTGCGGCAAACCCGCACCCCGACGTCGCCGAACGACGCGTCGACGTAGCCCATGTAGTCCATGTCGGCCGGCAGGCCGAGCCTGCGCAGCACCTCGGCTGACCGTGGTCCCTGCACGGCGAGCACCGCGTATGAGCGGTGCTCGTTCGTCACTGAGATCCCTTGTGGTGCAGCCTCTCGCAGCGCGGTGACCACAGCTGCGGTGTTTGCGGCATTGGGCACCAGAAACATTTCGTCGTCGGACACGTAGTAGGCGATCAGGTCGTCGACGACGCCGCCGGTTTCGGTGCAGCACAACGTGTACTGCGCCTTGCCTGGTCCGATCCGGCGTAGGTCGTTGGTGAGCGCGGAGTTGACGAACGCCGCCGCCCCGCGGCCGCGCACCACCGCCTTGCCGAGGTGGCTGACGTCGAACAGGCCGACGGCGTTGCGCGTGGCGTTGTGCTCGGTCACCGTGCCGGCGTAGGAAACCGGCATCAGCCAGCCGCCGAACTCGGCGAAGGCGGCGCCCAGCGTGCGGTGCCGGTCTTCGAGGGGGCCGTGCTGGATTTCGCTCACGGCCCTCCACCCTAATCCGCGCTGGGGCGCGGGTGATCACACCGGGTGATTAGTGTGGACGCTCGTGAGTCCCTTCAAGCGTGGCTATCAACCGCCCACCGTCTCGGTGAGCTCGTCGCTGCCGCGGCGCGGTGCCGCTGATGCGGTGCTGATCGTGCCGGTGCGCAATGACGAAGGCGGCCCGGCGCTGGCGGCCGCCGATCCGTACCTGGACGGCGAAGCGGCTGCCGAGATCCAGGCCGCGCTGCGCGCGCTCGGCGCGACCGGCGGCGCCGAACAGGTCAACCGGCTGGTCGTGTCGTCGCTGCCGGTGGCCAGCGTGCTGTCGGTCGGCCTGGGCAAGCCGCGTGACGAGTGGCCGCCTGATGTGATCCGCCGCGCTGCCGGGGTGGCCGCCCGCTCGCTGGACAAAGCCGAGTCGGTCGTGACCACGCTGTCGGTGCTGGACCTGCCCGCCACGGTGGAAGGGTTGATCCTGGGCGCCTACCGGTTCACCGAGTTCCGCAGCGACAAGACCGCTCCCAAAGAGCCGGGTCTGCGCAAGATCAGTGTGCTGGTGCCCGACGCCACGGCCCACACCAAGGCCCAAGCGCAGCGCGCCACCGCGGTCGCGAGCGCGGTGGCGACCGCCCGTGATCTGGTCAACACGCCGCCGAGTCACTTGTTTCCCGCCGAATTGGCCAACCGCGCAAAGGCTTTGGGTGAGGCAGCCGGGTTGGAAACCGAAGTGCTCGACGAGAAGGCGCTGGCCCGTGGCGGATACGGCGGGGTGATCGGGGTCGGGCAGGGCTCGTCGCGGCCGCCCAGGCTGGTCCGGCTCATCCACCGGGGTTCGCGGCTGGCCCGCAAGCCCGCCGCCGCCAAGACGGTCGCGCTGATCGGCAAGGGCATCACGTTCGACACCGGCGGAATCTCGATCAAGCCGGCCCAGAACATGCACCACATGACCTCTGACATGGGCGGCGCCGCGGCGGTCATCGCCACCGTCGTGCTGGCGGCCGACCAGCAGCTGCCGATCGACGTGGTCGCGACCGTGCCGATGGCCGAGAACATGCCCTCGGCCACCGCGCAGCGGCCCGGCGACGTGCTCACCCAATACGGCGGCACGACGGTGGAGGTGCTCAACACCGACGCCGAGGGCCGGCTGATCCTCGCCGATGCGATCGCGCGGGCGGCGCAGGACAACCCCGACTACCTCATCGAGACATCGACGCTGACCGGCGCGCAGACCGTCGCACTCGGCGCGCGAACCCCCGGGGTGATGGGCAGCGACGGGTTTCGCGACCGGGTGGCCGCGATCTCGCAGGGCGTCGGCGAAAACGCCTGGCCGATGCCGCTTCCCGAAGAGCTGAAGGACGACCTCAAATCCACGGTCGCCGACCTGGCCAACGTCAGCGGCTCACGGTATGCCGGAATGCTGGTCGCCGGAACGTTTTTGCGCGAGTTCGTGCCCGACGGCGTGCAGTGGGCGCACATCGACGTGGCGGGCCCCGCGTACAACACCGGCGGTCCGTGGGGCTACACCGGCAAGGGCGGCACCGGGGTGCCGACCCGCACGATGTTCGCGGTGCTCGAAGACATCGCGCAGCACGGCTGAGCTACATCACGTGTCCGCGTGCGGCGCTGCGCAGCGCCTGCGGGAGCACCCGTGCGGTGCCGTACAACAGGTATGCCTCCGGGGTCACCGGGCGGATCGGCTTGTTCTTCCGCACCGCCGACACGATCGCCTTCGCGACCTTTTCCGGGCCGTATCGGCGGGTGGCGAACATCTTCTCCAACTGTTTGCGGCGCTCGTCGACCAGATGGCCCTTACCCGGTGGCGCGTCGAAGCGGGCGGTCCGCACGATGTTGGTGTCGATGAGGCCAGGGCACACCGTTGTCAACTCTATTCCGGACGAACTCAATTCGGCCCGCAGGCAGTCGGAGAACATGTACACCGCCGCCTTGCTGGTGCAGTAGGCGTTCAGTGACTGCAACGGCGTGTACGCCGCCGAGGACGCCAGGTTGACGATGTGACCGCCGGTGCCGCGGTCGACCAGCCGCGGTGCAAAAGCGCGGCAACCGTTGACCACCCCGCCGAGGTTGACCTCCAGAACCCGGTCCCACTGGTCGGCGGGCGTGTCGGCGAACCGGCCCGCCTGCCCGATGCCGGCGTTGTTCACCACGATGTCGGGTACACCGTGCTGTTCGCAGACCTCGCCGGCAAACGCCTCGACCGCATCGGCGTCGGACACGTCGAGGGTGTAGGCGTGCGCGACACCGCCGTGCGCGGCGATCTCGGCTGCGGTGTTTCGGACGGTGGTTTCGTCGATGTCGCTGACCACGACCTCGGCGCCCAGCCGGGCGAACTCCAGCGCGGTGGCGCGCCCGATCCCGCTGCCGGCGCCGGTGACGGAGACCAGCGTGTCGCCGAACGGTTCACGCTTGCGGCCGACCTGGGCGCGGCGCATCGCCCGGCTCGGCGGCCTGCCCTCCACCACGTCGACCATCTCGCCCACCGCACGTGCCAGCACCTGCGGCCGTGAGAACGGCGACCAGTGGCCGGACCTGATGTCACGGCGCCACAGCCGCGCCACCCAGCGGGACTCGTCATCCAAGGCGGCCAGCGTGATCGCCGGATCGTTGGTGTGCCCGATGATTTGCACCGGAACGTCGACGTAGTGGTCGCGGCTGGCGTGCGACACCGAGTGAAAGAAGTTGGCGCGGTAGATTTTCAGGCTGTTGGCGGCGTCGCGGTTCACGGATTTCGCGTGGTGGATGTCCTCCTGCGGAATGCCTTCGGCCAAAGCCAGGATTCGGCGCGCCCGGCCGCGCTTGAGCGCGGCCCCCATGATCGCGGGCGCCAGCACGGGTACCGAGAACGCGATCATGTAGGCCAGCTTGAGTACCTGACGCACCGCTCGCAGGAACGTGACCGGACGGTACGGCCGTTTGAGGTTGTCGAAAATGTACGCCGTGAGATGGTCGGCGCTCGGAATCGACACCGAGGTGAAGGACAGGAGCCGCTCGCCGGCGGCCGGGCGTTTCAGGTACTCCCACACCCCGACCGCGCCCCAGTCGTGGGCCAGCACGTGCACCGGCTGGCCGGGGCTGAGTGTGTCGATGACCGTCGCGAAGTCCTCGGCGAAGTGCGCCATGGCGTATGCCCGGTAGTCCCCGGGCTTGGACGACTCGCCGGCGCCACGGTTGTCGTACGTGATGACCCGGAAGCGGTCCGAGAGCAGCGGCACGACGTTGTTCCACAGCACGTGCGAGTCGGGCCAGCCGTGCACGAGCACCACCGTCGGGCCGCCGGGATTGCCGTGCTCATACCCGGCGATGCGAACATCGCCGCTGCTGGTGACGTATCGCGGACTGGTCTGCACTGCGGGCACTGTCATAGCTGGGCATGGTAGGTGCTCCGGCTGGCCGCCCGACCGCGCAGGTGTCAGCCCTCTTCGAGCAACCGGCGGCGTTGCACGCGGCGGCGGGCGTCGTAGTCACGCATCCGTTGCGGGTAGCCGACGCGTTGCACGTCGTAGACCGGGATGCCCAGCTGCTCGCCCAGCCGGCGCGCCCCGGATGGACCGCCCACGCGGCGCCGGGTCCACTCGCCGTCATTGGCTACGAGCACCACGGTCAGCTCGGAGAAGTTTGTCTGCGGTTCGACGTAGGCCTCCACACCGGTGTGCGCCGCCGCCCAGTCGCGTAGGTAGCGCTGGTCGGCCGCCGGACCCGCGGCGGGGCCGCGCTGGCGCGCCTCCCGAAGTCTGTCCAACCATCCCAACGAAGCCGTCTCCTCGGTCTGTCCTCAATTACCCTCGTCATCGATAGTGCCACGATGAATGTGCATTCCACGTGGCTGGCGCACCGCCGACACCGCCCTGTGGTAAGCCAGAGGTCGACCCGTACGACTGACGTTCGAGGAGTCAACAGACATGGCCTTCTCCGTGCAGATGCCCGCACTCGGTGAGAGCGTGACCGAGGGGACCGTGACCCGTTGGCTCAAGCAGGAAGGCGACACCGTCGAACAGGACGAGCCGTTGCTTGAGGTGTCCACCGACAAGGTCGACACCGAGATCCCGTCCCCCACCTCCGGTGTGCTGCAAAAGATCGTCGCCCAGGAGGACGACACCGTGGAGGTCGGCGGCGAGCTGGCCGTCATCGGCGACGAGGGCGAGGCGGCCGAGTCCCCCGCGGGCCAAACCGCGCCTTCCGAGCAGCAGCAGCCGGCCCACGAGGAGAGGCCGGCCGAGGAGCAGAGGCCGGCCGAACAGGCCGCCGAGCCCGAACCGGAGCCTCAGCCGCAACGCCAGGCGCAGCCGGCCGCCGAGTCCTCGGGCGACAAGTCCACCCCGGTGCTGATGCCCGAGCTTGGGGAATCGGTCACCGAAGGCACGGTCACGCGGTGGCTGAAGAAGGTCGGCGATACCGTCGAGGTCGACGAGCCCCTGTTGGAGGTCTCCACCGACAAGGTCGACACCGAGATCCCGTCTCCGGTGGCGGGCACGCTGCTGAGCATCACGGCCGAGGAAGACGACACCGTCGCGGTGGGCGGTGAGCTGGCCAAGGTCGGCGAGCCCGGCGCCCAGGAGGCCCCGAAACAACCGGAGCGACCTGAACAACCGGAAGAACCGGAACAACGGACAGAAACCGCCCCCCGGCCCGAACCCGCAGCCGAGCCGGAACCCGAACCCAGCCGCGAGCCCGAACCGAAGCCGGAGCCCAAGGCCGAACCACGGCCGCAACCGAAACCGGCTCCCCAGCCCGAACCCGCCGCCACCACCGACGGGGAGGGCAGTCCGTACGTGACCCCGCTGGTGCGCAAGCTGGCCGCGGAGAACAGCGTCGACCTGGCGACCGTGAAAGGCACCGGTGTCGGCGGCCGGATCCGCAAGCAGGACGTGCTGGCCGCGGCCGAGAAGGCCAAGGCCCCCGCCGAGCCGGAACCGGCCGGCAAGGCACCGGCCGCTTCGGCGGCCCCCGCGGCAGCGGCCGCGCAAACGCCGGCTCCGCCGCTGGCGCACCTGCGCGGCACCACCCAGAAAGCCAGCCGTATCCGCCAGATCACCGCGAAGAAGACCCGCGAATCGCTGCAGGCCACAGCGCAGCTCACGCAGACCCACGAGGTCGACATGACCCGGATCGTGGCGCTGCGGGCGCGCGCGAAGAACGAATTCGCCGAGCGGGAGGGCGTCAAGCTGACGTTCCTTCCGTTTGTCGCCCGTGCCGTAATCGACGCGTTGAAGACCCACCCGAACATCAATGCCAGCTACAACGAGGAAACCAAGGAGATCACCTACTACGACGCCGAGCACCTCGGCATTGCGGTCGACACCGAGCAGGGCCTGCTCTCCCCGGTCATCCACAACGCCGGTGACCTGTCGCTGGCCGGGCTCGCCCGCGCGATCGCCGACATCGCTGCGCGGGCCCGTTCCGGTGACCTCAAACCCGACGAGCTGTCCGGGGGCACCTTCACGATCACCAACATCGGCAGCCAGGGCGCACTGTTCGACACCCCGATCCTGGTGCCGCCGCAGGCCGCGATGCTGGGCACCGGCGCAATCATCAAGCGGCCGCGGGTGATCGTCGACGAGCTGGGCAACGAGTCGATCGGCGTCCGGTCGGTCAGCTACCTGCCGCTGACCTACGATCATCGGCTGATCGACGGCGCCGACGCCGGCCGGTTCCTGACCACGATCAAGCGGCGGCTGGAAGAGGGGGCTTTCGAGGCCGACCTGGGGCTCTGACGCCGTGCCCGACGCATTGATCGCGATCGCGGGGTCGTCCGGCCTGATCGGGTCGGCGCTGGTGTCGGCGCTGCGCGCCTCCGACAATCGGGTGTTGCGGATCGTGCGGCGCGCGCCGTCTAACGCCGACGAGGTGCACTGGAACCCCGAAACCGGCGAGTTCGACCGCGACGCCCTGCGCGGTGTGGACGCCGTGGTCAATCTGTGTGGGGCCAACATCGGCGGCAAGCGCTGGTCGGGATCCTTCAAGCAGTTGCTGCGTGACAGCCGGATCACCCCAACCGAGGTGCTCTCGTCCGCGGTCGCCGAGACCGGCGTCGCGGTGCTGGTCAACGCCAGCGCGGTCGGCTATTACGGCGACACCAGAAGTCGCGTTGTCGACGAAACCGCACCCGCGGGAACGGGATTTCTCGCGCAGCTGTGCCAGGACTGGGAGGCCGCGACGCGACCGGCGCAGCAGGCGGGCACCCGGGTGGTGCTGGTCCGCACCGGGTTGGTGCTGTCCCCGTCGGGCGGTGTGCTGGGCCGGCTTCGGCCGCTGTTCTCGCTGGGGCTGGGCGCGCGGCTCGGTAACGGCCGCCAGTACATGCCGTGGATCAGCCTCGAGGACGAGGTTAGGGCGCTGCTGTTCGCGATGTCGAGCGAGTTGTCCGGGCCGGTGAACCTTACCGGCCCGGCGCCGGTGACCAACGCGGAATTCACCACCGCGTTCGGCCGCGCCGTCAATCGGCCGACGCCGGTGTTCGTGCCCGGTTTGGCCGCGCGCGCCGTGCTCGGCGAATTCGCCGAGGAAGGCCTGCTGGCCGGGCAGCGGGCCATTCCGGCCGCGCTGGAGCGGGCCGGTTTCCAGTTCCACCACAACACCATCGGCGAGGCGCTGTCGTACGCGACGGCAGCCGACAAGCACTAGTGAGGTCCAGGCACTAGTAACGTCGAGACCATGCGCTCCGTCCGTTCGGCCACCACTGCGATCGAGGTGCGGCACCTGGCCAGCGTCGACTACCGGCGGGCCTGGGATCTGCAACGCAGCCTGGTCGACGCCCGGGTGGCCGGCGCCGCGGACACGTTGTTGTTGCTTCAGCACCCGTCCGTCTACACCGCCGGGCGCCGCACACTGCCGCACGAGCGGCCGGTCGACGGCACCCCGGTGGTGGACACCGACCGCGGCGGCAAGATCACCTGGCACGGGCCCGGCCAGCTGGTCGGCTACCCGATCATCGGGCTGGCCGAGCCGATCGATGTGGTGAATTATATTCGGCGGCTGGAGGAGTCGCTGATGGTTGCCTGCGCCGAGCTCGGGTTGGCGGCCGGGCGGGTGGCGGGTCGCTCCGGGGTGTGGCTGCCCGCCGAGGGCGCGCGGCCCGAACGCAAGGTCGCCGCCGTCGGCGTCCGCGTGCAGCGCGCCACCACACTGCACGGTTTCGCGCTGAACTGCGACTGCGACCTTGGCGCGTTCGGTGCGATCGTGCCGTGCGGCATCAGCGACGCCGGCGTCACGTCGCTGACCGCCGAGCTGGGCCGGCGCGTCACCGTGGACGAGGTGCGTGGGTGGGTCGCCGAGGCGGTGTGCGACGTGCTGGACGGCAGGCGCGCATTAGCATCGATGATGTGAGCGTGGTTCCCGACGGCCGAAAACTGTTGCGCCTGGAGGTGCGCAACGCGCAGACGCCGATCGAGCGCAAACCGCCGTGGATCAAGACGCGGGCCCGGATGGGCCCGGCGTACACCGAGCTCAAGAGCCTGGTCCGCCGAGAAGGCCTGCATACGGTGTGCGAGGAGGCCGGCTGTCCGAACATCTTCGAATGCTGGGAGGACCGCGAGGCCACGTTTTTGATCGGCGGTGAGCAGTGCACCCGGCGCTGTGACTTCTGCCAGATCGACACCGGCCGGCCCGCCGAGCTGGACCGCGACGAACCCCGCCGGGTGGCCGAAAGCGTGCAGGCGATGGGCCTGCGGTATTCGACGGTCACCGGGGTGGCCCGCGACGACCTGGCCGACGGCGGGGCGTGGCTCTACGCCGAAACCGTGCGCCAGATCAAGCACCTCAACCCGTCCGCCGGGGTCGAGCTGCTGATCCCCGACTTCAACGGCGACCCCGACCTGTTGCGACAGGTCTTCGAGTCAGGCCCGGAGGTGTTGGCGCACAACGTCGAAACGGTGCCGCGGATCTTCCGGCGCATTCGGCCGGCCTTTCGCTATCAGCGCAGCCTCGACGTGCTGACCGCCGCGCGCGGCTTCGGCCTGGTCACCAAGAGCAACCTGATTCTCGGGATGGGCGAAACCCCCGACGAGGTGCGGCAGGTGCTGACGGACCTGCGCCGCGCCGGCTGCGACATCGTCACGATCACCCAGTACCTGCGCCCGTCGGCGCGGCACCATCCGGTGGTGCGCTGGGTGCGTCCCGAGGAGTTCGTCGAGCACTCCCGATTCGCGAGCGGGCTCGGTTTCGCCGGCGTGCTCGCGGGCCCGCTGGTGCGCTCGTCGTACCGGGCGGGCAGGCTCTACGCGCAGGCGATCGCGGGCCGCGCCCCGACCCGCGGCTGAGCCGGCCGCCGTATCCTTTTGGCATGCCGAAATCCAGCAATCCCGACGCGATCAAGACCGCCAAGGCCGAGGCGAAGGCGGCGCGCAAGGCCGCGTCCAAGCAGCGCCGCGGCCAGCTGTGGCAGGCGTTTCAAATGCAGCGCCGGGAGGATAGGTGGCTGCTGCCGTTGATGATCGGCGCGTTCGTGCTGATCGTGGCGGCCGCGGTGGTTGCCGGGCTGTTCGTTCACGGCCTCACGCTGGTAATGCTGATCCCACTGGGTGTCGTGCTGGGTGCGCTGGTGGCGTTCATCATCTTCGGCCGCCGCGCGCAGCGATCCGTTTACAGCAAAGCCGACGGACAGGCGGGTGCCGCCGCGTGGGCGCTGGATAATCTGCGCGGCAAGTGGCGAGTCACCCCCGGAGTGGCTGCCACTGGCCACTTCGACGCGGTTCACCGGGTGATCGGACGGCCCGGGGTCATCTTCGTTGCGGAAGGCTCGCCCACACGGGTGAAGCCGTTGCTGGCGCAGGAGAAGAAGCGCACCGCGCGGCTGGTCGGCGATGTGCCGATCTACGACGTGATCGTCGGAAGCGGTGAGGGCGAGGTGCCGCTGGCCAAGCTGGAGCGCCACCTGACCCGGTTGCCCGCGAACATCACCGTAAAGCAGATGGATTCGCTGGAGTCACGCCTGGCCGCGCTGGGCTCGCGGACCGGCATGGCTGCCATGCCGAAGGGGCCGCTGCCGACCGCCGCAAAGATGCGCGGGGTGCAGCGCACGGTTCGCCGAAGGTAGTCAGCGCCGCACCACAGCGGTGCCGGTGAGCAGGTCCTGCAGCCCGCGGCCGTCGGAGTCGGTGAACAACGGCGGCACCACCAGCGCGATGAGCAGTCCACGGGCCAGCGCACGGCCCAGCCCAACGTGGCGCCGGCCGGTGACCGACGCGACCATCAGCCCGAACACGAACTGGCCCGGAGTGAAGCCGAACAGCCGAACCGCGACAACGCCCAGCACCAGCCACACCGCGAGCACGGCCGTCGCCAGCACCGCCGGGCTGTATACCCCGAACACCACCCCGAGACCGGCCAGCCCGTACCCGATCAGCCAGTCCACCACCAACGCGCCGATCCGCCTGCCGAACCCGACCAGCGACCCAGGGCCGCTTCGTGGCAAACCCAGCCGCTCGCCGGGGTAGCCTGATTTCGGGCCGGATTGGTCCCCTTGCGGGCCGGACAGCCAGGATGCGGTTGGGCGCGCCATGACCCAAGGATAGGTATGTAACGGGCATGCTCCGTGGCAACGTCAAAGCCCCTATTGCGTAACGTCAGCGCAACACGCGGTTGACCGGCGTGCAACATCGTGTCCATAGCGTCACACCCCGGGTTACCTAATTACAAGGAGAGTGCTTCAGTGACGGAAATGACGCCCGACGACGTCTTCAAGCTCGTCAAGGACGAGGACGTCCAATACGTCGACGTCCGGTTCTGTGATCTGCCCGGCGTCATGCAACATTTCACGATCCCGGCCACGGCGTTCGACGAGAGCCTGTTCGAAAACGGTGTGGCGTTCGACGGGTCGTCGATTCGCGGGTTCCAGTCCATCCACGAGTCCGACATGTTGCTGCTGCCGGATCCGGACACCGCACAAATCGACCCGTTCCGCGAGGCCAAGACGCTGAACCTGAACTTCTTCGTGCATGACCCGTTCACCCTCGAGCCGTACTCTCGCGACCCGCGCAACATTGCCCGCAAGGCGGAGAACTACCTGAAGAGCACCGGAATCGCCGACACCGCCTACTTCGGCGCCGAGGCCGAGTTCTACATTTTCGATTCGGTGGCGTTCGACTCGACGGCCAATAGCGCGTTCTACGAGGTTGACGCGATATCGGGCTGGTGGAACACCGGCAACGCGAACGAGACCGACGGCAGCCCCAACCGCGGCTACAAGGTCCGCCACAAGGGCGGCTACTTCCCGGTGGCCCCCAACGACCAGTACGTCGACCTCCGCGACAAGATGCTGACCAACCTGATCAATGCCGGCTTCACCCTGGAGAAGGGGCACCACGAGGTGGGCAGCGGCGGGCAGGCCGAGATCAACTACCAGTTCAACTCGCTGCTGCATGCGGCCGACGACATGCAGCTGTACAAGTACATCATCAAGAACACGGCGTGGCAGAACGGCAAGACCGTTACGTTCATGCCCAAGCCGCTGTTCGGCGACAACGGGTCCGGGATGCACTGCCACCAGTCGCTGTGGAAGGACGGCGGCCCGCTGATGTACGACGAGTCTGGCTACGCCGGCCTGTCCGACCTCGCCCGCCACTACATCGGCGGCCTGCTCCACCACGCGCCCTCGCTGCTGGCGTTCACCAACCCGACCGTGAACTCCTACAAGCGCCTCGTCCCCGGCTATGAGGCCCCGATCAACCTGGTGTACAGCCAGCGCAACCGCTCGGCCTGTGTCCGCATCCCGATCACGGGAAGCAACCCGAAGGCCAAGCGGCTGGAGTTCCGCTGCCCCGACTCGTCCGGCAACCCGTACCTGGCTTTCTCGGCGATGCTGATGGCCGGCCTCGACGGCATCAAGAACAAGATCGAGCCGCAGGCCCCGGTGGACAAGGACCTCTACGAGCTGCCACCCGACGAGGCGGCCAGCATCCCGCAGGCACCCACCCAGCTGTCGGCGGTCATCGACCGGCTGGAGGCCGACCACGAATACCTCACCGAGGGTGGCGTGTTCACGCCCGATCTGATCGAGACGTGGATCAGCTTCAAGCGCGAGAACGAGATCTTGCCGGTCCAGATCCGGCCGCATCCCTACGAGTTCGCGCTCTACTTCGACGTGTAAGCCGGCTAACCCTCTGACCTGCGGCGACGCCGCGGGCGGGGTCTCTCGGTACGCAGTGGGTACGCAGCAGATCCAACGGAGTCCACCCGCTCCGCGATCACAGCACCGATCGCGGAGCGGGTGGACTCATCAGCGTCCGGCCACAGGTGCCCGTAGGTGTCCAGGGTGGTGCGTGCGGTGGCGTGGCGCAGCCGGGCCTGCACGGTCTTGATGTCTGCGCCCGACGCGATCAGCGCCGGTTGAGCACACGAAGGCTTAGTGACCTGCGCGCGCGGGTGCGCGAGAATCTGCGAATGGATGACGCCCGCGGTACCTCTCAGCCGCGACCACCGCACCGACGGTCAACCTGGTTGTGGATAGCCGGCGTTGCGATCGTCGTAACGATCGCAACGCTCGGTGGCCTCGGTGTCGCCGCTGCGGTCAATCACTGGGGCGGCTACTGGAAATCAGCCGCGCAGCCATACGCCACCGTGCTCACCGGCTTAGCCGCACTCTCAGCCGCCGCGCTGGCTCTCTACAACGGCGAACGTCAACGGGCAGAGGAACGCGAGCGATGGTCGGCTGATCAGCACGATAGCCGCGCAGAAGCCGACAGATCGCACAACCGCGAAGTGACGCGCGAACTCCGCTCCCGATTCACCACGGCGACCGAGCAGCTGGCCGATGATTCTCCGACGATCCGCCGCTCCGGCGCCTACGCGATGGCTGCTCTCGCCGACGATTGGTACAACCGTGGCGAAATGGCCGAAGTGGGCGTGTGTTTCGACGTTCTGACGGCGTATCTTCGAGAGCTCAATGCCGGTTTCGATAGCAAAACGCATTCCGCGAGAGCCGATGGTTCCGTGAGGGTTATCATCGCAACGCTTATTCTCAATCAACGCACACGGCCAGGGCATCCTTGGTGCGACAAACGCGCCCCACTCAAGGGTGCTGATCTGCGCGGAGTAGATCTGACCGGTGCCTCGCTCGCCGGCGCCAACCTGGCGCAGGCGGATATGAAGTTTGCTAATTTGGCTGGAGCTGACCTCCAAAACGCGATATTGGCCGAGGCAGATCTGAGTCATGCGCAGCTGTGTTTTTGCAATCTGCGCAAAGCCATCCTGGTCAGGGCCAAATTCAATGGTGCGAATCTCTCCCCATCCGCCTTGCGAGGCGCCAGTATCGGCGAGGCGGACTTTTCCGGGGCTAACCTCGCACGAGCAGATTTGTCGGCGGTGTATGGATCTGCCAACTTCACTGGAGCCGATTTGACTTCTTCGTATCTGGACGACTCCCGACCCGGGGAGTCGTGCTTTGCTCACGCAATAGTCAAAGACGCTAATGTTGCCCACGCACACCTCTCGGACGTAGTACTCGAAGATGTTTCCCTTGCGGACTTCAGCGATATTTATAAGGCGCAACTTTCTAAGGAGCAGCGCGAAAAGTATGCTGACGCCATCGCCAAGAGTCGTACGGAGGGAGACGAATACGAACGCAAACAGGTCGAAGAACGCGCCCGCTTCCGCGAGGAGCACCCCTGGATGTTTAGCGACGCGGGTAGCGACGGGGAGACCGACCCCTGATCACGGCTCAACCCGGGAGCTTGCTGCGGCAGCTCGCCAGCCTTCGTGTCCTAGTCATCAGGTCAGACCCGCAATTCCCAGACCCGGCAATTTCCCAGACCTGTACGCACTCGACTTGCTTGTCACTTTCCGCCAAGAATCGAACGCAAGCACCCGACTGCCCAGCACCCGCTCAGTGTGTGTTTGATGACAGTGAAGATAGCGGGCGGCGATGGTCCGCCGCGCTCGGCGACTAAGGGTTTGCGTGTCGGGGCCGCGGTGTCGGCACAAAGGGCGATACAAACCCGGTCTGTGCCGACACCGCCGCGCTCGGCGAGACTCCTGCGACCTGTTCGACGCCGCCCGCCTGCCGCGCCTGGGTGAACAGTCTGTACGCCGGGCCAGCGCCCCCGGGGTGTCGTCGGCGGCCAGTCATCCCCAACGCGGGTCACCGCTGGTAGCGCAGCGTCGAGGATTTCTATCCGGCTCGGCACGGGACGCCCTGGCTGAATGCGTAACCAGCCGTAACCTGGCCTGCATGAATTGCCGCCAATTGACGAAACCGACGCCTTAAGTTGGGTTGCGAGCGTTCGTTGGGCGGCCGACAAAAACCGTGATCTCCAAGCGGTGCCTGCAAATCGGAGGAACCACAGGTCAGCTGGCGATCGCCGGAGTATGGTTGGCGCCGCGCGGCCGATACAGGCCGGACGGAACGCGCCACAGGCAGTTCGAATGCACACTTCGACAACGCGGGCACACTTCGACATGCTGATAAGACAAGGCTGGTCGCGGCCCGCACAAGCAGGCCGCTCGACGCGCCGGAAGGCGCACGTGTTCGTGCCGGGCGGATGACCGTGTCACGCCGCAGACGGTGGAAGTTCAATGTGAATCTCGATGCAGCCATCCGGCGCACAAATGGGAGTCGTGTCGTTCTTTTGCGAGCGGAGGTGAGCCTGGATGACCGCTGATGACATGCGGCGCGCCCGTGAGGCCCTGGCCGCCGCGCGGGATCTGAGCCGGACGGCTGACGCGCGCAGCGGTGCCAGAGGCCCCTCGATGGGGCAGAGGTTTCCGCAGAGCACGCGCGCAATAGCACTAGCCGCCGAGCAGTTTGCCCGCATTGGACTCGACCCGGCGAAACTGGAGCCCGAACTGGCTGCGCAAAGGGCGGAGGACGATCGCCGTCTGAAGGAAATCAAAGCGGATGCGGTTGCGCAGTCCGCTGCTAGGGCGGCTTCCCTGCGCCGTTTGACAGATGCCGAGCGCTCAGCGCTGGAGGGGCTGGCGGCCACGACGGGGAACGGAAGCGGGACGCAGTACTTCGCCCTCGACAGCCCCGTCGAGATTTGGGCGACGGACGGAGTGGCAATCGAGTCGTCCACTATTGAGCCGTACAACAGCCGCGCGAAGATTCGCCGCGACGACAGCATCTACCGCAGTGTGGACGAGGCGATACTGTCGGGGGTTACCAAGTTCCTTCACTTCTACTACCTATGGGAGAACCCGCGACAGGACGCGTACGTGTCAGTCAATGTCAACGCACTTCTCACGCTCAACGGCTTCTGCTCGGCACATTCACGCGGTGCCGTCTTCCCCGGCGGCAAGGCAAAGCTGTCGCTCGCCCCGACTCTTGACCTCGTGCAGACGTGGACGGTGCCGATCTCTTCCGCGGCGCCGCAGAGCGGCGCATCACAGACTGCGGTCGACATCACCGCCGACTCCGAAGGTGTGTTCACCCATGATCAAACGGTGTACGCCGTCGAGTTCCGGGGATTCGCGTTGAGCTACGACCAGGAGATCGTGCCACCTGGCCAGAACCTCATCATCGACGTCGCTCTGAGTATCTACGACGACGTCGACAACGGCGAAGTCAGCGCGGACTTTGCAACGGGGGAGTTCTACGTGCTGAGCCCTCTCGTCCAGCTGGCAATCCTGGCCTCGAGGTCGGACACGGCGTAGCAGCTGTCCTGACATCAGGCAGTATTCGGCCCATTACAACATCGACCACACCGCAGCCAGTCCCGCAATACTTCTCGCAGAGAGCGCGTCGTGCACGTTGGCAGTCAGAAAGTAGTTCAGGACGTTTTTGGGGAGGCGTTAGACGTGCGCGTCGAGTGGACGCTTCTCTCCGGCGAAGACGCCGAGAGGCTCTTGGCGATGCTTCTGTGCAGCCAGATGCCAAACGCCACGCATCTCAGACCTGGGCAAGGCGACGGCGGTGTCGATGTTTTCGATCCGGGTCCCCAGGGCCTCGATGTGGAGCGTGACGTTTACCAGGTCAAACGATTCACAGGCGCACTTACGAGTAGCCACAAACGCCAAATCAAGAGGTCGTTCGCACGGGTTCAAGCAACTAGTGCTGTAGAGGGAGGGGCGGTTCATTCCGGCGGCCTAGCCTGCCCAACGCGCCCAACGCCGTAACCTGCGGGTTCTCAACACAACCGTCACAGCTGAAGGAATCAAACGCCAGAAGCGAGTCGCGCTCTACTTCGACGTGTAGGCCGGAAACCGGTTTGGCCTGCTTCGGAGCCGACGATGAAGTGCCCTCCGTCCGCAGCACTGTCTTCTGGCTACCGCGTCCCAGTCGGCGACTACGGTCTACCGCGCGCTTGCAAAGCAAGACGACGAAGCCAGCTGACTAGGGCCTAATTTCCGTCCCGGGCTTGCTGCTCGTCCATTTGGGCTTGCTGCTCGTCTTGTTCCATTTGTTGCTCGGCCTCGTCGTTCTGCTCCTGGGCCTGCTGAAGTGCCTGCTGGGCCTGCTGTTCGTCCTGGTCTTGCTGCGCTTGCTCTTCTTCCTGCTGTTGTTCTTCCTGCTCTTGCGCCCAGTCGTCCGAGTCGTCGTCGTCCGCGGCGATGTCGTCACTGCAAACCCGCCCTTCCGACAACCGGGTGCTCGATTGCGTCATACTTGCTGCCGCAAAGGGTTTCGCAACAGCCGCATGGTTCCCGTCGATGCTCAGTGTGATCACGGCACTTAGCGCCGCCCCAGCCAGCACCGCCGGCCACGTCCGTGAAAAGATGACGAAAGGAACCGATTGCCACGCCATCGCCGTCACCTCCAGGAGAAACAATCCCCTCCTGGTCAGGACCGTAGAACCCCAGTATGGGCAGGGGCTATGTTCCAAGTCTGAAAGCGCTGTGGACGGCAGGTCTCGGGTCGCGCAGAACAGCGGGTTCCGAGGCGTTCGCCACCAGATATTGTCAATACCTGCGGGGGCTTAGCTTCTAGACCTGTTGCGTCTGACGCTGAACCTGCTCGGTCCCGGCTGCAGGTTTCAGTACCCGACGGCCACGCGGCCAGGCAGCGGTTGGGCAATCTTAGCGACACCGCTTTCGGTGCGGTCGAACACCGGATGTGCGAGAAGCGCCGCTATCCGACCACGCCCCAGTGCAACACCCGCGAGGTGAGCACCACCAACGCCAGCGAAACCGTGGCCACCACCGCCAGTCCCACCGCCAACGGCAGCCAGCCGCTGCGGCCCAGTACACCCCGAATCCCAGCACCACAAACCCGATCAGCGCGTTGCGGGTCGATGCGGATCGGCCAGGGCGCGCACCGGCGGCCATCGTCACCGACGCCGGCGCGCTTAGGGCTAGTCTCCGGGGCCGCCGTATTGCCACACGAGGTCTGGCTGGCCGGTCAAGGGATCTGAGGTCATGGTGTGGTTGCACCACATGGTCCGGCCACTCGGATCGTTTGTGACGGCATGGAAGACAGTGCAGGGATCGCCCGGATTGGGGAGCGCCTGCGGAATAAGCAGCCCACCACCTAGCGGCAACGCCACTATCGCGGCAGCGAATTTCAGCTTCATGGACGCCAGTCTCCCGTTTCGCACCCGGCTGGTGGGCGCTTTCCCGCATTCGGCGGCGCGCACTAGCCGCTGGCCGAGCAGCAGGCCTGGCCGCGCCATGCGTCCGAGCCCTCCTTCACCGCGACGGCGGCGATGACCAGAGCGGCGACCGGGTCGGCCCAAGCCCAGCCCACCAGGCTGTTGAGCAGCAGACCCACCAACAGCACCGCCGACAGGTAGCTGCACAAGAGCGTCTGCCTGGAGTCGGCCACCGCCGAGCGTGACCCGAGTTCCCGGCCGGCCCTGCGTTGCGCCCGCGACAACACCGGCATGACGACCAAACTCACTGCCGCCAAGACGATGCCCATCGACGAGGGCCGTGCTTCTCCGAAGCCTGACAGGGCTCGCACCGATTCCGCGGTGATGTAGGCCGCCAGGGCGAAAAACGACGACGCGATGATCCTCAGTGCAGTCCTCTCCCGTGCCTCTGGATCGGCTCCGGTGAACTGCCAGGCCACCGCCAGCGCCGAGGACACCTCGATCACGGAGTCCAAGCCGAACCCGATCAGCGCCGTCGACGAGGCCGCGACCCCTGCCCACAGTGCGACCGCCGCCTCGATGACGTTGTAGCCGATCGTGGCGGCGACGAGGAACCGAACGCGTCGGCCAAGAACCGCGCGGCGGGCGTCAGAAGGTTTGGCGGGTGGATTCTCCATTGGTTAGCCCAGTCGTGTCAGGACATCTCGGCTTGCTCCCGCAGGTGGAGCTGATAGCTCAGTATCGCCATTGCCAACAGGCCGATCGAGAGGCTGATCAGCGCCGCGAAGCCCTCGGTGGCGAAGTGCACCAGCGCGCTGAGCAAGGTGAACAGCAACGCTGCGTCCCGTAACAACCGCAACGGCCAGATGCTGTCGGTGCGGTGTGGCGCGATCATCGCAGGCAGCGCCATCGCCAGTGTCAGCAGCGCACCAATGAGCAGGATGAGGGTGCCGGCGCTCATCCCGGCGAGATGAACGTTCACAATCGGGTCTCGGTAGAAGAACCCGCCTAGTGCGACGCCCAGGGTATGGAAGAACAGGCTGAATACGGCAGCAGCCACGATCAGCCAACCCACAAGCGGCACCCACCGGGGACTTTTGACAAAGGCGGGGATCAGCCGCGGGATCCATTGCTGCACTGCGTAGAGACGATCAGAGCCGACGCGGCATGACCACAGCAGCGCATGCACATGGTCCACCGCGGCAGGGTCGGCTCCGCCGCGACGGGCCTGCTCGGCCAGCCTCAGACCCACCTCGCGCTGGTGGTCGCCCACCCCCCGGGCCAGGCCGTCCGCGGCGATCAGGGCCGCCGAGGCCAGACATTCCTGTGCGCCCAGCGGACGGATTGTTCGCAGTACGCGCGTACCTACCAGGACGATGACCACCAGGACGTACATGATCTCGGCGGCGGCCCCGTAGAAGTAGTTGTTCGTCTTGGTGACGAATTTGCCGACTTCGTCGAGGGACAACCCGAATCCAATGCCGCCGAGCACGATGGCCGACGTTCGGGCGCCACCGCCGAGTAGGAGCCAGCCGATCAGCAGGGCCAGCATCATGAGCGCGCCCCCGTACAGGGAGTGCGCAATGTGCAGGCTGCCACCACCGACTTGGGGGTAGCCCGTCAGCTGAAGATACAGGCGGGTGATCAGGATCGTCGCGATGGCGATCACGATGAAGGCCTCCGCGTGACCTGAACCAGAGAAGTTGCGGCTTATCGGGCCTCGCGGCCCGCGACGCTGTTCTTCCATCGATCCTCCGCCTCGTATGCACGCCCGTCGACCGAGATTAGCCCGGGCCGTGCAGGTATTGTGGGCGTCTACATCCGGGACCGGTTCACCGAAACGCAAATTCATGTCGACCTACCATCCGCAGACCTACCATCCGCAGACCTACGATCCGTTGACCTACCATCCGCTGACCTACGGTCCGCGGTGCCAAGCGGGGAAAAAAGCGTTGAATGAGCGCAGCGCTGCCGGCCGACGGCACCGCCCCGCGGCCAGCGCCGGCCGAAGCGCAATGTCTCGAAGCGCGGAGCGGCCCGCCGGTTAGGTGCAGCCAGGTATGCGTGTCTTGGTGCAGCGGGTCTCCTCGGCCCGGGTGATCGTGGCCGGCCAGGTGGTCGGTCGGATCACGCCGAATGGGCAGGGCTTGCTCGCGTTCGTCGGGGTCACCCACAGCGACACCAGCGAACGGGCTTATCGGCTCGCCGAAAAGCTTTGGCGGCTCAGAATTCTCGATGACGAACGGTCGGCGGCCGACGTCGGCGCCCCGGTCCTGGTGGTCAGCCAGTTCACGCTGTACGCCAACACCGAGAAGGGGCGGCGACCGTCCTGGAACGCCGCCGCGCCGGGACCGACAGCCGAGCCGCTGGTCACCGCGTTCGCCGACGCGCTCAGCCGGCTCGGCGCGCAGGTCGAAACCGGTGTGTTCGGCGCGCACATGGACGTCGAATTGGTCAACGACGGCCCGGTCACCGTGCTGCTGGAGCTGTGACGGCCGAATCGATTTCGTGGCGCGCCACCACCGCGTATGGTCACCCCATGACACCGCCAAACCTCGAAGCGCGCCTGAATACCTACTCCCCCACGGTGCTGAGCATTTTCCGGATAGTGGTCGGGTTGCTGTTCGCCATTCACGGCGCGGCGACTTTGTTCGGCTGGCCGGTCGACATGAAGGCGCCGGTGGGCGCCTGGCCGGGCTGGTGGTCCGGGCTGATCGAGTTCGTCACGGGATTGCTCGTGTTGGTCGGATTGTTCACCCGCCCAGCGGCTTTCCTCGCCTCGGGCACGATGGCGGTTGCCTACTTCTGGATGCACCAGCCCAAAGCGCTGTGGCCGATCCAAAATAATGGCGAGCCGGCGGTGCTCTTCTGCTTCGCGTTCTTTTTGCTGGTATTCCTCGGACCCGGAGCGTACGCGATCGACACCCGGCGTCGCCCGCTGGCAGCCGGCACGACAGCCGGCACAACGCGCGGCCGTTTCACTCGCTGGCGCGGTTTCGGCAACAGACGCTTCGCGCGGCGATAACGTTCTGGACTCAACCTCGCGACACGGCCTGACGATGCCGCGGCGCAGGCCGCCGTTCCCCTACTGTTTGCCGGTCGGGCGGCCAGCAGGCGCAGAAGGGGAACACTATGGGCGACAGCCCGTTTGCGGGATTGTCACGTCGGGAGTTTTTGGCCAAGGTCGCCGCTGCGGGGGGGACGGCGTTCCTGGCGTCGTGGGCCGAGCCGGTGATCGAGAAGGCCTACGCGATGGGGCCGAGCCAGGGGTCGCTGAACGACATCGAGCACATCGTGTTGTTCATGCAGGAGAACCGTTCGTTTGACCACTACTTCGGCACCCTGTCCGGTGTCGAGGGGTTCGGCCACGACCCCGCCAACCCGAACCCGGCCTTTCTGCAGAAGGGCTGGAATCCGCAGACCAGGACGGTCGACCCGAACGGTGTCACCATACCGTTCCGGCTTGATAAGACCAACGGTCCCAGCCTGACCGGCGAGTGCATCAACGACCCCGACCACACCTGGATCGGGATGCACGAGGCGTACAACGGCGGGGCCAACGATCATTGGCTGCCGATGTCGGCCCAGAGTCGCTCGGTGGGCAATGTTCCCGCCTTGATGGGCTACTACCAGCGCCAGGACATCCCGATCCACTACCTACTGGCCGATGCGTTCACGATCTGTGATCACTACCACTGCTCGCTGCTGGGCCCGACGATGCCCAACCGGCTGTACTGGCTCAGCGCGACGATCAACCCGGAGGGTGACAAGGGCGGCCCGATGCTGGTGCAGCCGACGGTGCTGCCGAAGCTGACATACAGCTGGCGCATCATGCCGGAGAACCTGCAGGACGCCGGGGTCACCTGGAAGGTCTACGACAACAAGGCCCTCGGCCCCATCAACCAGGTGATCTTCGACGGCCTGGTGGGGTCGTTCAAGCAGGCCGCCGACCCCAATTCACAGTTGTTCTTGCGCGGCATCGCCCCCACCTACCCGGTGACGTTAGCCGCCGACGTCGCGGCTAACACCCTGCCACAGGTGTCCTGGGTCGTCCCACCGGTCATCGAATGCGAGCACCCGGCGCTGCCGGCGGCCGTCGGCGCCGTCGGAATCGTCAACCTGCTGCGAATTCTGACGTCCAACCCGCAGGTGTGGGAGAAGACGGCAGTGATCGTCAGCTACGACGAGAACGGCGGGTTCTTCGACCACGTCACGCCGCCGACCGCACCACCGGGCACGTCGGGCGAATACATTGCTGACTCGATCGACGTCAATTCGGTGACCGGTTCCGGCGGTATCCGGGGGCCGATCGGGCTGGGCTACCGGGTGCCCTGTTTTGTGATCTCGCCCTACAGCCGCGGCGGCCTCGTGGCGCACGAGACGTTCGACCACACCTCGCAGCTACGGCTGGTCGGCAGGCGGTTCAATGTGCCGGTGCCCAATCTCACCGCGTGGCGGGCCAGCGTCACCGGCGACATGACGTCGGCGTTCAACTTCGCCGCCAATCCGGATTCGTCACACCCGGATTGGGGCGCACCGCTGCTGCGGGCCCTGCCCGGGCTTCCGCTCTGCCTGCCCAACGCGGTGCTCGGCACGGCGAATCTCGGCATTCCCGACCCCGTTCCGTACCCGCAGACCATGCCGGTGCAGGAAACCACCCCGTCGCGCGGCACGCCCAGCGGCTAGCTTCGTTGAGCCGGTGTGCCGCAGTCGAGCCCGGTGTCATAACAACCTCAGGGCCCGCACATAGGTTCCACCCATGGTGGGGAGCATTAATGGTGGCGTGACAACGACCCTTGTAGCACCGTCTGCCGTCGAGCCCGCCGCACCGCGTCGCCGGATACGCCTGGACTCCAGGATGTGGGAGCGCGCGGCGCTGGCGGTTCTGCTGGTTGGCACCGCGGTGATGTACCTGTGGAACATCACCGTCAACGGGATGGGCAACCAGTTTTACGCCGCAGCCGCCCAAGCCGGCTCCCAGAGTTGGGAGGCGTTGCTGTTCGGCTCCCTGGATCCGCACAACTTCATCACCGTTGACAAGCCGCCCGTCTCGCAGTGGGTGATGGGGCTGTCCGGGCAGCTGTTCGGCTTCAGCAGCGCTAGCATGCTGATCCCGCAGGCGCTGATGGCTGTCGCGGCGGTCGCCTTGCTCTACGGCGCCGTGCGCCGCGTCAGCGGGCCGCCGGCCGCGCTGCTGGCCGGTGCGGCCCTCGCGTTGACGCCGGTGGCCGCGTTGATGTTCCGCTACAACAACCCCGACGCGGTGATGGTGCTGCTGATGACGGCCGCCGCCTACTGCACCGTGCGAGCACTGGAACGCGCCAGCGCCCGCTGGCTGGCATTCGCCGGGGTGGCGCTGGGCTTCGCGTTCTTGGCCAAGATGCTCGAAGGTCTGATGGTGATGCCGGCCATCGGTCTGGTGTATCTGATTGCCGCGCCGACCGCGCTGCGCCGGCGCTTGCTGCATCTGCTCGGCGCGCTGGTGGCGTTCGTCGTCTCGGCGGGCTGGTTTGTCGCGCTCACACTGCTCTGGCCGGCGTCCTCCCGGCCGTACATCGCGGGCTCGACCGACAACAACTTCATGAATCTGGTGCTGGGCTACAACGGCTTCGCCCGGGTTCTCGGCCACAATCACCCCGGCGACGGCCATCCCGGGCACCCGGTCCCCGGCCAGGGTGCGCGACCAGCCGCAGCGCAGATCGCCCACGGTGGATTCGGTGGATTCGGTGGATTCGGAAACCAAGTGCAGGGCCTGCCGCGGCTGTTCTCCGGCGAATTCGGCTTCGAGATCGGCTGGCTGCTGCCCGCTGCGCTGCTGGCCGTCGTCCTGGTGTTGATCTCGCGGCGCCGCGCACCGCGCACCGACCTTGTTCGGGCGAGCGCAATTCTGTTCGGCGGCTGGTTGCTGGTCGACGGGCTGGTGCTCAGCTTCATGCACGGCATGGTCCACCCGTACTATTGCTTGTCGCTGGCGCCGGCAGTGGCCGCGATGTTCGTGCTCGGCGTCTACGAAATGTGGCACAACCGGGCTTCGCGGTTGCACCGGACGGCTCTGGCGGCAATGCTTCTCGGGACCGGTGTGTGGAGTTGGTGGGTGCTGGGCCGCAACGCTGAGTGGTTGCCGCCGCTGCGCTGGGCGATTCTGGTGGTCAGCGTGATCGCCACCGTTGTGCTGTGCAGGGCGCTGGCCACCGACCCCCGCGGGCGGCTGGCGGCGGCGGCGCTGGCTGTGGCCCTCACGGGTGGGCTCGCCGGATCCGTCGGGTACGCGCTCGCGACGATCGCCGCGCCGCACCAGGGCGGTGCCTCGGTGGGACCCGTCACCAAAGACCGCGGCGGGCACGGCGGCGGATCGCGCCAGAACACCGATAACCCGCAGCTGGACGCGATGCTGCGGACCACCAACACCGAGTGGTCGGCGGCGATCAACCGGTCATCGTCGGCAGCCGGCCTGGAGTTGTCCACCAACACGGCGGTGATGGCGGTCGGTGGATTCACCGGCAGCGACCCCGTCCCGACGCTCAGCCAGTTCCAGGACTACGTCGCCAACCGCCAGGTCAGCTACTACATCGCGCCGGACGAAAACGACCACGGACGCGCCAACTCCCACACCGACATCATGACCTGGGTGGCGGCCAACTTCAGGCCGATGAAGATCGGCTCGGACACCGTCTACAACCTCACGGCGCCCATCGGTGGCTGAGCAGTACAGAACTGTCCCACCGGCACCTGGCAGTTGCTCCTACCCACGAATGCCAATCCAAGGCGACAGAGAGCAGGACAGAGAGCAGGTGACGACCTGATGATGGCACTCACACCGGGCGCACAGATCGACGAGTTGCGCCGCGTACTAGGCGAATCTGAGCAGCGCCGCCAAGCGGCCGAGATCAGGCTCGCCGATCGCGAACGCCGACTCGGCGTCGCACTTGGGACCATCGCCGCACAGGAGCACCGAATTGGCTGTCTCACAGCCCAACTGGACCGGCTGCGTGGCGCGACCGCGCCGAGCGCACCCGAAAGCTACCACGTCAGCTGCCGAAAACCTTGCGTACCACCGATTTCGCCCGCCGGGTCACCCGCAGGTAGTGGTCCAGGAACGCGCCGCCATCGTTGTTCGGCCAGCCGGCCGCAACAGCAACCGCGTTGAGCTGCCGGCCCGGCCCGGGCAGCTGATCGGTGGGCTTGCCGCGCACCAGCACCAGCGCATTCCTCGCCCGGGTCGCGGTCAGCCAGGCCTCCCGCAGCAGCTCGACGTCGGCCTGCCCGATCAGTTCAGCGGCCCCGATCGCGTCCAGCGTCTGCAGCGTCGAGGTGTTGTGCAGCGCGGGCACCTGGTGCGCGTGGCGGAGCGCCAGCAGCTGCACGGTCCACTCCACGTCCGCCAGGCCGCCGCGGCCCAGCTTGGTGTGCGTGTTGGGATCGGCGCCACGCGGCAGCCGCTCGGCGTCCACCCGCGCCTTGATCCGCCGGATCTCCTTGACCGCCGCGGGCGACACACCGCCGGGGGGATACCGCGTCTTGTCGGCCATCAGCAGGAAGCGTGTGCCGAGGTCCTCGTCGCCGGCGACGCAGTGCGCCCGCAGCAACGCCTGAATCTCCCAGGGCTGCGCCCACTGCGCGTAATACGCGCCATACGATGCCAGCGTCCGCACCAGCGGGCCGCTGCGGCCCTCCGGGCGCAGGTTGGTGTCCACCTCCAGCGGCGGGTCGGCGCTGGGGGTGCCCAGCAGCGCCCGCACCTGCTCGGCGATGGTCATCGACCATCGCACCGCGGCCGAATCGTCGACGCCGGAACCGGGATCGCAGACGAACATCACGTCCGCGTCGGACCCGTAGCCCAGTTCGCCGCCGCCGAGCCTGCCCATGCCGATCACCGCGATGCGCGCCGGCGCCGTGCCGCCGGCCGGGGTGTGAAAGCGGATCACCGTGTCCAGCGCCGCCTGCAGCACCGCCACCCACACCGACGTCAGCGCGCCGGTCACCTCGGTCACCGACAGCAACCCGAGCAGGTCGGCCGACGCGATGCGTGCCAGCTCCCGCCGCCGCAGGCTGCGCGCGGCCGCGATCGCGCGGACCGGATCGTCGTGCCGCGCGGCGGCGCTGACCAGCGAGCGCGCCACCGCCTCGGGGGCCGCGTCGAGCAGCTTGGGCCCGTTGGGCCCGTCGGCGTACGCCTGGATCACCTCCGGGGCCCGCATCAGCAGCTCGGGCACGTACGCCGAGGTCCCCAGGGCGTGCATCAGCCGTTTGGCCACCGCGCCCTCGTCGCGCAGCGTGGACAGGTACCAGCGTTGCTCGGACAGCGCCTCGCTTAACCGCCGGTAGGCCAGCAGGCCACCGTCGGGGTCGGGTGTGTCCGACAGCCAGTCCAGCAGCGTCGGCAGTAGCACTTCCTGCACCCGGCCGCGGCGGCCACGCTGCCCGGTCAGTGCGGCCAGGTGGGTGAGCGCATTTTGCGGTGCCTGATAGCCCAGCGCCGCGATCTGTCGTTCGGCGGCCTCGGCGCTCATCCCGCGTGACAGAACGCCCTGGGATTCCAGCAGCGGCTGGTAGAAGAGCTTGGCGTGCAGGCGCAGCACCCGCTTGTTCTGCCGCTTGAGCTCCTCGCGCAGCATTCCGAGTGCGTCGTGTTGCCCGTCGGGCCGGATGTGCGCGGCGCGGGCCAGCCACCGCAGCGCCTCGTCGTCGGCGGGCTTGGGCAGCATGTGGGTGCGCTTGAGCCGTTGCAGCTGCAGCCGGTGCTCGAGCAGCCGCAGGAATTCGTACGAGGCGGTGAGGTTGGCGGCGTCGTCGCGGCCGATGTAGCCGCCGTCGCCCAGCGCGGCCAGCGCATCCACCGTCGAGGACACGTGCAGGGTCTCGTCGTTGCGCCCGTGCACCAGCTGCAGTAGTTGCACCGCGAACTCCACGTCGCGCAATCCGCCGGTGCCGAGCTTGATTTCGCGGTCGCGGACGTCGGCGGGCACCAGTTCCTCGACGCGGCGGCGCATCGCCTGCACCTCGGGCACGAAGTCCTCGCGCTCGCTGGCCGTCCACACCATCGGCATCAGCGCGCAGATGTACTGCTCGCCGAGTTCGACGTCGCCGACGGCGGGCCGCGCCTTCAGCAACGCCTGGAATTCCCACGTCTTGGCCCACCGCCGGTAGTAGGCGACATGCGACTCCAGCGTGCGCACCAGCGCGCCGTGCCGGCCCTCTGGCCGCAGCGCCGCGTCCACCTCGAAGAACGCCTCCGACGCCAGCCGCATCATCTCGCCGGCGACCCTGGTGGTGGTCGTGTCGGCCTTCTCGGCGACGAAGATGACGTCCACGTCGCTGACGTAGTTCAGTTCGCGCGCACCGCATTTGCCCATCGCGATGACGGCCAGCCGCGGTCGCGGCCCGTCGTTGCACACCGACCGCATGGCCAGCTCGAGCGCGGCGGCGAGCGCGGCGTCGGCCAGGTCGGACAGCTGCCCGCCGATCGTGGCGAACGGTAGCACGGGCTCGTTCTCGACGGTCGGGGCCACATCGAGCGCGGCCAGCACGAGCAGGTGGTCGCGGTAGAGCTTCCTGAGCACGGACAGCACGGACCCCGCGGCCGGTGCCGTACCCGACCGCGCCCCCGGGTCACCCACCACCGCAAGGAATTCCGCGCGCAACTCATTGGCCGTCGCCAGCGATATCCGGCCCTGCAGCAGATGCCAGGACCGCGGGTTGGCCACCAGGTGGTCGCCGAGGGCCAGCGACGAGCCGAGCGACGCGAACAGCCGGCCCCGCAGCGACCGGTCTTTGAGCAGGGCGGCGTTCAGCTCATCCCATTCGGCGCCGACGGCGTCGGCCAGCCGTACCATCGCCCGCAGCGCGGCGTCGGCGTCGGGTGCCCGCGACAGCGACCACAACAACTCCACGTAGTCGTCGGTCGTCCAGCCCAGCCTGGCCAGGTCGGCCCGCGCGGGCGCCTCGATCAGCCCGAGCCGGCCGGGGCTGGGTAACCGTGGGCGTTGCGTCGCGGGTTTGGCCACGCCCACGACGGTAACGCACCGCCGGGCGGCCCTCAGCCACGAGCCCGGCGGCCGCTACAGCGACAGGTACGCCCTCAACTCGTAGGGGGTGACGTTGCGCCGGTAGTTCTCCCACTCGGCGCGCTTGTTGCGCAGGAAGAAGTCAAACACGTGCTCCCCCAACGCTTCGGCGACCAGCTCGGAGTTCTCCATCTCCGCCAGCGCGATGCCCAGGCTCGACGGCAGCTCGCGGTAGCCCATCGCGCTGCGCTCCTCGGGCGTCAGGCCCCACACGTTGTCCTCGGCCTGCGGCCCCAGCGCGTAGCCCTTCTCCACGCCGCGTAGCCCGGCGGCCAGCAACACCGCGAATGTCAGGTACGGGTTGCACGCCGAGTCGGGGCTGCGCACCTCGATCCGCCGCGACGAGGTTTTGCGCGGGCTGTACATCGGCACCCGCACCAGCGCGGAGCGGTTGGCCGCGCCCCACGAGGCGGCGGTCGGCGCCTCGCCGCCGCGCACCAGCCGCTTGTAGGAGTTCACCCACTGGTTGGTGACCGCGCTGATCTCCGAGGCGTGCTCGAGAATGCCTGCGATGAAGGACTTTCCGATGTCGGACAACTGCAGCGGGTCGTCCGGGCTGTGGAAGGCGTTGACCTCGCCTTCGAACAGGCTGACGTGCGTGTGCATCCCCGAGCCGGGCTGGTCGGTGAACGGCTTCGGCATGAACGTGGCGCGCACGCCCTGGGTCAGCGCGACCTCCTTGACGACGTACCGGAAGGTCATCACGTTGTCGGCCATGGTCAGGGCATCGGCGTAGCGCAGGTCGATCTCCTGCTGGCCGGGGGCGCCCTCGTGGTGGCTGAACTCGACCGAGATGCCCATCGCCTCCAGCGCCTCGATGGCGTGCCGGCGGAAGTGGGTCGCGGTCGCGTGGCTGGCCTGATCGAAGTAGCCGCCGTTGTCGGCCGGTTCCGGCTCGCTGCCGTCGTCCGGGACGTCCGCCAGCAGGAAGAACTCGATCTCGGGGTGGACGTAGCAGGTGAAACCGGCCTCGGTGGCCTTGGCGAGGGTGCGGCGCAGCACGTGCCGGGGGTCGGCCCACGACGGTGACCCGTCGGGCATCGCGATGTCGCAGAACATGCGGGCCGAGTAGTGCTCGCCGCCGCCGGTCTCCCACGGCAGGACCTGGAACGTGGCCGGGTCGGGTTTGGCCACCATGTCCGACTCGTAGACCCGGGAGAAGCCCTCGATGGCCGAGCCGTCGAACCCGATCCCCTCGGCGAACGCGCCCTCGAGCTCGGCCGGGGCCACCGCGACCGACTTCAGGAACCCGAGTACATCGGTGAACCACAGCCGGACGAACCGGATGTCGCGTTCCTCGAGCGTGCGGAGCACGAACTCCTGCTGTCGATCCATGTGGCGAAGAGTAGGCAGCGCCTGTTAACGGCGCGTTTCGGCCCCCGGCCCGGTCACGCGGGCCGAGTCACGCAGTGTCACTCCCGGTTGACGGTGAACCTTGCCGACCACCCCGGATCGGGGTACGAACAGCACGAACGTGCCGTTTACGCGAACGGAGGACCGGCATGAGCGACGTGGCCCAGCCGAACCAGCGCCTCACGCCCGACCAGCGGAACTCGTTCATCGCCGCCCAGCTCGGCTGGACGATGGACGCCTTCGACTACTTCATCGTGGTGTTGGTCTACGCCGACATCGCGCACGACCTCAAGGTCTCGCTGACCACGGTGGCGTTCCTGACCACCGCGACCCTGCTCATGCGGCCGGTCGGCGCGCTGCTGTTCGGGTTGTGGGCCGACCGGGTCGGCCGGCGCGTGCCGCTGATCGCGGACGTCTGCTACTACTCGCTGATCGGGTTCCTGTGCGCGTTCGCGCCGAACTACACGGTGCTGCTGGGGCTGCGGCTGCTGTACGGCATCGGCATGGGCGGCGAGT
>JAFARC010000069.1 GCA_019245755.1 Mycobacteriaceae bacterium | reverse complement strand
GTGGCGGTGGCGGACCGTACCGCGGCGGTGGCCCCGGCGCCCCGGCCGGCGGTGGCTTCCGCGGCCGCCCCGGAGCGGGCGGGCGCCCCGGCCAGCGCGGTGGTGCGGCGGGTGCGTTCGGCCGTCCCGGCGGCGCCCCGAAACGAGGCCGCAAGTCCAAGCGGCAGAAGCGCCAGGAATACGACTCGATGCAGGCCCCGGTCGTCGGCGGTGTGCGGCTTCCGCACGGCAACGGCGAAACCATCCGGCTGGCCCGTGGTGCGTCGCTGTCCGACTTCGCCGACAAGATCGACGCCAACCCGGCCACGCTGGTGCAGGCGCTGTTCAACCTCGGTGAGATGGTCACCGCGACGCAGTCCGTCGGCGACGAGACCCTCGAGCTGCTCGGCAGCGAAATGAACTACCACGTCCAGGTCGTCAGCCCCGAGGATGAGGACCGCGAGCTGCTGGAGTCCTTCGACCTCAGCTACGGCGAGGACGAAGGCGGCGAGGAGGATCTGCAGATCCGCCCGCCGGTGGTGACCGTGATGGGTCACGTCGACCACGGCAAGACCCGGCTGTTGGACACGATCCGCAAGGCCAACGTCCGCGAGGGCGAGGCCGGCGGCATCACCCAGCACATCGGTGCCTACCAGGTGGCCGTCGAGCTCGAGGGCGCGGAGCGGTTGATCACGTTCATCGACACCCCCGGTCACGAGGCGTTCACCGCCATGCGTGCCCGCGGCGCGAAGGCCACCGACATCGCGATCCTGGTGGTCGCCGCCGACGACGGCGTGATGCCGCAAACGGTGGAGGCCGTCAATCACGCGCAGGCCGCCGACGTGCCGATCGTGGTGGCGGTCAACAAGATCGACAAGGAGGGCGCAGACCCGGCGAAGATCCGTGCCCAGCTCACCGAATACGGTCTGGTGGCCGAGGACTTCGGCGGCGACACGATGTTCGTCGACATCTCCGCCAAGCAGGGCACCAACATCGAGCAGTTGCTCGAGGCGGTGCTGCTGACCGCCGACGCCACGCTGGACCTGCGGGCCAACCCCGACATGGAGGCCCAGGGCGTCGCGATCGAGGCGCACCTGGACCGCGGCCGCGGCCCGGTGGCCACGGTGCTCGTCCAGCGCGGCACGCTGCACGTCGGCGACTCGGTGGTGGCCGGTGACGCCTACGGGCGGGTCCGGCGGATGGTCGATGAGTACGGCGAGGACGTGGAGGCCGCGCTGCCCTCGCGGCCGGTCCAGGTTATCGGCTTCACCTCGGTGCCCGGCGCCGGTGACAACTTCCTCGTCGTCGACGAGGACCGCATCGCCCGCCAGATCGCCGACCGGCGCAGCGCGCGCAAGCGCAACGCGATGGCCGCGCGTGCCCGCAAGCGCATCAGCCTCGAGGACCTCGATTCGGCGCTGAAGGAAACCAGCCAGCTGAACCTGATCCTGAAGGGCGACAACGCCGGCACCGTCGAGGCGCTGGAGGAGGCCCTGATGGGCATCCAGGTCGACGACGAGGTCGAGCTGCGGGTCATCGACCGCGGCGTTGGTGGGGTGACCGAGACCAACGTCAACCTGGCGTCGGCGTCGGACGCGATCATCATCGGGTTCAATGTGCGCGCCGAGGGCAAGGCCACCGAGCTGGCCAACCGCGAGGGTGTCGAGATCCGCTACTACTCGGTGATCTACCAGGCCATCGACGAGATCGAGAACGCGCTCAAGGGCATGCTGAAGCCGGTCTACGAAGAGCGCGAGCTGGGCCGGGCCGAGATTCGGGCGTTGTTCCGCTCGTCGAAGGTCGGCCTCATCGCCGGCTGCCTGGTCACGTCGGGCATCATCCGCCGCAACGCCAAGGCGCGGCTGCTGCGCGACAACGTCGTGGTGACCGAGAACGTCACCGTGCAGTCGCTGCGGCGGGAGAAGGACGACGTCACCGAGGTCCGCGACGGCTACGAGTGCGGTCTCACGATCGGCTACTCCGACCTCAAGGAGGGCGACACGATCGAGACATACGAGCTGGTGGAAAAGGAGCGCGGGTGAGCACATCGATGCGGGCCGACCTTGGCTGAGCCGGCACGAGCGCGCCGGCTGGCCAAGCGCATCTCCACCATCGTCGCGTCGGCGATCTCCTACGAGATCAAGGATCCCGGGCTGGTGGGGGTGACCATCACTGGCGCGAAGGTCACCGCCGACCTGCACGACGCGACACTGTTTTACACGGTGATGGGCCCCTCGCTCGACGATCGGCCCGACTATGCCGGTGCGGCGGCGGCGCTGGAGCGGGCCAGGGGTGTGCTGCGCACCAAGGTCGGTGCGGGCACCGGGGTGCGGTTCACCCCGACGCTGACGTTCGTGCGCGACACCGTGCCCGACGCCGCGCACCGGATGGCGGAGCTGCTCGACCGGGCGCGGCGGGCGGACGAGGACCTGGCCCGCGCCAGGGAGGGCGCCACTCCCGCGGGAGACGCGCAGCCCTACCGTGTGATAGGAGAACAAGGACAGCGGGGCCCGAGAACCAGCACGGGGCAGGAGGCCGGTGACCGCGATCGACACGACTGAGAAAAAAACCGTGCACGGGCATCATCCCCGTGCGGGCGGGCGCGTTGACGCGCGCGGTGCAGCCGATGTGCTTGATGCCGCCCGCACTGTCAACGTGATCTGCCACGTGCATCCCGATGCCGACAGCCTCGGCGCCGGGCTGGCGCTGGCCCTGGTGCTGCGCCGGGCCGGCGTGGACGTGCAGGTGAGCTTCGCGACCCCGGCCCGCCTGCCGGAATCGCTGGCCACGCTGCCGGGCGTCGAGCTGCTGGTCGCACCCGCGCAGATGCGAACCGACGCTGACCTGGTGGTCACCGTCGACGCGCCGAGCGTCAAACGGCTCGGCGCGCTGGCCGACCGCGCCGCGAACGCGCGTGAGCTGCTCGTGATCGACCACCACAAGTCCAACACGCTGTTCGGCAGCGTCAATTATGTTGATGCCGCGGCGGATTCGACGACCATGCTGGTGGCCGACCTGCTCGACGCATGGGACAAGCCCATCGACGAAGACGTGGCGTGGTGCATCTACGCGGGGTTGACCACCGACACCGGGTCGTTCAGGTGGGCCGGCCCGCGGGCGCTGCGGCTGGCGGCCCGGCTGGTGGAACTGGGCGTCGACAACGCCACGCTCAGCCGGGAACTGCTCGACACCCACCCGTTCGGGTATCTGCCGATGCTGGCGCGCGTGCTGACCACCGCCACGCTCGTGCCCGACGCCGTGCAGGGCCGCGGCCTGGTCTACGTGGTGGTCTCGCACCAGAACTGGCGAACCAGCCGGTCCGAAGAGGTGGAGAGCGTGGTCGATGTGGTCCGCACCACCGGCGAGGCCGAGGTCGCGGCGGTGTTCAAGGAGATCGAGCCCCGGCACTGGTCGGTGTCGATGCGGGCCAAGTCGTTCGACCTGGCCAGCGTCGCGACCGGGTTCGGTGGCGGCGGCCACCGGCTGGCGGCCGGTTACTCGGCCACCGGGCCGATCGAAGACGTGGTGGCGGGGCTGCGACAGGCGCTTGGCTGACGCCACCCGCCCGGCACCTGTCGGATCGCCGCGCTGGCGCTGCCCGCGTTAGCCGATCTGGCTGCGTCCCCGCTTGATCACAGCCTCGCGGTTGGCGGCGATGTCGGTGCTGCTGGCGTTGGTGCGCAGCCACTGGGCGGCCGAGTCGGCCTCGATCGAGAACGCCTCCCGGGTTGCCGCCTCGTCGATCCGGTGATACGACGCCAGCAGTGCCCGCACCGCGGCGCGGTTGTTGCCCACGATCGACGCGGCCACCGTGCGCGCCGCGTCGAGCAGTTCGTTGTGCAGCACCACCTCGGTGACCAGGCCGACCCGTAGCGCGTCGTAGGCGCCCAGGTAGTCGCCGGTCAGGCTCATCCGGTGCGCCAGCCCCCGGCCCACCACCTGTGGCAGCCGCACCGACATGCCCCAGCTCGGCAGGATCCCGACGCGGGCGTGCGTGTCGGCGAACCGGGCCTGCTCGGATGCGATCAGAATGTCGCAGCTCAATGCCAGCTCGAGGCCGCCGGTCACCGCGACACCGTTGATGGCGCCGATCACCGGCGTGCTCATCGACGGCCACCGCGGCGACAGATCCGGGATCCGGCCCAAGCCGTCGCCGCCGCCGAGTTCTTTGAGGTCCACGCCGGCGCAGAACGCCGGGTCGGCGCCGGTCAGGATCACCACATCCACCTCGTCGTCGGACTCGGCTGCGGCCAGCGCCGAAAACAGCTTGTCGCGCAGTTGCGCCGACAGTGCGTTGCGCACCCGCGGGCGGTTGAGGGTGAGGGTCCGGACCCGGTCGGCGGTGTCGATGAGCAGAACGTCGTCGTCGGGCACGGTCTCACGGTAGTCACCTATCGTGAACTCATGTGCCGGAACATCACCGAACTGCGCGGCCTGGCCCCCGCCGCGACCGAGCAGGAAATCGAGGCCGCCGCACGCCAGTATGTGCGTAAGGTCGGCGGCATCACCCGGCCGTCGCCGGCCACCCTCGACGCGTTCGAGACCGCGGTCGCCGAGGTCGCCGCGGCGACCGCCCGGCTGCTCGCCGGGTTGCCGCCGCGCAAGCAGCCGCCCAGGACGGTGCCGCCGCTGCGCAGACCCGAGGTGCGCGCGCGCCTGGCATGACGACGGTGATGACCCACCCGGGTCTCAAGGAGTGGAGCGCGGCCGTGCACGCGCTGCTGGACGGGCGCCAGACCGTGCTGCTGCGCAAGGGCGGAATTCGGGAGAAACGGTTCGAGGTGTCCGCGTCGCGGTTCCTGTTGTTCCCGACCGTCGCGCACAGCCACGCCGAGCGGGTCCGCCCCGAACACCGCGACCTGCTGAAGGCGTCTTTCCCGGACTGCGCCGCCCACGCGGTGGTGCTTCGCGCGGGCGCCGAAGTAGTTGCGGCCGTGGAGGTTAACCGGCCGGATCGGCTTTCCGAGATCGAGCCGCTGCACATCTGGACAGCCGAGTCGGTGCACGCCGACAGGCTGAGCTTCCGGCCGAAGCACCGGCTCACGGTGCTGGTCGTGCAGGCCTACCCGTTGATCGAGCCGATCACCGTGGCCCGCACCCCCGATTACGGCGGGTGCACCAGTTGGGTGCAACTGCCCCTGACCCCCGCCTGGGGGCCGCCGGTGCGCGACGCCGCGACGCTGGGCGACGTCGCCGACACCGTGCGGGCCCGGCTGGGCTGACCGGATCCCTACCGGCAGCAGCCGCGACAGTGCGCCGTGCGCAACCGAATGGGTCGCGGTCACCATCCGGCGCGCGCTCGTGGCCGGCTCGTCGGTACCGAGGTTGCGCGCGTACCGCGGGTGGCAGCCGCCCGGCGACCACCAGCCGGATCCGCGAACCGGCCCGGGCGACCGCCGCGCTGCCGCTCAGCGCGCGCGCCATCGCACGGTTCAAGTAGGTCGCGGTCACCGGCAAATCAGAAGACGTAATACGGCGCGAGCTGCTGCGCCCGCGTCATGTTCTCGACCGGGCAGTCGACGTTGGGGTTGGAGTAGACCGTGGAGAAGAACAGCGACTGCTGGATCACCCCGTAGCTGGTCTTGAAGGTGACCATGCAGGTGAACCACCAGCGGTTGTTCCAACTGGTGGGCTTCATCACCCAGTACCAGGCGGCGCGGTGGCCGTCGATTGTGGTCTCGATGGCGTCCGGGGGGAGGCTTTGTTCGTAGGTCCGCCAGATGATCGGCTCGACGGCCATCTGGTAGTTCGCGGCGTCGTAGTGGCAGCGAAGCCCGTCTTCGTGCTCGGGTGGGGTGAAGCTCAACCCCAGTCGCTGGATCACGTCGGGCGGGATGTCCTCGCAGGGGTCGAACGGCTTCTGGTCGACGACATCGACGACGGGGGACTTGATGGTCGTGCTGGTCATCGGCACCGCCGTGGAGCGCAGCTGGACGTCTGCGCCCCCGCCGACCGAAACGTTGTGCCAGCCCAGGATGGAAGCGGTGACCACCGCGCCGAAAGCCGCGATCAGGCGAAGCTTGGTGACCATGGCACCCCCTCGGCTCGGCAGCCCCTCGGGGGAGTGTACAAGTCGGCCCGGCGCCGCACACTGGAAACAAGAACCTGTTCTAGTTGTGCCCGCCCCGCGCGGGCCCGGCGCCGCCGGGTCGTTTCTCCTAGGCTGGACCGTTGTGGCAACCCTGTGGGCGATCAGCGACCTGCACACCGGTCACACCGGTAACAAGCCGGTCACCGAGTCGCTGTTCCCGTCGTCGCCCGACGACTGGCTGATCGTTGCCGGCGACGTCGCCGAGCGCACCGACGACGTCCGCTGGTCGCTGGACTTGCTGCGCCGGCGGTTCGCGAAGGTGATCTGGGTCCCGGGCAACCACGAGCTGTGGACCACCGGTAAGGATCCCGCCCAGCTGTTCGGTCGGGCCCGCTACGACTACCTGGTCGACATGTGCGACGCGATGGGCATCCTCACCCCGGAACACCCGTATCCGGTATGGGTGGACGACGGCGGCCCGGCGACGATCGTGCCGATGTTCTTGCTGTATGACTACAGTTTTCTGCCCGACGGCGCGACTACCAAGGCCGAGGGGCTCGCCATCGCGCGCGAGCGCAACGTGGTGGCCACCGACGAGTTCCTGCTGTCCGCCGAGCCGTACGCCACCCGCGAGGCGTGGTGCCGCGACCGCCTGGCCTACACCCGCCAGCGCCTCGAGCAGCTGGACTGGATGACCCCCACGGTGCTGGTCAACCACTTCCCGCTGGTCCGTGAGCCCTGCGACGCGCTGTTCTATCCCGAGTTCTCGATGTGGTGCGGCACCACCGCCACCGCGGACTGGCATACCCGCTACCAGGCGGTCTGCTCGGTGTACGGCCACCTGCACATTCCCCGCACCACCTGGTATGACGGGGTACGTTTCGAGGAGGTGTCCGTCGGCTATCCGCGAGAGTGGCGGCGCCGCAAGCCGTATCGCTGGCTTCGCCAGGTGCTGCCGGACCCGCGGTACGCGCCCGGCTATCTCAACGAGTTCGGCGGCCACTTCGTCATCACGCCGGAGATGCGCGCCAACGCGGAGCGGATTCAGCAGCGGATACGGCGGCGGCAGTTGTCTCGATGACGGCGGTTGCGACACTGATCTCGGCGGTGCTGCCCGACGCGGTGGCCGCGGCCGAGCTGTATGTCGACCCGCCCGACCTCGCGCCGCTTCCGGCGGAAGAACCACTCATCGCCCGCTCGGTCGCCAAGCGGCGCAGCGAGTTCATCACGGTCCGCTACTGCGCCCGGCAGGCGCTGCGGCAACTCGGCGTCCCCCCGGCACCGATCCTCAAGGGCGACAAGGGCGAACCGTGCTGGCCAGACGGGGTGGTGGGCAGCTTGACGCACTGCGACGGCTACCGGGGCGCCGCCGTCGGGCGCTTTCCTCGGGTGCGTTCGGTCGGCATCGACGCCGAGCCGCACGGCGTGCTGCCCCGCGGCGTGCTCGACGCGGTCAGCCTGCCCGCCGAACGTCGCGAGCTCGCGGCGCTGCCGGGCGGTCTGCACTGGGATCGAATCCTGTTCTGCGCCAAAGAGGCAACCTACAAGGCCTGGTATCCGCTGACCCATCGCTGGCTCGGCTTCGAAGACGCCCACATCATCTTCGGCGTCGACGCCGACCGGACCGCGGGTCAGTTCGTCGCCGAGATCCTCATCGACCCGACCGCGCGGGCCGGGCCGCCGCTGACGGCGCTGCGGGGGCGCTGGTCGGTGTGTAATGCGTTGGTGCTGACCGCGATCGTGCTGTGAGCGGCGATGAGCGGCTCGCGCGAAGCGCAGCGGGCTCGGCGGGGATCGTCGTCGTCGACAAACCGGCCGGCATCACCAGCCACGACGTGGTGGGCCGCTGCCGGCGAATTTTTGCCACCCGCAAGGTCGGCCACGCCGGCACGCTGGATCCGATGGCGACCGGCGTGCTGGTGGTCGGGGTCGGGCGGGCCACCAAAATCCTGGGCCTGCTGGTGACGTCGGACAAGTCGTACACCGCGACGATACGGCTTGGCCAGACCACCACCACCGACGACGCCGACGGCGACATCCTGGCGAGCACCCCGACCGCCGGTGTGACCGATCACGACCTGCTGGCCACGGTCGCGACGCTGACCGGCGAGATCAGCCAGCTGCCGTCAACGGTCAGCGCGGTGAAGGTCGGCGGCAGGCGTGCCTACCAGCTGGCCAGAGCGGGCCGGCCCGTCGAACTCGCTGCCCGCGCCGTGCGCATCGACCGATTCGAGGTCCGTGCGGTTCACCGCCGCAACGGTCACATCGACGTCGACGTGGAGGTCGACTGCTCGTCGGGCACCTACGTCCGTGCGTTGGCCCGCGACGTCGGCGCTGCGCTGGGCGTCGGCGGACACCTCACCGCGTTGCGGCGCACCCGCGTTGGCACCTTCGGGCTCGCCGACGCCCGCAGCCTCGACGAACTCGGCGAGCGGCCGGCGCTGAGCCGCACCCTCGACGAGGCGTGCCTGCTGACCTTCCCCCGTCGCGAGCTGAGCGCCGACGAGGCGCTCGCGACGAGCCACGGCCGCCCGCTGGCGGCCGCGGGCCTGGAGGGTACCTACGCGGCGACCGCCGCGGACGGCCAGGTGATCGCACTGCTGCGCGATGACGGGCAGACCACCAAACCGGTTGTCGTGCTGCGGCCCGCGACGCTGTAGGTCAGCTCAGCAGGGCACCACCCAGATCGACTGGGCGGCCGGGTTTCCCAGTTCCACGGTCCGGTCGGGGCCGCACTCGTGGCCGTCGCTGATCGCGACCGACACCGTGCCGGCGAAGTCGCGCCGCGCCAACACGGTCAGATGGCAGTCCAACGCGATCCCGACCGAGTCGAAATAACGCAGCATCTCCGGGTCGGAGTCCGAGATGCGGGCCACCGAACCGTGATCACCGTCGCCGCACACCGATAGCTGCCGGGCCGGGGGAGTCGGCACCTGCCCGTCCAGGTCGGGGATCGGGTCGCCGTGCGGGTCGCGCTGCGGGTGACCCAGCTTGGCGTCGATCCGCGTCATCATCAGGTCGCTGACCGCGTGCTCGAGCACCTCGGCCTCGTCGTGCACCTCGTCCCAGCCGTAACCCAATTCGCGAACCAAAAACGTTTCCAACAGCCGGTGCCGCCGCACTACCGACACCGCGGCACGCCGGCCGCGCTCGGTCAGCGTCACCGCGCCGTACTTCTCGTGCTCGACCAGGCCCTGGTCGGCGAGCTTGCGGATCGACTCCGACGCGGTGCTGGCCGACACGCCGATCCGCTCGGCGAGCATCTTGGTGCTGACCTTCTCGCGCGACCACTCCTGCGCGTTCCAGATGACCTTCAGGTAATCCTGGGCAACCGACGTCAGATCGCGAACGTCGTCGGCAGCGGGCACGAGTGAAAGTTTAGGCTTTCCTGCCCTGCTCGGTGGGCCTCACATGTCGGTGCGCTGCCACCGTCGCGCACGCGGCTCGTCGCCACGGGGTCCACTAGGCTTGCCGCTGTGCAGCGCTGGCGTGGGCAGGACGGAATCCCCACGGACTGGGGCAGGTGCGTGCTGACCATCGGTGTGTTCGACGGGGTGCATCGCGGCCATGCCGAGCTGATCGCGACCGCGGTGAAAGTGGGCCGCGCCCGCGGTGTCCCGACGGTGCTGATGACGTTCGACCCGCATCCGATGGAAGTGGTGTTTCCCGGCAGTCATCCGGCGCAGCTGACCACGTTGACCCGGCGCGCTGAACTGGTCGAGGAGCTCGGCGTCGACGTGTTTCTGGTGATGCCGTTCACGCCGGAGTTCATGAAGCTGACGCCGGACCGCTACATCCACGAGCTGCTCGTCGAGCGGCTGCACGTGGTCCAGGTCGTGGTTGGGGAGAACTTCACGTTCGGCAAGAAGGCCCAGGGCAACGTCGACACGCTGCGGCATGCCGGTGAGCGGTTCGGCTTTGCGGTGCAGGCGATGTCGTTGGTCAGCGAGCACCACAAGAACGAGACCGTGACGTTCTCCTCGACCTACATCAGGTCGTGCGTCGACGCCGGCGACGTGGTGGCCGCCGCGGAGGCCCTGGGCCGGCCGCACCGCGTCGAGGGCGTGGTGGTGCGCGGCGACGGCCGCGGCCACGTGCTCGGTTTCCCGACCGCCAACGTCGCCCCGCCGATGTATTCCGCGATCCCCGCCGACGGCGTCTACGCCGCCTGGTTCACCGTGCTCGGGCACGGGCCCGTCGTCGGCACCGTCGTGCCGGGCGAGCGGTACCAGGCGGCGGTGTCGGTCGGGACCAACCCGACGTTCTCCGGGCGCACCCGCACCGTGGAGGCGTTCGTGTTGGACACCGCCGCCGACCTGTATGGCGAGCATGTCGCCGTCGACTTCGTCGCCCGCATCCGCGGACAGCGCAGGTTCGATCAGGTCGGCGACCTGGTCGCGGCAATGGACGCCGACACCGACCGGGCCCGGGCGATTCTGACGGCGCGGTGACTCGCTGCTAGACTTCCCGCTCGACACGGCGTGCGCTGCGGTTCGCGGCGGCCGCGCCGAGATTCCCGGCTCGCGGACCGATGATGGAGTTATTTCGTGGCGCTCACCGCTGAACAGAAGAAAGAGATCCTGGGCCGGTACGGCCTGCACGAGACCGACACCGGATCCCCGGAGGCGCAGGTCGCGCTGCTGACCAAGCGCATCGCCGACTTGACCGAGCACCTCAAGGTGCACAAGCACGATCACCACTCGCGGCGCGGGCTGCTGCTGCTCGTCGGCCGGCGCCGCCGGTTGCTGAAGTACGTCGCCCAGGTCGACGTGGAGCGCTACCGCTCCCTCATCGACCGGCTCGGCCTGCGCCGCTGACCCCCGGGTGTCGACCCTGCCCGCTGTGTAGACTGGGGGCGTTTGGTGCGGTCCCGCGCATACCCGCGCGAACCGTTCCTGCGTATCAGACAGGGTTCACTGCCGGATGTGCCTGAATTCGGGCGGTCTTCGGTAGTGGCGGCCGGACGAGTTGCCGGCCGCTTCGATCGACGGCCGTAGCGGTATCAGGCCACGTCGTTGCAGAAATTGTCCGCAGTGCCCTGTGCAACGCGAAAACAACTGCAACCACAGGAAGGCACACGGACATCCATGTCTGTAGCTGAAATCGAAGAGGGTGTCTTCGAGTCCACGGCGGTCGTCGACAACGGCCGCTTCGGCACCCGCACCGTCCGTTTCGAAACCGGACGGCTGGCCCAGCAGGCCGCCGGCTCCGTCGTCGCGTATCTCGACGAGGAGACGATGCTGCTGTCGGCGACCACCGCCAGCAAGAACCCCAAGGAGCATTTCGACTTCTTTCCGCTGACCGTCGACGTCGAGGAGCGGATGTACGCCGCCGGCCGCATCCCCGGCTCGTTCTTCCGGCGTGAGGGCCGGCCGTCGACCGACGCGATCCTGACCTGCCGGCTGATCGACCGCCCGCTGCGGCCGTCGTTCGTCGACGGGCTGCGCAACGAGGTTCAGGTCGTTGTGACGATCCTGAGCCTGGACCCCAACGAGCTGTATGACGTGCTCGCGATCAACGCCGCGTCGGCGTCCACGCAGCTGGCCGGGCTGCCGTTCTCCGGCCCGGTCGGCGCGGTCCGGGTTGCGCTGATCGACGGCACCTGGGTCGCGTTCCCCACCGTCGAGCAGCTCGAAGGGGCGGTGTTCGACATGGTCGTCGCGGGCCGGGTGGTCGGCGACGGCGACCAGGCCGACGTCGCGATCATGATGGTGGAGGCCGAAGCCACCCACAACGTCGTCGAACTGCTCGGCGGTGGCGCCCAGGCGCCCACCGAGACCGTGGTGGCCGACGGCCTTGAAGCGGCGAAGCCGTTCATCGCGAACCTGGTCGCCGCCCAACAGGAACTTGCCGACCGCGCCGCCAGACAGACCGCCGACTACCCGGTCTTCCTCGACTACGGCGAGGACGTGTACTACTCGGTGGCGTCGGTGGCCACCGACGAGCTGTCGCAGGCGTTGACGATCGCGGGAAAGCAGGACCGCAACGACCGCATCGATGAGATCAAAGGCCAGGTGGTCGACCGGCTGGCCGAAACCAACGCCGGGCGCGAGAAGGAGATCGGTGCCGCCTTCCGGGCGTTGACGAAAAAACTCGTCCGCCAGCGCATCCTGACCGACCACTTCCGCATCGACGGTCGTGGCGTCACCGACATCCGGGCGCTGTCCGCCGAAGTCGCCGTGGTGCCCCGCGCGCACGGCAGCGCGCTGTTCGAGCGCGGCGAGACGCAGATCCTCGGCGTGACCACGCTGGACATGCTGAAGATGGCCCAGCAGATCGACTCGCTGACGCCCGAGACCAGCAAGCGCTATATGCACCACTACAACTTCCCGCCGTTCTCCACCGGCGAGACCGGCCGCGTCGGTTCACCCAAGCGCCGCGAGATCGGGCACGGCGCGCTGGCCGAGCGGGCGCTGGTGCCGGTGCTGCCCGCCGTTGAGGAGTTCCCGTATGCGATCCGGCAGGTGTCGGAGGCGCTGGGATCCAACGGCTCGACGTCGATGGGCTCGGTGTGTGCCTCGACGCTGGCGCTGCTCAACGCCGGTGTGCCGCTCAAGGCGCCGGTCGCCGGGATCGCGATGGGCCTGGTCTCCGACGACGTAGAAGTTGAAGGGCGAGAGGGCAAAACAACTGAGCGCCGCTTCGTCGCGCTGACCGACATCCTCGGCGCCGAGGACGCGTTCGGCGACATGGACTTCAAGGTCGCCGGCACCAGGGACTTCGTCACCGCCCTGCAGCTGGACACCAAGCTCGACGGCATACCGTCGCAGGTGCTGGCCGGGGCGCTGTCGCAGGCCAAGGACGCCCGGCTGACCATCCTGGACGTCATGGCGGAGGCCATCGACGGGCCCGACGAAATGAGCCCGTACGCGCCGCGCGTCACCACGATCAAGGTGCCGGTCGACAAGATCGGCGAGGTGATCGGGCCCAAGGGCAAGGTCATCAACGCGATCACCGAGGACACCGGTGCCCAGATCTCCATCGAGGACGACGGCACCGTGTTCGTCGGTGCCACCGATGGGCCGTCGGCGCAGGCCGCGATCGACCGCATCAACGCGATCGCCAACCCGCAGCTGCCCAAGGTCGGTGAGCGTTTCCTCGGCACCGTGGTCAAGACCACCGATTTCGGCGCCTTCGTGTCGCTGCTGCCCGGCCGCGACGGGCTGTTGCACATCTCCAAGCTCGGCAAGGGCAAGCGCATCGCCAGGGTCGAGGACGTCGTGAACGTGGGCGACAAGCTGCGCGTCGAGATCGCGGACATCGACAACCGCGGCAAGATCTCGTTGGTGCTGGTCGCCGAGGACGACACCGCCGAAGGCGCGCCGCAAGCCGCACCGGCCGATGCCGCGGCGTCTCACTCCTGACGGCGGCCCTGCGCTGCGGCGCGGGCCGCGCAGCGACGGGTCGTCGGCGACTGTGCAGCGCACCATGCTGCCGGGCGGCGTGCGGGTGATCACCGAGCATGTGCCGTCGTCGCGTTCTGCGTCGGTGGGGGTGTGGGTCGGCGTAGGGTCGCGCGACGAGGGGGCGAGCGTCGCCGGCGCGGCGCATTTCCTGGAGCACCTGCTGTTCAAGTCGACGCCTACCCGCTCGGCGGTCCAGATCGCCCAGGCCGTCGATGCGGTCGGCGGCGAGCTGAACGCGTTTACCGCCAAAGAGCACACCTGCTACTACGCCCACGTGCTCGACACCGACCTAGAGCTGGCAGTCGACCTGGTAGCCGATGTGGTGCTGCGCGGCCGCTGCGACCCCGACGACGTGGAACTCGAACGCGACGTCGTGCTGGAGGAGATTGCGATGCGCGACGACGATCCCGAGGATGCGCTGGCCGACGTGTTCCTGTCGGCGTTGTTCGGCGAACACCCGGTCGGGCGTCCGGTGATCGGCAGCGTGGATTCGGTGTCGGCGATGACCCGGACGCAGCTGCACTCGTTTCATGTCCGCCGCTACACGCCCGAACGGATGGTCGTCGCGGTGGCCGGCAACGTCCAACACGACGAGGTGGTGCCGCTGGTGCGCCACTACTTCGGGCCGCGGCTGGTGCGCGGCCGCACCCCGGTGCCGCCGCGCAAGGGCACCGGGCGGGTGACCGGGCGCCCGGATTTGACGCTGATCAACCGCGACGCCGAGCAGACGCACGTGTCGCTGGGCGTGCGCGCCCCTGGCCGGCACTGGGGGCGTCGCTGGGCGCTGTCGGTCCTCAACACGGCGCTGGGCGGGGGCCTGAGTTCGCGGCTGTTCCAGCAGGTCCGGGAAAACCGTGGCCTGGCCTACACGGTGTACTCCACCGTGGACACGTTCGCCGACTGCGGCGCGCTGTCGGTGTATGCGGCCTGCCTGCCGGAGCGCTTCGACGAGGTCGTCCGGGTCGCCGGTGAAGTGCTGGAAACCGTGGCGCTGGAAGGAATCACGGAAGCGGAGTGTCGCATCGCGAAGGGCTCCCTGCGCGGCGGTTTGGTGCTGGGGCTGGAGGATTCCGGCTCGCGGATGAACCGGATCGGTCGCAGCGAGCTGAACTACGGCGAGCACCGCAGCCTGGCCGACACCCTGGCACGCATCGACGCCGTCACCCTCGACGAGGTCAACGCGGTCGCCCGCCAGCTGCTCAACCGGCCTTTCGGGGTGGCGGTGCTCGGCCCGTACAAATCGAAACGCCGGCTGCCGCGGCGACTGTGGGCCGGCTAGCGACGATGCAGATCGCCGGGAAGGTGGTCGTGGTGACCGGCGCGGCCGCGGGGATCGGTCGGGCGCTGGCCACCGCGTTCGCGGACGCCGGTGCGCAGCTGGTCATCGGCGACCTCGACGCGGCGGGCGTCGATCAGGCCGCGGAGGTGATCGCCGCGCGCGGCCACCCGGTGGCCGCGCGCCGCGCCGATGCCGCCTCACAAGCAGATATCCGGGCGTTGGTCGCCCTGGCGTCGGCCGACTTCGGCCCGGTGGACATCTACGTCGCCAACGCGGGCATCAGCGGCCCGCCCGGGCTCGTCATCCCCGAGCGGGACTGGGATCGGGTTCTCGACGTGAACCTGCGCGCCCACATCAGGGCCGCGACACTGCTGGTGCCGGAATGGGTGCAACGCGGCGGCGGGCACTTCGTGTCCACCGCGTCGGCGGCCGGGCTGCTCACCCAGCTCGGGGCCGCGGCCTACGCCACCAGCAAGCACGCGCTGGTCGGGTTCGCCGAATGGCTGGCCATCACCTACGGCGACGACGGCGTCGGCGTCAGCTGCCTGTGCCCGATGGGCGTCAACACCGCGCTGCTGACCGGATTGGCCGAGTCGCCCGACCCGGCCGCGCGGCTGGCCGCCGGCTCGGTCACCGCCGCCGGCCAGGTGCTGGACCCGGACGAGGTCGCGCAGCTCACGGTGGATGCCGTGCGTGAGAACCGATTTTTGGTGTTGCCGCATCCTCAGGTGCTCGACATGTACCGCCGCAAGGGCGAGGACTACGACAGCTGGATCGCGGGCATGCGCCGCTACCGGCGGCGCCTTCAGGCCGATGGTTGAGCTGACCCGTCGGCAGGCTTTGATCGCCGCGGCCGCGCTGTCGGGTGCGGGCGCGCTCTACCGCCCGGCGGCGGCCGTCGCGGCACCGACCGACGACGCGTTCGCCGCACTGGAGGGGCAGTACAACGCTCGGCTCGGCGTGTACGCCGCGGACCTGCTGTCGTCACGCGTCGTCAGCTACCGCGACGCTGATCGCTTCGCAATGTGCTCGACGTTCAAGACCTACGCCAGCGGGCGGGTGCTGCAGATGGTGGACCGTGGTCGGCTGCAGTTGCACGATGTCGCGCCGATCAGCCCTGGCGGGGTGTTGCCGAACTCCCCGGTGACCGGGCAGGCCGTCGGCCGCACCCTGACCCTGGGTGACCTCTGCGCGGCCGCGCTGCAGCGCAGCGACAACACTGCGGCCAACCTGTTGCTGAGCACCATCGGTGGCCCGCCGGCGGTGACCGCGTTCGCCCGCGAGATCGGTGACGACCAAACCCGGCTCGATCGCGTCGAACCCGATCTGAACTCGGCGATCCCCGGCGATGACCGTGACACGACCACTCCGGCCGCGATGGCCGCGGGATACCAGAACCTGCTGACCGGGCGGGTGCTCTCCGCGCACAGCCGCGAACAACTCGTGGCCTGGATGCGCGGCAATGTCACCTCGACCATGCGGGCCGGGCTGCCGGTCGGCTGGGCCAGCGCCGACAAGACCGGCACCGGGGACTATGGCACCACGAACGACATCGGTGTCGCCTACGGCCCGAGCACCAAGCTGGTCCTGCTGGCGCTGTTTGCGCGTTCGCCGTCCGACGATGCGTCCGCGCCGGCGCTGCGGCCGCTGATCGCGGACGCGACCAAGGCGGTTTTCGCCGCCCTCACCCCGTAACCGCCGGGCGCGGCCCAACCCCTGACCGCCCCGAACTCACGCCAGCACCGACGCCGGATCGGTGAACCGCAGCCCCAGGTCCGCGGCGACCGCAGCGTTCAGCAGCGCGCCCTGGTGCGTCGACAGCCCCTTCGCCAAGGCTGGGTCGGCCCGGCACGCGGCGTGCCAGCCGTCGTCGGCCAGCCTCAGCAGGTACGGCATCGTGGCGTTGGTCAGCGCGAACGTCGACGTCCGCGGCACCGACCCGGGCATGTTCGCCACGCAGTAGAACAGGGTGCCGTGCACCGTGAACGTGGGGTGGTCGTGGGTGGTGGGCCGGGAGTCCTGGAAGCAGCCGCCCTGGTCGATCGCGATGTCGACCAGCACAGCCCCCGGCTTCATCTGCGCCACCACCGAAGTGGACACCAGCTTCGGCGCCCTGGCGCCGGGCACCAGCACCGCGCCGATCACCAGGTCGGCGCGCTTGACCGCGCCCTCCAGCTCCAGGGTCGACGAGTAGCGGGTTCGGATGCGCCCGCCGAACTCGCCGTCCAGCGCCCGCAGCGTGCCGAGGTTGACGTCGAACACCGTCACGTGCGCGCCCATCCCGCAGGCCATCCGGGCGGCGTTGTATCCGGCGGTGCCGCCGCCGATCACCACGACGTCGGCCGGGCCGACACCGGGCACGCCGCCCATCAGCATGCCGCGGCCACCGGCCGGCTTCATCAGGTGGTAGGCGCCGACCTGAGCGGCCAGCCGTCCGGCCACCTCGCTCATCGGGGCCAGCAGCGGCAGCGCACCGTCGGGCGTCTGCACGGTCTCGTAGGCGATCGACGTGGTGCCCGAGCGCAGCAGCGCGTGGGTGCACGTCGCCGACGCGGCCAGGTGCAGGTAGGTGAACAGGGTCTGCCCGCGCCGCATCAGCGCGTACTCCGGTTCGATCGGCTCCTTGACCTTGAGCACCAGCTGCGCCTGGTCCCACACTTTCTCGGCGTCGGCGATCAGCTCGGCGCCGGCCGCCTTGAAGTCGGCGTCGGAGATCGATGATCCCTCGCCGGCGCCGGCCTGGATCACGACGTCGTGGCCGCGGCGGGTCAGTTCGGCGACGCCGGCCGGGGTGATCGCCACCCGGAACTCGTTGTTCTTGGTTTCCGTGGGGACGCCGACACGCATGGTCGCTCCTCGTCTTGGACGGCCTACCAGAAGTGTGAAGAATTTTCGGTCGACGCGCAAACTCCACGCTGTCTATTCGATAACGTGCCGCTATGGCAGAAGGTTCAACGACTCCGATGATCCCCCCGGCGCGTCCGCCGAAGGATGTTCGAGCCCCCGGAATAGACGAGGTCGACCGGCGCATCCTCACCGTGCTGCACGACGACGCCCGGATCTCCAACAGCGCGCTGGCCGAGGCGGTCGGCATCGCCGCGTCGACCTGCCACGGCCGGGTGCGTCGGCTTTCCGAGATCGGCGTGATCCGCGGCTTCTACACCGACGTCGACCCGGCGGCCATCGGTCGGCCGCTGCAGGCGATGATCTCGGTGAGCCTGCAGTCCAGCGCCCGCGGCAGGATCCGGCACTTCATCTCCGAGATCCGCAAGCTGCCGCAGGTCATCGACGTGTACTTCCTCGCCGGCGCCGACGACTACATCCTGCACGTCGCCGCGCGCGACACCGAAGATCTGCGGGCCTTCGTGGTGGACAATCTCAATGCCGATCCCGACGTGGCGGGAACCCAGACGTCGCTGATCTTTGAGCATCTGCGGGGCGGCGCACCGCTCTGAGTAGGCTCCCACCCATGCGAGTCGGGGTGCTGGGCGCCAAGGGCAGGGTCGGCGCGACGATGGTCGCGGCGGTGCAGGCCGCCGCCGACCTCGAGTTGTCCGCCGAGGTGGACGCCGGCGACCCGCTGAGCCAGTTCGTCGACGGCGGCACCGAGGTCGTCATCGACTTCACCCACCCCGACGTCGTGATGGACAACCTGAAGTTCTTGATCGACAACGGCATCCACGCCGTGGTCGGCACCACCGGCTTCACCGACGAGCGCCTCGAGCAGGTCGGGACATGGCTCGCCGGCTCGCCCGGCACGAATGTGCTGATCGCCCCGAACTTCGCGATCGGCGCGGTGCTGTCGATGCGATTCGCCCAGCAGGCGGCGCGGTTCTTCGAGTCCGCCGAGATCATCGAACTGCACCACCCCAACAAGGCCGACGCGCCCTCGGGCACCGCGGCGCGCACCGCGAGGCTGATCGCCCAGGCGCGAAAAGGCTTGCCGCCCAATCCCGACGCCACCAGCGCCGCGTTGCCGGGCGCGCGCGGCGCCGATGTCGACGGCATTCCGGTGCATGCGGTGCGGCTGGCCGGCCTGGTGGCCCACCAGGAGGTGCTGTTCGGGACCCACGGCGAGACGTTGACCATCCGGCACGACAGCATCGACCGCACGTCGTTCGTGCCGGGCGTGTTGTTGGCGGTGCGCCGCGTCGGCGAGCGGCCCGGCTTGACGGTCGGCATCGAGCCACTTCTGCAATGGTGATCCGCGCGACGCACCGACGGCTGTGAACCCCGTTCTGCGCGTCCAGCTGCTGATCGCGTTCTTCTGCGTCGCGCTGATCGTCTACTTCGTGCTTCTCGGGCAGATCGCGATGGCGTTGCTGAAATCTGGGAGGCTGGCCGCGATCGGTCTGGGTTTGGCGCTGCTGATCATGCCGCTCATCGGGGTCTGGGCCATGGTGAGCACGCTGCGCGCCGGCCTGGCCCACCAGCGGCTGGCCCGCATCATCCACGACGAGGGCATGGAGCTCGACGTCAGCGGACTGACGCGCATGCCGTCGGGACGCATCCGGCGCGACGCCGCCGACGCGCTGTTCTGCGCCGTGCGTGCCGAACTCGACGACGACCCCGACAACTGGCGGCGCTGGTACCGGCTGGCCCGCGCCTACGACTACGCGGGCGATCGTCGGCGTGCCCGCGAAGCGATGAGCAAAGCGGTCGACATGCAGGCCCGGCAGGACCGCACATGACCAAGACACTGCTGATCGTCCACCACACCCCGTCTCCGCACCTGCAGGCGATGTTTGAGGAGGTGCTCTCCGGTGCCACCGACCCCGAGATTCAGGGCGTGGAGGTCGTGCGGCGCCCCGCGCTAACTGTCTCACCGACCGACATGCTTGCGGCCGACGGCTATCTGCTCGGCACCCCGGCCAATCTGGGGTACATGAGCGGCGCCCTCAAGCACGCATTCGACGTTTGCTATTACCCGTGCCTGGATACGACCCGCGGGCGGCCGTTCGGCCTCTACCTCCATGGCAACGAGGGCACGGAGGGAGCCGAGCACGCCGTCACCGCCATCACGACCGGGCTGGGTTGGGTGAAAGCCGGTGAGACCGTGGTGGTGATGGGCAAGCCGAGCAAGGCTGACTTGGCGGCCTGCTGGGAACTCGGTGCGTCAATCGCGGCGCAGCTCATGGAATGACCAGCAATCGAACTCAAAAACCGTAACTGCACACCACGCAAGCCGAGCGGGCGAGGACCGATCGAGCCTTGGGTGCTTAGGATTGGTCGATTCCTCGCCGTTGTGGCAGCGCCAGGATCGCTGATCGCGGCGCTCACGGATCCCGTACCTGCGGCAAATTGAGCGAAACTACCGACGCGCCGGGGCCGCACGGGCGTAGACTGCCCCGGCAAAGCACGCGGGCGGCTACCGTGGGCACCCGCTACCTACATCGGGTCGCCCACGACGGATCCCTGAGGATGGTAAGTCCGCGTTGAGCCCGGTGCTCGCACGAACATGCCCCATGCTCGTGCAAAACACAGGAGAACAATCATGAACACGACCCACTACCCCAAGAAAGGGCTGATCTCCTCGGCGTTCGGCGCTACCGTCGCCGCCGCGGCGGTGCCCGCACTGGTCTGGTTCGCCGCGGGGCCAGCGCAGGCTGCCCCTGCGCCTCTTACGCCGATCCATTCGCTGCCGCTCGACCCCGCCGTGGACGCCCAGGTAGCAGCGGCCGATCAGCAGCTGAGCCAAGCCGAAGCGGACTACAAGAACGCGAGCGCCGCGCAGGACTACATACACAGCACGTTGACGGGGTGGCAAAACCAACTCGGCCCGGCTAATAACGATCTCGCTGCCAAGCAGCAGGCTCTAAAGAACGCGCAAGGCCACCTGTCGGAGGAAAAAATGATCCCCGGCCCGGAAACTTGTGACCCGGGCGCAACGGACACCTTTGGGTGTGGCACGACCAACAACGTCGACGTCGCCCAACAGAAAGTGACCCAGGCGATCAAGGATGTGCAGAACGCGCAGGCTCGGATCGACCAAGTCAATATGGAAATCAGCAACTGGCAAACGGCAGCCAACAACGCAGACGCCCAGTACACGAAGGCGGCGCAGGCCCTCAGTCAGATCGCCGGTCAAGACGCTGCACTGCACCAACAGCAGGGCACGCCTCCGCCCAAATAAGCTCGTGCGAACACCCAGACGAACACACCAGCAGTAAGGCCGACGCTGGCCAACCTCCCAGTGGACCGGTTCGGTGTTCGATCAATGCCAAACGCCGAATTGCCAACGGGTGCACTAACTTTCATGGGCTATCCCGACTTTCTCACACAGAGACGAACCGTTTGCCGCCGAAGGGCCGGGCACGATTCGGGTGAGCCGACACGCCGTCAGCAGCTGCAGAACGATGGGTGCCGTAGTCGAGGAACGGCACGAACTCGCTCCAGACGTTGTCCCATACCAGGGTGATCGCCGGGCGGTAGATCTATCACGGTCATAAGACGCTGAAGCATTTCTTCGACACCGTCCGACACCCTCGGCGCCGCCTCGGCCGTGGAGAAGCTGGCGACCGGCCTGCCGCTGACCGAGGCCGTCGCCACGCTGGAGGTCATCGGCACGCCGGACGCCGCGGTTCGCGAGAAGGCCTACGAATTGGGCGCGACGCTGGCAGCCTTGCCGATGGACTGAAGGGAATCGCACCATGGCCGCTATTGCCGAACTGGCGCTGGGCACGGCCCCGATCTTCGGGGGTGCCCTGCTCGGTATCGCCGCGGGCCAGTTGAAGGGCCCCGACTTCCGCGGCCAGATCAAGACCGACCTGGAGCTGCTCGACCGGCTGCCGCCCGAGCAGTCTGCCCGGCGTGCCGCGCTGCAGCGCTCGATCGAACAGCGCATCGACGACCTCGTCGAGGCCAACAACCGGAGCCGCCAACTCCGCGCGGCCGCGACTTCCTACCAGGGCAACTGGCGCGACATTGTGCTGTTCCTGTGTGCGATGCTGTTCACGGTGGTCTGGTGGAACGTTAGCCACAGCCGCAGCAACTGGCTGGCGACGTTTGTCCTGATGATCGGGGTGTCGGTCGTCGCCGCGGCGTACGCGTTCCGCGGGGCGCACCGGAGCCTGTCCAGCCTGTTGCGCCGCTCAGCCCGGTAACGAGGACCGCAGCAGCTCCTGCAGAGCCAGCCAGTGCCGCTCGGCGGCCTGCGCGTGGTACGGCGGATTGTCCGGTACCGCAAAGCCGTGCCCGGCGTGATACCACTCGATCGTGTGGCGGACACCCGCGGCGGTCAGCGCTTTGTCCAGCCTCTCGGCCTGCTCCGGTCCGAACGAGTGGTCGTTCTCCGCGGCGCCGACATACACCGTGGCCGTCATCCGGTCGGCGAGCAGATGCGGGCTGTTGGGATCCTCACTGGCCAGGTTGCCGCCGTGGATGGACCCGGCGGCCGCTACCCGCCCCGGTTGGCGGCCGGCCACGATCAGCGCCATCCGCCCGCCCATGCAGTAGCCGCACACGCCGACCCCGCCGTCGCGCACCTCGGGCCGCGCGGTGAGGAATTCGACGAACGCGCCCGCGTCGCTGGCCATCATGTCGGGGGTGATGCTGGCGATCATGCCCATCAGGCGGGCCCGCTCGTGTTCGTCGGTGAACGCGGTCGCCATGTCGAACGGCTGCCACTCGCCGTGCCGGTAGTACACGTCGGGCAGCAGCACGGCGTAGCCGAAGCCGGCCAGCGTGTCGGCCATGTCCGCAAAGGTCGGGCGCACCCCGCCCGCGTCGGGATACATGATCACCGCCGACCAGGGGCCGGCGCCGTTGGGTGTGTGCAGGGTCACCGGGCAGGAGCCGTCGGGGGTGGTGACGGTGGCAGAAACGCTGGGCATGGTGGTAGTTCTACTCCCCGCGTCTGGACGTAAGCTGGCCGCGTGCCGATCGCCACGCCCTACGAGGATCTGCTGCGCCTGGTGATGGAGCGGGGAACACCGAAATCCGATCGCACCGGCACCGGGACGCGCAGCCTGTTCGGCCACCAGATGCGTTTTGACCTCGCGGCGGGTTTCCCGCTGATCACCACCAAGAAGGTCCACGTCAAGTCGGTGGTCTACGAGCTGCTGTGGTTTTTGCGCGGCGATTCCAACGTCGGCTGGCTGCGCGAGCACGGCGTCACCATCTGGGACGAATGGGCTTCGCCCACCGGCGATCTGGGTCCGGTGTACGGCGTGCAGTGGCGGTCCTGGCCGACACCGTCGGGCCAGCACATCGACCAGATCAGCGCAGCGCTGAACCTGCTCGAGACCGACCCGGACTCGCGGCGCATCATCGTGTCGGCGTGGAACGTCGGCGATATCCCGCAGATGGCGCTGCCACCGTGCCACGCGTTCTTTCAGTTCTACGTCGCCGACGCCAAGCTGAGCTGCCAGCTCTACCAGCGCAGCGCCGACCTCTTCCTCGGGGTGCCGTTCAACATCGCCGGCTACGCGCTGCTGACGCACATGATGGCCGCGCAGGCCGGGCTCGGCGTCGGTGAGTTCATCTGGACCGGCGGTGACTGCCACATCTACGACAATCACATCGAGCAGGTCACCGAGCAGTTGCGCCGCCAGCCTCGCCCTTATCCGGAACTCGTTCTGGCACCGCGTGATTCGATTTTCGACTACACCTACGACGACGTGGTGTTCAACAACTACGACCCGCATCCGCCGATCAAGGCGCCCGTGGCGGTATGACGGCCCGCCCACCGGCCGGTAGGTCCGTCGCGCTCATCTGGGCGCAGTCCGAGTCGGGCGTGATCGGGCGCGGCGGTGGCATCCCGTGGCAGCTGCCGGAAGATCATGCCCGGTTCCGGCGGATCACCCTGGGCCACACGGTGGTGATGGGCCGGCGCACCTGGGAATCGCTGGCCCCGAAAGTGCGGCCGCTGCCGGGCCGCCGAAATGTCGTACTGACCCGCCAGGCCGGCTACCTGGCAACCGGAGCGCAGGTGGTGTCGTCGCTGCAGGATGCTCTTCGCCCGAGTGGCTCATCGCCGGACGGGGCGCTCGGCGACGGCGACATGTGGGTGATCGGCGGCGAGCAGGTCTTCGCACAGGCCCTGCCGTTGGCGGATCGGTGCGAAGTGACGCAGGTCGACGTCCCGATCGTTCGTGACGACACCGACGTGATGGCGCCGGTGCTGGACGAGGGCTGGATCGCCGAGGACGCGGACTGGCAGACCAGCAGCAGCGGGCTGCGGTACCGGTTCAGCACCTACCGCCGCATCTCATGACCAGGCTGACCCCGGCGCAGGCTCGACGGGTCGCCGTGGCCGCACAGGGCTTCAGCGAACCTAAGCCGAAAGCCGCCGTCACCCGGGCGCATCTGCGCCGCCTCATCTCCAGAATCCAGGTGCTGCAGCTTGATTCGGTGTCGGTCGCCGTCCGCGCGCACTACGCGCCGGTGTTCAGCCGGCTGGGACCCTACGACCGTGACGTGCTGGACCGGGCCGCGTGGACCCACAGCGCCGGCGCACCGCGGCTGCTCGTCGAATACTGGGCACACGAGGCCGCGCTGATGGCGGTCGACGACTGGCCGCTGCTGCGCTGGCGGATGCGCGAATACCGGCACGGCCGGTGGGGCCGTCACATCGTGAAGGCCAATCCGAACCTCGCCGACGACATCGTCGCCGCGCTCGCCGAGCTCGGGCCGAGCACGGCCAGCCAGATCGAGGCGCATCTCGCCGCCGAACCACGCCGCGGGAAGGGACCGTGGTGGAACCGCAGCGACACCAAATGGGTGGCCGAGGCGCTGTTCGCGTCCGGCGTGCTGACCACCGCCACCCGGGTCGGCTTCGCCCGCCACTACGACCTGACCGAGCGGGTGCTGGCCGCCGACGTGGTCGGCCGCCAAGTCGACGACGACGAGGCGGTGCGCCAGCTGGTACTGCGGTCGGCCACGGCGCTGGGCGTCGGGACCGAGGCCGACATCCGGGACTACTTCCGGCTGTCGGCGCAGCAGGTGAAGCCCGCTATCGCGAAGCTGGTGTCGGCGGGCGAGCTGCAACCCGTCGAGGTCGAGGGCTGGACCGCACCGGGGTACCTGAAAGCCGGGCAGGTCGTGCCCCGCCAGGACCGCGGTACGGCGCTGTTGTGCCCCTTTGACCCGCTGATCTTCTTCCGGCCGCGGGTGCAGCGGTTGTTCGGTTTTCACTACCGCCTCGAGATCTACACTCCGGCGGCCGAGCGCCGGTACGGCTACTACGTATGGCCGCTGCTGGTCGACGGCCACCTGGTCGCCCGCGTCGACCTGAAACGCGCCCACCACGCGCTGCACGTCGTCGGCGCGTTCGTCGAACCCGGCCAACCCCCGCGCAGCACCGCCGAGGCGCTGGCCGGTGAACTGAAGTCGATGGCGTCGTGGCTGGGCCTGTCCGACGTCACGGTCGGTGACCGGGGGGACTTAACGGAACCGCTGGCGCACGCCTTAGGGTGAGCCGTGGCCGACACCGCGCCGCTGCGCGTGCAACTGATCGCGCAGACCGAGTTCTTCCCGCCGCCGGACGTGCCGTGGAGCACCGACGCCGGCGGCGGCTCCGCGCTGGTCGAGTTCGCCGGGCGGGCCTGCTATCAGAGCTGGTCCAAACCCAACCCGCGCACCGCGACGAATGCCTCCTACCTGCGCCACATCATCGACGTCGGACACTTTTCGGTGCTCGAGCACGCGTCGGTTTCGTTCTACATCACCGGTGTCTCGCGGTCGTGCACCCACGAGCTGATCCGCCACCGCCATTTCTCCTACTCGCAGCTCTCCCAGCGATTCGTCCCGGAATGGGATTCGCGGGTGGTGGCTCCCCCCGGGATCGAAGACGACCCCGAACTCATGAAGCTGTTCCTCGAGGCCGCCGACGCCGGCCGCGCCGCCTATGACCAGCTGCTGACCGGGCTTCAGGCCAGGTTCGCCGATGTGCCCAACGCCGTGCTGCGGCGCAAGCAGGCGCGCCAGGCCGCCCGCGCGGTGCTGCCCAACGCCACCGAGACCCGCATCGTGGTGACCGGCAACTACCGGGCCTGGCGGCATTTCATCGCGGTACGCGCCAGCGAGCACGCCGACGTGGAGATCCGCCGGCTGGCGATCGCCTGTCTGCGGCAGCTGGCCGACGTGGCGCCCGCGGTCTTCGTGGACTTCGAGATCGCCACGCTCGCCGACGGCACGGAGGTCGCCACGTCGCCGCTGGCCACCGAGGCTTGACGGGTACCCTTGGCGCCGTGAGCACGGGCGGTATCGACGTCAGCGCGCGACTGGGCACCGTGCTGACCGCGATGGTGACACCATTCGGGGCGGACGGCGCGTTGGACCTGGCCGCCGCCGCGCGCCTGGCCACCCATCTGATCGACTCCGGCTGTGACGGGCTGGTGCTGTCGGGCACCACTGGCGAGTCGCCCACCACCACCGACCAGGAGAAGCTCGCGCTGCTGCGCGCGGTGCTGGACGCGGTCGGCGACCGCGCCCGGGTGATAGCGGGCACCGGCAGCTACGACACCGCGCACAGCGTCGCACTGTCGCGGGCTTGTGCGGCCGAGGGCGCCCACGGGCTGCTGGTGGTGACGCCGTATTACTCGCGGCCCCCGCAGGCCGGGCTGCTGGCGCACTTCACCGCGGTCGCCGACGCGGTGTCGGTTCCGGTCCTGCTCTACGACATCCCCCCGCGGTCGGTGGTGCCGATCGAGTTCGCCACCATTCGCGCGCTGGCCGCGCACCCGAACATCGTCGGCGTCAAGGATGCCAAGGGGGATTTGGCCGGCGGGGCCGACATCATCGCCTCCACCGGGCTGGCGTACTACTCCGGCGACGATCCGCTCAACCTGCCGTGGCTGGCGATGGGCGCCACCGGGTTCATCAGCGTCATCTCCCACCTGGCCGCGGGCCAGCTGCGGGAATTGCTGTCGGCGTTCCAATCCGGCGACGTCGCGACGGCCCGCAAGATCAGTGTCTCGTTGACCCCGCTGTACGCGGCGATGAGGCGTCTCGGCGGCGTGACGATGGTCAAGGCCGGCCTGCGCCTGCAGGGCATCGACGTCGGCGATCCCCGGCTGCCGCAGGTAGCGGCCACCCCCGCGCAGATCGAGGCGCTGACGGCGGACATGCGCGCCGCGTCGGTGTTGCGGTGAACTACGACCTCGAGCCGCCGGGCCCGCTGGCGACCGGTGGCCTGCGGGTGACCGCGCTGGGCGGAATCAGCGAAATCGGCCGCAACATGACGGTTTTCGAGCATCTGGGCCGGTTGCTGATCATCGACTGCGGGGTGTTGTTTCCCGGCCACGACGAGCCGGCTGTCGACCTGATCCTGCCCGATCTGCGCCACGTCGACCAGCGCCTCGACGACGTCGAGGCGCTGGTGCTCACCCACGCTCACGAAGACCACATCGGCGCGATCCCGTATCTGCTCAGGCTGCGCGCCGACATCCCGGTCGTCGGCTCGAGGTTCACGCTGGCGCTGGTCGCCGAGAGGTGCCGCGAGCACCGCATCAAACCCGTGTTCGTCGAGGTGTCCGCGGGCCGGCGCACCACCCATGGCGTGTTCGAGTGCGAATACTTCGCGGTGAACCACTCGATTCCCGACGCGCTCGCGGTCGCGGTCTACACCGGCGCGGGAACGGTGCTGCACACCGGGGACATCAAGTTCGACCAGTTGCCGCTGGATGCCCGTCCCACCGACCTGCCCGGGATGTCCCGGCTCGGCGACCTCGGTGTCGACCTGCTGCTGGTCGACTCCACCAACGCCGAACTGCCCGGTGTCGGACCGTCGGAAAGCGAGATCGGCCCGACGTTGCACCGGTTGATCCGGTCCGCCGACGGCCGGGTGATCGTGGCGTGCTTTGCCTCCAACGTCGCCCGCGTGCAACAGATCATCGACGCTGCGGTGGCTTTGGGCCGCAAAGTTGCGTTCGTGGGCCGGTCGATGGTCCGCAACATGGGCATCGCCCGCGAGCTCGGCTTCCTGCAGGTCGACGACGACGACGTGCTCGAGATCGGCGCCGCCGAGATGATGGCGCCCGAACGGGTGGTGCTGATCACCACCGGCACCCAGGGCGAAGTGATGTCGGCGCTGGCCCGGATGTCGCGCGGTGAGCACCGCAGCATCACGCTGACCCCCGGTGACCTGGTGGTGTTGTCGTCATCGCTGATTCCCGGCAACGAGGAGGCCGTCTACCAGATCATCGACGCGCTGGCCCGCATCGGTGCCCGCGTCATCACCAACAACCAGCTGCGTGTTCATGTCTCGGGTCACGCCCACGCCGGCGAACTGCTGTTCCTCTACAACGGGGTGCGCCCGCGCAACGTGATGCCGGTGCACGGCACCTGGCGGCACCTGCGCGCCAACGCCGAGCTGGCGGCCAGGACCGGCGTGCCGCAGGATCGGATCATGTTGGCCGAGAACGGCGTCAGCGTGGATCTGATCGCCGGTCGGGCCGGCATCGCCGGCGCGGTGCCGGTGGGCAAGATGTTCGTCGACGGACTGGTTCTCGGCGACGTGGGCGACACCACCCTCGGCGAGCGGCTGATCCTGACCTCGGGTTTCGTCGCCGTGACCCTCGTGCTCCGGCGGGGCACCGCGGCGCCGGCCGCGCCGCCGCACCTGCATTCGCGGGGCTTCTCGGAGGACCCCAAGGCGCTCGAGCCGGCCCTGCGCAAGGTCTCCGAAGAGCTGGAAAACCTTGCCGCCGAGCGGGTCACCGATCCAGGTCGCATCGCCCAGGCCGTGCGCCGGGTGGTCGGCAAGTGGGTGGGCGAGACCTACCGGCGCCAGCCGATGATCGTCCCCACGGTCATCGAGATCTGAATCCGCTGCGCCGCCGGCCGATGAACAGCCATCAGATCTTGGCGATGTATCCCGCGTCGACCGGCAGCGTGACCCCGGTGACGTAGCGGGCGGCGTCGGAAACCAGCCACGCGACCGCGTTGGCGATGTCCTCGGGCGCCAGAACCTGCACCGGCAGCAGGTTGCCCAGGTCCGGCGGCGCCTCGGCCTCGGCAATCATCCGCGACAGCCAGTCGCGGACGAACTCGTTGTTGATCATCGGCGTCTCGACGCCGGCGGGATGCACCGAGTTGACCCGAATCCGGTATCGGCCAAGCAGGTTGGCGTACACCCGCATCAACCCGACCATCCCGTGCTTGGCTGCGGCATAGCCGATGGAGCCCGCGTCGGCGCTGCCGATGCCGCCCAGGCCCGCCGCCGAGCTGATCAATACGACCGACCCACCCTCGCCTTGCGCGATCATCGTGCCGATGGTGGCCTCGACGGTGTGGTGTGCGCCGGTCAGGTTCACGTCGATCACGTCCCGCCAGCCGTCCTCGCCCGCCTGCATCGGGGCGATCCCGGCGTTGGCGACCACGATGTCCAGCCGGCCGAACTCGTCGAGACCCGCCTGCAGCGCGATGGTCAGCGACGCGCGGTCGCGCACGTCGGCCTGCCTGGCGACGATCCGTGCGCCGGCGTCCTCCACCAGTTTCACCGTGGCCGCCAGGTCGTCGGCGGTGGCCATCGGGTATGGCACCGACGCGATCTGGTCACACAGGTCGACCGCGATGATGTCGGCGCCCTCGGCGGCCAGTTTCACGGCGTGGGCCCGACCCTGCCCGCGGGCGGCGCCGGTGATGAACGCGACCTTTCCGCTCAGCCCGGCAGCGCTCGTCGCCATGTCAGGCCCTCAGCCGGCCCTTCGCGGGGTCCCCGGCGGGAACCGGCTGCAGCGTCTTGATGTCGGGCGCCCCGTCGAGGTGCTCTCCGACACCGCCGAACAGCGCGCCCACCGCGGGCGCGCCGCCGTGCGTCTTCAGCGCGTCCTCGTCCGCCCACTGTTCGACGAACACGAAAGTCCCGTTCGCCTCGTGCAGGGCGTAGAGCTCGCAGCCCGGTTCTTGGTGCACCGCTTCGACGGTGCGCTGGCACAGCTCGCGGACCTTGTCCACGGATTCGGGCTTGGCGGTCATGGTGGCGACGACGACGATGGGCATGGGCACGCCAGCCACCCTACCCACAACCGGCTCACGATCCACCGGGGACCAGTGTGGCGAATGGTGCATCTGAGGCGCATGCGATTAGGCTTGGCCGCATGCCTGGTAAGACCGCCGCCCGCTCCGCAACCCGAACGAGCAGGTCAAGGGCACCGCGCCGGAAGCCCGTCAAAAAAGACCACCGGCGCCGCCGCGCGGCGGCGGCCCGGGGCACCCGCGCGGTCTGGCTGATGCTGGCCAGGGGTGCCGGGACCGCGGCCCGCTCGGTCGGTCACGCCCGCGACATTGATCCCGGGCATCGCCGCGACGGTGTGGCGCTGGCGCTGCTCGGCCTGTCGGTGGTGATCGCCGCGAGCGGCTGGTTCGACGCCGCGCGGCCGGTGGGCCGGTGGATCGACACCGCGCTGCGGGTGATGATCGGTTCCGGCGTCATCGTTCTCCCGCTGGTGACGGCGGCGATCGCGATCGTGCTGATGCGATCGCAACCCAACCCCGCGACCCGCCCCCGGCTCGTCCTCGGCGCGGTGATGATCGCGCTGCCGGCGCTGGGCCTGGGGCATCTGTGGGCGGGTTCCCCGGAGTCGCCGCAGGCTCGCCAGCACGCCGCCGGCTTCGTCGGATTCGCCATCGGCGGCCCGCTTTCGGACGGGCTGACCGCCTGGATCGCCACGCCGCTGCTGGCGATCGGCGTGCTGTTCGGCGTGTTGCTGCTGTCGGGTACGACGGTGCGTGAGGCCCTCAGCGCGCTGCGCGCGACGTTGCCAACGCACCACGGCCACGCCTACCACCACGACCACGAAGACGAAGACGAGGCGCTGGCCTGGCCCGCCGACGACCCCCACGACGACGACCACGACCCCGACGACCCCGACGACATCGACGACGCTCCGACCGTCCCCGAACCGTCGGTGATCGCCGAACCCGAATCCAAGCCGGTGCGACGGCGCACGACCAAGGGCGCCAACGCAGCACCCAACCAGGACATGCTCGAACTGGACCGCGTGGTGGAAGGCCCGTACACGCTGCCTTCGCTGGATCTGCTCATCAACGGCGACCCCCCCAAGCGCCGAAGCACGGCCAACGACAACATGATCGACGCGATCACGTCGGTGCTGCAACAGTTCAGGATCGATGCCGCGGTCACCGGGCTCACTCGCGGCCCGACGGTCACCCGCTACGAGGTCGAACTGGGTCCGGGCGTGAAGGTGGAGAAGATCACCGCCCTGCACCGCAACATCGCCTACGCGGTGGCCACCGAGAGCGTCCGGATGCTGGCCCCGATCCCCGGCAAGTCGGCGGTCGGCATTGAGGTGCCCAACGTCGACCGTGAGATGGTGCGCCTCGCCGACGTGCTGACCGACCGCTCGACCCGCCGTGATCACCACCCGCTGGTCATCGGCCTCGGCAAAGACATTGAGGGCGAATACATTTCGGCGAACCTCGCCAAGATGCCGCATCTGCTGGTCGCCGGTTCCACCGGCTCCGGCAAGTCCAGTTTCATCAATTCGATGCTGGTCTCGCTGCTGGCCCGGGCCACCCCGGAAGAGGTCAGGATGATTCTGATCGACCCCAAAATGGTGGAACTGACGCCCTACGAAGGCATTCCGCATTTGATCACCCCGATCATCACCCAACCGAAGAAGGCCGCCGCGGCGCTGGCGTGGCTCGTCGAGGAAATGGAGCAGCGCTACCAGGACATGCAGGCCTCTCGGGTGCGTCACATCGACGACTTCAACGCCAAGCTCAAGGCGGGCGAGATCACCACCCCGCTGGGCAGCCGGCGCGAGTACCAGCCCTACCCGTATGTGGTGGCGATCGTCGACGAGCTCGCCGACCTGATGATGACCGCGCCGCGCGACGTCGAGGACGCCGTGGTACGCATCACGCAGAAGGCCCGGGCCGCCGGCATCCACCTGGTGCTGGCCACCCAGCGGCCGTCGGTCGACGTGGTGACCGGCCTGATCAAGACCAACGTCCCGTCCCGGCTCGCGTTCGCCACGTCGTCGCTGACCGACAGCCGGGTGATCCTCGACCAGCAGGGCGCCGAAAAACTGATCGGGATGGGCGACGGGTTGTTCCTTCCGATGGGCGCCAACAAGCCGATCCGGCTGCAGGGCGCGTTCATCACCGATGCGGAGATCCACGCGGTCGTGCAGGCCTGCAAGAACCAGGCCGAACCCGAGTACACCGAGGGCGTCACCACCGCCAAGACCACCAGCGAGCGCACCGACGTCGACCCCGACATCGGCGACGACATGGACGTGTTCCTGCAGGCGGTCGAACTGGTGGTGTCCAGCCAGTTCGGCTCCACCTCGATGCTGCAACGCAAACTGCGGGTGGGGTTCGCCAAGGCGGGGCGGCTGATGGATTTGATGGAGACCCGCGGCATCGTCGGGCCCAGCGAGGGTTCGAAGGCCCGCGAGGTGTTGGTCAAGCCCGACGAGCTGGCCGCCACGCTGGCCTCGATCCGCGGCCTCGGCAGCGCCACAGACGACGAAATCGATTAAAGCAGCAACAACATTCGCGAGTTGCCGAGGATGTTCGGCTTGACGTAGGACAGGTCGAGGAATTCCGCGACACCGGTGTCGTAGGAGCGGCACATCTCTTCGTACACCTCCGCGGTCACCGGTGTGCCCTCGATCTCGGTGAACCCGTGCCGCTCGAAGAACTCCGTTTCGAACGTCAGCACGAACACCCGCTGCAGCTGCAATTCGCGTGCCACGTCCAGCAACCGGTTCACGATGGCGTGCCCGACACCCTGGCCCCTGACCTTGGGATGCACCGCGACGGTGCGCACCTCGCCGAGATCGGACCACATCACGTGCAGCGCCCCGCAGCCGACCACTTCGCCGTCGCGCTGGGCCACCCAGAATTCCTGCACCGCCTCGTAGAGCGTGACGAGGTTCTTCTCCAGCAGGATCTTGCCGGCGTAGTAGTCGACCAGTGTCTTGATGACGGGCACGTCCGAGGTCCGCGCGCGCCGCAGCACCAGCTCGCCGCCGTGCCCGTTCACAGCTGCGAGAGTATCGGCTTGGGACAACCGATATTCTGATGGCGTGTCGGCGCTGCTCCCATCCGGTCAAGGTCGACGGTGACGGCCCCGACCGTGCGGCTGGTCAACGTCGCCAATCTGCTGACCACCATTCGCCTGGTCCTCGTGCCGGTGTTTCTGTTCGCGCTGTTCGCCGGTGATGGGCATGACTCACGTTGGCGCGTAGCGGCTTTCGTGGTCTTTGCGGTGGCCATGGTGACCGACCGGTTCGACGGCGCACTGGCACGCAGCTACGGCATGGTGACCGAGTTCGGCAAGCTCGCAGATCCGATCGCCGACAAGGCACTGCTGGGCGCCGCGCTGATCGGCCTGTCGGCGCTGGATAACCTCGCGTGGTGGGTCACGGCGCTGATCCTGGTTCGCGAGATCGGCATCACAGTCCTGCGGTTCGCGGTGCTGCGGCGCGGCGTGATCCCGGCCAGCCGTGGCGGCAAGCTGAAGACGCTTGTCCAGGCGGTGGCGATCGGATTGTTCATCCTGCCACTGACCGGCGTCTGGCATCTGGTCGCGCTGGTGGTGATGGCGGTCGCGATCGTGCTGACGGTCCTCACCGGTATCGACTACGTGACCCAGGCGGTCAGGGACACCCGTGGACGACCCGCTGGTCACTGATGACGCCCGCGGGCTGGTCGCCGACCTCACGCTGCGACGGCAGACCATCGCCACCGCCGAGTCGCTCACCGGGGGGCTGTTGGCGGCCGCGCTGGCCGGGGTACCCGGCGCGAGTTCGGTGCTGCGCGGCGGGCTCGTCACCTACACCGAGGACACCAAGATGGCGCTGGCCGGAGTCCCGCGACAGGTCCTCGCCCAGGTCGGGCCGGTGTCCGCGCCGACGGCAAGGGCACTGGCGGTGGGCGCTCAGCAGCGCTGCGCCGCCACCTGGGGCATCGGGATCACCGGCGTGGCCGGCCCCGACCCGCACGGCGGGCATCCGGTCGGAACGGTGTTCGTCGGGCTGGCCGGACCCACCGGTACCGAGGTCACCGAACTGTTGCTCACCGGGTCGCGTTGGGATATTCGAATTAACGCTGCGCACCACGCGCTTGCCCGGCTCCGCGAGTTGGTGGAGGGCCGATGATCCGGGAACCCCGCGGCGTTCGCTGACGTTGCCCTATCAGAGGTTTTGATTGCCGGGTTTGATGGCCGAGGTCGAAGGAGTGCACGATGGCGGCATTGCTGCGCGAGGTGATCGGCGACGTGCTGCGCCGTGCCCGCACATCGCAGGGGCGGACCCTGCGCGAGGTTTCCGACTCGGCGCGGGTGAGCCTGGGCTACCTGTCCGAGGTCGAGCGGGGCCGCAAGGAGGCGTCCAGCGAACTGTTGACCGCGATCTGCGGGGCGCTCGACGTTCCGCTGTCGGAGGTGCTCACCGACGCCGGGCAGCGGCTGGCATGCGAGGAGCTCACCGACCTCGCGGCGCCGAACATCGACGTCGACACCAAGGTGGTCATCCCGCACGTTTCCGCGATGGCGGTGGCCTGACGCCCCGGACCCGATAAATTGGGCTGCGACTACACATCGACACGAAGACGGAGCAATCGATGGCTAATCCGTTCGTCAAGGCGTGGAAATACATGATGGCGCTGTTCAGCGCCAAAGTCGACGAATACGCCGATCCGAAGGTGCAGATACAGCAGGCCATCGAGGAGGCCCAGCGCCAGCACCAGGCGTTGACGCAGCAGGCTGCTCAGGTCATCGGCAACCAGCGCCAGCTGGAGATGCGGCTTAACCGCCAGCTCGCGGACGTGGAGAAGCTGCAGGTCAACGTGCGCCAGGCGGTGACTTTGGCCGACCAGGCGACCGCGGCCGGTGACGCGGCGAAGGCAACCGAATACAACAACGCCGCCGAGGCGTTCGCCGCGCAGCTGGTGACCGCCGAGCAGAGCGTCGAAGACCTCAAGGGCCTGCACGACCAGGCGCTGCAGGCGGCGGCGCAGGCCAAAAAGGCCGTCGAGCAGAACGCGATGGTGCTGCAGCAGAAGATCGCCGAGCGCACCAAGCTGCTCAGCCAGCTCGAGCAGGCCAAGATGCAGGAGCAGGTCAGCGCGTCGCTGCGGTCGATGAGCGAGCTCGCCGCCCCGGGCAACACCCCCAGCCTCGACGAGGTGCGCGACAAGATCGAGCGCCGCTACGCCAGCGCGCTGGGTGCGGCGGAATTGGCGCAGAATTCGGTGCAGGGCCGAATGCTCGAGGTGCAGCAGGCCAGCGTGCAGATGGCCGGTCATTCGCGGCTCGAGCAGATCCGCGCGTCGATGCGTGGCGAGGCGCTGCCCTCCGGCGGCGCGGCTACCGCGGCGCCGGCCGCCCCGGCTGTCGAACCCGCGCGGCAGAACCCGCTCCAGCAGTAGGTCGGGCGAATGGTTGTCGGCGCGCGACGGTGGCGTTCGGTGCTGCAGCGCAGCATGGACACCGCCGGCGAGTTCGCCGAGCTGACGGCGCAGAAACTCAACGCCGCCGCCGACCCGCGCGCGCGCCTGCTGCGCAAGCGCAGATGGGCGCTGCGGCTGGGCCTGTTCTTTGCGGTTTCGTGCGTGTTCTGGGTGCTGGTGACGCTGTTGCTGGCGTCGTGGAGCACGCCGTGGTGGGCGCTGCCGATCCCGGGCGCCGTCGCGGTGGGCGCGGCCGTGCCGGCCACGCTGTTGTTGCTGCGGTATCGCTGGCTGAGGGCCGAACCGTTGCCGGCGCCGCGCCCGGGTGCCGCGCGGCGGCTGCCGCCGCTGGGCTCGGCGGCCCGGGGCGCGATGGTCGCGCTGGGCACCGCGGAACGCGGGATGTTCTCGCTGCTGGGTGTCGCCGAACGCGGCCGGCTGTTGCCCGCGGATGAGATCGCCGAGCTGGCCCGCACCGCGAACTCGGTGGCCGCGACGATCTCGGCCACCGCCGCCGATGTCGTGTCGATGGAACGGGCGGTGGCGTCCAGCCCGGCGTCGCGGGCCTCGCTGCAACCGACCATCGACGCGTTTGCCGCGCAGCTCAACCGTGGGGTGCAGCAGTACCACGACATGGTGGGCGCCGCGGCGCAATTGGTGTCCTCGGCGAGCAACGGGTCGGTGTCGCCGACGTGGGCGCAGCGCTACCGCGACGAACTGATCGACGCCACCGACCGGCTGATCGGCTGGGCGCAGGCGTTCGACGAGCTGAGTCGCCCCTAGAATCCGGCGCGCAGCGACGGCACCGCGATCCCGATCAGGCCGCGCATCGTCGCCTTGACAATGTCGAGGAGGTCGAAGTAGTCGCGCCACAGGGTGATTCGCCCGTCGCGCACCTCGAACACCCCGCACACCCAAAACTGGATACGCAATGGCCCGTATAGGATCACGTCGGTGCGTTCGGTGAGCACCGCGGTTCCCTCGGACGCGATGCGGTGGATCTTGACGTCGAAGCCCGCGCGCGCGGGCTTCAGGCCGCGCCGCAGCACGCTCACCGTGCGGTGGCCACCGCGGATGGTCGGCAGCCCGACATTCTGATAGACCACGTCGTCGTCGAGGGCGGCCAGCATGGCGTCGTAGTTCTCGTCGCGCAACGCGTACAGGAAGCCTTCGACGATCTGGGTCGGCGTGCCCGCGGCGGCGGTTTGGTCTGGCAGTTGCTCGGTCATGGCCGACAGCGTAGTGCGATGTGGCTGTGGCACGGTAGGTGCATGCGGGTGTCCCCATGAAGGTAGCCATTGTCGCCGGACCAGACCCCGGACACTCGTTTCCGGCGATCGCGCTGTGCCAGCAGTTTCTGGCCGCCGGTCATCGGCCCACGCTGTTGACCGGTGTGCAGTGGCTCGGCACCGCGCGGGCCGCCGGGCTGGACGCCGTCGAACTCGACGGGCTCGATCCGACCCCGGCCGACGACGACAGCGACGCCGGCGCCAAGATCCACCGACGCGCGGCCCGGATGGCGGTGCTCAACGCGCCGCGGCTGCGCCGGTTGGCGCCGGATCTGATCGTCTCCGACGTGATCACCGCGTGCGGCGCGCTGGCGGCCGAGCTGCTGGGCGTGCCGTGGGTCGAGCTGGATCCGCATCCGCTGTATCTACCGTCGAAGGGATTGCCGCCGGTGGGCAGCGGGCTCGCGCCCGGCGTCGGTGTGCCGGGGCGGCTGCGCGACGCGGTGATGCGGGCGCTGACCGCGCGCTCGCTGCGGGTGGGGCAGCGCCAGCGCGCGCAGGCGCGGGTGGGGATCGGGCTGCCCGCCCACGGCGCCGACCCGCTGCGGCGGCTGATCGCCACGCTGCCGGCCCTGGAGGTGCCCCGACCGGACTGGCCGGCCGAGGCGGTGGTGGTCGGGCCGCTGCATTTCGAGCCGACCGACGCGGTGCTGCAGATTCCGCCCGGGGAAGGTCCCGTGGTGGTGGTGGCACCGTCGACGGCGTTGACGGGCGCGCCGGGCTTGGCGCAGGTCGCACTGGACTGCCTGGTGCCGGGTGAGACGTTGCCGGCCGGCGCCCGGGTGGTGCTGTCGCGGCTGGCCGGTCGGGAGCCCACGGTGCCGCCGTGGGCGGTCGCGGGGTTGGGTCGGCAGGATGAACTGATCGCCCACGCCGACGTGGTGGTCTGCGGCGGCGGTCACGGCATGGTGGCCAAGACGCTGCTGGCCGGTGTGCCGCTGGTGGTGGTGCCCGGCGGCGGCGACCAGTGGGAGATGGCCAATCGTGTTGTCCGGCAAGGCAGCGCGCGGCTGGTCCGGCCGCTGACGGCCGCGGCGCTGGTGGCGGCGGTCGGCGATGTGCTGGTCTCGCCGCGCTACCGCGACGCCGCGCGCCGGGCCGGGGCGAGCGTCGCCGGGGTCGCCGATCCGGTACGCGTGTGCCAGGAGGCGCTGGCCGGGGCCCGGTAGCGTGAAAGCGTGCGGTTGACCGAATTCCATGAGCTCGTCGAGGGCCGGTTCGGTCCGGTCCGCGGCGGCTCGGTGCTGGTCGACCACGTGCTGACCGGCCTTGGCGGCCGCACGGCCGCGCAGGCGATCGAGGACGGCGTCGACCCGCGTGATGTCTGGCGGGCGCTGTGCGCCGACTTCGACGTCCCCCGCGATCAGTGGTGACACGCGCCCGGCGTGTCCGCTTGCCCTCGAACACACGTTCGCTAGGGTGGTCAGTGTTCGACGGCGAGATGCTGGTCAGGCCGACTTGTCGGTGCCTGCCTCTAGCGTCACGACCAACTGATCGACACCGATCACCGGACACGACTACTGGGAGAGGCACCACTCATGACGCAGTCCCCTGACCGCGAGAAGGCCCTCGAGCTGGCGATAGCGCAGATCGAGAAGAGTCACGGCAAAGGTTCGGTGATGCGGCTCGGCGACGAGGTGCGTCAGCCCATCTCGGTCATCCCCACCGGCTCCATCGCGCTGGACGTGGCGCTGGGCATCGGGGGGCTGCCGCGCGGCCGGATCGTCGAGATCTACGGCCCGGAATCCTCGGGCAAGACCACCGTGGCGCTGCATGCGGTGGCCAACGCGCAGGCGGCCGGCGGCATCGCAGCGTTCATCGACGCCGAGCACGCGCTGGACCCCGAGTACGCCAAGAAGCTCGGCGTGGACACCGACTCGCTGCTGGTGTCCCAGCCGGACACCGGTGAGCAGGCGCTGGAGATCGCCGACATGCTGGTCCGCTCCGGCGCACTGGACATCCTGGTCATCGACTCGGTGGCGGCGCTGGTGCCGCGCGCCGAGATCGAGGGCGAGATGGGCGACAGCCATGTCGGCCTGCAGGCCCGGCTGATGAGCCAGGCGATGCGGAAGATGACCGGCGCACTGAGCAATTCGGGCACCACCGCGATCTTCATCAACCAGCTGCGGGAGAAGGTAGGGGTGTTATTCGGCTCTCCTGAAACCACCACGGGTGGAAAGGCTTTGAAGTTCTACGCCTCGGTTCGCCTGGACGTCAGGAGGATTGAGACCCTCAAGGACGGCACCGACGCGGTCGGCAACCGCACCAGGGTCAAGGTCGTCAAGAACAAGGTCTCGCCGCCGTTCAAGCAGGCCGAGTTCGACATCCTCTACGGCAGGGGCATCAGCCGCGAAGGCTCGCTCATCGACATGGGCGTCGAGCAGGGCTTCATCCGCAAGTCCGGTTCCTGGTTCACCTACGAGGGCGAGCAGCTGGGCCAGGGCAAGGAGAACGCCCGCAGCTTCCTGATGCAAAACGCCGACGTGGCCCACGAGATCGAGAAGAAGATCAAGGAAAAGCTCGGCATTGGTGCGGTGCTGACAGATGACGAAGCCCTGCCCGCCCCCGTCGATTTCTGACGGTCCAGCGGCCCGCTGGGAATCCCGCGAGGAGCAGGCCAAGGCCCTGTGCCTGCGCCTGCTCACCGCGCGCGCCCGCACCCGTGCCGAGCTCGCCGGCCAGCTGGCCCAGCGGGGCTATCCCGACGACCTGACCGACCGGGTGCTCGACCGCCTCGCAGCGGTCGGCCTGGTCGACGACGCCGACTTCGCCGAGCAGTGGGTGCGGTCTCGACATGCCGGCGCGGGGAAGGGCAGGCGTGCGCTGGCCGCCGAGCTGCGGACCAAAGGTGTCCACGACGACGTGATCAGCGCGGCGCTCGACGGCATCGACGCCGCGGCCGATCGCGACAGGGCGGTCGAGCTGGTGCGCAAACGGCTGCGGCGCGAAAACCTCGACGGCGACGAAGCCAAGGTGGCCCGTCGTCTCGTCGGCATGCTGGCGCGGCGTGGATACAGCCCGACGATGGCCTTCGACACGGTCAGCACCGAGCTGGCGCTGGAATTGGAGCGCCGCCGCACCTGAGGCCCCGACGCTGACGGGGTCGCCCACCGGTGCATACGTACGATGGGCACGTGACCGGGACGGCTGGGGCTGCCACATCTGAGCGCCGGCGGACCTATCAGGTCCGCACGTACGGCTGCCAGATGAACGTGCACGACTCCGAGCGGCTGGCCGGGCTGCTGGAGGCGGCGGGCTACCGCAAGGCGCCCGCCGGCTGCGACGCCGACGTGGTGGTCTTCAACACCTGCGCGGTCCGGGAGAACGCCGACAACAAGCTCTACGGCAACCTCAGTCACCTGGCGCCGCGCAAGCACCGCGATCCGGGCATGCAGATCGCCGTCGGCGGCTGTCTGGCCCAGAAGGACCGCGACGCGGTGCTGTCCAAGGCGCCCTGGGTCGACGTCGTGTTCGGCACCCACAACATCGGGTCGCTGCCGCTGCTGCTGGAACGGGCCCGCCACAACCGCGAAGCCCAGGTCGAAATCGCCGAAGCCCTGCAGGAATTCCCGTCCGCGCTGCCGGCCGCCCGCGAATCGGCCTACGCTGCGTGGGTTTCCATCTCGGTCGGCTGCAACAACGCCTGCACGTTCTGCATCGTGCCGTCGCTGCGCGGGAAGGAGGTCGACCGCAGCCCGGGCGACATCCTGGCCGAGGTGCGGTCGCTGGTTGATCACGGTGTGCTCGAGGTCACGCTGCTCGGCCAGAACGTCAACGCCTACGGCGTGTCGTTCGCCGATCCGCGACTGCCCCGCGACCGGGGCGCGTTCGCGCAGCTGCTGCGCGCCTGCGGCCGCATCGACGGGCTGGAGCGGGTGCGGTTCACCTCTCCGCACCCCGCCGAGTTCACCGACGACGTCATCGACGCGATGGCCGAGACGCCCAACGTGTGCCCGGCCCTGCACATGCCGCTGCAGTCGGGCTCGGACCGGGTGTTGCGGGCGATGCGCCGCTCCTACCGCGCCGAGCGCTACCTCGGCATCATCGAGAAGGTGCGCGCCGCGATGCCGCAGGCCGCCATCACCACCGACCTGATCGTCGGCTTCCCCGGGGAAACCGAGGACGACTTCGCGGCCACGCTGGACGTCGTCGAACGGGCCCGCTTCTCGGCGGCGTTCACGTTTCAGTACTCCAAGCGGCCCGGCACGCCCGCCGCCCAGATGCCCGCCCAACTGCCCAAAGCCGTGGTGCAGGAACGCTACCAGCGCCTGCTGCAACTGCAGGAGCGAATCTCCCTGCTGCAGAACCACACTCTGCTGGGATCCACGGTCGAGGTGCTGGTGGCGGCGGGGGAGGGCCGCAAAGACGACCGCACCGCCCGGATGAGCGGGCGCGCCCGCGACGGCAGGCTGGTGCATTTCACCCCGACCGAACCGGTTCGCCCGGGCGACGTCATCACCACCAGGATCACCGCCGCCGCGCCGCACCACCTGATCGCCGACGGCCCGTTACTCAGCCACCGCCGCACCCGCGCCGGCGACGCCGACCAGGCAGGCCTCGGCCCCACCGGGGTGGGGCTGGGCATGCCCCGGATCGGGGTGCCGACGTGACCGGGCGCAACGACGACTTCGACGCGTTCCGGCGGGACATCGACGCCGCCGAGAAACGCGTGGCCGGTGAGATCGATCCCGGCCCCAGGGCTCTGGTCGTCGCGATCCTCGTGTTCGTGCTCATCGGGTCGTTCGCGCTGCCGCACACCGGCGGCGCCAGGGGATGGGACGCGCTGATCGGCGGGCCCGCGGCGGCCCACGTCGCGATCGCGCTTCCGTCGCGGGTGTTCACCTGGCTGGCCCTGGTGTTTGGCGTCGGCTTCTCGATACTGGCGCTGCTGACGCGCCGCTGGGTGCTGGCCTGGGTCGCGCTGGCCGGCTCGGCGCTGGCCATCCCGGCCGGTCTGCTGGCGGTGTGGTCGCGCCAGACCGCCGGCGCGGGACACCCGGGGCCCGGAATCGGCCTGGTGCTTGCCTGGGTGACGGTGATGGTCCTGACGTTCCACTGGGCGCGGGTGGTGTGGTCGCGCACCGCGGTTCACCTGGCCGCCGAGGAGCAACGCCGCCGCGCCGCCGCCGAACGCCAGGCCAAAGGCTTCCTGGAGAGCCTCGACGACGACGACGGCGATCAGCCCTAACGCTTCCTGCCCAGCGCGTCGGCGGCGGCCTCCGCCCACTGCCGCCACTGCCGCGCATTGGCCTGTGCCGTTTCGGCGTCGGCGGTGCGCCCGGCGGCCAGCGCCTTCTGCGCCTGCCGCTCGAACTGCTCGGCGCGGGCCCGGAACTGCTCGGCGCGCGCTTCGGCCTGCGGGTCGGTCCACCCCGACTCGCCCGCGTCGCGCACCTTTTTTTCGACCGCGCGCAGGCGGCGTTCCAAATCGGCGGTCCGTTCCCGCGGCACCCGGCCGATCGCTTCCCACTTCTCGGCGATCGACCGCAGCGCCGAGCGGGCCGCGTCCGGGTCGCTGGTGTCCAGCTTCTCGGCCTGGGCCAGCAGTTTTTCCTTCGCTTCGGCGTTGGCCGTGAGCTCGGCGTCGCGTTCGGCGCTGGCGGCGTTGCGGGCCGCGAAGAACTTGTCCTGCGCCGCCTTGAACCGGTGCCACAGCGCGTCGTCGGCTTCCCTGGCCGCCCGCCCGGTGGCCTTCCATTCGGCCAGCAACTCGCGGAACGCTGCGGCGGTCGCGCCCCAGTCGGTCGAATCGGCCAGCTCCTCGGCGTGCGCGCACAGGCGCTCCTTGGCCTCGCGGGCGCCGACCCGTTCGCGATCCAGTTCGGCGAAGTGCGAGCCGCGGCGGCGGTTGAACGCCTCCCGCGCCGCCGAATATCGCTTCCACAGCGCGTCGTCGGTCTTGCGGTCGACACCCGAGATGGTGCGCCACTCCTCGAGGATGGCGCGCAGCCGGTCGCCGGCGGCCTTCCACTGCGTCGAGTTGGCGGCCAGGTCCTCGGCCTCGGCGGCCAGTGCCTCCTTGCGGGCGATCTGTTCGGCCCGGCGCTCCTCGCGGCGGGCCTTCTCCGCCTGCGCGGTGGCCTCGGCGTGGTCGCTGATGGTCACCAGCCGCGCCGCGAGCGCGTCGACGTCGCCGAGCACCGCGGCCGTCGCCAGCCCCTCGGCCAACCCGGCGGCGGTGCTCTTGATCTTTCGCGGGTCGCCGGTTCCCGACGTCAACCTGCGCTCCAGCAGATCGACCTCGGTGCACAGGTCGTCGAATCGGCGCCCGAAATGGGCGAAAGCGGCATCCGGTTCGCCGGCCTGCCACGACCCGATCACCCGCTC
>JAFARC010000021.1 GCA_019245755.1 Mycobacteriaceae bacterium | reverse complement strand
CGTCGCGGCGGCCCAATGTCCGTTGAACGGGACGGGATGAGCGAACTTCGCCCGAAGCAGCGCGCCGACCTCGGCGATCGCCAGCCGGCCCCTGGCGGTGGCGTCGCTGCGCATCAGGAACCCGTGGTACATCCCCGGATAGCGGGTGAGCGTCGTCTGCACGCCGGCGTCGCGGAGCCGGGCCGCGTACCGCTCACCCCAGTCTCGGATGGGATCACACTCGGCGGTGACGACGATCGCTGGCGGTAACCCGGCGACGTCCGCCGCGTAGGCGGGGACCCGGTATGCCTCGTGCGGTGTACCAGCCGAACCATCGGCCAGGTCGTGCATGAAAATGATGTCGTCCAGCGACAGCATGGGCGCATCCGGCATGGACGTGATCGACTTCGCACCCATGTCGCGATCCAGGCCCGGATACAGCAGCACCTGGCAGCTGATAACGGGTCCGTCGTTATCCCGTGCGGCCAGCGCGACGGCCGCGCCTAGCGCGCCACCGGCACTGTCACCCGCGACGGCCAGCCGCGTCGGGTCGACGTCGAGTTCCGCGGCGTGGTCACCTACCCATTCCGTTGCGCGGTACGCGTCGTCGAACTGTGCGGGCGCGGGGTGCTCCGGCGCGAGCCGGTAGTCGACGGCGATGACTGTTGCGCCGCTTGCGGCGGCGAGCTCGCGTGCGAGGGGCTCGAACGAGTGATTGGAGCCCAAAACCATTCCGCCGCCGTGGAAATAGACGACGACGGGCGCGGTAACGTCCCGTGTGGGGCGGTAGATGCGCAGTGGAATTCCGCCCGACGCCTCCCGTTCGTCGACGGCCATCTCCGGCATGTCGGGGGGTAGCGGGGCCGATTCGATCGCTTCACGCACCGCAGACAGTCCGCGTTGCCGCATTGGTGGCACGGGACCGAAGGACGCCGCGCGCGCGGCGGCGTCGGGGTCCAACGGTGGGACGGCCATCACTGATGCTCAGGAAAACGGCGGGTGGTGCGCAACACCGGAGCTCTTTGGGAGGCGAGCAGATTCGCGCGTTCCTTCATCGCTGACCCCACATAGTCTGGCTGCGTCAAAAGGTAGAAGCGGCCCTCGGTGGCCTGATCGAAGACCGCTTCCGCGGCGGTGAGCGAGTCCATAGCGTCGGCCTTGATGTCGAGCATCGCGGACCGCTGCGACTCGGCGGCGCCGACGTCCCCGTCGTCCACTCCTCCTGCTGATTCGAAGATGTTCGACACCACCGCTCCGGGTAGCACGGCCTGCACGTGAATGTGGTCGTCGTGCCCGGCATGCTGGACTTCAAGGTTGAGGCACTCGGTCAGGGCGAGGACGGCATGCTTGCTCATGATGTAGGGCGCCTGCAACGGCACCACCGCGACGCCGCCGACAGACGAAAGATTCCACACCCACGCCGGTTCGCGGGTTGCGAGCATCTTTGGCAGGAATGCGCGAATTCCGTGAAACACGCCACTGATGTTGATGTCGACGAGGCGCTGCCAATTGGCCACCGGCGTGTCCCACAGGTAGCCGAACTGCTCGACGCCCGCGTTGTTGACGAGCAGTCGAACCGGCCCGACGTCGCGATAGGTGTTCTCGGCGAGTTTGGCGACAGCGTCGGGATCACGGACATCGCAGACAACGTCGAGGGCCGATACGCCGCTGTTGTTGAGCTCGTGGCGCAGCCGACGTGCCGCAGCGCCATCGATGTCGGCAAGGACCACCGTCATGCCGAGCCTGCCGGCGTGGCGAGCGAGCCCCGCGCCGATCCCAGCACCGGCGCCCGTGATGACGGCTACCCCGCCACCGAACGCGTCGCGGGCACTCACGGGTTATGAACTGGCGGCGCTGTCGGCGGTCAGCTCGGCCAGCAGGACAGAGTTGGTGGTGTCAAGAACGACGTCCACCTCGGTGAACTCCAGCCCGTTGGCGCCGCGGCGCACGCCGACGTTGACAACGCCGCTGGACACCGCGAACGGCACATAGTTCGCGATCTGGTTCACAAAGATATAGAAGCGGGCGCGGGTCACGTGGCCATCGGTGCCGATGCGATGGATGTTGGTGCCGTGGTGGCGCAACGGGTAAGGGCTCTCGTTGCGGTGACCGGTCAGCCATTCCATGACCGCCTCACGGCCGTGCAGTTCGGGCGACATCAGCTCCTCGAAAGGGCTGGCGCCCGAATCGCTTCGGCTCATATACCGCACGTCGTCGGCGTACGCGGCGGCCATCTCGTCGTAGTGCGCCTCGTCGTAGTGATACCAGAACGCACCGATGAATTCCTGCAATTCGGATAGCGTGATGTCGTTGCTCATGGCCGCCAGTCAACCCCAGTGTGGTGTGTGTAACACCGCGGCCGCCCGGTCAGTGGAACGGCGGATGGCATTGCCGTCAAGCTGGTCCAGCGCCCCGCGCCGTGGGCGGCGTTTCTGTGATCAGACCCCACAACCCGGCCGCACCCGCCTGCACTGCCGCGGCCGTGATCCGGCCGTCCCAGTACTGAGCAGAACCGAACTCCGAGCGCCACGCGAGCGCGGCCCGCGTGAACTCGTGCAACCGGTGTTCACGCGTGGTGCCGATGGCGCCATGGACCTGGTGGGCGTTGCGTACGACGACAGACGCGGCGTGGCCTGCGCACGACCGTGCCACCGCGACGAGAAATTGTAGATTTGGCGCCGACCAGTCGGTGGTGACGGCCGACCTGAGCGCCGCCTCTGTCGCGGCTCGGGCCAGTGCGGACTCGGCGGCGATGTCGGCGATCTGGTTTTGCACCGCCTGGAATTTGGACAGGGGCCGACCGAACTGAACACGTGACGTGGCGTGATCGACCGACAGCGCCACGATCGCGTCGAGTGCCGCGCACAGCTGGATCGACCGCACCAGCGCCGACTTCAGCCGGAGTTGGTCCACGAGCTCTGCGGAGACGGGTACGCCCGGCAGGTTCGTCAGGTCAGCGACCACCGTGTCACGTGGCTCGTTGATCATGTTGGTGCCGGGCGTGATTGAGAGCGTCCGGGGATCAACGTCGGCGGCGCGGTGCTGCCCGTCGGTGTGCCAAAGAACCACGATCCGCTCGGCGCCGGCCGCCCAGGGCACTTTCCGCGCCACCCCTGCCGGATCAAGCAGGCCCACCGTACGGACCGCGGCGTCGCAGGCCATGCCGTTGGCGTCCAGCAGCCAGCAGGCCAGAAGATCGTGTTCTGCCAACGGGATTCGTACCGCGCTGCGAACGGTGGCGGCCATCAGCTGCGCCGCTTCCAGCCAGCCTGCGCCGCTCCCGCCGGATGCCTCCGCGCCCGTGAGGCGCACTAGGCCGAGCTCGTCGAGGCGTCGCCATAGTTCGCGGTCACGTTCGACCACCTCAGCGGGCGGACGCGTCTGGCGGTGCTCGGCGAAGACTGCGCCCATCATGTCGACTAGCGCCGGGTCGACGCCGATCGCGGGACCCTTCATCGCAGCCCCAATCCGCGCGCGATCACGCCGCGCAGCACCTCGTTGGTCCCACCGCGCAGCGTGAACCCGGGCCGCTGATCAACGGCGGCCGACACCAGGCTCTCGATCGCCGCCGAGCCATCCGAGTGCAGGTCGGCGAAATCGGCGATGTCGCCTTCGGTGGTGGTGCCGAGCACCTTGACCACCGCGGCGGGCACGTCGGCGGGTTCGTGCCGCTCCAGTGCACCCGCCACGGCGGTCGACATCTGGTGCAGGCCGGCGACGCGGGCCACTAGGCGACCGACATCGGTGTCGCCGGAGGTGAGGTGCGCCGCCATGGTTTCGGTGCACTGTGCGAGTAGCGGGAAGGTAGACAGGAACCGCTCAGGTCCGCTGCGCTCGAAGCTCAGCTCCGACGTCACCTGCCGCCAGCCGTCGCCGATCTCGCCGAACACCATCGCGTCAGGAACGAAGCACTCGTCGAGGATCACCTCGTTGAAATGGTGCGCACCGTCCATCGAAACGATCGGGCGGATGTCGATGCCGGGCCCGCGCAGGTTCACGATGAACTGGCTCAGTCCAGCATGGCGGTGCGCCGTGTCCACGGGTGTGGTACGGGCGAGCACAATGAACGCGTGCGCCCGGTGCGCACCCGACGTCCACACTTTCGTGCCGGTCAGCGACCACCCGCCGTCGACGCACACCGCCCGGGTACGGACGCTCGCCAGATCAGAGCCGGAATCCGGCTCACTCATGCCGATGCCGAAGAAGCACTCGCCACGCACGATTCGCGGCAGGAACTCCGATTTCTGCGCTTCTGTGCCGTACTTGAGCAGCGACGGTGCGATCTGCCGATCGGCGATCCAATGGGCGGCGACGGGCGCGCCGGCGGCTAGCAGTTCCTCGGTTACGACGAACCGCTCGACGAATGAACGACCTTGTCCGCCATATTCTTTCGGCACGGTCATACCCAACCAGCCACGCTGCGCGAGCGTGGCGGTGAAGCCCTCGTCCCAGCCCGTGAGCCATGCGTCGACTGACGGGGTGAACGCGTCGGCGGAGATCTGTTCGGCGAGGAAGTACCTGACCTCGGCGCGCAGCACGTCCGTCGTCTCGGGGTCGACGGCGGCGGGCGGTACTAGCCGGCGGCCCTGCTTCATCGGCTTCGCCACCGGCTGATCCGTTGTTCGTGTTCGGGATCAAGGTGGGCGAGCGGTTGCATCGCTGCGGCCATGCCCAGCGTCGATTCGAGCGAACCCGCCCGCGACTCCTGCAGAAGCCGCTTGGCCATCCGCAGCGCCTGCAGAGGGTTCTTGACGATGCGCGCGGCGAGTGCGTGGGCCTCCGGGATCAGGTCGTCGTGTGGCACCACGCGGCTGATCATGCCCCATTTCAACGCGGTCGCCGCGTCGATGCGGTCGCCCGTGAAGGTCATCTCGGCGGCACGCTCATAGCCGACGGCCTTCGGCAGGAACCACGTGCCGCCGTCACCGGGGATGAGGCCGAGTTGCACGAAACTTTCGGCGAACGATGCGCGGTCTGATGCAATCCGGATATCGCACATCATTGCCAGGTCACAGCCGGCGCCGACGGCCGCGCCGTTGATCGCACCGATCAACGGAACCTCGAGGCGACCCAGGGCCCGCGGGATCCGCTGGATACCGTCGACGTACGCGCGCCGCTGATCGAGCGCGGACACCCCGAACATGCCCTCGCGGTCGGCCATCTCCTTGACGTTGCCGCCGGACGAGAAGATCTTGCCAGCTCCTGTCAAGATGATTGCGCGAATCGCGGAGTCTGCGTTGGCTTCTGCAACTGCGGTCTCGAACGCTGCGATGAAGCCCTTGCCGGTGATGGCGTTTCCGACGTGGGGCAGGTCGATCGTCCAGACATGTGTCGGGCCCTCCGTTGCGATGTCAAGCGGTTCCTTCATGCTGGCAACTGTAGGGACTTGGTCTGCAGGTATTCCTCGAGGCCAATCCTTCCGAGCTCGCGGCCGATACCGGACCGCTTGTACCCGCCAAAAGGCGCGGCCGGGTTGTACTTACCACCGTTGATGTCGAGCTGGCCGGTCTTCACCGCGCGTGCGAACCCGAGCGCGGTGTCGTCATCGGCGGCCCACACCGCGCCGGACAGACCGTAGGGGGTACCGTTGGCGATTCGCAGCGCATCAGCCTCGTCGTCGAACGCGATGACTGACAGCACTGGGCCGAACACCTCCTCCTGGCCCAATTCGGAATCCGGGTCGACGTCGACGAAAACGGTTGGGGCGACAAAGTACCCGATATCACGGATCTTTTCGGCCCCGCCGGTGAGCAGCCGCGCGCCGTCGCATTGGGCCCGCTCGATGAAGCCGAGGACAGTCTGGTACTGCGACTGCGACGCCAACGGCCCGAGCCGGGTGGCCGGGTCCCACGGATCGCCCACCGCGTATTTCGACACCGCGGACTCGATGACGTCGAGCGCCTCGCCGAAGCTGGTCCGCGGAACCAGCATGCGGGTCCACGCCATACAGGTCTGGCCACTGTTGAGGAAGCAGTTGCCGACCCCGACCTTGACCGCGGTTGTTAGGTCTGCGCCGTCGAGGATGACGTTGGCGGACTTGCCGCCGAGCTCCAGTGTCACCTTTTTGACTGTGCGCCCGGCGAGTTCGCCGACGCGGCTGCCTACTGTCGTGGAGCCGGTGAACGACACAAAGTCGACGTCCGGATGCTCTGACATCCGTTCACCGATTATGCGGCCCGACCCGGACACGAGATTCACGACGCCGGGCGGCAAGCCGGCGTCGTCGAGAGCTTCGACGAACTCAAACACCGACAGCGGTGCCTCGTTGCTCGGCTTGAGTACCACGGTGCACCCGGCCCCGATCGCGGGCAGCACCTTGGCCACCACCTGGTACAGCGGATAGTTCCACGGGGTGATCGCCGCAACGACGCCGTACGGTTCGCGCACCACCAGCGAATTGCCAATCCGCTCTTCGAAGTCGAAGGTATCCAGCGTATCAGCGAAAACCCGCGCGACGGCGAGCGGAACCTGGGTCTGCACCGTCTGCGCGAGGCGCATTGGTGCGCCCATTTCCGCCGTGATGGTTTCGGCAATGTCGGGCAGCCGCTTCTCCATCGCCTCAATCACCCGGGTAAGGCGGTCGCGGCGCTCCGCAACGCTGATCAGCGGATCGAAGGCGCGTCGCGCTGCAGCCACTGCGGCATCGACGTCAGCGATAGAGCCGTTAGGCACGCTTCCGATGGGCTGCTCCGTCGACGGGTCGATCACGTCGATCGTCTCAGTTCCGTCGGGCGTCACCCAGTGCCCATCAATGAACAGCCTCGTGCGAGCGTAGTTATGCATGGTCGCGATCTGCTTTCGGTTTCATGGGACGATGCTGGCGCGCGCGTCCCGCCGCTGCTGGGCGGCGGCGAAGGCGTCGTTGATGTCGTCGAGCGAGTAGCGCGCGGCTGCAAGGCGGTCTAGCGGCAGCGTGCGTCGGTGCTGTTCAAGGAAGGTGAGCGCGCGCGACAACACGGCGGGGTCGTACAGCGAGACACCGAACATCGTCTTGTTGGCGAACACGAATCGCGACGGGTCGAATTCGAAGGTCTTGCCGATATTGATGTTGCCGATCTCGACGTATCGACCGAATTGGCCAAGCATCGTCAGGCCCTCGTTGATCGCCGACGGATGGCCGGCAACCTCGACCACCACATCAGCCCCCTGACCGTCGGTCAGCTTGCGGACAATTCTGGCCCGGTCTTTCTCGGCGGTCACGTCGTTGAGGTCGATCACCGCGTCGGCACCAAATGCAGTCGCGAGCTCCAGGCGCTCCGGCACCCCGTCGATCGCGACAACGCGAGCTGCCCCGCGCGCCTTTGCCACCGCGATCGCATACAAGCCGAGCGCGCCGGCACCCTGCACCACCACAACCTCACCGAGCTGCATGTCGACGCGTTCAAGGCCATACATGACTTGTGACAGCGCACAGTTCGCGCCGGCCGCGATATCGTCGGAGACAGAATCGGGCACCGCGTAGACCACCGCGCCGGGGGGTAACACAAAGTAGTCACCGTATCCGCCCACGAAGTACGGCGGCACATCGGCGCGGCCGAGCATGGCCATCTTCAGGTTCAGACATGCATTCCGCCTACCGGCGAGGCAATTTCGGCAGGCACGACAGCAAAAGAAATACGGGAATACCACCCGGGTGCCATGCTCGAACGGGACGCCGTTGGAGTCGGTGGTGACACCGTCGCCGAGTGCCTCGACCGCTCCGACCATCTCATGGCCGAGAACCGTTGGCAGTCGACCGCCCAGGCCGCGCGTCGCGAACGTGCCGCGCCAAGCGTGCACATCGGAGCCGCAGATATTGGCGCGGGCCACCTTGATCAGGATCTCGCCTGGTCTCACCTCGGGCAGGACGACGGTTTCGATCTGGAACGGCTTCCCGGGGCCGTCGAAGCGTGCGATGCGTCCCTTGAACACCGGCTGTTCCCCTCACTTACTGACGAATTCGATACTGAAGCGATCCCGCAGGACGCGTTTGAGCAGCTTCCCGCTCGGATTCTTCGGCAGTGAATCGACGAAGAAGACATGCTTGGGGGTCTTGAACCGGGCCAGGTGTTTGCGGCAGTGCGAGAGAACGTCGTCCGCAGTGAGGGTGACGCCGTCGCGGACGACCACGGCCGCGACGACAGCCTCCACCCACAGCGGGTGCGCCAGGCCGAACACCGCGACTTCCTCGACCCCGCTGTGCCGGTACAGCACTTCCTCGACTTCGCGGCTGGCTACGTTCTCACCACCGGTCTTGATCATGTCCTTCTTGCGGTCGACGACGTGTAACAGGCCGTGCTCGTCGTAGTAGCCGAGATCACCGGAGTGAAACCACCCGCCGCGGAACGCGTCGGCGGTGCGTTGTGGGTCGTCGAGGTAGCCGAGCATCAAGTGCGGGCTGCGGTGGGCGATTTCACCGACCCTGCCGGACGGCACCGGAGCATCAGAATCGTCGAGGATCGCCGTCTCTACGTTGACCGCGGGCCGCCCAGCGGCACCGGCGTGCGCGTCCTGTTCGTGTGGTCCCAGTGCAGACGCCAACGGCGCCATCTCTGTCTGGCCGTAGAAGTTCCACAACTTTAGATTCGGCAGCCGTTCCCGGATCTCGGCGAGGATCTCGATCGGCATGGCCGAGGCCCCGTAGTAGCCCTTTCGCAGACTGGACAGGTCAACCTCATCGAAGACCGGTGAGCGCAGCAGCGAGATCCACACGGTGGGGGGCGCGAAGTAGTTGGTGACGCGATACCGCTCCACCGTACGAAGCACCAGCTCGGGGTCCGGCTTCGGCAGGATGATGCTCGTCGCGCCGAGGTAAATGTCGGTGGCCAAGAAGTTGTCCAATTGGGCGCAGTGATAAAGCGGCAGCGAGTGGATCTCGATGTCGTTTGTCGACATTGAGCCGGCGACGATCGTGCTGACGTAGTTGCCGATCAGGCTGCGGCTGGAATGCATTGCGCCCTTGGGATGCGATTCGGTACCGCTGGTGTACATCAGCCGCACCACCTGGTCATCATCGACGTGCGGGCGCGGGGCCGGAGTGGTGGTGGTCAGCCACTGAGCGAAGTCGTCCCAACCAGCGGGAGGAGTGCGCCCTGCCGGCGTCAGCGCGGCCCTCGCCGTGACGATGCCGCCGAGCTGCATCGCCTGCTCGGCGGTCTGGATCAGTTCCGCCTCGACGATGAACCCGCTGACCTTGCTGTGGCCGAGGATGTAGGAAATTTCCTCGGCGGTCAGCATGAAGTTGATGGGGACCAACACTACCGCGGCGCGCGCGGTGGCGAATGCCAGCACGGCGTACTGCCAGCAGTTGTGCGAAAGTAGCGCGATACGGTCGCCGGGCTCAAAGCCGTTATCCTGCAACGCGGCCGCCGCTCGGTCCACCATGTGCTCGAACTCGGCGAAGGTCAGGACCACGTCGCCGTCGATGATTGCCGTCTTCTCCGGCAGCCCTCGCGCCGACCGGCGGGGGATATCGCCGAGCGCGTGACTGCGCGCCTGCGCGATCACCGTGTCCAGGTGCATGACAGGTCACGCTAGGCGCGTCAGGTGGACTGCTGGCGGGCTGTGTCCCGCTGAGTAGACAAGGCGGTTCCCGCGGCGGCTCCCGGCTTCGATACTCGACGCATGAACAGCGGCGCCGCCGTCAGGACTGACATCCCTGCGATGAGCGGCACGTCCATCGTGGATGCTGACGAGCTGCGGGCCAACCTGCGTCGGGCCGATTCCGGGGTTCTGGTGGCGGTTCTTGCGCAGCTCACCGGCGATAGCGCGGTGATTGACCGCTTCGGCCACAGGATCTCCCATGTGCCCGACCCGCCGGAGCGGGCGGGCGTCACCGAGGCGGAAACGACCGAATCCCTGGTGGAAGCGATCGTGGTCGCGCTCTTTGCGCCGCGGCCTGCCAACGCGATCCCCGCCGACGACCGCGACCTGTTCGGCCGCCTCGCGCCGATCGTGCTGGGCACCGAGGTCGGCCAGGAGTACATCGACCTACTTTTGGAGCAGGGCGGATTCCAGCCATCGCAGCCCGTGCTCCCGCGCACCGCCAAGCTGCCGGACGGGTTCAAGGTGGCGATCATCGGCGCAGGCATCGCCGGCATGACCGCCGCGCTGGAGTGCGCCGCCGCCGGTGTCGACTATGAGGTGTTCGACCGCAATCCCGAGGTCGGTGGAACGTGGTACACCACAACCTATCCGGGGATCGGAGTGGACACCCCGTCGGCGTACTACTCGCTATCGCGCGACATCAACGGTGACTGGTCCAGTTATTATCCGCTGGGCGCCGAGTATCAGGCCTACCTTGAATCGGTAGCTGACAAGAACAACCTGCGCGCTCGTACCCGGTTCGAGACCGAGGTCACAAGGCTGTGGTGGGACGATGCTTGCAAGCAGTGGGAGATCCACACGGCGGCTCCCGATGGTGCCAGCGACGTCAGCTACGCCAACATCGTCGTCCCGGCGGCCGGCTACCTCAACCGGCCACGCTGGCCCGAGCTTGAGGGCCGGGAAACCTTCGCCGGCATCAGCATCCATTCGGCACGGTGGGATCCGGGGCTGGACCTGACCGGCAAACGGATCGCGATCATCGGCGCGGGCTGTACCGCAGTGCAGATCGTTGACGCTACGGTCGACCAGGTTGAGCACATGACCGTGTTCCAGCGTCAGCCGCACTGGGTGGCGCCGCGGCGAAGATTGTCCGACGATGTGCCTGACCACCAGCGCTGGCTCGGTAGGCGGCTGCCGTACTACGCCAACTGGCATCGGCTGAAGTCGTTTTGGGGGACCGGGGACAATAACTTCCCGGTGATCCTCCGCGATCCGGAGTGGGCCGCCGAGCACCTGTCCATATCCCCGGCAAACGATGTCCTGCTGCAGATGTGCCTGGAGTACATCGACCGGGTCTTCGGCGCCGGGACAGAATTAGCGCGCAAGGTCACGCCCGACTTTGCGCCGTACGGCAAGCGGATCATCCGCGACCCGGGTGGCTATTACGCAGCGCTGGCCCGCGATCACGTCGACGTGGAGGCCGCCGAGCCCGCCCGCGTCAACGAAGCGGGCATCGTCACCCAAGACGACCGCCAGATCGACCTCGATGTCATCATCTATGCGACCGGCTACCACTTGGATTTCCTGTCCACCATCGACATTCGGGGCCGCGACCGCGTCCGGCTGTCCGATGTGTGGGGTGACAGTCCCAGCGCATACCGGGGCGGTACGGTGCCCGGGTTCCCCAACATGTTCATCTCGTCGGCACCCAACTACAGCCCGGGTCACGGTGCGGGCCACAATTTCGGTGTCGAGGTGATGGTGCACTATCTCATGGAATGCCTTGCCTTGATGGCGCTGCGTGATGCGGCGACAATCGAGGTCAAGCAGCGGGCCTTTGAGAACTACGTGCGCGAGATCGACGATGCCATGGCAGGCACGGTGTGGTGCCACACACCCACGGCGCACACGTACTACCGCTCCGGGGGGCGCATCGTCATCTCGTTCCCGTTTCGACTCGTCGATGTGTGGCAATCACACCGCGCACCGATCGAGGAGCACTTTGACCTCCGATGAGCGTTTGCGCGAAGAGCACAAGACACCGATGAGCGTTTGCGCGAAGAGCACAAGGCACCGATGACGCAATTGCTCACGGGAAAGACAGCTTTGGTGACTGGCAGCAGCCGGGGCATCGGCCGGGCGATCGCCCAGCGGTTGGCCGCCGAAGGCGCGACCGTCGTGGTGACCGCCCGGTCCTGCGAACAGTCTTTGTCAACACGGGCCGGTACGACCTCGACGCTCCCCGGCACCATCGGCGAGACCATCGACCTGATCGCGCGGGCCGGCGGCCGGGCGTTGGGGGTAGCCACCGATCTCGAAGACGCCGAGCAGCGCGACCAGTTGGTCGATCAGGTGCTCGACCGCACCGGCCGCATCGACATCCTGGTGAACAACGCGGGCTATGCCGACTATTCGGTGATCGAGGACATGAGCCTGGAGACGTTCGACCGCACGGTAGAGCATTACCTGCGTACCCCGTTCGTGCTCACCAAAGCGGCTGTGCCGCACATGCGCAAGCAGGGGGCCGGCTGGATCGTCAACATTGGGTCGGTGACCGGTGTGGCCCCTGTGCGGCCGTACCGGGAGTACAACAAGACCGCCGGTGATGTCGTCTACGCGGCCATGAAGGCCGCATTGCACCGGTTTACCCAGGGACTAGCGGCCGAACTCATCGACGCCAACATTGCCGTCAACTGTGTGGGCCCATCGACGGCCATCCGCACCCCTGGTGCGGCCGGACTGATTCCGGATACCTTCCCAACTGAGCCGGTTGAGTACCTAGCTGAAACTGTCCTCGCGATGTGCCATCGACCTGCGGCAGAGCGCACCGGGCTGGTGGCCTTCAGCCTGCACTTCCCGTGGTCGCAGCGGCTGCCGGTCCGCAGCCTCGACGGACAGTCGGTCTTGCCGCCGCTGGAGCCCCCAGCGACCGCCAACCCCAACATTTCGCCCGCAGGAATATGAGAGGCCGCGGCCATGGCACGCCGTCAGAATCCCCGGCTAACCGCGGAACCCGCATAGGGAATGAGACGAGCCAACTGCCTCGGGTCGTCGAAGCTACGGACCGGAATCGGAATGAACGAACCGCCTCGGCGCCACTGTCAGTCCAGCACCTCGGTGCCGGCCCGACAGAAGCTGTGACACACCCTGTCACGCACGATGACCTCAGGGCATTCAGGGTCGAACCAGCGGTCGACGTACGCCCAGTGGATCGGGTGCATCAGATACGGCCCCATCAGGCCCTCGATGCTGACGAACCGCTGCTCGTAGACGTGCGTCCAGGGCGATGCTCCGATCGCCGACGTGACGCGGCTGAGCTGCCATGCGGTGATTGCCTGTACGTAGCGGGGCAGTAGACGCAGGTCCCCCTCGAATCGCTCAACTGTTGCGTCGTCGGTGTCAGGTGCGACCCGCAGTAGCAGTGTGCGGTACACCGCGCCCGGCGCACGTTGTCGCGCCAGTACGGGCGTTCCGTGGTACTCGACGCCGTCGATGTGAGTGACCGCCGGCGCCGACAAGACGCGGGTGAGTTCTGCTGCCAGCGTGGTCCATTGGTCTTCGTGGGCGAATCGCAGGTGCATGAGGATGTCACCGCCGTTGCGCACGCCCGGCAATGTGGGTTCGACGAGCGCGCGTTCCGCCGACGTGGCCACCTGACGAAGTTTGGCGAGCAGGCGGTCGCGGTCCGGATGGTCTGAAACATGAATCAACCGTGTGACCTCAAACATCACATAGCCCATCGACATCAGCGGCTGCGGCTGCGACGGTTCGTGAGCGCTCCGCCACAAGCCGCCCCACAGAATCCCACCATGCACCGACGGTCGGGTCCGGGCGGCCCTGCCATGTCATCTCCCACCAGGCACGAGGGCTGGGTAGCGACCAGGTGATGGTGACGACGTTGGGCTGATCGGTAAACCAGATCGGTGGACTGACGAGGACATTACACAGAGTCATGCCGCGGTCGCGGGCTCCGGGTATGTACTCGGCGAGGTAGGTGTCGACGAATTCCCGCGCACAACCGGGCAGGGTGATGACGCGGTCGATGACGAACACCTCACCGCCGTCAGCCATGGCCGCCACGGTAGGGCCAGCGACACGGTCACGCAGACGCGCAGTCCCGGCCACCGGGAGGTCGCCGTTGACATGCGGGCACTGCGCGGCGACGGTGGGCTGATGGGCGCGGATATCCCAGACCCGTTCGCCCCCGTCAAGTTGGGGCCGATCACCCTGCGCAACAGGGTGATCAAAGCAGCAACTTCGGAGGGTCGGTCGCCGCGCGGCCTGGTCACCGATGAGCTGATTGCCTTTCACCGCACCTTCGCCGAGGGCGGCGTCGGGATGACGACGGTCGCCTACTGCTGCGTGTCACCGGAGGCCGCCAGCGCACCGGGACAGATCGTCATGAGCAGGCCCGCCCTGCCCGGTCTCCGCCACCTCACCGATGCCGTTCACAGTGCCGGTGCCGCGATCTCGGCTCAGCTCGCACATGCGGGTGTCGTCGCTCACAAGCGTCTCACCGGCAAGACACCCGTCTCGCCAAGCAAATTCATCAATCCCGCATCGATGGCCTATTGTCGCGAGATCACCCGCGCCGAGATCGCCACCGTCGTCGATCAGTTCGCCGCGGCAGCGCGGGTGGCCGTCGACGCTGGATTCGACGCCGTGGAGCTGCACTTCGGCCACCTGTATCTACCCAGCTCGTTTCTGAGCCCGCTCATCAACCGCCGCACGGACGGCTACGGCGGCAGTATCGACAACCGCTCGCGCCTGGTGCGTGAGATCGCCGAGAACGTCCGTGCCGAGGTCTGGGGACAGCTCGCGGTGATCGCCAAGGTTGACATGGACGACGGGTTGCCAGGGAGCATCTGGGTGGACGAGGCGTTGCGAACGGCGCAGCTGCTGGACGCCGACGGCAACCTCGACGCGATCGAACTGACGCAAGGCTCCTCGGTTTTCAAGCCGATGTACCTGTTCCGCGGCGATGTCCCGGTTAAAGAGTTCGCGCAGGTACTGCCGCGGCACATCCGCCCCGCGGTCCGGCTCGCCGGCAAGTGGGCGATGGGCAACTACCCCTATGAAGATCTGTACATGCTGCCCGCAGCACGGCAGTTCGTCCCGGTCATGCGCAACACCAAGCTGATCCTCCTGGGTGGGATCACCAAGCGCGACCACCTCGAAACGGGTCTGCGGGAGGGATTCGACTTTCTCGCCATGGCTCGTGCCCTACTGCGCCAGCCCGACCTCGTCAACCAGATGAGGGCCAATCCCTCTACGCGAAGTCGATGTACGCACAACAACAAATGCATGGTGACCGTGTTCGGCCGAACGCATTGCGTGCTGGACCCGGTGCAGCGCTACGGTGCCGCCGAGCCGTTGCCGCTGCCCGAACGTGCGCTACCGCTGGAGGAGATCGGCTAGCGCGGCGCACGCTTCTTTGCGGGCCCGGTGCGCAAGGTCGAGCATCGGCATTGTCATAAAGCCGTGGATGCCGCCCTCGTAATGCAGAAGGACGGTCGGCACACCTGCCGCCTGGAGCGCCGCACCGAACGCCAATCCCTCGTCGCGCAGCGGATCGTGACCGGCAATCACCATGACGGCAGGCGGCGCCCCGACAAGGTTGGCCTGCAGCGGTGAGGCGTAGGGGTGCACGCGGTCGTCGGGTGAAGGCACGTAGCAGTCCCAGTACCACTGCAGCGCCGGCTTCGGGTTGTAGTAGCCCTTGCCGAACAGGCGGTAGGAGTTGGCGTCGAAATTGGCGGCCATCACCGGGTACAGCAGCAGTTGGCCGGCCAGCGCCGGTCCGCCGCGGTCGCGGGACATCACTGCGGTCACCGCGGCGAGGTTGCCGCCCGCGCTGTCGCCGCCGACGACGACACGATGCGGGTCGCCCCCGAGGGCGGTGGCGTCCTCGGAAGCCCACCGCGCCGCGGCGTACACATCTTCGGCGGCAGCCGGCCAGAGATGCTCGGGTGCCAGCCGGTAGTCGACCGAAACGACCACGGCAGGAATGAGATTTGCGAGGTTTCGGCACAGCCCGTCATGGCTGTCGAGATCGCAGAACACGAATCCACCGCCATGGGCATACACCATTGTCGGCAGCGGCCCCGCGGCATTGGGCCGGTACACCCGCACCGGAACCGGCCCGCCCTTGCCGCGGATGGCGGTGTTGGTGACATCGCCGACGGGCTCCGGCTCGGCCACTGGGACGAACCTGGACCGGATCGCAGCTCGGGCCTCGGCGCCCGACATCTTGTGGACTTGCGGAAAACCGTTGTCCAATTGCTCGATGAGATCAGCGATTTGAGGGTCGAGTTTCATTCGTATTGCGTTGTCGGATAACTGTCTTGAGTGATCTTGAACCCAGGGGTCATAGTCATGGGCCCTCCCACCCGCAGGATTCTTGAATTGAAATATGGTCGTTCGCGCACCAGATATGTCGCTGTTGTCCCGGTCAGCGGAAGTCTCGAGCGCATTTGTCGCCGTCATTGCCATCCGCGGATGACTGCGAATGACAAACGACACGTCCGCGGTGTCCCGGATACCGGTAAGTAACTGCAGGAACGCTGGTTTCGACACCTAGCGTCACCGGAAGAGTTCAACAGCGAGGAGGCCGGTGTGAGCGCAACGGAATTCGATGTGACTGAGATAGCGAAGTGGGATCCTGTTCTCACCGAGCAACTGATAAGAGTGCTTCGGCCCGCCGTCAAGACCTGGTTCCGATCGGAAGTGCGTGGCCTGGAGCGGATTCCATCCGGCGGTGTGTTGCTGGTGTCGAATCACTCCGGTGGAGCGTTGCCTACCGATATGCCGGTATTCGGCGTGGATTTCTACGACCGCTTTGGCTACGACCGCCCACTGTACGGCCTCGCCCATGACACCATCCTGCGGGGGCCCACCGGCGGGTTGATGCGCCGACTGGGCCTCATTCGCGCGAGTCGGCCCAACGCTGCGCAGGCGCTGCGCTCCGGCGGCGCTGTGCTTGTCTTCCCCGGCGGTGACCACGACGCCTACCGGCCGACCTGGCATCAGCACATCATCGATTTCAAGGGCCGGACGGGATACGTCCGCACGGCCATTGAGGCCGGGGTCCCGATCGTCCCGATCGTTTCCATCGGGGGACAAGAGGGTCAGCTCTATCTCACCCGCGGCAAGTGGTTGGCCCGTCGGCTCGGAATCGAGCGCCGGATGCGCACCGATATCCTGCCGATCTCATTGGGATTTCCGCTCGGGCTCACCCTGATCCCGCTCAACCTCCCCCTGCCCACCAAGGTCGTCACGCAAGTTCTCGAGCCGATCGACATCGCTTCGCAGTTCGGCGAGGAGCCCGACATCGCCGCTGTCGACGCACACGTGCGCTCGGTGATGCAGGACGCACTGACCGCGCATTCCGCCCAGCGACGGTTCCCAGTCATTGGCTAGGTCCTAAACGGACGCGAAATGCCGTGCACTGAACTACAGTGGCGTCGTGGCCATTCGTGCGTCGCGCGAAGTGGTGATCGATGCCTTGCCGGAGGCGATAATCGATACTCTGGCGGATGTTACCTGCTTGCCCATGTGGTCGTCGGCGCATTCCGACGTCGAGGTCATCGACACCTACCCTGACGGTCGCCCGCATCACGTCAGCGCAACAGTGAGACTGATGGGCATCGTCGACCGGGAAGTCCTCGAATACTCTTGGGGCCCTGATTGGGTCGTATGGGACGCAGGAAGCACCGCCGCGCAACACGCCCAGCATGTCGAGTTCACCCTACGACCTGAGGCCGGAAAGACGCGCGTGCGGATCGACGTGACACTTGAGCCCGACTCGCTGCTGCCCGATTTCATGCTGAAGCGGCCTCGGGAGGCGGTGCTCGCCGCCGTCGTCGAGGGCTTGCCTAAGCAGGTGATGGCACGCCGACAATAGGACGATCCGGATTCGCCGCGTGATCATTACCGTCCAAGGTCGCTAGTACGGTATGAGACCGATTCACGGTCGAATTTCATGCGTATTGCAGTGCTGAGTAGCTATTTTCAGTGGGATGCGCGGTCGGGCCGAGGCGCAGGGGACGAAGCTTCTGCAAAGTGGGTGCGACGCGTCGGGGACCGTCTTCGACGTTGCGCCAAATGCCCATGGCGGTCATCCGGACTGGCGCTACGAGGCGGTGGTCGAACATCATCCGGTTCATCGGACCGCAGACCGACACCGCCGCGACAGCCTCGCCCGGACCGCCGATCGGAGCCGCGACACAACCGAAGCCCGCTAGCGACTCTTCACGGTCGAACGCGACGCCATGCGCTCGCGCCTTCGCCAGCTCGGCCGTCAGCTGCGCGCGGCTGCCGATCGAGTACCTAGTCTTGCTCGCAGTGAGGTCTACCTGGGGCTGTTCGGCGTACGCCAGAATCGCCTTGCCCACGGCGGCGCAATGAGCGGGCTGGCGACCGCCAACGCGGGTGGGGATGGCGGCGGTCATCCGGTCGCCGACTTTGTCCAGGTACACCACATCGGTGCCGTCGAGCACGGCGAGGTGCACGACGAGCCCGGTAGAGCGGTGCAGTTCGTGTAACAGCGGAGTGGCCGCGCGGTGTAGGCGGTCTTGGTGCACGGCCAGCGAACCGAGTTCGACGAGCCTCATGCCCAGTTCATAGTCGCGCCCATTGCGTCGCAACCAGCGCAATTGGACGAGGCGGTCGAGCATCCGGTGGGCAGACGAGCGGGGCAGCCCGGTGCGTCGCACCACCTGGGCCAGCGTCAGCCGGCCCGGACCGTCGAAGGCGTCGAGCACAAGTGAAACGCGGTCGATAACGGCGCTAGGAGTGGCGGGTTCGACCGGCGTCAACGTCGATGTCATGAGTACCTCCGGGGCTGTATATGCCTAATAGGCATATACCTATTTGTAGCATAGCGTGGCGGTGATCACAAGGGGCACCAAAGGGTGCCGACGCAGACCTCGTGACCTAGGAGCGTAGCTAGTCAGGAGCCCAATCATCCTGCGACGGACTCGTCGACGAGCCGGCCCCTGCACGGACAATGGCCGCGGCTCACCGGATAGGGGTGCTCAATCAGCGAAGACGTCCAGCGATCCGACGGTGCCGCGGTTGTCTTTGCGTCGTTCGACCAGTCGCCAGCGACCTGACCGGCGTTCCCAGCGGTCGGTGTAGTCGCCGAGGGTGTGAAAGGTCAGATCCGGGTTGTGGGCGGACAGGTGCAGGTCGCGGACATAGGCGCTGCTGATCGCCCGGTCTCCGTCAACCTCGACCAGCACATTGCCGAGTAGGTGCTGCGTCGGCCCACAATGGTCGAGATAGCTGCGGATCAGGTCCACAATCGCTGCTCTGCCGCGCAGCGGCCCACTACCCAGCTCAGCGACAGCGTCGTCGGCGATGAACGTCGCCAGCAAGGCCCAATCGCGGGCGTCCATGGCACGCGCAATGCCCGTAAGTGCTTTCTCAATTGCCCGTTCGTCGATCAGTCGCTGCAGATCGGCGTCTTTCATCGTCGAAAGCTCAGGCCTTCGCGGCGGACCGTCCGGCCCGGCGGCCGTAGAAGCTGCCGTCGCCCAGAGAGATGCCGCTGGCATAGCCCCACGCGGCGAGCCCTGCCGTGCTGCGGCCGGCGGCGAACAGCCCGGGAATCGGGTTTCCGCTGACATGCAGGACTTCGGCGTCCAGCGTTGTCGCCAGTCCCCCGAGAGTGAAGCCTCCAGTGCTGTCGCGTAGATCGATCGCCCCGATAGGGGAGCCGAGCGGCCGCAGCCACTCCGGCTTTTTGTGCAGCAGCGCATCCTCGCCGCGCGCGGCGCCTTCGTTGTACGCCGCGACCGTCGCTTGAAGCGCGCCGGGCGCCAGCCCCATCTCGCGCCCCAGCCCGGCGACCGGTTTCAGCAACCCACGTCGCGGGGCGGAGCATGAGCTTCGACGTCTGCGACGCATGGGCGGCCTGTTGCGCCTCGTCGTCGAGGATGAGGTACGCAGTGTTGTCCTGATGGTAGAGGGTCAGCTGTCCGACCCGCCCGGGATTGGTGTCCTCGGCGACGTACCGTTGGCCGCGGCCATTGACCAGGATGCCGCGGACGAGCTGCTGCGGGTCGATGAAGATTGCGACTTCGGTGGCGTCCATGTGCGCCAGGTCGGCGCCGAGCGCCTGCGCCATCCGGATGGACCGGCCGTCGTGCTGTTCGATCGATGCGGCGGGACGTCCGACGATACGCGGCGCGTACTGCGCGACCATCGCGTCGTTGTACGCGAAGCTGCCTGTCGCGAGCACCACGCCGCGCCGTGCCCGGATCGTCAGGTCGGTCCCGTACTGGCGCCCGGCGACCCCGACCACCCGACTGTCGGACTCGACGATGGGACGTTGCACGCGACTGTCGTAGAGCGCCTTCGCGCCCGCGGCGGTCGCCGTTTCCACCAGTGGCTTCATCAGCATGAAGCCGGCGCTATGCTCTCCCTGCTTCTTGTTCGACATCTGCGGAACATGGCCCAGCGGTGCCGGTGTCGCGATCGTGTCGAACGGATACGAGTTCTCGCCGCCGCTGTACATCAGGCCCTGGTCGCCCATCGGTTCCCAGCCGGGCTCACCGAAGAACTCGGCCTTGAACGGCACGTTGCACGCAACCAGCCATTCGAAATGCGCCACACTGCCTTCGCAGTAGTCGGCTATCCGGCTCTCGTCGGCGCCCGGTCCCATCGCGACGTTGAGGAACGCGATCATGTTCTCGACGGAATCGTCGACCGCAGGCTTTTTGAAGCGCTGTGCCACCACCGAGGTAGATGAAGCCGCCGGCCATCGACGCGGCGCCACCCCACGAACCCATGCGCTCGAGGACAAGTACGTCGGCACCGGCAGTGGCCGCTGCCACCGCTGCCGCGGCGCCGGCCACGCCGCATCCGGCGATGACGACGTCGACCTCGTGGTCCCACAATTTGATGGAGGACGCGGGAATTGGCGTGACGTCGTCGATCGCGCCGGCCTGGGGTGTCATGGCCGCATCGCGGCCGGGAGATCACTCACCCACTGGTGGCCCCAGTAGCTGTCCGCGGTGATCTCCTCTGCGGTGTAGTAGGTTTCGTCGACCCGCATTCCGTCGGTGCCGAACTCGATGTCCCAGTCGCCGGGGGCGCGCACGTAAAACGACACCATCTTGTCGTTGGTGTGGCGGCCCAGCGTCGAGGACAGCTGGAAACCCTCGGCGTTGACCCGATCCAGCGCCTGCCCGACGGCGTCGAGGCTGTCCACCTCGACCATGACGTGCACCACCCCGGGCGGGTTGTTGTTGGTGGCCGGGCAGATCGCCAGGCTGTGGTGGCGTTCATTGATGCCCAGAAAGCGCACCCGCACCGGACCGAGCTCGGGTGGCAGCGGCACCCGGAAGGCGCCGCGAGACCGGAAGCCGAGCACCTCGGTGTAGAACGCGAACAAGCCGGCAGCGTCCATCGCGGGCACCACCACGTGGCCCATGCCCTGATCACCGGTCACGAATTTCGCGCCAAACGGCGTGACAACGGGACTGTGGTCGAGCACGGCGCCGTGGAAGATCTCCACGGTGGTGCCGGCGGGATCGTCGAACGCGATGACCTCCTCGACCCTGCGCTCGTCGGCCTCGGTCTGCGACAGCTCCTTGAACGCCAACCCGGCGGCATTGAGCCTCACCTTCAGCGCCTCGAGACCCTGGTGGTCACGGACCTCCCAGCCGACCGTCAGCACCCGATCGACGTCGCCGGGCTCGATGACGAAGCGCGCCGCGCGCTCGTCCATCCGCAAATACAGCGCCTCGGGGTCGGGGCCCTTCCCCTCCGCGAAACCCAGCACACCGAATGCGAACTGACGCCACCTGGGGATGTCGGTGGCTGCGACGGTGACGTAGCCGAGGCCCTTCACCGGGGTCGTGTTGTCCGTCATCTGAGTGCCCGTCAGATCATCGCACGCAGCGGGCCCTGCGGGTCGATTCCGAGCGAGCTGAGCGCCGACGCGTGATACACCGTCCCGGGCACGTGGATCGCGTGCGCTTGGCCGACATGCACGTCGCGCCAATACCGTTGCAGCGGCTTGTCCATCCGCGCCGCGTTACCGCCGGAGCGGGCGAAGATCTCGTCGACCGCCGACACCGCCCGCCACACCGCGCGAACCTGTGTGCGCCGACCCGCCGCGCGGTCCTCGAAGCTGACATCGCGGGCCGCGGCGACCATGTCGAAGGTCCGATCGGCGTTGACGAGCAACTCGTGGCGCGCGGCGTTGATATCGGCGGCGGCTTCACCGATTGCGTACATGACGTACGGATCGTCCTTGATCGCCGTGCCGGTTGCGCTGATGCGGTCGCGCTGATAGTGCAGGTGGGCGGCCAGCGCCCCCTCGGCGATGCCGATCGTCGCCGCGCTGATGCCCAGCGGGAACATCGTGGACCACGGCATCAAGTACAGCGGCTCGGTCATCCCCGCTTCGCGCTGAGCCGTGCCGTCCATCACCTTGGTGGCGTCCATGGTCCGGTAGCTCGGCACGAATGCGTCCTTGACGATGACGTCTTTGGACCCGGTGCCGCGTAGGCCTACCACGTTCCACGAGTCTTCGACGATCTCGTAATCGCTGCGGGGAAGGACCATGTGCAGGGGGGCTGGCGGCATCACCGGCTTGCCGTCGGCGTCACCGAGCATGGCCCCGAGGATGATCCAGTCGCAGGCATCGGTCCCGGAGCTGAACTGCCAGCGGCCGTTGAAGAGGTACCCGCCGTCGACCGGCTTGGCCACGCCCTGGGGCGCATAAGGGGAGGCGACCCAAGTGTCGACGTCGTCGGCCCACACCTCGGCAGCGACCCGCGGGTCGGCGTAGGCCAATTGGTAGGGGTGCACCCCGACGACGCCAGTGATCCAGCCAGCCGCCGGGTCCAGCGCAGCGGTTGCCATCACGGTCTCGGCGAACTCGCGAGGATGAACCTCATAACCGCCGTACTCCTTCGGCTGGAGGAGCCGAATGGAACCTGCCGCCTTCATCGACTTAACGGTCTCGTCGGTGAGCCGGCCGATTCGTTCAGACTCCCAAGCCTGCTCGCGCAGCCGGTCGGCGAAGCCGTACACCCGGTCGATTACCCGTTCGGTCATGCTCTTGTCCTTACTGTCAGGCTGATGGCTTCCTACCGTTGCTGCCGCGCGTTCCCGTGACGTGTTCCCGGTCAGTGGTCGCAAATTCCGCGCGTTAGAACTCGATGTGGACATCATCGGTGACCGGGCGGGCCTGGCATCCCAACATGAGTCCGTCCGCCACATCCTCGGGCCCGAGGACGTCGTTCGGTGCGATGTCGACTTCGCCAGATATCAGTGTCGCCACGCACGAGCCGCAGTGTCCTTCCCGGCAGGAGTGGGGAACGTCGACTCCCGCGTCGAGCAACGTGTCGACGAGGGTTTTGTCCCGCGGCCACGGCAGACGATGCCGCACACCATCGAGGTCGACCGCGACATCAGCGGCGTCGACCTGAGTGTCGGATGCTTCAGCCCTTTGCACCGGGTGATTCTCGCCGGCCCGCAAGCACCCTTTGACGCCCGTGCCCGATGGTCGGGAGGCGACGATCGCGGTGTCCATACACCGGGACGCAACTCCCGGTCGGGGCTGTTGCGCCCTAGGGTCTGAACTCGTGACGAATTCGGGCGAGCACGCCGAGTGCGACGTTGACGTCGTCGTCGTGGGTGCGGGCTTCGCCGGCCTGTACGCGCTGCACGCGCTGCGCTCGCGCGGATTGTCGACTCAGGTGTTCGAGGCTGGGCCCGACATCGGCGGGACCTGGTATTTCAACAGGTATCCCGGCGCGCGTTGCGATGTCGAGAGCGTCGACTACAGCTACTCGTTCTCGGATGAGTTGCAGCAGGAATGGGTCTGGACCGAGAAGTATGCCACCCAGGCCGAGATTCTGCGCTACCTCCAATGGGTCGCCGACCGGCTGGACTTGCGACGTGACATCACGCTGAACACGCGGGTCACCTCGGCAGTGCTCGACGAGAAGACAGTGCGGTGGACGGTCACCACGGAGCACGGCGAGGTGCTGACCGCACGCTTCTGCCTAATGGCAACGGGCCCGTTGTCGGCGGCCATGACGCCCGACTTTCCGGGTCTCGACACATTCGCCGGCGACGTGTACCACACAGCGCACTGGCCGCACGAGCCCGTCGACTTCGATGGCAAGCGCGTCGCGGTCATCGGCACAGGATCCTCAGGCATCCAGTCGATTCCGATCATCGCCGAGGCCGCAGCTCGTCTCGTCGTGTTCCAGCGAACGCCTAACTACAGCGTGCCCGCGGGCAATAAGCCGATCACTCCCGATGAGCTCGCCCAGATCAAGGCGGACTACGCACAGCGGCGCAGGCTGTCGTGGCGTAGCGGCGGTGGATCCCCACATATGGCCCATCCCAAGTTAACCATGGAGGCGACACCTGAGGAGCGGCGCGCGGCGTTCGAGCGGCGCTGGGAACTCGGCGGGGTGCTGTTCAGCAAGACGTTCACTGATCAGATGACCGATGAGGCCGCCAACGAGCAGGCCCGCAAATTCTACGAGGAGAAGGTCCGCGCGGTCATCGACGACCCAGCCACCGCCGACCTGCTGATCCCGAACGACCATCCGATCGGAACCAAGCGCATCTGCACTGACACCAACTACTTTCAAACGTTCAACCGGCCCAACGTGGAACTCGTTAGCGTGCGGAAAACGCCGATCGAGTCAATCGACGCAACCGGGATCAACACGACGGAGGCGCACTACGACGTCGACGTTATTGTGCTGGCAACCGGTTTCGATGCGATGACGGGCGCCTTGTCCAAGATCGACATCGTCGGTCGCGGTGGTGAGTTGCTGCGCGACGACTGGGCCGGCGGGCCACGCACGTATCTCGGACTCGGCGTTGACGGATTTCCGAACCTGTTCTTGCTATCGGGGCCCGGGGCACCGGCGGTGCTGGCCAATATGGTGTTGCACGCCGAGGCACACGTGAACTGGATCGCCGACGCCATCACGTACCTCGACGACCACGGTTATGGCGCCATCGAGGCCACATCTGATGCCGTCGACGGTTGGGTCGCGGAATGCGCCAGGCGCGCCGAGGCGACGCTGTTCACCAAAGCGAACTCTTGGTACATGGGAGCCAACGTGCCAGGCAAGCCACGCGTGTTCATGTTGTTCCTCGGCGGGTTCGCGACCTACAACGACATCTGCACTGAAGCCGCCGAGGCGGGGTACAAGGGATTCGACCTCCTTAAGACACCATGATGACGGGATCACCCGACAAGGTCGTGGTCATCGCGGGCCCCGCTTATTCATGATCGGCGGCGACGTATTTCTTCACCCGCGCGTTAGGAATGCCAGGACGGTGCTTTGGAATGAGTCCTTCGCTTCGATCATCGCCCAATGTCCGCAGTTGGGGAACACATGTAGTTCGGCATTGGGGATGCTGCGCATCGGGATCAGTGCCATATCGAGCGGGCTCACCCTGTCGTCTCGCCCCCATGTCAGCAGCGTCGGCGCGGTCACCCGGTGCATGGGTGCCCAGGGCATCGGCGCCTGGCTCGCCTTCATTGCGGACATCATCGCTGCGAAGGCGCCCTTGCCGTACATGCGGCGGGCGGAAGCAAGGGTTTCCGCATCTGTGGCCAATTGCCAACGCTCCTCGATGAGTTCGTCAGTGACAAGCGACTGGTCATAGACCATGGCGTTCAACCACGCGGCGAGGCGCTGACGAGTCGGATCCTCGGTGAACTCCTGCAGCAGTCGAATGCCTTCACTAGGGCCAGGACTGAAGATATTGGTCCCGATGCCGCCGATGGTTACCAGGCGGCCGATGCGGTCCGGACGGTCAATAGCGAAATTGGTACCAACGCCGCCGCCCATCGAGTTTCCGACGATGTGAACCTGGTCTACGCCCAGAGCGTCGAGGAACGGTATGACAGCGCCTTGCGCCGTGAGCATCGGGTGCCCGCCGAAGTCGTCGCTGACCCCGAAGCCCGGAAATTCCAGGATCAAGCAACGAAACTGCGCGGCGAACGTGGGCAGAACACCGCGAAAGTTGCGCCAGCCGGTCACCCCCGGGCCAGAGCCATGCAGGAACAACAGCACGGGCTCGGAGTCACACCCACAATCGTAGTAGCGCAACGCGCCTGCTGGAGTGCTGATTTCACGAAGGTCGTTCTCGACATCGGCGATCGATTCAGGCGTCTGGTCCACGATTGCCACCCTGTCACGCTGTCGCAACGGTCGGAAAGGGATGTTCCGTTGACCGGGTCCTCGGAAAGCGAAACTCCCCGGGAGTTGTGACTGAGATGACTCCCGATGTGCGGACATCCACTTGTTGTGCGCATGGAAGTCGTACCCATGATGGTGCGAAATCGAAATCGTCGTGCGGGAGGGTGGAATTGACATGGAAGATTCGGACGCGGGTGAAGTCGTCACCTATGCGGTGCAAGCCGGCGTTGCCGTCGTCACCATGAACCGTCCCCGCTACAGCAACCGCAATGCTCAGAACTCGGAGATGACATATGCCCTCGACGCCGCGTTCCAGCGAGCGGTTGACAACGCGGAGGTAAACGTCATCGTCCTGGCGGGTGCGGGCGATCACTTCAGCGCCGGGCATGACATCGGAACTCCTGGCCGGGACCATCACGTGAGGTACGACAACCGGGCCGTGCTGTGGTGGGACCATGTGGACAAGCCGGGCGGCGATCAACGTTTCTCCCGGGAGATCGAGGTTTACCTGGGAATGTGTCGGCGCTGGCGGGAAATCCCCAAACCGACCATCGCCATGGTCCAGGGCGCTTGTGTGGCCGGCGGGCTGATGCTCGCTTGGATCTGCGATCTCATCGTCGCCGACCGAGCAGGGCACGCTTTGGGTGCCTGGGCAACTCGGCATCCTCGACGCCATGGTGCCCACCATGAAGTCTGACGCCGGCGACCGCACCTACGGAATGTTCGGCGGATCGTCGGTCGACGCGCTGACCCTGACTCCGAGCGAATACGTCCGGCGGAACTGCTTTTTGGCCACTGAGCTGACGCCTTACGACGGCGCGATGATCGACTTCATGGGGCCCGACCACATTTTGTGGGGCAGTGACTACCCCCACGAGGAAGGCTTTGCACCCCACTCCAAGTTGGCTATTCGTTGGGCCCTGCACGACAGGTCGCAGGATGCGTGCCGAAAGATCCTGGGCGGCAATGCCGGTCGCCTATACCGATTCGATCTTGATGCATTGGGGCCGGTGGCTACTAAGATCGGGCCCACTGTTGCCGAGGTGCACACTCCTATTGAGGACACGGGCTATCGCGCGCCAGCCGCTTTCGGCTACCGACCGTTTGAAGGAGGGCTGGCCCTCAAGCGGCTGGCCCCGGCGCGACGCTAGCTTGTTGCAACGGATTGTCGCGCTTGCGCTTTGGCCATCTATTCCTTTCGGCCGAGCAGGCGTTGCCTACGTATCTATTTGGCCCGCCGGGAGGTTGGTTTCTTCGGCCAAAGCGGCGCTTAGTCGGCGGGTCGCAGAAGAGAGCTGCGTACCCAGACGGGTGACCGCCGCGCCGCTCATCGGCTCGGCGCTGGGGACCAGGCTGAGCATCAGGGCGATGCGGGACCCCGGCTCCAGGATCGGGGAGTCAATGTGGCTCACCTCGTAGGTGCGGTCCGGGGCCAGGCTGATCGGGAACCACTCCTCCTGGTGGACTAGTTCGTCGGTCAACGCCTGCGCCAGCTGGCTCAGCCGAGTGGAACGTACCTCGGCACTACGCACTATCAGCGCCAGTTCCTGCAGGCGCAGATCGGGCAGGATGTGCAGACCGACCGCGTAGCCACGTTGCTTGGCGGTGGCGAGGGCCTGGCGGTAGCGATCGCGCACGTCCTCGGGCAGGGTGGCCAGCCAGCGCTCCCGAGTATCTGGCCCGGCCCAGGAAACGATCGAAGCGCCATACGGCGGGCGGTGGGGGAACTGGGTGCCGATGGGCATCGGGTGACCGCCGCCGTGATGGCTTCGGACCTGATCGACCGCGGTGGAGTAGTCGTCGCTTACCGCGAAGGCAATGCAGTGCGCGCCGGTCGCGGCCGACAGCTCGGCCATCGTGGAGCGGGCCAACACCAAGGCCGGATAGCGGCCCGCCGCCTCTCGGCCGAGACGGACCAGAGCGGGACCGAGGTGGTAGATCTTCCGAACCGGGTCGCGCAGCAGCCAGCCGGCCCGGAGCAGTTCGGACAGCATCGAGTGGCAGCTGGCCTTATGGACGCTCAAGTGGCGCGACACCTCGGCCAATGTCATCCCCGAATTCCCATCACCTGCGAGGTGCTCGAACAGGTTCACGACCCGCTCGGTCTGCGGGGAGGGGCGCGGAGCCATGGATCTAATAGTCGCATAATGCGACTGCTTGTGGTGATATGCGCGACCATGTGACGATTGCCACAATGGAGGACCTTCGAGGCAAGGCGGCGGTCGTGACCGGGGGAGCCGGAGGGATTGGCCGGGCCATGGGCAGGCGTTTCGGCCAGGAAGGCATGAAGGTGGTGCTGGCCGATGTCCTCGCCGAACCAGTGGACGAGGCGACCCGGGCACTCGCGGACGAGGGCATCGAGGCGGTCGGGGTGGTTACTGATGTCACTGACTATTCCTCAGTTGCGTCGCTGGCCAAGGAGGTGCTTCATCGCTTCGGCGCGGTACACGTGGTGTGCAACAACGCCGGCACGGGCGGGGTCTCAGAGGGCTACATGTGGGAACACGATCTGGCCGACTGGCGCTGGGGGATCGACGTCAACGTGCTTGGCGTCATTCATGGCATCAAGGCTTTCGTGCCGATCCTGCTCGAGCAGGGCGAGGGACACGTGGTGAATACCTGCTCCGGCAATGGCGGGTTCGCGCCAATTGCTCGGGGAGCCATGGGCGGGCCGGCTACAGCGGTCTACCCGATGACCAAGGCTGCAGTGCTCTGCCTGACCGAAAGTCTCTACACACACCTGGAGATGACAGGGACACGGGTGCGGGCGCACGTCCTTTTCCCCGGCGGCTTCTTAAACACTGGCATATGGGAGTCGTGGCGGCACCGCCCGGAGCGCTACGCCGCGACCCAGGAACGTCGGACACCCGACCAGACACTGGCAAAGGTTGTGGCCCGCTTCGAGGCCGCCGGCGCACGTGTCGAGTTCACCCCGCTCGAGACAGTCGCTGATCAAGTCGTGGAGGGACTCCGGGCGGACCGCTTCTGGATGATGGGTCCGCCCACACCGGCCGATCAGGTCGTGAGCAGCAAGGCGGCATCAATCCTCGGTCGCGGAGAGCCCAACTATCTGGTCGACGTCCTCGGCCAGCATGCCGACAACGCGCCGGAAACCGAAGGAGGAAAGCCTTGAGCACCACCGCAGTTCGCTACGGTCCTCGCCCGCCCGAGGCGCAGGTCGACCACGAGATCGATGCCACCCAGGCGCCCATCGCCACCGAGGCGGTGACCATCACCTACCTCACCGATCCGGAGATTGTCGCGGCCGTGCTGCCCAAGCCACTGGAGCCGACGGCCGAACCACTGGTGCGAATCCAGCTTCAGCGGGTCCGGATAGCGGGTAGGCCCCCGTTCGGGTCGGCGGTGTTTTCGGTGACCGCTCGGCACGGCGAACTCCAGGGCGATTATCCCCTCTTCATGCCTCAGTCCACCGAACAGTCGGTCACGGGCGGACGCGAAACGTTCGGCGAGCCAAAGAAACTGGCCCGCATCGAGGTGGACCGGGACGGTGATCGCGTCACCTCCACCGTGGACCGGCTGGGCTATCAGCTCATCAGAGTGAACGGCCAGGTCACCGGCCCGGCGGAGTTGCCGCCCGACCAGGTGAACACCGAGTTCTACTTCAAATTCCTGCGTGCCCCCGACGGCAGCGGCATCACCGACCCCCACCTGGTCTACGGCGAGTACCACCGGCACTACGAGCTGCTGGAGAACATCGACGGCAACCTCGAGTTGGGAGAGTCGCCGTTGGACCCGGTGGCGGACATCGTGATTCGCCAAATCAGGTCGATCACATGGTGTCGCCGGCGCACCATCCAGGTGGGGCGGATCGCGGCCCGGGTGCCGCAGGAATGGCTGCTGCCGTATGTGCACCAGCGCTACGACGACGTGGCCCTGCTCGCCGCCCCGTCTCCCGAGCCGGCGCGGATATAGCGCATGGACCGGTACACGGTTATCTCGGCTGACTGCCACGCCGGCGCTGACCTGCTCGACTACCGCGAGTATCTCGATCCGCAGTACAAGGACGAATTCGACGGCTGGGCAGAGACGTACGTCAACCCGTTCGGCGACCTTACCGAGCCCGACGCCGAGCGCAGCTGGAACAGCGAACGGCGCAACTCTGAGCTGGATCGGGAAGGCATCGCGGGGGAGGTCATTTTCCCTAATACCGTTCCGCCGTTCTTTCCTCAGGCGAGCCTGGCCGCCTCCCCACCGGAGACCGCCCGGGAGCTCGAGCTGCGCTGGGCCGGCCTGCGTGCGCACAATCGCTGGCTGGCCGACTTCTGCTCCTTATCGCCCGAGCGGCGCGCCGGAGTGGGCCAGATCCTGCTCGGAGACCTTGACGAAGCCGTCGCCGAGGTAGCACAAATCGCCAAGCTGGGGCTGCGCGGCGGTGTGCTGCTGCCCGGGGTCGCGCCCGGTACTGGCATTCCCGCGCTCTACGCCGAGCACTGGGAACCGCTCTGGGCGGCGTGCGCGGAGGCGGGCTTGGTGGTCAACCATCACGGTGGCAACGCCGGACCGAGTCCGACGGACGGGTGGGGCAGCTCGTTTGCAGTGTGGGTGTACGAGACACACTGGTGGGCGCACCGAGCGCTGTGGCACCTGATCTTCAGCGGCGCACTGGATCGCCATCCGGACCTCACCGTGGTCTTCACCGAGCAGGGCGCCGGGTGGATACCGGCGACTCTCCACTCGCTTGACGTCGCGGCAGCCCGTTACGGGCGACCGAACTCGGCGATCGCCCGCTTCGCCGGGCCCACCGCTGGGTCGCTGACCCTCAAGCCCAGCGAGTACTGGTCCCGCCAGTGTTACGTCGGTGCCAGCTTCATGCGACCCGTCGAGTGTGCCGAGCGCCACGGAATCGGTATCGATCGAATCATGTGGGGAAGCGACTACCCGCACTTCGAGGGGACCGCTCCCTATACCCGGGAGGCACTGCGCCACACGTTCAGCGGCGTCCCGACAGCCGAGGTGGCGGCCATAGTGGGCTCGAATGCGGCGGCCGTGTACGGCTTTGACCTCGACGCCCTCGCATCCCTTGTCAACCGAATCGGCCCGACCGTGGAAGAGGTTGCCGAGCCGCTGGCGGCCGTGCCCGCCGACGCGAGCAGCACCGTCTTCGAGTCAGACCCCATCCGTACCTGGTAGCGAAAGGACCACCGTGAACCCCTACGTCATCATCTCCGCGGACTGCCACGCCGAGCTGCCGACCGAGCAGTACCGCGAATACGTCGACCCCGAATACCGAGAGGACTTCGAGGCCTACCTGGCCGAGAAGGCTGCCGCGTCGCAGGCTGGCGGATTCATCGACGAGCAGTTCGCCGAGCAGTGGTTCTCCGAGCATGGAGACGGCATCGCCGGCGGATGGGATGTAGCTTTGCGGGACAAAGAACTCGACGGCGACGGGGTCGCCGGCGAGGTTATCTTCCCCGACGCCGACGCCGTGACCGGAGTTGCGGGGGCTCCGTTTGGAGCCGGCCTCGGCCAGTCGGGCGAGCTCGACCCGGGGCGCGCCATGGCTGGGGCACGGGCCCACAACCGCTGGTTGGCCGAGCTGTGCAGCCACAGCCCCGAGCGGCGGGCCGGGGTCGCGGTCGTGCCGATACTGGCGGACATCAACGCGGCGGTAGCCGAGATCACTCGAGCGGCAGAGTCCGGACTGCGGGGCGGGATCTTGATTCCGGCGCGATGGGTCGGCTATCCGCCATACCACGACCGTCGCTACGACAAGGTCTGGGCCGCCTGCCAGGACCTGCAGATGCCGGTGCATACCCACTCCGGTCCCGCCCCGCAGGAGGAGTACGGCGGGCACCTGGGCATCTATGTAACCGAGGTGCGCTGGTGGGGGGCCCGGCCCCTGTGGTTCGCGTTGTGGTCGGGTGTGTTCGAGCGCTTCCCACGGCTGCGATGGGGGGTCACGGAGTGCGGTGCCTTTTGGGCCAACGACCTGCTCTGGCTGATGGATACACGTTATCTGCGTGAGCACTCGGCCAAAAAGATGAGTCATCTGATGGAGGGCGATCTGACGATGCCGCCCTCGGCCTACTTCGACCGGAACTGTTTTATCGGGGCCACCACCACGGAGCGCAGGGAGCTGGCGCGGCGCTATGAGATCGGCGTATCCAACATGCTTTGGGGCAACGACTTCCCCCATCCGGAGGGGACCTGGCCGCGCACCCGCGAATGGCTGCTTCGTTCCTTCTGGGACATTCCCGTCGAGGAGACCCGGCAGATGCTGGGCCTGGCAGCAGCCGAGGCGTACGACTTCGATCTGGGTGCCCTCGCCGCGCTGGCCGGGCGCATCGGCCCGACCCCTGAGGACCTGGGCCAGGACGATGCGGTGAGCGTCCCCAAGTGGGAGGCGGCTCGCCGGGCCGGACGCCACTGGCTGACGGACGCAGAGCCTATCCCCGACCTTGTGGAGAACTAAGAATGCAAGCTGGGGAAACCGAAGTTCGCCGATGGGTCAGGGGACCAATCCCTTAGCTCCACGTCGATCCGGTGATCGTCGATGAGGACGCGACGAGTTTCCGCCCGGTCTTCCGGTATCCGGACTAAACGTAGCGGATGGGTGCAGGGCCTGAACGTGGTAGACACTGCACTATGTCCGCACTGAGCCGTCAACTTCGTTGAGAGATTGAGCGTGCGCGACGACCGACTGCTGACTCCTGGCCAGACGTGCTGGCGCGTGGCGCGTGCCGATCAGTTCGCCTGCGTCATCGATGCGGCCGATTACTTCAAGCACGTCAAGGCGGCGATGTTGCGCGCCCAAC
>JAFARC010000005.1 GCA_019245755.1 Mycobacteriaceae bacterium | reverse complement strand
TGGATGTGCTGAGCGTGGCTGCTGCCGGGGGCAAGGCCGCTGGCGGTCGTGGTCACGGTCAACGTCTTGCGGCCCGCGTCATAGGCCATCGTGGCCGAACCCTGCGGCTGCGGACCGATCGGCGCCATCTTCACGCTCGTCGGCGTGGCCGGGACGACGTCCCCACAGGCGATCGGCGTGTATCCGAGCGCGCCCGGACCGCCGAGTTGGGCGCCGGAGCCCAGGTGCATGTTCAGGGCCGTGCCGGCGGCGAGGCCACCTGGATCGGGCTGCATGCTGGTGACCGTGGTGTTGATCGCCCCGCCGCCGTCGGCCGTCACATCGGGGAACGGGACCAGCACGTCGCCCATCGCGGCGCAGCCGCCCTGGTGAATGTGGATGGAGTGGCTGCTGCCCGGCGTCAAGCCCGACATCTGCAGCCTGGTGGTGACGTTCTTGGTCCGGGGATCCCAGCTCAGCGTCGCCGTGCCGGTCGGTTGGGGGCCGAGAACGGCCTTGACGGGGGCGGCGGCGGCCGAGGTGGCCGACGGCGATGGGTGGGTCGACTTCGAGCTACACGCGGCTACCAGCGCCGCGATCGCGACCGCGGACGTGACGAACCGTGTCAGGCTGGACCCGGTTGCGACGCTCTTCACGATGGTGCTCCTCTGCTCGTGTGCGGCTGGTCGTCGGGGGGCGACGGTCTTCTTTCGCTCGCATGTCCGGGTGGCTACCCGGGATACCAACGCCCTCAAACCCCGGGCTCGACTGGCCGCGCACCAACGGGTAACGTGGCGGACTGCCTTAGGTTAAAAGCCGCCATCGCATTGCTTGATCGACGCAAAAGCATTGTGGCGCAGGTGTTTTTGCAAACCCGCTGACGCAACAGGTGAAATGACGACGACAGGTTACCTAGCCACATCGATGCTGAACTGGCACCAATTCTGGCGGGACGGCATCGGCGCGTGGATCATGACCCGCGGCCTGCGGATCGCGCTGTGGCTGATCGGCTCGGTACTGGCGGCCCGCTTGATCAAATGGGCCGCCGACAAGGTGACACAGCAACTCGACGCCGGGTTCGAGCAGAGCAGCGCGCTGGTGCGCCCGGAGGCCATCAAGCACCGCCAGGCGGTGGCGTCAGTCATCAGCTGGGTAGCAATCGCGGTGCTCTACGTGGTGGTGGCGGTCGAGATCACGCAGATCGTCGGCGTTCCGATCGGCTCGCTGGTGGCCCCGGCCGCGGTGCTGGGGGCGGCCCTGGGTTTCGGCGCGCAGCGGATAGTGCAGGACCTGCTCAGCGGGTTCTTCATCCTCGCCGAGAAGCAATACGGGTTCGGCGATCTGGTTCGGCTGACCATCACCGGCGCAGCGAAGGAGGCGGCGGGAACCGTCGAGGACGTCACCCTGCGCATCACCAAGCTGCGCGACAGCGACGGCGAGGTGTTCACGATCCCGAACGGCCAGATCGTCAAGGCGGTCAACCTGTCCAAGGATTGGGCGCGCGCGGTGATCGACATCCCGGTGCCGGTCGCCTCCGACCTGAACCAGGTCAACGACCTGCTGCGCCAGGTGTGCACCGAGGCCACGCACGACCAGGGACTGCGCGACCTGCTGCTGGACGCGCCGTCGATGATGGGCGTGGAGAGCATCGAGAAGGACACCGTCAGCGTGCGGATGGTGGCGCGCACCTTGCCGGGCAAGCAGTTCGAGGTGGGGCGCCGGCTGCGGCTGAAGGTGGTGGCCGCGCTGCGGCGCGCCGGCATCGCCACACCGGGCGCTCCGCCGACGGTGGGCGCGATGGTTCATCCGGCGACGGAAAGCGGCGCCGAGGAGGAGACACAGGGCGCGGGGCAGCGTCGGTGAGCGTCGAGCGCTACCCCGGCGATCCGGCGGCCAATCTCGATCACACGGTGAAGCCGAGGGCGCGCAGCTGCTCGCGGCCGTCCTCGGTGATCTTGTCGGGGCCCCACGGCGGGTTCCACACCCAGTTGATCCGCAGGTCGTTCACCAGCCCGGCGCCCACCAGCGCGGTGCGGGACTGGTCCTCGATCACGTCGGTCAGCGGGCATGCGGCCGAGGTCAGCGTCATGTCGATCAGCGCGACGGTGCCCTGTTCGCCGTGTTCGAGGCTGAGGTCGTAGACCAGCCCCAGGTCGACCACGTTGATGCCGAGCTCGGGGTCCACGACGTCGCGCATCGCCTCCTCCACGTCGGCGAGCAGCTCCTCATCCGGCTGCGCGATCGCTTCGCTCATCGTCCACCTCCGGGTCTGCGCTGGCTTGGGCCACCGCGTCTTTGAAAGCCATCCAGCCCAGCAGCGCGCACTTCACGCGTGCCGGATACTTCGCGACACCGGCGAACGCGATGCCGTCACCAAGCACATTCTCGTCCCCCTGGACGGTTCCGCGCGAGGACACCATTTCGGTGAAGGCGTCCACGGTGTCGAGGGCCCGGCGAATGCTCTGCCCGATCACCTGGTCGGTGAGCACCGACGTCGACGCCTGGCTGATCGAGCAGCCCTGACCGTCGTAGCTGACGTCGACGACGCACTCACCGTCGCCGGACAGGGCCACCCGCAGGGTTACCTCGTCGCCGCAGGTCGGATTCACGTGGTGAACCTCGGCCCCGAACGGCTCGCGCAGGCCGCGGCGGTGTGGGCGCTTGTAGTGATCGAGGATCACTTCCTGGTAGATCTGGTCCAGCCGCACCGCTCGTCACACCCCGCCGAAGAACTCGACGGCCCGCCGCACGCCCGCCACCAGGCGGTCGACCTCGTCGAGAGTGTTGTAGACCGCGAACGACGCCCGCGCGGTGGCCGCAATGCCGAAGCGCCGGTGCAGCGGCCACGCGCAGTGGTGCCCGACACGCACCGCGACGCCGTCGTCGTCGAGCACCTGGCCGACGTCGTGGGCGTGGATACCGTCGACGACGAACGACACCGGTGAGCCGCGGCCGTCGAGGGTGGTCGGCCCGATGACGCGGACGCCGTCGATCGTGGCCAGCCCGTCGAGGGCCGCCGCGACCAGCTCCCGCTCGTGGGCTTCGACGGCCTCCATGTCGATGTCGCCGAGGTAGCGCGCCGCCGCGCCAAGCCCGACGGCTTGAGACGTCATCGGCGTGCCGGCCTCGAACCGCTGCGGCGGGGGCGCATACGTGGTGGCCTCCATCGTCACCGTTTCGATCATCGAGCCGCCGGTGATGAACGGCGGCATCGCATCCAGCAGCTCGCCTCGCGCGTAGAGCACACCGATGCCATTGGGACCCAGCATCTTATGGCCGGAGAACGCGGCGTAGTCGACGCCAAGGCCATGCAGGTTCACCGGCTGGTGCGGCACCGACTGGCAGGCGTCGAGCACGGTCAGCGCACCCACGACCCGCGCCCGGGCGACCAGCTCGCCGACCGGTGCGACCACTCCGGTGACATTCGAATGGTGGCTGAACGCGACGACTTTGACCCGCTCGTCGAGTTGCAGTGAATGCAGGTCGATCCGGCCGTCCGCGGTGACGCCGTACCAGCGCAGGGTCGCGCCGGTGCGCCGGGCCAGCTCCTGCCACGGCACCAGGTTCGCGTGGTGTTCCAGCTCGGTCGTCACGATCACGTCACCGGGGCCGACGCGGCGCTCGAAGCGGTGGTCGCCGAGCACATAGGACACCAGGTTCAGCGACTCGGTGGCGTTCTTCGTGAACACCAGCTCGCCGGCGTCCGCGCCGACGAACGCCGCAATGTCGGTGCGGGCCTGCTCGTAGGCGTCGGTGGACTCCTCCATCAGCTGGTGTGCGCCGCGATGCACCGCGCCGTTCGACGTGGTGAGGAACCGCCGCTCGGCCTCGAGGACCTGCAGCGGACGCTGGGACGTCGCGCCGGAATCCAGATAGGCCAATTGGTTTCCGCCGCGCATCACCCGGCTCAGGATCGGGAAGTCCGCCCTGATAGCTTCCAGGTCGAGCGCTGGTGGCCGGCCCACCGAGATCGTCATGGCTAGGCTCCCGTCGACGTGGCCTGCTGGGTGAAGCGCAGGTAGCCGTTCTGGTCGAGCTCGTCGGCGAGCTCGGGGCCGCCGGATTCCACGATGCGACCGCCGACGAACACATGCACGAAGGCGGCCTGGATGTAGCGCAGGATTCGCGTGTAGTGGGTGATCAGCAGGATCCCGCCGTGCACCTCCTCGGCGTAGCGGTTGACCCCCTCGCTGACCACCCGCAGCGCGTCGACGTCGAGACCCGAGTCGGTCTCGTCGAGGATCGCAATCTTGGGCTTCAGCAGGGCGAGTTGAAGGATCTCGTGGCGCTTCTTCTCGCCGCCGGAAAAGCCTTCGTTGACACTGCGCTCGGCGAACTGCGGGTCGATGTCGAGCGACTCCATCGCCGACTTGACCTCCTTGACCCAGTGCCGCAGCTTCGGGGCCTCGCCACGTACCGCGGTGGCGGCGGTGCGTAGGAAGTTCGACATCGAAACGCCCGGCACCTCGACGGGGTACTGCATGGCAAGGAACAGGCCGGCGCGGGCCCGCTCGTCGACTGTCATCGCCAGCACGTCCTGGCCGTCCAGAGTGATCGAACCCTGTGTCACCTTGTACTTCGGGTGGCCGGCGATCGCGTAGGACAGCGTCGACTTACCGGATCCGTTGGGCCCCATCAGCGCATGGGTCTCCCCCGACTTGACGGTCAGGTCGACTCCACGCAGGATCGCGATCTCAGCTGCCTTTTTTCCGGCCGCATCAGCGGCCTCAGCGACGCCGACGTGCAGATCCCTGATTTCCAGTGTGGTCATTGGTGTCCTTGGATCGTCTCGGTGAGCTCCAGCTCGTGTTCGATCGCCGCGGTGAGCCGTTGGCGGATCGCGGGCACGGCGATCTTGGCGATGATCTCGCCGAAGAAGCCGCGTACGATCAGCCGGCGGGCCTGGTCTTCGGGGATACCCCGGGCGCGCAGATAGAACAGCTGCTCGTCGTCGAATCGCCCGGTGGCGCTGGCATGCCCGGCACCGATGATCTCGCCGGTCTCGATCTCGAGGTTCGGCACCGAATCCGCCCGCGCACCGTCGGTGAGGACGAGGTTGCGGTTGGTCTCGAAGGTGTCGGTGCCGGTGGCCTGCGGGCGGATCAGCACGTCGCCGATCCACACCGTGTGGGCGTCCGGCCGGTGTGAATCCGGATCTCCTTGCAGCGCACCCTTGTACAGCACACGCGACCGGCAGTTCGGCTGAGCGTGGTCAATCAGCAGCCGCGACTCGAAGTGCTGTCCGTCGTCGGCGAAGTACAGGCCCAGCAGCTCGGCGTCGCCGCCCGGCCCGCAGAACCGGCTGCGGACCGTGGTGCGGACCAGGTCGCCGCCGAGGGTCACCGCGACATGGCGAAGCACAGCGTCCTTGGCAAGGGCGGCGTGGTGCGCGCTGACGTTGACGGCGTCGTCGGCCCAGTCGGCGACCGACACCACGGTGAGCCGGGCGGCGTCGCCGATGACGAATTCAAGGTTGTCGGCGTAGGTTCCGCTGCCCTGCTGGTCGATGACGACCACCGACTCGGCGAGCTCATCGAGGCGCACCTGCAGGTGCCCGTATGCGGTGGCACCCTCGCCGGGGCCGGTGATCGCGATGTGGACGGGCTGGTCGAGCGTGGCGTGCCGGTCAACCGTGACGATCGTCGAGCCGTTGAACGACGAGAACGCCTGGGCGGCGATCCGGTCGGCCGGCACGCCGCCCTGCCCCAGCCGCTGGTCACCACGGCGCACCGTCTCGACCGTGACCCCCGGGCGCGGGCTCACCTCGACGCGGGCCCTGCCGGTGGCTTTCGCGGTGCCGTCGTGCAGGCCCCGCAGGCGGCGCAGCGGGGTGAACCGCCAGATCTCGTCACGACCACCGGGCACCTCGAAGGCGTTGACGTCGAACGACGTGAAGGTTTCGCCCTTGTTGGAGACGCTTTCGACCGCCGTTGTCAGGTCTTGCGTTGTCACCCGACCGCGCCCTCCATCTGCAGCTCGATCAGGCGGTTGAGCTCCAGCGCGTACTCCATCGGCAGTTCCTTGGCGATCGGCTCGACGAAGCCGCGCACCACCATCGCCATCGCCTCATCCTCGGTCATGCCGCGGCTCATCAGGTAGAACAGCTGATCCTCGCTGACCTTGGATACGGTGGCCTCGTGGCCCATGGTGACGTCATCCTCGCGAATGTCGACATACGGGTAGGTGTCGCTGCGACTGACCGAATCAACCAGCAAGGCATCACATTTCACGCTGGACCTGGAGCCGTGCGCGCCCTTGTTGACCTGGACCAGGCCACGATAGGACGCGCGCCCACCACCGCGCGCCACCGACTTGGACACGATGTTGCTCGACGTGTTGGGCGCCAGGTGCAGCATCTTGGCCCCGGTGTCCTGGTGCTGGCCCTCGCCGGCGAACGCAACACTGAGCACCTCGCCCTTGGCGTGCTCGCCGGTCATCCACACCGCCGGGTACTTCATCGTCACCTTGGAGCCGATGTTGCCGTCGATCCATTCCATGGTGGCCCCGGCCTCGGCGCGGGCGCGTTTGGTGACCAGGTTGTAGACGTTGGCCGACCAGTTCTGGATCGTGGTGTAGCGGCACCGACCGCCGCGCTTGACAATGATCTCGACAACAGCGGAATGCAGTGAGTCAGAACTATATACGGGGGCGGTGCAGCCCTCCACGTAGTGGACATAGGCACCTTCATCCACGATGATAAGCGTTCGCTCGAACTGGCCCATGTTCTCGGTGTTGATCCGGAAGTAAGCCTGGAGCGGGATGTCGACGTGCACGCCCGGCGGCACGTAGATGAAGCTCCCACCACTCCAGACCGCGGTGTTCAGCGCCGAGAACTTGTTGTCCCCAGCGGGAATCACGGTGCCGAAGTTGTCCCTGTAGATCTTCTCATGCTCCTTCAGGCCGGTGTCGGTGTCCAAGAATATGACACCTTGGGCTTGCAGGTCGTCGCGGATCTTGTGATACACCACCTCGGAGTTGTGTGCCACCAAGCCTGCTGCCAGGAAGTTGTGCGGCCCGTCCACCTCGATGTCGTACACCGGTTCAACGGCGTGCGGGTCGACGGACTCGACCCGTTCGAAGCCGAGCCAATCGTTGCCGTGGACGCGGATTGTCGTGCCATGTTCCCCGTTCGACGAATGCGAATGGCGTCGACGTCCGAAGCCGCTGATGCGCTTGGGGTCCCGGCAGCCTAGTCGCTCGAACTGACCGGAAATTCCCAGCCGCCATCCGATTTGCAGGTGTACGGCGGCATGACGGTATGGCTGCGTGTGCGACCACGGGCCACCCGGGCACAACCCTGACAATTCGACCAGTTCGCGGGCCTGATTCAGCAGCGCCTCGTTGGCACAGGTCAGCCGAACAGAACTGCTGCGACCAGGATTGAGAAACCCGTCGGCGTCGACCCACCCGCCCAGGAATGCCAGCCGCTGGTCGACCGGCAACGAATATACCCAATCCGGAACCCGCTTGATCAGCGCCGAACCGGCGAAACCCAGCTCAACGATCCACTGGGTCAACGCCTTCGAGTTCACGGCGATGCGGTACTCGTCAGCCTGGACGCAGCGCAATCCGAACAGGTCTTCGACGACGCCGGCCACTTCGGCGCGAAACTGGGCGTCGGTTGCCGGGATCGCGAACTGCACCCGGTACGTCCTCGTCGAAAGATGCAAGTCGCCACCACCGACATACAGGCCGAGCAGCCACATCAGGTCGACAGAGCTCGTCGACGGGGACATGAACCCGGCAATGGTCGGAAGTTCAGCCGGCGTTCCGAACTCGGGAATCCGGCGAGGCACCGCGATGAAGTCGCCGGGTTCGATCTCGCCGACGGTGAGCCAGCGACGCGCGTAGCGGGCACGCTGACGACCGGGCTTGCGCTCATCGCGCAATACCAGCATCGGGTGATTCTCGGTCGCACGGATACTGCGCCGCGCCGTCGTGACGGCATACGTCAACCGGGTGTCGGTCTGCGCCGATGCCTTGACCGAAGCCACCACGAAGCGCTCGGCCGATTCGTCATAGGAGAAGACGCGGTCGCCGTGGGTGATGTCCTTGATCGGGACCTGCCCTCGATTGGCGGTCCACACCAGCGTGTCCCCGGCGAGACATTCATACTGAGCCGCCACGCCAGCAACCAACCGTTGCTTTTCGGCCTCCGGGATTCCGAGCCTGTCGTAGGTGTTCTTGATGTCCTCCGGCAAGTCATCCCAGGACGCGGCCTGCTTCTCGGTGGACCGCACGAAGTACTTGATGTTGTCGAAGTCGATGCCCTCAAGATTCGAGCCCCAGTTCGGCATCGGCTTGCGCCGGAAGATGCGCAGCGCCTTGAGCCGATTCTGCAGCATCCAGTCGGGCTCGTTCTTCTTGGCCGAGATGTCACGCACCACCGCCTCGGAGAGGCCACGCTGCGCGCCGGCGCCGGCGACATCCGAGTCAACCCAGCCGTAGCCGTAGCGGCCCAGTGAGGCGATCGCCTCTTCCTGGCTGAGAGGTTCGCCCAGCTTGTGGGTCGAAGTCTCCGGTGTGAGGGTCATATCGACACTCCTTCAAGGGTCGTTTCGGCTCCGGCGGGGGCGGTGCGCCGAAGGGGAACGTGCGTGGTGCAGGCGCAGTCGCCGTTGACGATCGTGGCCAGCCGCTGCACGTGGGTGCCCAGGACTTCGGCCATGGCCTCCCGCTCGGTCTCGCACAGCTCGGGAAACTCCTCGGCCACGTGGGACACCGGGCAGTGGTGCTGGCAAATCTGGATGCCGTGGATCGGGCTGTCGACATGGCTGGTGGTGGTCGCGTAGCCGGCCCTGGTCAGGGCCGCGGCGACACGCTCGGCCGTGGCCTCCACGTCGTCGGCGCCGCGCTCCGCGACGTCGGAGAGGATCGTGTCGATGCGCCGCCGGGCGAACGTGCGGACCGCATCGTCGCCACCGATCTCGCGCAGCTGGCGCATCGCGGCGGCGGCGAGATCGTCATACGTGTGGCCCAGCTTGGCGCGGCCGTCGGCGGTCAGCCGGTACCGCCGTGCGGGCCGACCACGGCCGTTCTGCTGCCACGAGGCGGCCGCGATGGCCTGGGCCTCGCCCGTCTCGATCAGCGCGTCGAGGTGGCGCCGGACCCCCGCGGCCGACAGCCCGAGCCGCTCGCCGATGTCGCCTGCCGTGATCGGCCCGGCCTCCAGCAGCAGCTGGATAATGGCGCCGCGGGTGTGGCGGTCGCTTGCCGAACGTATTTTCACAACACCATTGTGACGGAATTCGGCCAGCCGGTCCAGGAAGGTCACCCTTCTTCGGCGCGCGGTTACGCTGCTCTGATGGCATCCGGCCATCGGTCCCTGAGCACGTCCATCGCGCGCTTGCACGGCGACGAGCGGGCCGTCGGCTCGCCGTTGAACGATGCCGAGGTCGTGGCGCTGCGCCGGACCCGCTTGTTCGGGGCCACCGGAACCGTGCTGATGGCGATCGGCGCGCTGGGTGCCGGGGCGCGCCCGGTCGTGCAGGACCCCACTTTCGGGGTGCGGCTGTTGAACCTGCCGTCACGAATCCAGACCGTCTCGCTGACCATGACCACGACCGGCGCGGTGATGATGGCGCTGGCGTGGCTGATGCTGGGCCGGTTCGCGCTCGGCGACAGGCGCATGTCGCGAAGCCAGCTGGACCGCACCCTGTTGTTGTGGATGCTGCCGCTGCTGATCGCGCCGCCGATGTACAGCAAGGACGTCTATTCCTATCTGGCGCAGAGCCAGATCGCGCGGATCGGGCTCGATCCGTACCGGGTCGGTCCGGCCCCCGGACTGGGGTTGGATCACGTGTTCACGCTGTCGGTGCCAAGCCTGTGGCGCGAGACCCCGGCGCCCTACGGTCCGCTGTTCCTGTGGATCGGGCGCGGGATCTCCGAGCTGACCGGGGAGAACATCGTGGCCGCTGTGCTGTGCCACCGCCTGGTGGTGCTGGTCGGCGTCGGTCTGATCGTGTGGGCGACACCGCGGCTGGCCCGCCGTTGCGGGGTGGCGGAGGTGAGCGCGCTGTGGCTGGGCGCGGCCAATCCGCTGCTGCTGATGCACCTGGTGGCGGGCATCCACAACGAGGCGCTGATGCTGGGCCTGATGCTGGCCGGCACCGAGTTCGCGCTGCGCGGCATCGGCTCCGACCGGCCGCTGGTGCCGCACCAGGTGCGCCGGCCGTGGGGGCGCGCCCAGCGGTGGCAAGGGACACCGCTTTTCATGCTGATGGCCGGCACCGTGCTGATCACGATGTCCTCGCAGGTCAAACTGCCGTCCCTGCTGGCGCTCGGTTTCGTGGCGATGGCGCTCGGGCGCCGCTGGGGCGGCAACCTCAGGGGATTCATCGCCGCCAGCGGTGTGCTGACGGCGTTGTCGCTGGCGGTGATGGCGATCATCGGCTGGGCGAGCGGCCTGGGTTTCGGCTGGATCTACACGCTGGGCACCGCCAACGTCGTGCGCAGCTGGATGTCGCCGCCGACGCTGCTGGCACTGGGCACCGGCCAGGTCGGAATCCTGCTCGGCCTGGGTGACCACACCACCGCGGTGCTATCCCTGACCCGTGCGATCGGTGTGTTGATCATCACGGTGACGGTGACCTGGCTGCTGGGAGCGGTGCTGCGCGGGCGGTTGCATCCGGTGGGTGGCCTCGGGGTCGCGCTGGGCGCGACCGTGCTGCTGTTTCCGGTTGTCCAGCCGTGGTACCTGCTGTGGGCGATCATCCCGCTGGCGGCCTGGGCGACACGTCCGGGCTTCCGCACGGCGACGATCATCGTGACCCTGGTGGTCGGGATCTTCGGCCCGACCGCCAACGGCGACCGGTTCGCGCTGTTCCAGATCGTCGACGCGACCGTGGCCAGCACGATCATCGTGGTGGCGTTGATCGCGCTGACCTACAGCCGGCTACCGTGGCGCAGCGTGCCGCATCCGGTGGCGGTGGTCACCGAGGACCTCCCCAACCCGCTGCCGGCGCCAGTGGAGGTCAGCCCGCCGCTGCCCGGCCCGCCGCCTGCCGAGCTGCCCGGCGCTTACGCTGAATCCCCGTGAGCCCGGCCGACACAACGCCCGTACGGATGCGTGGGGTCGTTAAGCGCTACGGCTCCACCACCGCGGTGTCGGGGCTCGACCTGGACGTAGAGACCGCCGAGGTGCTCGCGTTGCTGGGGCCCAACGGCGCAGGCAAGACCACCACGGTCGAGATGTGCGAGGGCTTCGTGCGCCCGGACTCCGGCAGCATCGAGGTGCTCGGCCTGGACCCGATCGCGGACAACGCGCGGCTCAAGCCACGCATCGGGGTGATGCTGCAGGGCGGGGGCGGCTATCCCGCCGCGCGGGCCGGTGAGATGCTCAACCTGGTCGCCGCCTATTCCGCCAACCCGCTTGAGCCGCAATGGCTTTTGGAAACCCTCCGGCTGGCCGACGCGGCCCGCACCACCTACCGGCGACTGTCGGGTGGTGAGCAGCAGCGCCTTGCGCTGGCATGCGCGCTGGTCGGGCGCCCACAGCTGGTGTTCCTCGACGAGCCGACCGCCGGCCTGGACGCGCACGCCCGGATCCTGGTGTGGGAGCTGATCGACGGACTGCGCCGCGACGGGGTGAGCGTGGTGCTGACCACCCATCAGCTGACCGAGGCCGAGGAGCTCGCCGATCGGATCGTGATCATCGACCACGGCGTCGCGGTCGCATCGGGGACCCCGGCAGAGTTGATGCGCAGCGGCGCCGAGAACCAGCTGCGGTTCACCGCCCCGCGGATGCTCGATCTGTCGCTGCTCGCGTCGGCGCTGCCCGAGGGCTACCGCGTCAACGAAGTGTCAGCCGGCCAGTACCTAGTGGAAGGGCGAATCGACCCGCAGGTGCTGGCCACCGTAACGGCCTGGTGTGCCCGGCTGGACGTGCTGGCCACCGACATGCGGGTGGAGCAGCGCAGCCTCGAGGATGTGTTCCTGGAGCTGACCGGACGGGATCTACGGCCATGACATCGCACTTCGCGCCCGGCACCTTCACGCCGGATCCGCGACCGAACTCCGTGCTGCGGATGCTGTCCGCGCAGTACGGCCTGGAACTGAAACTGCTGCTGCGCAACGGCGAGCAGCTGCTGCTGACACTGTTCATTCCGATCACGCTGCTGGTCGGGTTGACGCTGCTGCCGCTCGGCTCGTTCGGCTCCAACCGGGCCGCGACGTTCGTGCCTGCGATCATGGCGCTGGCGGTGATCTCCACCGCGTTCACCGGGCAGGCGATCGCGGTGGCGTTCGACCGCCGCTACGGCGCGTTGAAGCGGCTAGGCGCGACCGCGCTCCCGGTGTGGGGCATCATCGTCGGCAAGTCGCTGGCCGTGGTGACGGTGGTGTTCTTGCAGGCGGTGATCCTGGGCGCGATCGGTGTTGCGCTCGGCTGGCGCCCGGGTGGGGCGGGGCTGGCGCTCGGCGCGGTGCTCATCGCCCTGGGCACCGCCGGATTCGCGGCGCTGGGCCTGCTGCTCGGCGGCACGCTGAAGGCCGAGGTGGTGCTGGCTATCGCGAACCTGCTGTGGTTCGTGTTCGCCGGCCTCGGTGCGCTGACCCTTGGCGGCGGAATCGTGGCGGGCGCCACCAAATGGGTGGCCCGGCTCACCCCGTCGGGAGCGCTGACCGAGGCGCTGTCGCAGGCGATGCGGCTGTCGGTGGACTGGTTCGGCGTTGGTGTGCTCATCGGGTGGGGCGCGGTGGCGGCCTTCGCCGCGCTGCGGTGGTTCCGTTTCACCTGAGGCGTTCCGGGTGTCGCGTTGCCGGTGCCGGATCGCGGGTCCTACTACAGGGCGTAGTGGGGCGTCCTCTACCATCGGGCGGTGCCCGTCGGACGGTTTTTGCCGCGGCTGGTGGATCTGCTGCCGAGCCCCGGCGTGCGCGCCCAGCGTGTCATCGCCGCGTTGGTGATCCTCACCCAGGGCGGCATCGCGGTGACCGGCGCGATCGTGCGGGTCACTTCGTCCGGCCTGGGCTGCCCGACGTGGCCGCAGTGCTTCCCGGGCAGCTTCACCCCGGTCGCGGTGTCGGAGGTGCCGCGCGTTCACCAAGCCGTCGAGTTCGGCAACCGGATGATCACCCTGGGCGTGGTGCTCACCGCGGTGCTCGCAGTGCTGGCGGTGACACGGGCACGACGCCGCCGCGAGGTGCTGGTCTACGCGTGGCTGATACCGGCGTCGACCGTGGTGCAGGCCGTGCTCGGCGGCATCACGGTACTGACCGGCCTGCTGTGGTGGACGGTCGCGCTGCATCTGCTGGCCTCGATGACAATGGTCTGGCTGGCGGTGCTTCTCTACGTCAGGGTCGGTGAGCCCGATGACGGTCCCGCCCACCTCGTGGTGCCGAAACCGGTGCGGAGGCTGACATTGCTCAGCGCGGCGGTGCTCGCCGCGGTCCTGGTCGCCGGCACGCTGGTGACCGCCGCGGGCCCGCACGCGGGCGACAACAGTCCCACCCGCACGGTGCCACGGCTGCGCATCGAGATCACCACCCTGGTGCATGTGCACTCGTCGCTGCTGATCGCATATCTGGCGTTGCTCGTGGGCGTGGGCTTCGGGCTGGCGGCCGTGCACGCCCCGCGACCGGTGACGATCCGGCTTGCGGTGCTGCTGGCGCTGGTGTGCGCGCAGGCTCTGGTCGGGGTGGTGCAGTACTACACCGGTGTGCCCCCGGCATTGGTCGCGGTGCACGTCGCCGGCGCGGCCGCGGCGACGGCAGCCACCGCGGCGCTATGGGCGTCGATGCGACAGCGGGCCCAGCCCGAGCCGGTCGAGCGCTGACTCGACCTCTAGCGCGAACTGACGCAGCTGCCGCTCGCGGGTACCGGCGTCGAGGCGATGCCAGCCCAGCGGCGGGTCGATCAGGTCCAACTCGAGCAGCCGCGGGTCGTCGATGCCGCCGATCACGTCGACCCGCGCGTAGAGCAGCTCTGCCGCACTGATGCCGAGCCGGCCAGCGGCGGCGTGAAGCGCGGCGAATCCGACGTCCCACAGCTCGAAGTCCGGCTCGGCAGCGGCCGCCGCGGTGAACGCGTGGGACGCCTTACCGGCGAGGAACACCAGCGCGGTCCGCGCGTCGCGTTCGACGGGGCGGCCGGGCACGTCGGGGCGGTCGGGCACGATCGGCACCCCGCGGCGGGCCAGGTCGACCAGGTAGCGCCGGTCGCCGTTCCAGGCGACCACCGCCGGGGAGTTCAGCAGATGACGCACGGTCGTCGTCCAGGTCAAAAACGCGTCGAGCCGCTCGGCCCGATCGCGCGTCGCCCGCAGGATCACCGCGTCTGCGCGCGCGGTCCCCGGGTCGTCCCACGACAGCCAGTCGGCGAACAGCCCGCGCCGGCGCAGCGCACCCACCAGACCGTCGTCGTCGCCGTCGCCGGCGACGAGAGCCGGGCAGCCAGCCAGCACGACGCGGGGATGGAACACGTCCGGACGCGCGAGCTTCATGCCCGGGCATGATAGCCATATGCACGCAATCGAAGTCGCCGAGCACGGCGGTCCCGGCGTTCTGCGCTACGTCGAGAAACCGGAGCGCTCCCCCGGACCCGGTGAGCTGCTGATCAAGGCCGAAGCGGTCGGGGTCAACTACATCGACACGTATTTCCGGACCGGCGCCTATCCCCGCGACACGCCGTTCATCCTCGGCACCGAGGTCTGCGGAACGGTAGCCGCGCTCGGCGACGACGTCGAGGGGTTCAACGTCGGCGAGCGGGTCGTGACCGCGGCCGCGGACGGCGCGTATGCCGAGTTCTCGACCGCGCCCGCCGACAAGACCGCGAAGGTGCCCGCGCACGTCAGCTCCGAGGTGGCGGCCGCGTCACTGCTCAAGGGCATGACCGCGCACTACCTGCTGAAGTCGGTGTATCCGGTGCAGGGCGGCGACGCGGTGCTGGTGCACGCGGGCGCGGGCGGTGTCGGGCTGATCCTGACCCAGTGGGCCGTGCACCTCGGCGCGCGGGTGATCACCACCGTGTCCACGCCCGCGAAGGCCGAGCTGTCCCGCGAGGCCGGTGCCAGCGACGTGCTCGACTACCCCGACGACGCCGAGCGGTTCGGCGCCAAGATCAAAGAGCTCACCGGAGGCGGGGCGGCGGTCGTGTACGACGGGGTCGGCCAAACGACGTTCGACGCGAGCCTGGCCAGCCTGGCCGTACGCGGCATGCTGGGGTTGTTCGGCGCGTCCAGCGGCCCGGTGCCGCCGGTGGACCCGCAGCGGCTCAACGCCGCGGGCTCGGTGTACCTGACGCGGCCGTCGCTTGCGCACTTCACCCGCACGCGCGACGAATTCGCCTGGCGGGCCGGGGAACTGCTGGACGCGATCGCCAACGGGGTGCTGAAGATCAGGGTCGGCAGCTACCGGCTCGCCGAGGCCGCGCACGCACACAGCGACCTGCAGGGCCGCAAAACCACCGGCGCGGTGGTGCTAGTGCCCTAGCAGGGTTGGCAGCGCGAATGCCGAGTCCACCGCGAGCGCGCAGAACACCACCGCCAGATAGTTGTTCGACTGTAGGAACAGTCGCAGCGGCTTGACCGGCTCGCCGCGGCACACACCGGCGTAGAGCTGATGGGCCATGGCCAGGAACCATGCGCCCGCCACCAGCGCGACCGCCGCATACAGCCAGCCGGCGGCCAGCGTCAGCACCAGCGTCGAGGCCACCGTCAGCCAGGTGTACGCCAGGATCTGCTTGGTCACCTGCCGTTCGGTGGCAATCGCGGGCAGCATCGGCACGCCGGCGGCCCGATAGTCGTCCTTGTAGCGCATGGCCAGCGCCCAGGTGTGCGGCGGGGTCCAGAAGAAGATTATCGCGAACATCACCAACGCCGGCCACTGGATGGTGCCGGTGACCGCGGACCAACCGATCATCACCGGCATGCAGCCCGCGGCCCCGCCCCACACCACGTTCTGCCAGGTACGCCGCTTGAGCACCAGCGTGTAGACGAACACGTAGAACGCGATCGTCGCGACCGCCAGCAGCCCCGACAGCAGGTTCGTCGTCGACCACAGCCAAAAGAACGACCCGACCGACAATACGAGTCCGAAGAACAGCGCATGGCGTCTCGGCACCGCGGCGCGCGGCAACGGCCGGCGGGCGGTGCGTTTCATCACCTTGTCGATGTCGGCGTCGGCCACGCAGTTCAACGTGTTCGCACCGGCGGCGGCCAGCATTCCACCGACCAGCGTGGCGGCGATCAACACCGGAGCCACCGTGCCGCGATGCGCGAGCAGCATCGCCGGCGTGGCCGTGACGAGCAGCAACTCGATGACGCGAGGTTTCGTCAGTGCGAGATAGCCCAGCAACGCGGTGCGGATGCGGCCGGGCGCTACCCGCTCGCGAATGCTCACGCAGGTGACTCCTTGGGCTATCGGCGGGCCGCCGGTTCTACTACAGGCGATGGTAGACCGCGGCGCGGGCGGGGCGTCACCTCAGGGTCCGGCCGAAGCGAAATGAAATCGCAGCGATCGACCATCCCGGCCGCCGGCACTAGGGTTGACCGTGGGCCCGGCTACCGACGTGAGGAGCGCATAGGTGACCACGCTAGAGGAGATCTCCGCCCTTACCCGCCCGAACCATCCAGACGACTGGACCGACCTGGACTCGGCCGCGGTGGACACTGTCCGGGTGCTGGCGGCCGACGCGGTCCAGAAGGTGGGCAACGGCCATCCCGGCACCGCGATGAGCCTGGCGCCGCTGGCCTACACGCTGTTCCAGCGGAAGATGCGCCACGACCCCAGCGACACCCATTGGCTGGGCCGGGATCGGTTCGTGCTGTCGGCCGGTCACAGCAGCCTGACCCTGTACCTGCAGCTCTACCTCGGCGGCTTCGGCCTGGAACTGTCGGACATCGAGTCACTGCGCACGTGGGGGTCCAAGACACCGGGACACCCGGAGTTCCGCCACACCACGGGCGTGGAGATCACCACCGGACCACTCGGGCAGGGTCTGGCGTCGGCGGTCGGGATGGCGATGGCGTCGCGCTACGAACGAGGGCTGTTCGATCCGGACGCCGCGCCGGGCACCAGCCCGTTCGATCACCGCATCTATGCGATCGCCAGCGACGGCGACATCGAGGAGGGCATCACCAGCGAGGCCTCATCGCTGGCCGGCACGCAACAGCTGGGGAATTTGATCGTCTTCTACGACCGCAACCAGATCTCGATCGAGGACGACACCAACATCGCGCTGTCCGAGGACACCGCGGCGCGCTACCGGGCGTACGGCTGGCACGTACAGGAGGTCGAGGGGGGCGAGAACGTGGTCGGCATCGAACACGCCATCGCCGAGGCGCAGTCGGTCACCGACAGGCCGTCGATCGTGGTCCTGCGAACCGTGATCGGCTATCCCGCCCCGAATCTGATGAACACCGGCAAGGCGCACGGGGCCGCGCTCGGCGACGAGGAGGTCGCCGCCGTCAAACGGATCCTCGGGTTCGACCCGGACATGAAGTTCGAGGTGCGCGACGACGTCCTGGCCCACACCCGCGAGCTGGTCGAGCGGGGCAGGGAAGCACACGCGAAGTGGCAGAAGGACTTCGACGCGTGGGCCGAGCGGGAGCCCGAACGCAAGGCGCTGCTGGACCGGCTGCTGGCCCACGAGTTGCCCGACGGCTGGGACGCCGACCTGCCGCACTGGGAGCCCGGCTCCAAGCCGCTGGCGACCCGCGTGGCGTCCGGAGCCGTGCTCAACGCGGTGGCGCCGAAGCTGCCCGAACTGTGGGGCGGTTCCGCGGACCTGGCAGGCAGCAACGACACCACGATCAAAGGGGTGCCCTCGTTCGGGCCGCCGTCGATTTCGACGAAGGAGTTCACCGCGGACTGGTACGGACGGGTCCTGCACTTCGGGGTGCGTGAGCACTCGATGGGCGCCATTCTTTCGGGCATCGTGCTACACGGGCCCACCAGGGCCTTCGGCGGCACGTTCCTACAGTTCTCGGACTACATGCGCCCGGCGGTGCGATTGGCCTCCCTGATGGACATCGACACCATCTATGTGTGGACGCACGACTCGATCGGGCTGGGCGAGGACGGCCCGACACATCAGCCCATCGAGCATGTGGCCGCGCTGCGGGCAATCCCGAACCTGTCGGTGGTGCGGCCGGGCGACGCCAACGAGACCGCCTACGTCTGGCAGACCATCCTGGCGCGTGGAGCCGGCAGCGGTCCGGTCGGTTTGTGCCTGACGCGCCAAGGCATTCCGGTGCTGGAGGGCACCAGCCGCGAAGGCGTGGCGAAGGGCGGCTACGTGCTCGGCGGGATCCCCGACGAGACACCCGACGTGCTGATCATGGCTACCGGATCAGAACTGCAGCTCGCCGTTGAGGCGCAAAAGATTCTGGCGGGCAAGGACATCACCACCAGCGTGATCTCGATGCCGTGCGTGGAGTGGTTCGAATCGCAGCCGGAGCACTACCGCAACCAGGTGTTACCGCCCGCGGTGTCGGCGCGCGTCGCGGTGGAGGCCGCGGTGGCGCAGAGTTGGTACAAGCTGGTCGGCGACACCGGCGAAATCGTCTCGATCGAGCGCTACGGCGAGTCGGCAGACGCCAAGACGCTGTTCCGCGAGTTCGGGTTCACCCCCGAAGCCGTCGTCGCCGCGGCGGAACGATCCCTGGACAACTAACCAGCAGTAAAGGACGAGAACAGATGACCCAAAACCCCAATCTTGCCGCGTTGTCCGCAGCGGGTGTGTCGGTATGGCTTGACGACCTGTCCCGTGAGCGGCTGCAAACCGGTAACCTGGCCGAGCTGATCGACACCATGTGTGTGGTCGGGGTCACCACGAACCCGACAATCTTCCAGCAGGCGCTCTCGGCGGGGCACGCCTACGACGAACAGGTCCGCGAGCTGGCCGAACGCGGCACCGACGTGGAGGCGGCGATCCGCACGGTGACCACCGACGACGTTCGCCGGGCGTGCGACGTGCTGCGCCCGCAGTGGGAGGCTTCCGACGGCGTTGACGGGCGGGTGTCCATCGAGGTCGACCCGCGGCTGGCGCATGAAACCGACAAGACGATCGCCCAGGCCATCGAGCTGTGGAAGATTGTCGACCGGCCCAACCTGCTGATCAAGATCCCCGCCACCCAAGCCGGGCTGTCGGCCATCACCGCGACGGTGGCCGAAGGCATTTCGGTCAACGTCACCTTGATCTTCTCGGTGGAGCGGCACCGCGCCGTGATGGATGCATACCTCACGGGGCTGGAAGCCGCCAAGGCCGCCGGCCACGATGTCTCCAAGATCCATTCGGTGGCGTCGTTCTTCGTGTCGCGGGTGGACACCGAGATCGACAAGCGGCTGGAGGCGATCGGCAGCGAGGAGGCGCTGGCGCTGCGCGGGCAGGCGGGCATCGCCAACGCGCGGCTGGCCTACGCGGCGTACGAGGAGGTGTTCGGCGGCGAGCGGTACCGGAAGTTGACGGCGGACGGCGCGCGGGTGCAGCGCCCGCTGTGGGCCTCGACCGGGGTGAAGAACCCCGACTACCCGGACACCATGTATGTCACCGAGTTGGTGGCGCCGAACACGGTGAACACGATGCCGGAGAAGACCATGCACGCGGTCGCCGATCACGGCGCCATCGGCGGCGACACCGTCACCGGCCGGGCGGGGCAGGCGCAGGAACTCTTCGACAAGTTGACGGCTGTCGGTGTCGATTTGCCCGACGCGTTCGTGGTCCTGGAGAACGAGGGAGTCGAAAAGTTCGAAACCTCCTGGCAGGAACTGTTCGACGCAACCAAGGCCGAGCTCGACGCCGCGGCGAAATGACCGGCGCGGGAACCGCGGCGTCCACGGCGGCGTCGGCGTCGTCGTGGAACTGGCGGAATCCCCTGCGCGACAAGCGCGATAAACGGCTGCCCCGCATCGCCGGCCCATGCGGAATGGTGATCTTCGGTGTCACCGGAGACCTGGCCCGCAAGAAGCTGATGCCCGCGATCTACGATCTGGCCAATCGCGGCCTGCTGTCACCGTCGTTCGCCCTCGTCGGGTTCGCCCGGCGAGACTGGGCGGACGAGGATTTCAGCGAGGTCGTCTACGACGCGGTCAAGCGGCACGCGCGCACGCCGTTCCGCCAGGAGGTCTGGGACCGGCTGGCCGAGGGGCTGCGGTTCGTGCACGGCTCGTTCGACGAGGACGCGGCCTTCGCGCGGCTGGCCGAAACGCTGGACAAGCTGGACGTGGAACGAGGCACCGCTGGCAACCATGCGTTCTACCTCGCCATTCCGCCGAAGGCCTTCCCGCAGGTGTGCGAGCAGCTGAAGAACTCCGGGCTCGCGCGCCAGCAGGAGCACAAATGGAGCCGGGTAGTGATCGAGAAGCCGTTCGGTCACGACCTGGAAAGCGCGCGCGAACTCAACGCCGTTGTCAACAGCGTCTTCCCGGAGGAGTCGGTGTTCCGCATCGACCATTACCTGGGCAAGGAGACCGTCCAGAACATCATGGCGTTGCGGTTCGCCAACGAGCTGTACGAGCCGATCTGGAACTCGCACTACGTCGACAGCGTGCAAATCACGATGGCCGAGGACATCGGGCTGGGCGGCCGCGCGGGTTACTACGATGGCATCGGAGCGGCCCGCGACGTGATCCAGAACCACCTGCTGCAGCTGCTGGCGCTGACCACGATGGATGAGCCGATCACGTTCAACGCGCGTGAGCTGAAAGAGGAGAAGGTCAAGGTCCTCTCGGCGGTCAAGCTGGTGGAACCGCTGGACCAGACCACCGCGCGTGGCCAGTACACCGCGGGTTGGCAGGGAGGTGAGAAGGTCGTCGGTCTCCTCGACGAGGAGGGGTTCTCCAAGGACTCCAAAACCGAAACCTTCGCGGCCATCACGCTGGAGATCGACAGCCGGCGGTGGGCGGGCGTGCCGTTCTTCCTGCGTACCGGAAAACGGTTGCCGCGCAGGGTCACCGAGATCGCGCTGATATTCAAACGCGCACCGCACCTGCCGTTCGACCAGACGATGACCGAGGAGCTGAGCCATAACGCGCTGGTGATGCGAATCCAGCCGGACGAGGGCATCACGCTGCGATTCGGTTCAAAGGTGCCCGGCACCGCGATGGAGGTCCGTGATGTCAACATGGACTTCTCCTACGGCTCGGCCTTCGCCGAGGACTCACCCGAGGCCTACGAGCGGTTGATCTTGGATGTGCTGCTGGGTGAGCCGTCGCTGTTCCCGGTCAACGAGGAGGTCGAATTGTCCTGGAGGATCCTCGACCCGGTTCTCGAGTACTGGGCCGCGCACGGCGGACCCGAGCCGTACCCGGCGGGCACCTGGGGCCCGCCGTCGGCGTCCGAGATGCTGCACCGGATGGGCCGGGACTGGCGGCGCCCATGATCGTCGACCTTCCCCACACCACCACGAACGACATCAACAAGCGCATCACCGCGCTGCGCGAGGAAGGCGGAGCGATCACTCTGGGGCGGGTGCTGACGCTGGTGATCGCGCCCGATACCGAGGCCCAACTCGAGGATTCGATCAGCGCGGCCACGTGGGCCAGCCGTGAGCACCCGTGCCGGATCATCGTGGTGGTGGCCGGGGACCGACTGGCCGATGAGCCACGGCTGGACGCACAGCTCCGGGTGGGCGGCGACGCCGGGGCCGGCGAGGTCGTGGTGCTGCGGACCTCCGGCCCGCTGGCCGCGCACGCCGACAGCGTCGTGCTGCCGTTCCTGCTGCCGGACACACCCGTGGTCACCTGGTGGCCGGGCACAGCGCCCGCCGTGCCGGCCCAGGACCCGCTGGGGCAGTTGGCGAATCGGCGCCTCACCGACGCCACGGACACTCCCGACCCACTGGCCTGCATCAAGAGCCGGCTGGGTGGCTACACGCCCGGTGACACCGACCTGTCGTGGAGCCGCGACACATCCTGGCGAGCGCTGCTGGCGTCGACGCTGGATCAGCCTCCGTTCGAGCCGATCAGGTCCGCACTGGTGTCGGGGCTGAAGTCCGAGCCCGCACTGGACATCATGGCCGGATGGCTGGCCAGTCGCATCGATGGACCGGTGCAGCGTGCGGTCGGGGACCTGAAGGTGGAACTGGTCCGCGCCAGCGAGACCATCACGCTGAGCCGGCCGCAAACCGGGCACACCGCCACACTGAGCCGCACGGGACGCCCGGATGCGCTGGTACCGTTGGCGCGCAGGGACACCCGGGAATGCCTGGCCGAGGACCTCAGGCGGCTGGATCCTGACGAAATCTACCAGGAAGCCCTCGAGGGCATCGACAAGGTGGCTTACGTGTGAGCGCGACGGTCGAAACCCATCCCGACACCAGCGCGTTGGTGGCCGCAGCCGGCGACCGCCTGGTCGACGCCATCCTCGCCGCGCTCGCGGTGCGCGGCAGGGCGATGATCGCGCTCACCGGTGGCGGCACCGGCATCGCGACGCTCAAACGGGTCGGCGAGCATGCCGAGGAGATCGACTGGTCGCGGGTGCACCTGTTCTGGGGCGACGAACGCTACGTGCCCGAGGATGACGACGAGCGCAACGAAAAGCAGGCGCGGGAAGCGCTGATCGACCGGATCGACATCCCACCCGGCAATGTGCACGCGATGCCGGCGAGTGACGGCGAGTTCAGCAACGACCTCGACGCCGCGGCGCTGGCATACGACCATGTGCTTGCCGCCAACGCGGAACCGGACGAGCCCGCACCGGATTTCGACGTGCACCTGCTGGGCGTGGGTCCCGAGGGCCACATCAACTCGCTGTTCCCGCGCAGCGCGGCGGTGCGGGAATCCAGCCGACTGGTGGTCGGCGTCGAGGACTCCCCCAAGCCGCCGCCACAGCGGATCACGCTGACACTGCCCGCGATCGCGCGGTCCCGCGAGGTGTGGCTGATCGTCTCCGGGGAGAACAAAGCCGACGCGGTGGCCGCCGCCGTCGGCGGGGCCGACCCCGACGAGGTGCCCGCCGCCGGCGCCGTCGGCCGGGAGGCCACAGTGTGGCTGCTCGACCGGGCCGCGGCCAGCAAGCTGTCCACGAGGTAAGGAGCGGCATGGCAGACAAGGGGCGCACCGGTAGGGAGAGGATCAAGACCCTGGCTCAAGCGGCGCTCAACGCGGACATGACCGTCGAACAACTCGACACGATCCTGAGCGACATGAGCGGGTCACTGGCCGATCTGAACAAGACGCTGGGCGTCTTCGAACAGTCGCTGGAGACCTTCGACGACAGCCTGACCCACCTCAACGACACCCTGAGCCGCCTGGACGCGCTGGCGCCCCGCCTCGACGACATGGTGGGCCGGATGGAACGCATCGTCGAGCGCGTGGAGCGCATCGTCGGTGTCGGTGAGAGCGCCGTCGCACCGCTCGCGGCAACCGAATCCGCTGTGCGGGGGATGGTCAGCGCGATTCGCCAGCGCGCCCGGCTCTGACGCTGGCCTCAGCCGCTGTTGCGCAACGCGGTGGCCAGCCCGCTCATCGTCAGCAGGATCCCGCGCTGCACCAGCTCGTCTTCGTCACCGGACCGATAGCGCCGCAACAGCTCCACCTGCAGATGGTTCAGCGGCTCGAGGTACGGGAAGCGGTTGAAGACCGACCGGGCGAGCGCCGGGTTGTCGGCGAGCAGGTCGTCGTGTCCGGTGATCAGCTCGTGCATCTCGATAGTGCGGTCGTATTCGGCCACGATCTTGTCGAACACCCGGTGCCGCAACGTCTCGTCGGGCACCAGCTCGGAATACCGCCCGGCCAAGCCCATGTCGGCTTTCGCCAGCACCTGCGCCATGTTCGACAACACCGTGCGGAAGAACGGCCAGCGCCGGTACAGGTCCTGCAGCACCTCCAGGCGCCCCTGCCCCTCGGCGGTCCAGGCGGCGAATGCGGTCCCGGTGCCGTACCAGCCCGGCAGCATCACGCGTGACTGGCTCCAGGCCAGCACCCACGGAATCGCCCTCAGGTCGGAGATCGACGTCGTGGGTTTGCGCGATGCCGGCCTGCTGCCGATGTTCAATGCCCCGATCTCGCTGACCGGCGTGGAGGCCGTGAAGTAGTCGACGAAACCGGGAGTCTCGTGAACCAATTCGGCATAGGCGCGCTGCGCGCGGCCGGCAAGTTCATCGAGCACCTGGTAGGCGGGACCGGCGTCATCGCCGAGTCCCTCAACGTCCAAAAGGGTGGATTCCAGGGTTGCGGCGACCAGGGTTTCGAGGTTGCGCTGCGCGATCCTCGGCTCGGCGTACTTGGCCGCGATGACCTCGCCCTGCTCGGTGATGCGCAGCGACCCCTGCACCGCGCCGGGCGGCTGCGCGAGGATAGCTTCATAGCTCGGGCCGCCGCCACGGCCGACGGTGCCGCCGCGACCATGGAACAACCGCAACCTGATTCCGGTTTTGCGGGCCGACTCCACGAGGTCCAGCTCGGCGCGGTACAGCGCCCAGTTGGCCGCCAGATAACCGCCGTCCTTGTTGGAGTCCGAGTAGCCGAGCATCACCTCCTGGCTGTCCCCGCGAGCGGTGACCAGCCTCCGGTAGACCGGAATATCGAGCGCCGCCTCCAGGACCGACGCGCCGCGCTGCAGGTCGTCGATAGTCTCGAACAGCGGCACGATGCCGACGGGCGTCTTCGGGTGCGGGCCCGAAGCGTCCAGCAGACCAGCCTCCTTGAGCAGGATCGCGGCCTCCAGCATGTCGGAGACCGACTCGCACATCGAGATGATGTAGTTCGGCACGGCGTCCGGTCCGAACAGCTCAATCGCCCGCGCCGCCGCGGCGACGATATCGAGCTCCTTGCGGGCCAGCGCGGACAACTCGGCGTCAGCGCAGATGAGCGGGCGCCGGGTGGCCAGCTCGGCGGCCAGCAGGTCAACGCGCTCGGCCTCGGGCAGCGACGCGTAGTCGGGATGCACGCCGGCCCACGCCAACAGTTCGGCCACGACTTGTTCGTGGAGCTCCGAGTTCTGTCGCAGGTCCAGACCGGAGAGATGAAACCCGAAGTCGTGGACGGCTTCGCGCAGCCGCGCCAAGCGGTCGTCGGCGATCAGCGCGCTGCCCCCCGCACGCAACGACGCGTCGACCACGTCCAGGTCGGCCAGCAGCTCGGCCGGCGTGTGGTACGGCTGCTGCCCACCGAGGTCGAGCGGGTGCGCCGGCCGGCGGTCGAGGATCGCCGAGGCGGTCGCGGTCAGCCGGCCGTGAATGACGCGCAGTGCCCGCCGGTAGGGCTCGTCGAAACGCGCCGGCTCGTGGCAGGCATCGGCCAGTGCGGCCAGCTCGTCGGTGATCGGGACCAGCCGGGCCGACATCGACAGCTCTTCCTCCAGCGCGGTCAGCTCGGCCAGGTGGTGCCCCAGGGCGGCGTAGGCGGCGCTGCCGGTCGCGAGCCGGACCACCCCGGCGTCGACGTTCGGGTTCCCGTCGCGGTCGCCGCCGATCCAGGACCCCATCCGGACGATCGGCGCCTGCAGCAGACGGGCATCCGGCCAACGCGCCCGCAGTGCGCTCTGCACCTCGGCGTTGATCTGCGGGACCACCTCGAAAAACGAGGCGTGGTAGTACCGCAGCCCCATCTCGATCTCGTCTTGAATCTTGAGCCGCTGCAAGCGAACCAGCGCCGTTTGCCACAGCCGCAGCACATGGCGCCGCAGCTCCGCGGTGATGTCACGCCCTTCCGGGGTCTCGGTGTGCCCGTGCAGGCGCAGCCGCATCAGCTCGGTGATCCGGTGCTGGGCGTCGAACACGGTGCGCCGCCGCGTTTCGGTGGGGTGGGCGGTGATCACCGGCGACACGAGCGCACCCCGCAATGCGTCCACGACGGTGGCCGAGTCAAGTTGGGCGGCATCAAGTTTGCGATAAGTGGCCGCCAGGCTGCTGTCCTGGGGTGGCTCACCGGCCTGCACGTGGATGGCACGGCGGCGCTCGCGGTGGATGTCTTCGGCCACGTTGGCCAGCAACGCGAAGTGCGTGAACGCCCGAATCACCGGGATGGCCCGGTGGACATCGATCCCGTCGAAC
>JAFARC010000013.1 GCA_019245755.1 Mycobacteriaceae bacterium | reverse complement strand
CTTGCGCTGCAGGTTCGGGTTCTCCTCCGACCAGCGGAACGCCTCGTCGATCTCGTTGGTCGAGCACAGCGTCGAGAAGATCGAGCTGTAGCTCTTGGCGTGCACCGACTCCATGAACGCGATGTTGGTGTAGACGGCCTCCTCGTGCGGGGTGAGCGCGTCGGGGATCAGGCTCACCGCGCCGACGGTGCCCTGAATGGTGTCCAGCAGCGTCAGCCCGGTGAACACCCGCATGGTGAGTTGCTTCTCGCCGGGTGTCAGCGTTCCCCACGACGGGATGTCGTTGGACACCGGGACCTTCTCCGGTAACCAGAAGTTGCCGGTCAGCCGGTCCCAGACCTCGGCGTCCTTCTCGTCGTGCAAACGGTTCCAGTTGATGGCCGAGACACGGTCAATCAGCTTCACGTTGTCGCTCACCGGAACCCCACCTTCGTGGTTGGTATTCAGAGCTTTGACACTACCCCTGGGGGCCGACAGTCTCGGCCACCGCAACCGGTTGTGTTTTCGTGTCGGTGCCCAAGCCGCTGAACCGGTATTCACCGGGCTTGAACCGGCGCGTCGCCAGCCAGTACTGCCAGGTGTAGCCCGACCACAGCGTGCGGTTGGAGCCGTGCTCGTCCAAGTACCAGCTACGGCAGCCGCCGGTGTTCCAGACGGAGTGGCCCAGCTTCTCCTGCAGCTCGGCGTTGAACCGGTCCTGCGCGGCACGCGTCGGCGCCAGCGCCTGCGCACCGGCCTCGTCGACTGCGGCGATCGCCTGCGCCACGTAGCGGATCTGCGACTCGATCATGAACACCACAGAGGTGTGGCCGAGACCGGTGTTGGGGCCCAGCAGGAAGAAGACGTTCGGCACATCGGCGACCGCGATGCCGCGGTGAGCCATCACCCCTTCGCGGTTCCATCGGTCCACCAAGTCCTCACCGTGCGGGCCCTTGACGTCGACATAGGTATAGGAGTCGGTGACATGGAAGCCGGTGGCGAAGACAATCACGTCGGCCTTGCGCTCGGTGCCGTCGGCCGTGACGATCCCGTCGCGGGTGAGCCGTGCGATGCGGTCGGTGATTACCTCCGTTCTCGGATCCGCGACTGCCCGGTAGTAGTTGTCCGAGTAAAGGATTCGCTTGCAACCGGCACGGTAGGTCGGGGTGAGCTTGCGCCGAAGCGCCGGGTCCGCGACGTGGCGGCGGATGTTCCACTTGCCCAGCAGTTCGACCGCCCGGAGCACACTGGGCCGCTTGGTCATGCCGTACGCCAGTCCGATCTCCAAGCCCCAGTAGATCCCGTTGCGCAGCGCCAGCCGCAGGCCCGGGACGGTCTCGAAGGCCCGGCGCAGCGGCTGCGGCAGCCTTCCGTTGCTGCGCGGCACCACCCAGGGCGGTGTGCGTTGGTAGAGCTGCAGCTCGGCGACCGTGCCGACGATCTCGGGCACGATCTGGATCGCGCTGGCGCCGGTGCCGATCACCGCGACCCGCTTGCCGGCCAGCTCAACACCGTGATCCCACTGCGCGGAATGGAAAGCGGCGCCTTCGAATTCGTCGCGGCCGCCGACGTCGGGGATCAGCGGGATGTGCAAGGCGCCGGCTCCCGAGATGAAGAACTGTGCGACATATTCCCGGCCGTCCGCCGTGAAGACGTGCCAGCGGCACTCGGTGTCGTCCCAATGGGCCCGTTCGACAAGGGAATCGAAGATGATGTAGCGGCGAAGGCCATACTTGTCGGTGACACCTTTGAGGTACGCCCAGATCTCGTCCTGGAACGAAAACAGATGCTTCCAGTCGGGCTTGGGCTCAAAGGAGAACGAGTACAGGTGCGACGGCACGTCGCACGCACAGCCGGGGTAGGTGTTGTCGCGCCAGGTGCCGCCCACGTCGGCCGCCTTCTCGAGGATCAGGAAGTCGACTCCCTGCTGTTGGAGCGCGATGCCCATCCCGAGTCCGGAGAACCCGGTGCCGATGATCAGGGCGCGGGTGTGGACCGGCCGTGTGCACGCGGTGTCGTCGGTGGTCAGCTCGGCAACCGTCATAGCCGTTCGGTCCTTTCCTGGGAACGCCGGTACCGGGTACTCCAGCGTAGTACCGGGGCGCGCGGGTGTCAGCCGACGGGCTGTTCGCGTGGCTGGCGCGGCACCGCCTCGTGGATCGGCCGCTCCGGATCGATCTTGATGCCGAGCAGTTCGGTGGTGCCGTAGATGGCGCCGAGCATGATCGTGGTCAGGTGCTCGACGAACTGGTCGCGCGGCATGCGGCGGGGGCTGTCGACGTCGGGGCCAAGCCACCAGTCGGTGGCCGACGCCGCGGTGCCGAACGTCGCGAACGCGGCCAGTTCGATGGCTGAGCGGTCGAGTTCCATCTCGCGCAGTTCGTCGTTGAACATCTCGGCCATTGTCAGCGTGATGTCGCGGCCCTCGTTGAGCGCGCGCATCGCCGACTCGGTCTGCTCGGCGAAGCGGCCCTGGATCAGGAAGCGCACCACATTGGGGTGCTCGTCCACCAGCCGGGCGTACTCTCGCACCGCGGCGTGGATCACCTCGCGCGCCGGGTCGGTGCTGACGTTGATCGACGGGAAAATCGCCGCCCACAGCATGTCGCGCAGGCGTTGGCCGATGGCCTGGAACAGGTCCGCCTTGTCGGTGAAGTGGCGGTAGATCTTGGGCTTGGCGGTGCCCGCCTCGGCGGCGATCTCCCGCAGCGACAGCTCGGGGCCGCGTTTGTCGATGGCCCGGAACGCGGCGTCGACGATCTCGGCGCGCACCCTTTTGCGGTGCTCACGCCAGCGTTCACTGCGCGCGTCGACCTTGACGCCCGGCTGGGCGACGGACCTCGGTCTGGCCGATCTTCGCACGGGGACCACTCTACCGGGCCGACCCGTGCTGACCTGCTCAGACGTGCGGCGAAAACCCTCGGTACTATTCGGGGCGACGAGGCCGCGCAGAACGAGACGAGACCTATGACACAGCGCTACGACCTGGCCATCGCCGGCGGTGGACCCGCGGGTTCGGCCGCCGCATGGCAGGCCGTCCAGACCGGTGCCAACGTGGTGGTACTGGACAAGGCCGACTTCCCGCGTGACAAGCCGTGCGGCGACGGGCTGACAGCGCGCGCGGTGAGCTATCTGCAGAAGATGGGGCTCGCGGACGAGGTTGCCAAATTCCACCGGGTCAACCGCGTGAAGGTGTTCAGCCCCAGCGAGTGGGAGCTGTCGTTCCCGCGCCGGCCCGGCATGCCCGACCACGGGCACGTGGCGCGCCGTCCGGACCTCGACACGCTGTTGCTCAAGCACGCCGAGTCGGTGGGGGCCGAGGTCCGGCAGTCTGCCGAGGTCGTCGCGCCCGTGGTGGACGACGCCGGCCGGGTCAGAGGTGTGACGCTGAAGAGCGGCGAGAAGGTGCTGGCCGACGCGGTCATCGCGGCAGACGGGGCGTACTCGCCGATCAAGCGGGCGCTGAAGCTGGATTCGGAGTACAACGGTTACTCGGCCATCGCGATCCGGGCCGAGATGCCGGCCAACCGGCCCGACACCGACAGCCTCGACATCTACCTCAAACTGGCGTACCAGGGCGACCAGCTGCCGGGCTACGGCTGGGTGTTCCCGCTGGGCGGCGGCCGGGTGAACGTCGGCCTGGGCTATGTCAACAGCTACAAGAACTGGCAGGCGATCAACGCGACACAGTTCCTCGGCGAGTTCCTGCAGACGCTGCCCCGGGAATGGGGGCTGCCGCCGATCGAGGAACTCAAAAAGTCCAAGGGCGTGCGGGCGTGGCGGCTGCCGATGGGTTTCACCGCGTGGCCGCCGTGGCGGCCGGGAGTGCTGTTTGCGGGCGACTCGCTGGGCGCCGGCAAACCGGCGTCCGGCGCCGGCATCTCCAAGGCGCTGGAGTCGGGGCTGGCCGCCGGCGAGTGTGCCGTTGCGGCGCTGCAGAACAGCGGGCCGGACGACTTCACCAACTACGCCCAGCGGATGGAGGCGGCCTGGGGCCGCGAATACCGGCGTGGCCGCTACTTCCACAAGGTGGCGGGTATTCCGTGGGTCGCCAATGCGGGCATCAAGGTGCTCGACAACGGGCGCATGCGCGATGTGCTGCTGCGCGCGATGTACAAGAATGCGCAGGGACCCGAGCACCGGTACCGGTGAGCTGTTGCCGGGGCGCTACAGCATGCAGCTGACGCAGCCCTCGACCTCGGTGCCCTCCAGCGCCATCTGCCGCAGCCGGATGTAGTACAGCGTCTTGATTCCCTTGCGCCAGGCGTAGATCTGGGCCTTATTGACGTCGCGGGTCGTGGCGGTGTCCTTGAAGAACAGCGTCAGGCTCAGCCCCTGGTCGACGTGCTGGGTGGCCGCGGCGTACGTGTCGATGATCTTCTCGTAGCCGATCTCGTACGCGTCCTGGTAGTACTCCAGATTGTCGTTGGTCATGTACGGCGCCGGGTAGTAGACACGGCCGATCTTGCCTTCCTTGCGGATCTCGATCTTCGACACGATGGGATGGATCGATGACGTGGAGTGGTTGATGTAGGAGATCGACCCGGTCGGCGGCACCGCCTGCAGGTTCTGGTTGTAGATGCCGTGCTGCTGCACCGACGCCTTCAGCGTGCGCCAATCCTGCGGGGTGGGAATCGCGATGCCGCTGTCGAGGAAGAGTCGGCGCACTTTGTCGGTTCTGGGCTCCCACACCTGATCGGTGTACTTGTCGAAGAACTCTCCGGTGGCGTACTTCGACCGCTCGAATCCCCGGAAGTGCGCACCCCGTTCGATCGCGAGGCGATTCGACGCGCGCAGCGCATGGTAGAGCACGGTGTAGAAGTAGATGTTGGTGAAGTCGGTGCCCTCTTCGGACCCGTAGAAGATCCGCTCGCGCGCCAGGTATCCGTGCAGGTTCATCTGGCCGAGCCCGATCGCGTGGGAGTCGTTGTTGCCCTGCTCGATCGACGGCACCGACCAGATGTGGGTCTGATCGCTCACCGCCGTCAGCGCGCGCACGGCCACCTCGATGGTCTGCGCGAAGTCGGGCGAGTCCATGGTTTTGGCGATGTTCAGCGACCCGAGGTTGCAGGAGATGTCCTTGCCCACCTTGGCGTAGGTCAGGTCCTCGTTGAACTCCGACGGCGTGGATACCTGCAGGATCTCCGAGCACAGGTTGGAGTGGGTGATCTTGCCCTCGATCGGGTTGGCCCGGTTCACCGTGTCCTCGAACATGATGTACGGGTAGCCCGACTCGAACTGCAGCTCGGCCAGTGTCTGGAAGAACTCGCGGGCCTTGATCTTGCTCTTGCGGATACGCGGGTGGTCCAGCATCTCGTAGTACTTCTCGGTCACCGAGATGTCGGCGAACGGCACACCGTAAACCCGCTCGACGTCATACGGCGAAAACAGATACATGTCGTCGTTGCGCTTGGCGAGCTCGAATGTGATGTCGGGAATCACGACGCCCAGCGACAGCGTCTTGATCCGGATCTTCTCGTCGGCGTTCTCCCGCTTGGTGTCCAGGAAACGGTAGATGTCGGGGTGGTGAGCGTGCAGATACACCGCGCCCGCACCCTGCCGTGCGCCGAGCTGATTGGCGTAGGAAAACGAGTCCTCGAGCAGCTTCATGATCGGGATGACACCCGAGGACTGGTTCTCGATGTTCTTTATCGGCGCGCCGTGCTCGCGAATGTTGCTCAGCAGCAGCGCGACTCCCCCGCCGCGCTTGGACAGCTGCAGCGCCGAGTTGATCGAGCGCCCGATGGATTCCATGTTGTCCTCGATGCGCAGCAAAAAGCAGCTGACCGGCTCGCCGCGCTGCCTCTTGCCGGAGTTCAAGAATGTGGGCGTAGCCGGCTGGAACCGCCCGTCGATGATCTCGTCGACGAGCTTGGACGCCAGTGCGGTGTCACCGACCGCCAGCGTCAGCGCGACCATGCACACCCGGTCCTCGAACCGCTCCAGATATCGCTTGCCGTCAAAGGTTTTCAGCGTGTAGGAGGTGTAGTACTTGAACGCGCCGAGGAAGGTCGGAAAGCGGAACTTCTTGGCGTAGGCCCGGTCGAACAGCGACTTGACGAACGCCCGGGAGTACCGGTCGAGCACTTCGCGCTCGTAGTACTGCTGATCGACGAGGTAGTCCAGTTTCTCGTCGAGGTCGTGAAAGAACACGGTGTTCTGGTTGACGTGCTGGCGGAAGTACTGGTAGGCGGCCTGCACATCCTTGTCGAACTGGATGTTGCCGTCCGGCCCGTACAGGTTGAGCATCGCGTTGAGCGCGTGGTAATCCGTCTCCGCGGGGCCGTGCCCGGCGGCCGCCGCTACAGGGTCTGCAGTTGTGACGGTCGGTGGCACGTCTCGTCCCTCCAGAAGTCGGCGAGGCCCGCGCGGACGGCGTGCACGTCCTCCTCGGTGCCCATCAGTTCGAAGCGATACAGGTACGGCACGCCGCATTTGCGGGACACCACGTCTCCGGCATAGCAGAATTCAGCGCCGAAATTGGTGTTGCCGGCCGCGATGACTCCACGCAACAGCGACCTGTGGTGTTCGTTATTCAAAAATGAAATGACCTGCTTCGGGACGTAACCTCCCGCGTTGATGTCAGGTGTCGCGCGCCCGCCACCATAGGTCGGCAGCACGAGCACGTACGGAACGTCGACTTCGATCCGGTCGTGCAGCGGGATCCGCACAGCGGGCAGCCCGAGCTTCTGCACGAAGCGGTGGGTGTTCTCCGACACGCTGGAGAAGTACACCAGCGGGTGACCGCGGCCGCCATCCACGACAAGCTCCCTACGCGCTCAGGACCGCCGTAGCCAGCGCCTTGATGCGGTCGGGCCGGAAGCCGGACCAGTGATCCTTGCCGGCCACCACCACGGGCGCCTGCAGGTAGCCCAGCGCCATGACGTAGTCGCGCGCCTCGGGCTCCTCGGTGATGTCGACGACATGGTAGGCGATGCCCTGCTTGTCCAGCGCCTTGTAGGTGGCGTTGCACTGCACGCACGCGGGCTTGGTGTACACGGTGACGGTCATCTGCGGTAGGGCTCCTGGCAACGGTCGGGATGGGGGCATGTCGCTACGCTTCAGCGACCCGCAGGCCGCCAAAATTCCAGGTCCCCGGGGCCGGGTCACCGGCACGACGACGCCGGATTCGGGGCTCCGGCCGACCGCCGAACCGTGGTGGTCTGTCGGTGTCCCAAACACTACACCTAGTGGCGGCGGATCAGAAGAGATACAAGATGTTCGAAACGACATTTATGAAATTCCCTGGTGGTAAGCCGTTCGGCGGGTGCCACGTGGCGTGTCGCAGATCACAGCTGGTGGTCCGCGACCGGCGCGGGCGCATTGTTACCAGCAGGCACCGACAAACTGCGCGGGGGTATGCCCGCCAGCAAATTACATGTCATCGTTGTAGAACGGCAGTTCGCCGAGGCCGGCGCCGACGCCGTCGTGAGGTGACGCCGTCGTGGGGTTACGATGACCGGTTCAACCGGACTATGGTCCGAATTTACTCCCGCTGCGTTAAAGTGCAGGCATGGCCGTCCGTGAGCTGCCGGTGTCCGGGCAGGTGGCGCAGGAGCGCGGCGACGCGGCGCGCAACCGGGTGCTGCTGCTGGATGCGGCCCGGCGGCTGATCACGCAGCGGGGTCCCGACGCGGTCACGATGGACGACATCGCCGCCGCAGCGGGGGTGGGCAAGGGCACACTGTTCCGCCGGTTCGGCAACCGCGCGGCGCTGATGGTCGTGTTGCTCGACGAGGACGAGGAGCAATTCCAACGGAAGTTCCTGTTCGGTCCCCCGCCGCTGGGACCGAGCGCCCCAGCGCCGGAACGGCTGTTGGCCTACGGGCGGGAACGACTCCGGTTCGTGCACGCCCACGCCCCGGTGCTCACCGACGCCGCCCGCGATCCGCACACGCGACACAACGCGGTGGCGGAGCTGCACCGCACGCACGTGCGGGTCCTGCTCGAGGCCACCGGCAGCACAGGCGACCTCGGCATGCAGGCCGATGCGTTGCTGGCGCTGCTCGAGGCGGACTACGTGCAGCATCAGCTCAACGACCGCGGGCTGTCGCTGCAGGCGCTCGGTGACGCGTGGGAGAGCCTGGCGCGCAAGCTGTGTGGCCGGTGAGCGCTGGCGCGAAGAGCCGAGAATACCGCTGGGTCCTGCACGTCGACCTGGACCAATTCCTGGCCTCGGTGGAGATGCGCCGCCACCCCGAGCTGGCGGGCCTGCCGGTCATCGTCGGAGGCAGCGGCGACCCGACCGAGGCGCGCAAGGTCGTCACCTGTGCCTCCTACCCGGCGCGCAAGTTCGGCGTGCATGCGGGCATGCCGTTGCGCACCGCGGCGCGCAAGTGCCCGGACGCGACGTTTCTGCCGTCCGACCCGGCCGCGTACGACGCCGCCTCCGAGGAGGTGATGGACCTGCTGCGCGGATTGGGCTTCCCGGTGGAGGTATGGGGTTGGGACGAGGCCTATGTCGGCGCCGACGTCGACGACCCGGTCGAGCTCGCCGAACGCATCCGCACCACGATCGCCACCGAGGCGGGGCTGTCCTGCTCGGTGGGAATCAGCGACAACAAGCAGCGGGCGAAGGTGGCCACCGGCTTCGCCAAACCGGACGGCCTCTACCAGCTGACCGACGCCAACTGGATGCCCGTCATGGGCGAGCGGAAGACCGACGCGCTGTGGGGCATCGGGCCGAAGACCGGGAAAAAGCTTGCAGCGATGGGTATTTCCACGGTGGCGCAATTGTCAGCAAGCCATCCCGACACGCTGACCGCGGTGTTCGGCCCGACGACCGGGCTGTGGCTGCTCCTGTTGGCCAAAGGCGGGGGCGACACCACCGTCAGCGCCGAACCGTGGGTGCCGCGGTCGCGCAGCCACGTGGTCACCTTTCCCCGCGACCTGACCGACCGTGCCGAAATGGGCTCTGCCGTCGCGGAACTCGCCCGACGGACACTGGCCGAGGTGGTCGTCGAGTCGCGCGTCGTCACCCGGGTCGCGGTCACGGTGCGCAACTCGGCGTTTTTCACCCGCACCAAGATCCGCAAGCTGGCGGTTCCCAGTACCGACTACGACGTGGTGGTGCCTGCCGCGTTGGGAGTGCTGGAGCTGTTCGACATCGACCGTCCGGTGCGGCTGCTCGGTGTGCGGCTGGAACTGGCAATGCCCGACTGATCAGCGCGCGGCCGGCCGCAGGGCCCGGGTGAACACCACGTTGACACGGCGCATGGCCGCGCTGTAGGGCCACCACATCGTCCGCTTGAACAGGTACAGCGCACGAATGTCGTTGGAGGTGTAAATCAAATAGCGGTTCTTGCGCACACCCTCGAGGATCTTGTCGGCCGCATGTTGCGGTGACACCGCGTGGCCGCTGAACCGGTCCACCCACTTCGCCACCCTCGGGTGCTCGCGGTCCACGCCGGCGATCTCGACGGTCTGCACGAGCGGGGTCTGCACGGCCCCGGGCACCACCACCGACACTGAAATACGGTGCCGCGCCAAATCGAAGCGAAGCACTTCTGACAGGCCGCGCAAGCCGAATTTGCTTGCGCTGTAAGCGGAATGCCAGGGCAACGCGACCAGACCGGCGGCCGACGACACGTTGACCAGATGGCCGCCGCGGCCGGCGGCAATCATCGGCGGGATAAACGACTCGATGACATGGATCGGACCGAGCAAATTGACGGAGATCATCGAAGTCCACTGCTGGTGGGTCAGCTGATCGACGGTGCCCCACACCGACACGCCGGCAATGTTCATCACCAGGTCCATGCTGCCGTGCCGGGCGTGGATGTCGGCCGCGAATTGCGCCACCTGGTCGTAGTCGGCGATGTCGACCGCGCGGTGCTCGGGCACCTCGGCACCCAACGCGCGCGCGTCGCCGACGGTCGTCGCCAGTCCGGCCGCGTTGCGGTCGGTCAGATACAGCTGCGCGCCCTCGGCGGCCAGCTTCAACGCGGTCGCGCGGCCGATGCCGCTCGCGGCGCCGGTCAGAAAGCATTTCTTGGTTGCGAACCTCGACCCGTGCTCCGCCATGGCGGCGACGATACCGTCGAGTCCGGCTACCCCCCCAGGTCCGTGCCGCCCCACAGTGCGGTCAGCCACAGCTTCTCGACGACTTCAACCGCACGCGCCGGATCCTTCCCGCGGCCGACGAACCCACTGTCACCGGCCAGCGTCAGCGCGGTGGTCGCGGTCAGCGTGCGCACCAGCGCGCGCAGGTCCACCGAGATCGGCCGTGCCCCGCTGTCCTGCTCGACAACGCCGACGATCTTGTCGATCACGGTGTCCTCGACGTCGTTCATCATCTCGCGGATCTGGGCGTCGGTGTTCTGCGCGACGGTGCAGGCCCGCATCACTGGATGGTTGCTGGCGAACACCGCCGCGGCGCTGCCGACCATCCGCTTGGCGAAGACCGCCGGCGACTCGTCGGCGCTGCGAGGCGCGAAGTCGTGGGTGAGCTGGTCGAGCTGGGTGAGGAAATCGGCCAGGATGACCGCCAGCACCGCGTACTTGGAGTCGAAGTAGAAGTAGAACCCCGACCGGGCGACGCCGGCCCGTTCGCTGATGGTGCTGACCGACAGGTCGGCGAACGAGTGCTCCTCGAGCAGGTCCCGGACCGCGGCGACGATGGCCTCCCGTTGGCGGTCACCCCTGGTGCGCCGGGCGCCCGGTGGCAGCGACTGGGCGGTCATAACTCGACTTTGGCATCGACCCCGCCCAGGACAAAACTTGACATGCGTCAAGTATGGTCGCAAGGATAGGGATCTGGTGAGATCCATCACAACAGGAGCGTCGATGGCCACGATCAGCACCCCGAACTACCTGCTTGACCGGGCTCGGCGCCGGTTGACGCCGACCGTTAACACCATCCCCGGCATGGGGCTTGCCGAGAAGCGCCTGCTGCGGGTGGACTGGAAGCAGAAGCCGCTGGCAGAGCCGCCCGCCGGCAGCGCACTCAAACCGGTGCTGGGCGACGCGGGCCTGCCGGTGCTCGGCCACGTCATCGAGATGTTCCGGGAGGGCCCGGACTTCCCGCTGCACCTGTACCGGACCCGGGGCCCGGTTTACTTCGCCGACTCGCCGATCCTGCCGTCGATCATCGCGGTGGGCCCGGACGCGATGCAGACGATCTACTCCAACCGCAACAAGGATTACTCCCAGCAGGGCTGGACCCAGGTCATCGGCCCGTTCTTCCACCGGGGCCTGATGCTGCTGGACTTCGACGAGCACATGTTCCACCGCCGGATCATGCAGGGAGCGTTCACCCGCAGCCGGCTGGCCGGGTATGTCGAGCACATCGACCGGGTGGCGTCGGAGGTGGTGGCCAACGACTGGGTGCCCGACGATCCGCGCTTCCTGTTCCATCCGACGATGAAGGAACTCGCCCTCGACATCGCGTCACTGGTGTTCATGGGCCATGAGCCGGGCACCGACCACGACCTGGTGCGGAAAATCAACCGGGCGTTCACGGTCACCACCCGCTCCGGCGGCGCGATCCTGCGCTTTGGGCTGCCGCCGTTCAAGTGGTGGCGCGGGCTGCGGGCGCGCAAGGTCCTCGAGGACTACTTCATCGAACGCGTCAGGGAGCGTCGCCACACCACCGGCACCGATATGCTGACTGTGCTGTGTCACAGCGAGGACGACGACGGCAACCGGTTCACCGACCAGGACATCGTCAACCACATGATCTTCTTGATGATGGCCGCCCACGACACGGCCACGTCAACCACCACGACGATGGCGTACCACCTGGCGGCCTACCCGGAATGGCAGGAGCGGGCGCGCGACGAATCGGCCCGGCTGGGCGACGCCCCGCTCGACATCGAGGCGCTGGAGAAGCTGGAGACCCTGGACCTGGTGATGAACGAGTCGATGCGGCTGGTGACCCCGGTGCCGTGGGCCATGCGCCAGACCGTGCGCGACACCGAGCTGCTGGGTTACTACGTTCCCGCGGGCACCAACGTCATCGCGTGGCCGGCCACCAACCACCGGCTGCCCGAGTTGTGGACCGACCCGCTGAAGTTCGACCCGGAGCGGTTCGCCGAGCCGCGCGCCGAGCACAAGCGCCACCGGTTCGCGTTCACCCCGTTCGGCGGCGGCGCGCACAAGTGCATCGGCATGGTGTTCGGCCAGCTCGAGGTCAAGACGGTGATCCACCGGCTGCTGCGGCGGTACCGGCTGGAGCTGGTGCGGCCGAACTACACGCCGCGGTATGACCACGGCGGCATGCCGGTGCCGATCGACGGCATGCCGCTTCTGCTGCGGCCGCTGCGCTGACGGCGGCTCAGGCCTGAATCAGCAGCCGGTTCGCGCAGGCGATCACGGCGCGCAGGGCCGACTGCGTCTTGTCTGTGGACCAGCCCATCGCCCATTCGGAGCGTCGGCCGTCGCAGCCCTGGATGAAGGTGGCGGTGTGCTCGCCGGACTCGAGCTGGTGAAACCGCAGCATCTCCAGCGAGATCCCGCGGTCGTACAGCATCGCCGTCAAGGCCGCGACGGGCCCGGTCGCGGCCGCGGTGGCGGTCTCGATGCGGTCGCCGATCGCGAAGGTGGCTTGGAACGTCCTGGGCTGCGGCCCCAGCCGGGTGGCCGGCCGGTCGGCATCGGCGCATTCCCAGTGGCCGAGCCGCAACGGACCCGAGCCGGGACTAAAGGTGCTGGTGAAGGTGCTCCACGACATGTTGTCGGCGTCCTCCCGGAGCCCACGCGGCAGCGGGACGCCACCGAAGCGAGCCGATATCGGTTCGGGCGGTGCGGGCGGTGCGGGCGCCGTGGTGGCGCCGGATGGGGTGATCATGGGCCGGTCTTCTAGTCGGAAGGAGACGACCGACGTCGCAGTAGCTTCGACCCACAGCGGGGGGTCGGTCTGGGATCAGACCCCGCTGCGGGGCACTACTACGAGAAGACGCGCGCCATGCACGTCGCCGACAGTAGACGGCGACCCAGCGCGGGTGCAAGTTTCGGGTCGATGCGGAGGGCGTGCGTCGTTGTGCCCGGCGGGGCGGCGGTCCTATCGTGAGCATCATCGGGGCCCGAAGAGCGGGGCAGAGTTGCACGAGATGGCGATCACCCAGAGCGTTGTCGATGCGGTGTGCGAACACGCCGAGGGCCGGCGCGTGCGCAGTGTGCGGCTCCAGGTTGGCGCGCTGTGCGGGGTGGTACCGGACTCGATGCAGTTCTGCTTCGAGCTCGCCACCGAGGGAACCGCCGCCGACGGGGCCCGTCTCGATCTGGATGTGCAACCCGGTTCCGCTCGCTGCCGCAGCTGCGGCGACGAGTTCGTGCTGCCCGATCTCATCCTGCTGTGCCCGTGCGGAAGCGCCGACGTTGAAGTGCTCGGCGGCCGCCAACTGCGGATCCTGTCGATGGAAGTGAGCTGAGGATGTGCGCGACTTGCGGCTGTGGTGACGACGGAGCGGTGATCACCCTTGCCGGTGAAAGCGGCCACGATCACGGCCATCACCACCACCACCACCACCATCACGATCACGATCACGATCACGAGCACGAGCACGGGGACCGTCAGGCGGCCGATCCCGGGGCGGCCACCGAGACGATCTCACTCGAGCAGAAGGTGCTTGCGAAGAACGACCTGGTGGCCGAGCGGAACCGAAAATGGTTGGCAGAGCGCAACATCCTCGCCTTCAACATCACCAGCTCGCCCGGCGCGGGCAAGACAACGCTGCTCGAACGCACGATCCGGGAGCTCGGCGCGGACCGGCCCGTCGCCGTCGTGGAGGGCGACCAGGAGACGCTGCTGGACGCCGAGCGGATCCGGGCGACCGGGTGCCGGGTGGTACAGGTCAACACGGGCGCCGGCTGCCACCTCGACGCGGAAATGATGCACCGCGCCCTGCACACCCTAGATCCCGAGCCCGGTTCGCTGCTGTTCATCGAGAACGTCGGAAACCTGGTCTGCCCGGCGCTCTTCGATCTCGGCGAGCAAACAAAGGTGGTGGTCATCTCGGTCACCGAGGGGGCCGACAAACCGCTGAAGTATCCGCACATGTTCGCCGCCGCCGGCCTGGTGTTGGTCAACAAGACCGATCTGCTGCCATATGTCGACTTCGACCTCGACATATGCGCGCGCCACGCCCGCTCGATCAACCCAGATGTTCGGGTTCTCCCGCTGTCTGCGACCACCGGTGAAGGCGTCGACGCGTGGTACGCGTGGATTGACGCCCGCGCAAACTTTTGGTGCTGAACTGGTCATTGACAAGTCGGTGGGGTGGGAGTAGACCCAAAAACTAGCGCTGCGCAAGTGGGCCGAGGGTCGACTCCGGTGGTGTTAGGGACGTTGGGGTCCTGGGAGGGCTGCGGTATGCCATCTGAGGCTGCGGTTAA
>JAFARC010000055.1 GCA_019245755.1 Mycobacteriaceae bacterium | reverse complement strand
GTGGCAGATGCCGTGGCCACCGGTCATCAGGTTGAGCTCGCCTGGTCGTACCACCGCTTGCACCCCGAGGCTGTCGCTGTGCTCGATTTCCCCGCTGAACAGCCAGCTGACGGTCTGCAGCCCGGTATGCGGATGCGGAGGCACATCGATGCCGGCGGCGACGGCGACGTCGTCGGGTCCGTAGTGGTCGATAAAGCACCATGCGCCGATCAGGGAGCGCTGGCGCTGCGGCAGCGTGCGGCGCACGGCCATGGCGCGGGGACCGCCAAGTGGTGCGCACTTATGTGCACTCCCAGCCAGACGCGCTCGCCGAAGGCGCGCAGAGTTTGGCGCGGATTGTGACAATTCGTGACACTCTGGCCGGCAGCTAACCCTCGCTCGGCGTGTTTGCGCTGGTAGAAAGCGCGCCCGAAGAGATTCGAACTCCCAACCTTCTGATCCGTAGTCAGATGCTCTATCCGTTGAGCTACGGGCGCATGTGTTTAATTGTCCCGGCACACGTCAGCCGCGGCGGAGGCGAGAGGATTTGAACCTCCGGTCCCCTTGAGGGGGGACAACTCATTAGCAGTGAGCCCCATTCGGCCGCTCTGGCACGCCTCCTGAAATGTTCCGGACGCACAGCGTACACAGCCCGCCCGGCGTGAGGCAAAGCCCCGCCTATGCTGGTCAGGTGACCGCCCGTCTGCGCCCGGAACTGGCCGACCTGCCGGCTTACACGCCGGGCAAAACGGTGCCCGGCGCGGTGAAGATCGCCAGCAACGAGACCGTGCACGGCCCGTTGCCAAGTGTGCGGGCCGCGATCGAGAAGGCCACCGACACGGTGAACCGCTATCCCGACAACGGCTACGTCGAGTTGCGCTCGCACCTGGCCAAGCATGTCGACTTTGCCCCGGAGCACATTGCGGTTGGCTGCGGATCGGTGAGCCTGTGTCAGCAACTCATTCAGATCACCTCCACCGCGGGCGACGAGGTGGTGTTCGGCTGGCGAAGTTTCGAGATCTACCCGCTGCAGGTACGGGTCGCCGGCGCGACACCGCGCCCCGTGCGGCTCACCGACCACACTTACGATCTCGACGCGATGGCCGCCGCGGTCACCGGGCGCACCCGGCTGATCTTTGTCTGCAACCCGAACAATCCGACCAGCACGGTCGTAACTCCCCGGGCGCTGGCCGCGTTCATCGACAACGTCCCGTCGGACGTGCTGATCGCGATCGACGAAGCCTACGTCGAATACATCCGCGACGGTTTGCTGCCCGACAGCTTCGGCCTGGTGCGTGCGCACCCCAATGTGGTGGTGCTGCGGACGTTTTCGAAAGCCTACGGTTTGGCCGGCCTACGCGTCGGCTACGCGGTGGGTGACCCTGATGTGATCACCGCGCTGGGCAAGGTGTACGTACCGTTCAGCGCAACCAGCATTTCCCAGGCTGCCGCTATCGCATCGCTGGCTGCCGCCGACGAACTGCTGGCCCGCACCGATGCCGTCGTCGCCGAGCGGGCCCGGGTGAGTGCGGCCTTGCGCGAGGCGGGCTACGAGTTGCCCCGGTCGCAGGCCAACTTCGTCTGGCTGCCGCTGGCCGACCACACGCTCGATTTTGTGCGGGAGGCCGCCGAGGCACGTGTGGTCGTCCGGCCCTACGGCGACGACGGTGTGCGTGTCACCGTCGGCGCCCCGCATGAGAACGAGGCGTTCCTGCGCTTCGCAACCAGGTTCGCCCGACGTTGGAGAGCTCATTGAGCGGCGCCCGGGGAGTGTTCGACGAGCTCAAGCGGCGCGCCGACCCGATACCCGACGCCGAGGTCGACGCATTCTGGGCGGCACTGCCGCCCGCCGCGATCGAGGACATGCTCGGCGAATGGTCCGGCGGTGAGTTTGACACCGGTCACCGGATGAACGGGCTTGGCCAAAGCGAAGTGGTAAGACGTTCGCCTCAGCCACCGACGTGCAACCGCTGATCTGTGGTGAGCTTCGCGAGTGTGCACACTGAGCGTCTCACCACCCGCGATGGCGCTGCCGAAGTTTCAACCGCATGCGAACTAACGACACTGGCTGACCGGCGTGCGGCCGGTGAATGCGATCAACTGCTCGAACGCGTCGGCGCCGGCTCGCGCGTCGACCGGGTCGGCGAAGCCGACGGCGGTGCGGCCCGGCGGTGTGATGATCCGCCTGGCCAGCCCCAGCACGTAGTCGGCGACCGGTTCGGGCACGGTGATGTGCTGTCCGGTGGCGATCGCGTAATCCCAGGCGTGCACCAAGAATTCAATGGAAAGGATGCCCGCTGCCACGATGGCGGGCGCTTCGTTGGCGCCGATGGACACCGTGCCGTCCAGGCCGCGGCGGCGCCACGCGTCCAGCGCGGCATCGGCAGCGGCGCTGATTTGCGCCAGCGGCGGCGCGTCGGGATCGCGCGGTCCGAACACCGCACCGGCCGCCCCGCCGATCGCGGTGATCGACTCCATCAGATGATCGGTCAGCTTCGCGACGTCGAATTCGCTGCACGGCGTCTGCCGGGTCAGGTCTGCGGTTTCGATACCACCAAGCACTTCCTGCAACACGACGAGCGTGGCCTCCGCGCTCTCGATCTCGTCGGTCGGCGCCGCGACGTGGTCCATTGCCATACGGGTCACGGTACGGCGGGAACAGCGCCGTCGTAACCTCACATCCGTACTTCAGGAGGTGGCTCATGGGCCAGGCGTATGAATCCGTCACCGTCGGCGTCGACGACCACGTCGCGCAGGTGACTCTTGTCGGACCGGGCAAGGGCAACGCCATGGGCCCGGCGTTTTGGTCCGAGATGCCCGACGTCTTCGCCGAACTGGACGCCGACCATGACGTACGCGCCATCGTGCTCACCGGCTCGGGCCCCAACTTCAGCTATGGCCTGGACCTGCAGGCGATGGGCGGCACGCTCACACAGGTGATGGCCGACGGGACCTCGGCGCGGCCGCGGGCCGACTTCCACGCCGAAGTGCTGCGGATGCAGAAGGCGATCACCGCGGTCGCGGACTGCCGCACGCCGACGATCGCGTCGGTGCACGGCTGGTGCATCGGCGGCGGCGTCGACCTGATCTCGGCCGTCGACATCCGCTACGCCAGCGCCGACGCGAAGTTCTCCGTCCGGGAGGTCAAGCTCGCGATCGTCGCCGACGTGGGCAGCCTCGCGCGGCTGCCGCTGATCCTGTCCGACGGCCACCTCCGCGAGCTGGTGTTGACCGGCAAAGACATCGACGCCGCGCGGGCCCAGACAATCGGACTGGTCAACGGCGTCTACGACGACGCCGAGGCGTCGCTGGCGGCCGCACACGCCACCGCGGCCGAGATCGCGGCCAACCCGCCGCTGGCCGTGCGCGGCATCAAGGACGTCCTCGACCAGCAGCGCATTTCGCGAGTTTCCGAAAGCCTGCGGTATGTCGCGGCGTGGAACGCGGCGTTCCTCCCGTCCAAAGACCTCACCGAGGGCATCACCGCGACGTTCGCCAAGCGGGCGCCCGAGTTCCGCGGAGAGTGACGCGAGCACCGACGCAGGCACCCGAAACCTGCAACGATGCCAGCACAGCTATCGCGGCGCCTCACCCACACCCCCCTGAAACGGGCGGTGGCGGAGGGATTTGAACCCCCGGACGGTGTTAGCCGTCTCTCGCTTTCAAGGCGAGTGCATTAGGCCGCTCTGCCACGCCACCGCGGACAAGCGTAGCTAGGTCCGGCCCAGACGCGTCGGTGGCGCGGCGACCTTGAGGGCCGCGGTGATCCGCCGGCAGTTCTCCCCCATCGCGGCCACCTGCGGACGCGACAGCTGGCCCAGGAAATGCGTTCGCACCCCCTGGCCGTACGTGATCATCGCCTGCGCGACCGCCGTGCGGCCCTCGTCGGTGATGGTTGCCAGCACGCCGCGGCCGTCGTCGGGGCTGGCCTCCCGGCGCACCAGGCCCTGGCTCTCCAAGCGGCGGATCTGCCGAGTGATCCGGCTCGGCAACGCCAGCAGCCCCTCGGCCAGATCGCCCATCCGCGCGGACCCGGTTGGTGACTTGTTCAGCATCTCCAGCAACCGCACGTCGATTAGCGTCAGGTGGTGCAGATCGACCAGGCTCCGGTTCAGCGCCGCCGACAACCTCAGCGTCGCTTCCAGGAAGTTCTGCCACGATCGCAATTCTGCGATGTCCAACCCCGGCATATCGCTGGCGGTGCGCCCGGCGATCAACCCCTCCATGCGCCAGATCTTAGGTCTACGCGGGCAACCTCGGAGGAAATTGACGACCTAGTAACGTGAGTCACATGCGCGCGGTCGTTGTGGAGTCGCCCGAGCAGCTGTCCTGGCAGGACGTTCCCGATCCGCGGCCCGCGCCCGGTGAGGTGCTGATCAAGGTTGCGGCGGCCGGCGTCAACCGCGCCGACCTGCTTCAGGCCGCCGGTCACTACCCGCCGCCACCGGGCGCCAGCGACATCCTGGGCATGGAAGTGTCCGGGACGATCGCTCAGCTCGGCGAAGGCGTCACCGACTGGTCCGTCGGGCAAGAGGTCTGCGCTTTGCTGGCTGGCGGTGGATACGCCGAATTCGTCGCCGTTCCGGCTGCCCAGGTCATGCCGGTTCCGGACGGTGTGGGGCAGATTGCCGCTGCCGGCCTGCCCGAGGTGGCCTGCACGGTCTGGTCCAACCTGGTCATGACCGCTCATTTGGCCAGCGGTCAGACGTTGCTGATCCATGGCGGTGCAAGCGGCATCGGAACCCACGCGGTTCAGCTGGCCCACGCACTGGGCGCAAGGACCGCGGTCACGGCGGGCTCTCAACCCAAGCTTGACCTGGCCCAGGAGTTGGGCGCCGAGATCGGCATCAACTACCGCGACGAGGACTTCGTCGCCCGGATCCGCGCGGAGACCAGCGGCGCGGGCGCCGACGTGATCCTCGACATCGTGGGCGCGGCCTACCTAGACCGCAACGTCGACGCGCTCGCCCCTGATGGGCAGTTGATCGTGATCGGCCTGCAAGGCGGAACGAAAGGCGAGTTAAACCTTGGCAAGCTGATCGGCAAACGCGCCCGGGTGATCGGCACGGCGCTCCGTGGCCGCCCCGTCGACGGACCCAACAGCAAGGGCGCCATCGTGCGTGACGTGCTGGCCGGCCTGTGGCCGATGATTGCCGACGGACGGGTCCGGCCGTGCATCGGCGCTCAGTTTCCGATCCAGCAGGCCGCCGCCGCGCACAAGCTGCTGGCATCGGGAGAGGTGACCGGCAAGGTGATTCTGACCCTGACTCGTGACGCCTGACGCCTACCCCAGCGAGGCCAGCGCACGCACCAGTTGGTCGACCTCGGCGGCCGTCGAATAATGGGCCAAACCGATCGACACCGCGCCACCGATGTCGTTGACACCGATTAGATCGAGCACACGGGAGCTGACGTTGGAGATCGCGCAGATGCCGTTGTCAGCAAGCCGACCGACCACCCGGTCGGCCGGCACGTCGATGACCGCGAAGCTCAGCACCGGGATGTGCACCTCCGGGCGCCCGATCAGCATCACCCGCGGCAGTGACCGCAGCGACGCGACCAGGTAGTCGAATAGCCGGTCTAGGTACATCCCCACGGATTGCATTGACACGGCGAGCCTTTGACGTCTGGTGCCGGAGGCGGACTCATCGAGCGACGCCAGGTACTCGATGCTCGCGACCACCCCGGCGAGCAGCCCGAACTGGTGGACACCGACCTCCAGCCGCGCCGGCCCGGCGGCATAGGGGACCAGCGACATCGAGTTGAACGTGTCGATAAGCGCAGGCTCGCGGAACACCAGCGCCCCGATCGGCGGCCCGCCCCACCCGACCGCGTTCACCGCGACCACGTCGGCGTCGATTTCGTTGATGTCCAGCAGCCGATAGGGCGCGGCCGCGGAGTGGTCGACCACCACCAGGCCACCCACATCGTGCACCAGCTTGCTGACCGCGCGCAGATCGGTCACCGTGCCCAGCGTGGCCGAGGCGGACGTAATGGCCACCAGGCGGGTGCCCTTCGTCACCAGGCTCTCCCACTGCCACGCGGGCAGGTCACCGGTTTCGATGTCGACCTCAGCCCACTTGAGCTTGGCCCCGAACCGATTTGCTGCCCGTACCCACGGCGCGATGTTGGCTTCGTCGTCGAGCCGGGTGACGATCACCTCGTAACCGAGACCGGTCCGCGACGCCGACGCGTCGGCGAGCTCTGCCAGCAAAATCGCCCGATCGGCACCCAACACCACGCCCCGAGGGTCGGCGTTCACCAGATCGCCCACCGCTTGGCGCGCCGCGTCCAGCACCGCGGCGCTGCGCCGCGCCGCAGGATACGGACCCTTCGGGTTGGGCATCGAGCCGCGGAACGCCGTCGACACCGTGGTGGCCACCGAGTCGGGGATCAGCATGCCCAGTTGCGCGTCGAAGTGCACCCACCCGTCGCCCAGCGAAGGATGCAAACCCCGCACCCGGGCGACGTCGAATGCCATGCCAGCCACCTTAGAGGGTCCAAGATCGCGAGAACCGACGCATGGTCGTGGGCTTCCGGCCACATCTCGCACCGCTGGACCGGATCACCTGGCCAGCCATACTAGTCCAGTGAGCTTCGGGTTCGGAGTGCTAGTTGCGCTGCTGGTGCTGATCGTTCCCGGGGCGATCGTCGCGCTGGCGGCCCGGCTGCCGTGGCCGGGCGCCGTCGCGGTGGGCCCGGCCCTGACATACGGGGTGGTCGGGGTGGCCGCCATCCCGTACGGCGCCGTCGGAATCCCGTGGAACGGCTGGACCGCCCTGGCCGCGATGTCCGTGGTGACGGCCGCGGCGGTCGGCTGCCGGTTCGCGCTGTCACGTTTCCGCGACCGGGACGCCGAGGCACGCGCGATGTCGCCGGGGCCGGCGGTCGTCGTAGCCGCCGGCGTCGCCATCGGAGCAGCCGTGATCGGCTACGCCGCGCTGACTGGAATGCCGCACTGGCAGTCCATCCCCAGCACCTGGGACGCCGTCTGGCACGCCAACACGGTGCGCTACATCGTCGACACCGGCCAGGCATCGTCGACGCACATGGGTGAACTCCGCAATGTCGAGACCCACGACCGGCTCTACTATCCCTCCACGTTCCACGCCCTTGCCGCGGTGCTCAGTCAGCTCAGCGGCGCGGCCCCGACGACGGCCTACACGCTGAGTTCCCTGGCCGCGGCCGTCTGGCTGTTTCCGGTCAGCGCCGCAACGCTGACCTGGCACCTGCTGCGCAGCCGGACGCCGGAGTGGCCGAGCGCAGGCGCGGCCGCCGCGGCGGGCGCGCTGTCGGCGTCGTTCTCGGCGCTGCCCTACGTGGAGTTCGATACCGCCGCGATGCCCAACCTGGCGGCCTACGGCATCGCCGTGCCGACGATGTTGTTGACGGTCTCGGCGCTGCGGCATCGCGACCGCATCCCGCTGGCCGTCCTGGCGCTGATCGGGCTGTTCTCCGTACATACCACGGGCGGTGTCGTGGCCGTGGTGTTCGTCGCGGCGTGGTGGCTGTTCGACGGGCTCTGGCATCCGGCGCGGAGCCGGGTCGGCGACCTGGCGACGCTGCTCGTCATCGCGATGCCGACCGTGCTCGTGCTGGTGCCGCAGTTCGTCGGCATCTTGCGGCAGGCCGAGATCATCGTCGGGCATGCGTTCGTCACGCACGAGGGGAAGAAGAAGGCGCTCTTCGACGCGGTATTCCAGCACACCCGTCACCTCAACGACTTCCGGGTCCAGTACGCGTTGATCGCGCTCGCCGCCGCCGGCGGTCTGATCCTGCTGATCCGCAGAATCTGGTGGCCCCTGGCGGTGTGGCTGCTGCTGGTCGCGTCGATCGTGCATTCGTCGGCGCCGTTCGGCACCGTGGTCGGCACCCTGACCGGGCGGTTCAGTGACCTGTTCTACAGCGACCCGCGCCGGCTCTCGGCGATGATCACACTGCTACTGGCCCCGATGGCCGGCATCGCGTTGTTCACGATCGTCACGGCCCTGGTGGACGGCCTGCGCCGGCTGGTGGAGCGCCGGGCAACGGTGCGCGCCCCGGCCTGGACCGCGGCCACCGCCACGCTGCTGGTGGCGATCAGCATCGGCTACGCCTGGCACTACTTGCCCCGGCACCGCTATCTGATGGGCGAGAAGTACGACTCGGTGATGGTCGACCGCAAGGACCTCGACGCGATGGCCTATCTGGCAACACTGCCCGACGCCCGCGACACGCTGATCGGCGACGCCAACACCGACGGCACCGCGTGGATGTACGCGGTGTCGGGACTGCACCCGCTGTGGACGCACTACGACTACCCGGTGCAGCAGGGTCCCGGATACCACCGGTTCATCCTCTGGGCCTACGCCGACGACGCCGACACCGACCCGCGTGTCGCTCAGGCGGTACGGGCACTCGATATCCGTTACGTGTTGACGAGCACACGAGTGGTCAGAGGGTTCGTCACGCCCGACGGGCTAGTGTCACTAGATAAGTCACGATCGTGGACCAAGATCTACGACAACGGCGAGGCCCGCATCTATGAGTGGCGCGGAAGCCAGCCGCCATTGCCATCCGGCGCGACCCCGGGTGCGAGCTGAGGGAGAGGTGAGGACATGACTACCGGCACCGATGACGACAACATCGAGATCATCAACGGCCGCCAAGACGCCGGCGCTCGGCAGGACGACTCCCAGGACCAACCATCGGTTACCGATCTGGTCGAACAGCCGGCCAAGGTGATGCGCATCGGCACGATGATCAAGCAGCTGCTGGAGGAGGTGCGGGTCGCGCCGCTGGACGACGCCAGCCGTAACCGGCTGCGCGAGATCCACGCGACGAGCATCCGGGAGCTCGAGGAGGGGCTCGCCCCCGAACTCCGGGAGGAACTCGAGCGGCTGACGCTGCCGTTCGGCGAGGACGTGACGCCGTCGGACGCCGAGCTGCGCATCGCCCAGGCCCAGCTGGTCGGTTGGCTGGAAGGCCTGTTCCATGGCATCCAGACCGCGTTGTTCGCCCAGCAGATGGCGGCGCGAGCGCAGCTGGAGCACATGCGCCAAGGCGCGCTGCCGCCCGGCCTCGGACCGCCGCACCACGCTCCCGTGCAGCCGGGGACCGGGCAGTACCTGTAGTTCGCAACGTGTCCGTTTTCGACCCGACCGCCAACGGCGTCAAGCACACCTCGCTCCTGCCGGCGCATGTCGGCATCGAGACTCATCACGCATGGGTGGAGTTCCCGATCTTCGACGCGAAGTCGCGGTCACTGAAGAAGACGTTTCTGGGCAAGGCGGGCGGCACCATCGGACGTAACACGTCGAACGTCCTTGTCATCGAGGCGCTGCGCGACGTCACGCTGTCGCTGCGCAGCGGCGACCGGGTCGGCCTTGTCGGCCACAACGGGGCGGGGAAGTCGACGCTGTTGCGGTTGATGTCGGGCATCTACGAACCCACCCGCGGCAAGGCGGTGGTCAACGGCCGGGTCGCACCGGTGTTCGACCTCGGCGTCGGGATGGACCCAGAGATCTCCGGCTACGAGAACATCATCATCCGCGGGCTGTTCCTCGGCGAGACACGTAAGAAGATGGTGTCCAGGATCGACGAGATCGCCGAGTTCACCGAACTCGGCGAGTACCTGTCGATGCCGCTGCGCACCTACTCCACCGGGATGCGAGTGCGGCTGGCGATGGGCGTGGTGACGAGCATCGACCCCGAGATCCTGCTGCTCGACGAAGGCATCGGCGCGGTGGACGCCGACTTTCTCAAGAAGGCGCAGGTTCGCCTGCAGAAGCTTGTCGAAAGGTCCGGCATCCTGGTGTTCGCTAGCCACTCCACGGAGTTCTTGGCGCGGCTGTGCAAGACCGCGCTTTGGATCGACCACGGGACCGTCAAGATGATCGGCGGGATCGAAGAGGTCGTGCGCGCGTACGAGGGCGAGGAGGCGGCCCGGCACGTCGCGGAGATCCTCGCCGAGACCGCCGGCGACCGGTGACCGAGACCGTACACGCCGTGCTGGTCACCCACCGGCGTGTCGATGAACTGGCCAAATCGCTCGACGCGCTGTCCGCACAGACCCGCCCGCCCGACCACATCGTCGTCGTCGACAACGACAACGACGACCGGCTGCGTGATCTCATCTCAGGTCAGCCCATACCTGCCACCTATTTGGGTTCGCGCCGGAACCTCGGCGGCGCGGGCGGCTTCGCGCTCGGCATGCTGCATGCGCTGGCAGCCGGCGCCGACTGGGTGTGGTGCGCCGACGACGACGGGCGTCCGCAGGGTCCGGCCGTGCTCGCCACCCTGCTGGCTTGCGCGCACCGACACCGGCTCGCCGAGGTATCGCCGATGGTGTGCGACCTGGACAACCCGCAGCGGCTCGCGTTCCCGCTGCGGCGTGGCGTGGTGTGGCGCAGGCACGTCAGCGAACTGCGCACCCGACCGGACCAGGACCTGCTACCCCGGATCGCGTCGCTGTTCAACGGCGCGCTGTTCCGTGCCACCACACTGGAGGCCGTCGGGGTGCCCGACCTGCGGCTGTTCGTCCGCGGCGACGAGGTGGAGATGCACCGTCGGCTCGTGCGCTCCGGGCTGCCGTTCGGCACCTGCCTCAACGCGGTGTATCTGCACCCCCACGGCGCCGACGAGTTCAAGCCCATCCTCGGCGGCCGCATGCACACCCAGTACCCCGACAACCCCACCAAGCGGTTCTTCACGTATCGCAATCGCGGTTATCTGCTGTCGCAGCGCGGGCTGCGCCGCCTGCTGCTGCAGGAGTGGCTGCGATTCGGCTGGTTCTTTCTGGTGTCTCGCCGCGACCCCGCCGGCCTGCTCGAATGGGTTCGGCTGCGCCGGCTGGGTCGTTCCGAAAAGTTCGGCCGCCCCGATCAGGCCTCTCAGGAGGGCAGATGACGATCACCGACGACGCGGCGCAGTCCAAGACGTTCGCGCGCGCATTCCGGGATATGGCCGAGGGGCTGGAACGCAGACAGCTGTGGCTGCACCTGGGCTGGCAGGACATCAAGCAGCGGTACCGCCGCTCGGTGCTGGGCCCGATTTGGATCACCATCGCCACGGGCACCACCGCGGTCGCGATGGGCGGCCTGTACTCCAAGCTCTTCCACCTTCAGCTCGCCGAACACCTGCCCTATGTGACGCTCGGGCTGATCATCTGGGGGCTGATCAGCGCGTCGATCCTGGAAGGCGCCGAGGTGTTCGTCGCCAACGAGGGCTTGATCAGGCAGCTGCCGACGGCGCTGTCGGTGCACGTGTACCGGCTGGTGTGGCGGCAGGCGCTGTTGTTCGCCCACAACATCGTGATCTACGCGATCATTGCGGTCATTTACCCCAAGCCGTGGTCATGGGCGGATTTGTCGGTGATCCCGGCGCTCGGGCTGATCGTGCTGAACTGTATCTGGGTCTCGTTGGTGTTCGGCATCATCGGCACCCGCTTCCGCGACATCGGTCCGCTGCTGAACAGCGTGGTGCAACTGCTGTTCTTTATGACGCCGATCATTTGGAACGATCAGACACTCACCCAGCAAGGCGCCGGCCGCTGGGGCAAGATTATCGAGCTCAATCCGCTGCTGCACTACCTCGACATCGTTCGGGCACCGCTGCTCGGCGCACCGCAGGAACTGCGGCACTGGGTGGTGGTGCTCGTGCTGACCGTGATCGGTTGGATGCTCGCGGCGTTCGCGATGCGCCAGTACCGCAGCCGGGTCCCGTACTGGGTCTAGCCGCGGCCACCGCACACGTCCGGTGGTCCCCCTACCGAAATGAAGAATTAACGAGGATTCCCATCGCAACGCTGATCTCCTTCTGTGTCCTCGCCGACTCACCCATGTGCACGTCGTCACGCCACCACGAAGTAGCGCACCCAAAGATAAAGCGCCGCAAGGCTGATCGACATCGCAGTGACCAGCACACCTTTGCCGGTGAACTCCCAAAACGAGATCGGGCTGCCCGAGCGCCGCGCGATGCCAAGCATCACGACGTTGGCGCTGGCGCCCACCGCGGTCAGTTCGCCGACGATCGGCGTTATTGTCGCCACGTACGGGATGTTGTCGATGATCCCGGATACCGGCGCCGAAATGGCGAGGATCAGCATCACCGTCACCAGCGCGGCCTTGACTCCATCGCTGTGCGGACCGCCGGCCGGACAGGCACCCACACGCTTTAAGCTTCGCGGGTGACCGATACCGTCCCGACGCCGAACCTCGCGCTCAAGACGCAGGTGGTTCGATTCGTCATCACCGGCGGGCTCTCCGCGATCGTGGACTTCGGGCTGTACGTGGTGCTGTACAAGGCGGTCGGTGTGCAGGTCGACGTGTCGAAGGCGATCAGCTTCGTCGCCGGCACCCTCACCGCCTACCTGATCAACCGGCGGTGGACCTTCCAGGCCGGGCCGAGCACCGCGCGGTTCGTCGCCGTCATGGTGCTCTACGCGCTCACCTTCGTCGTGCAGGTCGGCCTCAATCACTTGTGCCTGCATCTTCTCGACTTCCGCACCTGGGCGGTCCTCGTTGCATACGTGATCGCGCAGGGTACCGCGACTGTGATTAACTTCATCGTCCAGCGCTCGGTCATCTTCCGGCTGCGGTGACCACGGGAAACCGCACGGTACCCTCTGTGACGATGCTGACCACGACCGCCCGAAGGCTCGCCGGCTGGGGCCGCACCGCGCCCTCCGTCGCCGAGGTGTTGTCGACACCAGATATTGAGGTCATCACCAAGGCGGTGGCGCGCGCTGCCGACGGCGGCACCCGGGGCGTGATCGCACGCGGGTTGGGCCGCTCCTACGGCGACAACGCCCAAAACGGCGGCGGCCTGGTGATCGACATGACGCCGCTGAACAAGATCCATTCGATCAGCGCCGATAGCCACTTGGTGGACGTGGACGCCGGGGTGAATCTGGACCAGCTGATGAAGGCCACGCTCCCGTTGGGGCTGTGGGTTCCGGTTCTGCCCGGCACCCGGCAGGTCACCATCGGTGGCGCGATTGCCTGCGACATCCATGGCAAAAACCACCACAGCGCGGGCAGCTTCGGCAATCATGTCCGCTCCATGCAGCTGCTCACCGCCGACGGTGATGTGCGCCACCTCACCCCCGACGGGTCCGACGCCGAGCTGTTCTGGGCCACCGTCGGCGGCAACGGACTGACGGGCGTCATCCTGCGCGCCACGATCGAGATGACGCCCACCGAGACGGCGTACTTCATCGCCGATGGCGACGTGACCGCAAGCCTCGACGAGACCATCGCATTCCACAGCGACGGCAGCGAGGCCAACTACACGTACTCCAGCGCGTGGTTTGACGCGATCAGCGCGCCACCGAAACTCGGCCGGGCGGCGATCTCGCGCGGCTCACTGGCCAGGCTGGACCAGCTGCCCGACAAGCTGCGCAAGAACCCGCTGAAATTCGACGCGCCGCAGCTGCTTACGTTGCCCGACATCTTCCCCAACGGACTGGCCAACAAGTACACGTTCACGCCGATCGGCGAGCTGTGGTACCGAAAGTCGGGCACCTATCGGGGCAAGGTGCAGAACCTGACGCAGTTCTACCACCCGCTGGACATGTTCGGTGAGTGGAATCGCTGCTACGGCCGCGCGGGTTTCGGCCAGTACCAGTTCGTGGTGCCCAAAGCAGCCGTCGACGAGTTCAAGGCCATCATCCACGATATCCAGCAGTCCGGTCACTATTCGTTTCTCAACGTGTTCAAGCTGTTCGGGCCGGCCAACCGCGCACCGCTGAGCTTCCCGATTCCCGGCTGGAACGTTTGTGTCGATTTCCCGATCAAACGGGGACTCAACGCATTCCTCAACGAGATCGACCGACGCGTTCTGAAATTCGGCGGCCGCCTCTACACCGCTAAGGACTCCCGGACCACCGCCGAGATGTTCCACGCCATGTACCCCCGCATCGAGGAGTGGATCACAGTGCGGCGCAGGGTTGATCCCGACGGAATTTTCGTCTCCGACATGGCCCGACGCCTGGAGCTGCTGTAGATGCTTGACGCCATGGGCAACCCACAGACCATCCTGCTCCTGGGTGGGACATCCGAGATCGGGCTGGCGATCTGCGCGCGCTACCTGAGGGATTCATCGGCGCGGATCGTGCTGGCCTGCTTGCCAGACGATCCCGGTCGAGACGACGCCGTCGCGCAGATGAAGGCCGCCGGCGCGCGTTCGGTCGAGCTGATCGACTTCGACGCCGTCGAGACCGACACCCACCCGAAGGTCATCGAGCATGCGTTCACCGGCGGCGACGTCGACGTCGCGATCGTGGCGTTCGGCTTGCTCGGCGACGCCGAGGAGCTGTGGCAGAACCAGCGCAAGGCCGTTCAGATCGCCGAGATCAACTACACCGCGGCGGTATCGGTGGGTGTGCTGCTCGGCGAGAAGATGCGCGTCCAGGGCTTCGGCCAGATCATCGCGATGAGCACGGTGGCCGGCGAGCGGATCCGCCGGTCCAACTTCGTCTACGGCTCCACCAAGGCGGGCCTCGACGGTTTCTACTTGGGCCTCGGCGAAGCACTCCGCGCGCACGGGGTCAAGGTGCTGGTCATCCGGCCCGGACAGGTGCGCACCCGCATGAGCGCGCACATCAAGGAGGCGCCGTTGACCGTCGACAAGGAGTACGTCGCCGAGTTGGCGGTCAATTCCGCGGCCAAGGGCAGGGAACTGGTGTGGGCGCCGCCGGCGTTCCGGTACGTGATGATGGTGCTGCGCCACGTCCCGCGGCCGATCTTTCGAAAGCTGCCCATCTGAGCATGAGGACTGCATTGGCCACCATCGGCCAGATGGCCGTGGCGGTCGCGGTGGCGGTCGTTGTCAGCGTGGTGTCCCTGATCGCAATCGCCGGGGTCAACTGGCCGGCCTACAACTCCTCGAATCAGCTGCATGCGCTGACCACGGTCGGCCAATTCGGCTGCCTGGCCGGGCTGGTGGTGGCCGGCTGGCAGGGGCGATGGGGCCACCGGCTCATCGCTCACGCCGCGGCACTGGTACTGCTCGCGGCGTTCTCGGTGGTGACGCTGGCGCTGCCGCTGGGCGCGACCAAGCTTTACCTGTTCGGCATCTCGGTCGACCAGCAGTTCCGGACCGAATACCTGACCCGGCTCACCGACAGCGCTGCCTTGCACGACATGACCTACTCCGGGCTGCCGCCCTACTACCCGCCGGGCTGGTTCTGGATTGGGGGGCGGGCCGCCGCGCTCACCGGCACCCCGGCCTGGGAGATGTTCAAACCTTGGGCGATCACCGCGATCGCGATCGCGGTCGTACTCGCGTTTGTGCTGTGGCAGCGGATGATCCCGTTCCACAACGCGCTGGTCGTGACCACCGCGACCACAGCTACGACGCTGGCCTACGCGTCGACCGAACCCTATGCCGCGATGCTCACGGTGCTGCTGCCGCCGGCGTTGGTGCTGGGGTGGTCTGGCCTTCGCGGCGGCCGACGATCCGGCGGCTGGGCGGCGGTGGTCGGCGTGGGGTTGTTCCTGGGTGTCGCGGCGCTGTGGTACACGCTGCTGCTGGCCTACAGCGCTTTCACGCTGACGGTGATGGCGCTGATCGCGGCGGTGGCACAACGCAGCTGGCAGCCGCTGCTACGGCTCGTCGCGATCGACGTGATCGCCGGGGTGCTGGGGCTTGTCGGCTGGCTGCCGTACCTGGTTGCCGCGGCCAACGGCTCGCCGGCCGGGTCCGGCACCGCCCAGCACTACCTGCCGGCCGACGGCGCACAGCTGGCCTTTCCGATGCTGCACTTCACACTGCTCGGAGCCCTGTGCATGGTCGGCACCATCTGGCTGGTGGTGCGGGCCACGACGTCGACGCGCGCGGCCGCACTGGGCGTCGGCGTGCTGACCGTGTACGTGTGGTCGCTGCTGTCGATGCTGACCACGTTGGCAGGTACCACGCTGCTGTCGTACCGGTTGCAGCCGACACTGACCGTGCTGCTCTCCGCGGCCGGTGCCTTCGGATTCGTCGAGGGTGCGTTGGCCGTCGCGCGGCGCTATTCCCCTGTCGTGCGCCGCCGCATCGTTGTGGCGGCCGGCGTGCTCGGCATCCTCGGCGCGTTGACCTTCAGCCAGGGCATTCCCGACGTGCTGCGCTCGGACATCGCGGTGGCCTACACCGACACCGACGGCAACGGTCAGCGCGCCGACCGGCGACCACCCGGAGCCGAGGCGTACTACCCGCAGATCGACGCACGGATCCGACAGGTCACCGGCCAGGCGCGCGACCAGACGGTCGTGCTGACCGCCGACTACAGCTTCCTGTCGTACTACCCGTACTGGGGCTTTCAAGGTCTGACGTCGCACTACGCCAACCCCCTGGCGCAGTTCGACGAGCGAGCCGCGGCGATCCGAAGCTGGTCCGCGCTCGAATCACCCGACCGATTCATCGCGACGCTGGACTCGCTGCCCTGGACGCCGCCGACGGTGTTTCTGATGCGCCGCGGCGCGAACGACACCTATACGTTGCGGCTTGCCACCGATGTCTACCCGAACCAACCCAACGTGCGTCGCTATCAGGTGTCGCTGGACGCTAGGTTGTTCCAAGATCCGCGGTTTAGCGTCAGCGATATCGGTCCTTTCGTCCTGGCCATCCGTCACCCGGGGAAGGCGGCCTAATGGCTGTTGAAGCTGCCCCTCAGACGGGGCAACTACCATCGGGCCCCGTTAGCCCTGCGATGGACAGATACTGGATCGCCAGGGGCGTGGCCATCGTTGCTGGTTTGCTCGGCGTCCTGCTGGCGATCGCCACTCCGCTGCTACCGGTCAAGCAGACGACCGCCCAGCTGAACTGGCCGCAGAACGGCGTCTTCTCCAGCGTCACTGCGCCGCTGATCGCCTACGTAGCGACCGATCTGAACATCTCGGTGCCGTGCGGGGCGGCCGCCGGGCTGGCCGGTCCGCAAAATGCCGGCAAGACGGTGCTGCTGTCGACGGTGCCGAAGCAGGCGCCCAAGGCGGTGGACCGGGGGCTGCTCATCCAGCGGGTCAACAACGATCTGCTGGTCATCGTCCGCAACACGCCGGTGGTGGTGGCGCCGCTGAACCAGGTGTTGTCACCGGCCTGCCGGCAGCTGACGTTCAGGGCGCGCTCCGACAAGGTGACCGGCGAATTTGTCGGCCTGATCAAGGGCCCCGACAGCGACAGCCCCGGCGCGCCGCTGCGCGGGGAACGCGGCGGCTATGATTTCCGTCCGCAGATCGTCGGCGTGTTCACCGACCTGTCCGGGCCCGCGCCGCCCGGTCTGAGCTTCTCGGCGGCTATCGATACCCGCTACAGCAGTGCACCGACCGCCCTGAAGATGCTGGCGATGGTCATTGGCGTAATCATGACCGTGGTCGCGCTGATCGCGCTGCACGTCCTCGACACCGCCGACGGCATGCGGCACCGGCGCATCCTGCCGTCCAAATGGTGGTCGCTCACTCCGCTCGACGGGGTGGTGACCGCTGTGCTGGTGTGGTGGCACTTCGTCGGCGCCAACACCGCCGACGACGGCTACATCCTCACCATGGCCAGGGTGTCCGAACACGCCGGGTACATGGCCAACTACTACCGCTGGTTCGGCACGCCGGAAGCCCCGTTCGGCTGGTACTACGACCTGCTCGCGCTGTGGGCACACGTGAGCACGAACAGCGTCTGGGTGCGGCTGCCGACACTGGCGATCGCGCTGGCCAGCTGGTGGGTGATCAGCCGCGAAGTCATCCCCCGGCTCGGCCATGCCGTGAAGGCAAACCGGTCGGCGGCGTGGACGGCCGCGGCGATGTTCCTGGCGTTCTGGCTTCCGCTCAACAACGGCCTGCGACCGGAGCCGATCATCGCGTTGGGGATCCTGCTGACCTGGTGCTCGGTGGAACGTGCAGTGGCCACCAACCGGCTGCTGCCGCTGGCGATCGCATGTGTCATCGGCGGGCTGACCCTGTTCTCCGGGCCCACCGGCATCGCGTCGATCGGCGCGCTGCTCGTCGCGATCGGCCCGCTGCGCACGATCCTGCACCGGCGCTCCGCGAGGTTCGGTTACCTGGCGCTGCTCGCCCCGATCCTAGCGGCCTGCACGGTGACGATCATCTTGATCTTCCGCGACCAGACGTTCACCGGCGAGGTCCAGGCCAACATGCTCAAGTCGGCGGTCGGGCCCAGCCTGAGCTGGTTCGACGAGCACATTCGCTACGAGCGGTTGTTCATGGCCAGCCCGGACGGCTCGGTGGCGCGCCGGTTCGCGGTGCTGACGCTTGTGGTGGCGCTCGCCGTGTCGGTGGCGATGTCGCTGCGCAAGGGCAGGATCCCCGGCACCGCGGCCGGCCCGAGCCGCCGGATCATCGGTATCACGATCATCTCGCTCATCGCGATGATGTTCACCCCCACCAAGTGGACACACCACTTCGGCGTCTTCGCCGGGTTGGCGGGATCGCTGGGCGCGTTGGCAGCGGTCGCGGTCACCGCCGCCGTGATGAAGTCGCGGCGCAACCGTACGATGTTCGCGGCGTTGGTGCTGTTTGTCACGGCGCTGAGCTTCGCCAGCGTCAACGGCTATTGGTACGTGTCGAATTTCGGTGTTCCCTGGTCGAATTCCTTCCCACAGTTCCACTTCGGCTTCACGACCATGCTGCTGGGCCTGTGCCTGGTTGCGCTCCTGGTGGCCGCGTGGTTCCACTTCTCCGGCCGTGACTGGGAGCGCACCAACGTACGTTGGTCCAAGCTGCGGCGAATCATGCAGTCCCCGTTGGCTGTTGCGGCCTGGTTGCTGGTCGCCTTCGAGGTGTTCTCGCTGACCGCCGCCATGATCGGCCAGTACCCGTCCTGGACGGTTGGGCGGTCCAACCTCGAGGCGCTGACCGGGCGGACCTGCGGGCTGGCCAACGACGTGCTGGTTGAGCAGGATCCCAACGCGGGCATGCTGCAACCCATCGGCGTGCCGGTGGCCGACGGGCTCGGTGCGGTGACCTCGGACGGCTTTACAGCCAACGGGGTTCCGTCCGATGTCTCCGCCGACCCGGTGATGCAGCCGCCAGGCGGTAACAATTTCGTCGACAACAACGGTCTGGTCACCTCCAGCGAGACCGGCACCGAAGGCGGAACCACCACGGCGGCCGGGATCAACGGCTCGCGCGCCCGGCTTCCGTACAACCTTGACCCGGCCCGCACCCCGGTGCTGGGCAGCTGGCGCAGCGGCATGCAGATCCCCGCCCACCTGCGGTCGGCGTGGTACCGGCTGCCGCCTCGCGATAAGGCCGGCCCGTTGCTGGTGGTTTCAGTGGCCGGGCGGTTCGATCCGCGCGAGGTGCAGCTGCAGTGGGCCGGTGAGGACGGCAAGGTGACCGGCAGCGTCAGCTTCGGCGACGTCGGGGCGCCCCCGGCTTGGCGCAACCTGCGCGCTCCGCTGTCCGCGCTCCCGGCCGGCGCAACCCAGGTCCGCCTGTATGCCAGCGATGAGGACCTCGCGCCGCAGCACTGGATCGCGCTCACTCCGCCGCGGATTCCGCAGCTGCGGACGCTCCAGCAGGTCGTTGGCTCGACGGACCCCGTGCTGCTGGACTGGCTTGTCGGCCTCGCTTTCCCGTGTCAGCGCCCATTCGGGCATGACTACGGCGTCGTCGAAGTGCCCGGGTGGCGCATCCTGCCCGACCGGTTTGGTGCCGAGGCCAACTCTCCGGTCATGGACAACATCGGCGGCGGCCCCCTGGGCATCACCGAATTGCTGTTCCGGGCGACCACCGTCGCGACCTACCTGAAAGACGACTGGTTCCGCGACTGGGGTTCGTTGCAGACCCTCAACTTGTACTACCCCGAGGCCCAACCGGCACGCCTCGATCTCGGTTCCACAACACGTGGCGGGCTGTGGAGCCCGGCGCCGCTGCGCCATTAGGTACGTCGCATACCATCGACGCTCGTGCCATCCCATGAGCGTCTTGCGCGAAGAGCGTCGGATCCCGATGAGCGCGCCGTGGGCACCGTGGATGCGCCGCTCGCGCCACCGGCACCGGGAACACTTCGCGACGTGAGCCAGCCCCTGGCTCGCGCCGTCGCCCGCCCGCTCGCCGCGGTGGCCGGCATTGTGGGGGTGGTGCTGTGCGCGCTGGTCCCGCTGCTGCCGGTAAAGCAGACAACGGCGACCATCCTATGGCCCCAGGGAGTCGTCGGAAACCTCACCGCACCGCTGGTGTCGGGTGCGCCTCGCGCGCTGGACGTGTCTATCCCCTGCTCGGTCATCGCCACGCTGCCCCCCGCCGGCGGGCTGGTGCTGTCGACGCTCCCGGCGCGCGCGCCCGTCGACACCACGAAGAACGGGATGTTTGTCCGCGCTAGTGCCGACTTCGTCGTGGTTGCGTTCCGTGACTCGGTGGCCGCGGTCGCGCCCAGGTCCGCGATTGCCTCCGGCGGGTGCGCCACGTTGCACCTGTGGGCCAACACCGGCGGAGTCGGTGCCGACTTCGTCGGCATTGCAGGTGCGACCGGCGCTCTGCCGGTCGAGAAGAAGCCTCAGGTCGCCGGTCTGTTCACCGACTTGAAGGTGCCGCCGCAACCGGGGCTGAGCGCGCGCATCGATGTCGACACCCGGTTCATCACGTCGCCGACCACGCTGAAGATCGCGGTGATGGTGCTCGGCGTGCTCGCGGTGGTGTCCGCGATCGTCGCGCTGGCGGTGCTGGACCGCTACGGCGGGCGGCGCCCGGTCAAAAGCGGGCGGTGGCTGCGGGCCGGCATCGGAACCTGGCTGGCCGATGTGGGTGTCGTCGGCACGCTGCTGCTGTGGCACGTCGTCGGTGCGATTTCGTCGGACGACGGCTACAACCTCACGGTGGCGCGCGTCGCCCGCCAGGCCGGGTACGTCGCCAACTATTACCGTTTCTTCGGCGCCGGCGAGGCGCCGTTCGACTGGTATCCGTCGCTGCTCGCCCGGCTGGCCTCGGTGAGCCCGGACGGCGCGTGGATGCGACTGCCCGCCACACTCGCCGGGATCGCCTGCTGGCTGATCCTCAGCCGCCGCGTACTTCCCCGGCTCGGGCCGTTGGTCGCGGTCAACGGGATCGCGGTGTGGACCGGCGCCGCGGTCTTCCTGGCCGCGTGGCTGCCGTTCAACAACGGTCTGCGGCCCGAGCCGATCATCGCGTTTTTCACCCTGTTGATCTGGGTTCTGGTCGAAAACGCGATCGCGACCCGGCGGCTGGCGCCTGCGGCGGTGGGGATCATCCTCGCGACGCTGGCCGCGACACTGGCGCCGCAGGGCCTGATCGCGGTGGCGCCGCTGCTCACCGGCGCCCGCGCGATCGCGCAAACCATCGCCCGCCGCCGCGCCACGGATGGTGTGCTCGCGCCGGTCGCGGCGCTGCTGGCATCGTTGACGCTGATCCTGGTCGTGGTTTTCCGCGACCAGACGCTGGCCACCGTCGCCGAATCGGCGCGTATCAAATATGTCGTCGGTCCGACCATCGCCTGGTACCAGGAGTTCCTGCGCTACTACTTCTTGACCGTGGAGACCACCGACGGGTCGCTGACACGGCGGTTCTCGGTGCTGGTGTTGATGCTGTGCCTTTTCGGCATGCTGGCGGTGCTGCTGCGGCGTGGCCGGGTGCCCGGAGTCGGCGCCGCCCCGCTGTGGCGGCTGCTCGGCAGCACCGCGGTCGGCCTGCTGCTGCTCACGTTCACCCCGACGAAGTGGGCGATTCAGTTCGGCGCGTTCGCCGGGCTAGCGGGCGGGTTGGGCGCGGTGACCGCGTTCGCCTTCGCCCGGGTCGGCTTGCACAGCCGCCGAAACCTGGCGCTGTACGTGACTGCACTGCTGTTCGTGCTGGCATGGGCCACCTCGGGAATCAACGGCTGGTTTTACGTAGGCAACTACGGCGTGCCATGGTTCGACAAGCAACCGGTTATCGCCAGCCATCCGGTGACGTCGATGTTCCTGGCGCTGGCGATCGCGACCGGCCTGCTCGCCGGCTGGCTGCACTTCCGGCTCGACTACGCCGGCCACACCGAGGTCAAAGACAACCGCCGCAACCGCATCCTGGCATCCACGCCGCTACTGATCGTCGCAACCATCATGGTGGTGCTGGAGGTCTCATCGATGCTCAAGGGCGCGGCGGTGCGCTACCCCGTCTACACCACCGCCAAAGCCAACGTCGCAGCGCTGACCTCCGGGCTGTCGAACACCAGCTGCGCGATGGCCGACGACGTGCTGGCCGAACCCGATGCCAACGCCGGCATGCTGCAGCCGGTACCCGGCCAAATGTTCGGCCCCGCCGGTCCGCTCGGCGGCGCGAACCCCCTGGGCTTCACGCCGAACGGCGTCAGCGACGACCTGTCCTCGGAGCCGGTGGTGGCCAAGCCTGGGCTGGTGAACTCCGACGGCTCACCCAACAAGCCGATCGCCGCCAGCTTCTACCCGTTGGGAACCGCCGGCGGCTACGGCCCCACCGGCGTCAACGGCTCGCGGGTCCTGCTGCCGTTCGGGCTGGACCCGGCCCGGACACCTGTGATGGGCAGCTACGGCGAGAACGCTTTCGCCGCCAAGGCGCAGTCGGCGTGGTACGCGTTGCCGCCCCGCACCCCTGACCGGCCGCTGGTCGCCGTCGCGGCGGCCGGAGCGATCTGGTCCTACAACGAGGACGGCACGTTCAACTACGGACAGTCCCTGAAGCTGCAGTGGGGCCTGACCCGCCCGGACGGCACCACCGAGCCGCTCAATGCGGTCCAGCCGATCGATGTCGGCCCCGAGAAGGCCTGGCGCAACCTGCGCTTTCCCCTGGCCTGGGCGCCGCCGCAGGCCAACGCCGCACGGATCGTCGCCGACGACCCCAACCTCAGCGAGGACCAGTGGTTTGCGTTCACGCCGCCGCGGGTGCCGGTACTGGAAACGGTGCAGCAGCTGATCGGTTCGCATACCCCTGTGCTGCTCGACATCGCAACCGCCGCGAACTTTCCTTGCCAGCGCCCGTTCGCTGAGCATCTTGGCGTCGCCGAGCTCCCGGCCTACCGGATCATGGCGGATAACAAGCAAACCGCGACATCATCGGAGCTGTGGGAACCGGCCCGCGCCGGCGGTCCGTTGCTGTTCACCGATGCGCTCCTGGGTGGCTATACGGTCCCGTCGTACCTACGCAACGACTGGTATCGCGACTGGGGAGCAATAGAACGGTATGACCCGTACGTGCCCACCTCACAGGCGCCCAGCGCCATGGTCGAGCAGGGTTCGATCAGGGTGAACGGCTGGACCCGCATCGGACCGATTCGAGCCCTGCCATGACGACGACCGAGGCCCTCGCCCCAACAGGAATCCCTGTCGGCAGCGAGACGGTGCGCCGCGACGTCAAGCTCGCCCGCTGGGTCGCGACCATCGCCGGGCTGATCGGCTTTGCGCTGTCGGTGGCCACCCCCGTCCTGCCGGTTGTGCAGACCACCGCGACGCTGAACTGGCCCCAGCACGGTCGGCTGACCAACGTCACCGCGCCGCTGATCTCGGAGACGGCCGTCTCGCTCACCGCGACGATTCCGTGTGACGTGGTGCGGTCGATGCCGCCTTCAGGTGGGCTCGTGCTGGGCACCGCGCCGAAGGACGGCAAGCAAGCCGCGCTCAACGCGATGCTTGTCAACGTCACCGCCAGCCGCGTCGACGTCATCGTCCGCAACGTGGTGGTGGGCAGCGTGCCGCGCACGCAGGTCATGTCGCCCTCCTTGGGCACATGCCAGCGGATCGAGATCACCTCCTCGCGGGCCGGCACCTACGCCACGTTCGTCGGCCTGACCGACGGCTCGGGCAAACCGTTGCGCACCGGCTTCACCGATCCCAACCTGCGGCCTGCGATCGTCGGACTGTTCACCGACCTGATTGGCCCGGCCCCGCCGGGACTCCACTTCTCCGCGGTGATCGACACGCGTTTCTCCACCAGCCCGACGGTGCTGAAGCTGACCTCGATGATCGTCGCGATGGTCGCGACCGCGATCTCGCTGCTGGCGCTGTGGCGGCTCGACCGCCTCGACGGCCGCCGGATGCACCGGCTGATCCCGGCCCGCTGGCGCACGTTCGGCGCCGTCGACGTGGCGGTCGTCCTGGGGTTTTTGGTCTGGCACATCATCGGCGCGAACTCGTCGGACGACGGCTACATCCTGCAGATGGCCCGCGTCGCCGGGCCCGCCGGCTACATGTCGAACTACTTCCGCTGGTTCGGCAGTCCGGAGGACCCGTTCGGCTGGTACTACAACGTGCTGGCGCTGATGACCCACGTCAGCGACAGCAGCATTTGGATCAGGCTGCCCGACCTGATCGCCGGGCTGTTGTGCTGGCTGCTGCTGTCCCGCGAGGTGCTGCCGCGGCTGGGACCCGCGGTGGTGTCGAGCCGTGCCGCGGTGTGGGCCGCGGGACTGGTGCTGCTGGCGGCGTGGATGCCGTTCGACAACGGGCTGCGACCCGAGGGGCAGATCGCGCTCGGCTCGTTGATCACCTACGTGTTGATCGAACGCGCGATGATGTCCGGACGGATGACGCCTGCGGCGCTGGCGGTGCTCAGCGCGGCATTCACGCTCGGAATCCAGCCGACCGGGCTGATCGCGGTAGCGGCGTTGATCGCCGGCGGTCGGCCGATCCTGCGGATCCTGGTGCGCCGCCACCGGATCATCGGTACCTGGCCGCTGGTCGCGCCGCTGTTGGCAGCTGGCACCGTTGTGCTGACCGTGGTATTCGCCGACCAGACACTGGCGACGGTGTTGGAGGCCACCAGGATTCGCACCGCGATAGGGCCTAGCCAGCAGTGGTACACCGAAAACCTGCGCTATTACTACCTGATTCTGCCGACCGTCGACGGCTCGCTGTCGCGCCGGTTCGGATTCTTGATCACCGCCTTGTCACTGTTTACCGCGTTATTTATCATGCTGCGGCGCAAGCGGATTCGCGGTGTCGCGCGCGGGCCGGCCTGGCGGCTGATGGGTGTGATATTCGGCACGATGTTCTTCCTGATGTTCACCCCCACCAAGTGGGTGCACCACTTCGGGTTGTTCGCCGCGGTCGGTGCCGCGATGGCGGCGTTGGCGACTGTGCTCGTGTCGCAGACGGTGCTGCGGTGGTCGCGCAACCGGATGGCGTTCTTGTCTGCGCTCCTGTTTGTGCTGGCCCTGTGTTTCGCCACCACCAACGGCTGGTGGTACGTCTCCAGTTATGGCGTGCCGTTCAACAACGCCACGCCGCGTATCGACGGAATCACCGTCAGCACAATATTTTTCGCGCTGTTTGCCCTGTCTGCACTGTATGCGATATGGCTGCACTTTGCGTCGCGCGAGCACGGCGAAGGCCGGGTAGCACGCGCGCTGACCGCGGCACCGATTCCAATAGCAGCCGGTTTCATGGTTGTCGTGTTCGTCGGTTCGATGCTGGCCGGCGTGGCGCGGCAGTACCCGACGTACTCCAACACCGCCGCCAACCTGCGCGCGTTTGTCGGCGGCTGCGGACTGGCGGACGACGTGTTGGTGGAGCCGGACGCCAACGCCGGTTTCCTGACCCCGCTGCCCGGCGACTACGGGCCGTTGGGACCGCTGGGCGGCGCCGACCCCGTCGGCTTTTCGCCCAACGGCGTGCCCGAACACATTGTCGGCGAAGCGGTTCGGATGACGTTGCCGCAACCGGGCACCGACTACGATTGGGACGCGCCGACGAAGTTGTCGACGCCGGGAATCAACGGTTCGACGGTGCCGTTACCGTACGGCCTCGAACCCTCGCGGGTCCCGCTGGCGGGCAGCTGGGTCCAGGGTCCCCAACAGCAGAGCACCTTGACTTCGGCGTGGTATCAGCTGCCGGCCAATCCAGCGGGTACCGATCCCGGGCATCCGTTGGTGGTTGTCACAGCCGCCGGTGTGATCACCGGCAACAGTGTGCTCTACGGCCACACCGTGGGGCAAACCGTCGAGCTGGAGTACGCGAAGGCGGGGCCCGGCGGCGTGCCGGTGCCCGCCGGCCACCTCGTGCCCTACGACGTCGGCCCCGCGCCGTCGTGGCGCAATCTGCGGTTCCCCCGCTCGGCGATCCCGGCTGATGCGGTCGCTGTCCGGGTGGTCGCCCGTGACCTGTCGCTGACCCCGGGCGACTGGATCGCCGTCACGCCACCGCGGGTGCCGCAATTGCGCTCGCTGCAGCAGTACGTCGGCTCCACCAGGCCGGTGCTGATGGACTGGGCGGTGGGATTGGCGTTCCCGTGTCAACATCCGATGTTGCACAACGCCGGGGTCGCCGAAGTTCCCGCGTATCGGATCACCCCCGACTACACCGCCAAGAAGCAGGACACCGACACCTGGGAAGATGGGCGCAACGGCGGCCTTCTCGGCATCACCGACCTGCTGCTACGCGCACATGTGATGTCCACTTACCTGTCCCACGACTGGGGCCGCGACTGGGGATCGCTGCGCAAGTTTGACACCATCGTTGCGGCCCAGCCCGCGACGCTGGACTTGGGCACCGCCACCCGCAGCGGCCTGTGGTCACCGGGGCCGATCCGGATCAAGCCGTGACGACCGTGACCGGGATGCCGTCGAGCGCCACCGTTGGCCGGCGGCTCATCGCGGATGCCGGGCTTGCCGTGGCCCCAACCGAGCATGCCGGCTGTTCTGTGAGCGAGTCGCCAGCATGATCCTGCCGTTCGTGGGTAGTTGGCGCCGAACTCGGCGCAAAAGAGTTTCCCAAAACTTGTAAGTGCGCCGCCGCTTGGCTGCTCCTACCGATGTGACGGTCCGACCGGGCCGGCAATCACAGGTAAAAGGGGCAACGCCATGAGCACCACGATGCGGACTGGACACCATCGGCGAGCGGATGGCTCGCTTGTGCGGGTGGACATCGAGTTGGGTCATTGGGTGGGCCGGCTGTACACGCCGCAGATGACCCTCAAAATGCAGATCGTCGGCAGTGATGCCGAGGTTCATGCGTGGGCCGACAAGATCGCGGCGTAGTGGCACGGCTGATCAGCCGGTCGCGTTCGCGCACCGCCATTCGCGCCGCATCTGACGCAGGTACGCCAATCACAGGGAACCAGCACCAACCGCCTCCAACGGGCTTAGGCTGTCAACTGCGTCGTTATCAGGCCGTGGGGTTACCGCTGATCGACCTCGGGAGTCGATGCCATGACCTCAGCACTTGACTGGGGCGTCGCCGGTCCAAGCGATGCCGAGTTGGCGCGTGCCGCCGCGGCCGGTGACCGTCGGGCGTTCGCGGGGATCTATGACCGTTACGCCGACCGGTTGCACGACTTCTCCGTGGGGATGTTGCGCGATCGCGACGCCGCCGCCGATTGCGTTCAGGACGTTTTCTGCAAAGCGGCCACCGAACTGGTGAAGCTGCGCGAGCCCGACAAACTGCGCCCCTGGTTGTATTCCATCGCCCGAAACCAGGCACTGCGCCGCATCAATGCCCGCCGCCGCGAACAGGTCTCCGATGACTTTCCCGACGCCGCGTCCAGTGACGCCGGCCCGGCAACCCTGGCGCTGCGCAATGAACTGGCCCGTCTGATCACCGAGGCCGCCGGGGGGCTCTCCGACCGCGACCGCGCGGTGTTGGAGCTGTCCTATCGCCATGGCCTGGAAGGCCAAGCCCTTGCTGACGCGCTGGGTGTTAGCACCAACAGTGCCAACGTTATGGTCTTTCGGCTGCGCGAAACGATCGAACGCTCGCTCGGGGCGCTGCTGGTGTCGCGCCACGCCCGAAGCAATCCGAACGCATGTCGGGAGCTGGGCGCGATCCTGTCGGGCTGGGACGGGAAGTTCACCATACTGATGCGAAAGCGCATCAGCCGCCACATCGATTCCTGCCCGGCCTGCGAACGGGAACGGCGCCGCCTGGTCAACCCGGCCGCCTTGCTGGGCGCCGC
>JAFARC010000020.1 GCA_019245755.1 Mycobacteriaceae bacterium | reverse complement strand
GGGTGGTCTGGCGGCGGCCCCTTCCATGGTGGCGGCTGGCCGGGGCCCTAATCGCCCACTGCTGCTGGGGAACCCTGCACGGGGACCCGTAGCGCTCATGCACACCCTTGACGGATGCGGTCGCCCTCATAGGGTTTTGCCGGTGGTGTACGAACCGACAGAGGGTGGGTGAGGAAAGTTTTCAAACACCCATCGGTCCCTCAGGTCCCATAGCTAGGGTCCCCTCAATGGCCAGCAGGTGGTCACATGTCGGGGGCAAACCAGGCTGAACTGGTCGGTTTACCTGGGAAGCGATACGCGGTCGGTTCAAATCTTCTTCGATGGCGGCCTTCGAGGACGGTCCGCCCCAGGACCAGGGGACTAAAAACCCATGCCGAGACTAGATCACCCGCGATAGCCTCGGTGCTACTTGTGCGGGACTAGCGACGAGGGGGCTCGCGCGCAAGACAGGACCTTGGACAGCGGGACGATGACAAAGGCGCACCAACGATCACAAGGTTTGGGCCAACGGCTCAGGATGCTGGTCGGCGTCGGCGGGCTGGCAGTCATGGCGGGCCTCACCGTTTTCGTCGGAGGGTGGAAATCCGATATCGCCCCGACTGTGGTGAACGCCGACCCAACCTCGCACACGGCGGCAACCCGCACCGCACCTTCCGTTGCCCCGAACGTCAAAGCCCCGCCCTTCAATGGCGAAGGCTGGCCAGGTGGTGGACCGTTCCACGGTGGCGGCTGGCCGGGGTAATAGGCGCTGATTTGGTCAGGCTGTGCTCATCAGGGTTGCCGGCCGACCGGATTCATCCACGGCGGCGTGGACGACCGTCATCCACGCGCTGTCCCCTGAGCACACGAAGCTCGTGACATTCGGGTAGTTCGCCAGGTGTTCGACCGTCGCGACGGCCTGGACGTCGCACACCACGCTGCCGGTAACCTCGGCGCCTTCTGCGGTGAGCACGATGCGGGCGGTCCGGCCCGCTTCGGCCAGCAATTCCGCGATGGGCGTCGCGAATTCACGTACCTCACTACTGCTCAGGTTCGGCAGGTCGGCGTCCAGGTCGATCGACACGTCGACGCCGCGCTGCTCGGCGGCTTCTGCCAGCGATCGGATCTCAGCGACAACCGGGTGCGCTGGCGCCCTGGAATGGTCGAAGAGCATCCGCAGCCGGGATGATTCGATCTTGGCCTGCCGGCGGAGCTTCGGGGTGATCCGCTCCCCTCGGCTCAGCGCGGTCAGCACGGGCACCACCCGGTCGATCACCTCCGCATAGCGCGACAGGTAGTCCGCCCGCAGGGCTTCGGCCACCCGCTGTTTGGTCACGGCCGCCAGTTGCGCCTCATTCTCGGCCCGCGCGTCATGCGCGGCTCGTCGCGCGATAGCGCCGAAGCTCAACGTGAAGAGCTGCGGGATGAGAAAACCCGCGAGCGACAACCCTAGGTAGACGGCCATCGGCCCGGACGGGTTGCGAATCAGGTCGATGACTGCCGGAACCACCCAGTAGGCCGACAGCACGGCCGCGGCCCGCACCGCCGGCCAGCCCAGCAGCAGCGGCACGACACACCAGCCGATCATCCCGAGCGACCAATTGCCGTCGGTGGTGAGCAGTCCGGGATCCACCAGCGCCGGCCGTGCCAACGCGATGCCCGCAAGCACAAGCCCGGCCACCCAGCCGATGCGTCGCGTCCTCATCAGGATCACCGGGATGGCCACCAGCGTGCACGCTGCGGCCACAGCCACGAGGCCACCCTGGATCGCCGGGTGACGGCTATTCGCGATGCTCCACGGGACGGTTGCCGCAGCCATGCTCATCACCGCAAAAGCGGTGATCGCCAAACCGTACACAACGCGTACCCGCCTGATGAAACGGTCGGTGTCGGTGACCGATTCGGTGGACGACTCCGCGCGCGGCTCAGGCCACGACAGTTCTACGACGGTGCCTTCGGTGGGTGACGAGCGGATCACGCCGGAACCCCCCACCCGCTGCATCCGACCCAGGATCGATTCGCGGGTGCCATGGCCGCGACGCACCGCCTCCTGGGCGAACCCGACGCCGTCATCGGTGACGGTGACGCGTTGAGGCCGGACCTCGATATGGACGATCGTGGCGTGGGCGTGGCGATCAACGTTGTTGGTGGCTTCCCGCACCGCCGCCGCCACGGCAGATGCCAGCTGCCCATCGATCCACAGTTGCTTTTCACCGGTGAAAGCGACCGGGATACCGAGGTGTTGCACACCGGCGCGCAGCAGCGCCACCAGGTCGGTGAAGTCCGATGAGCGGCTCCAGGGCCGCTGGCCAAGCAAGTCCAGGTCTCGCCTCGCCTGGGCGGCCAACCGGCCCGGCGGAAGCGCCGCACCCTGCCCGACCAGCAGCAGCGTGGCGGCGGCGGTGTCGTGCAGCACCGCCAGCTGCTCACGGTCGTAGTCGTGGCGCGCTTCGCCCACACGTTCGCTGACTTCAGCGGCTAGGCGGCTTGCGCGGGCTCGGTCGACCGCCGCGGCGATCCGCCACAGCATGATCCGGATCAGGATGCCCGTCACCGCCTGCACGACAAAGAAGTAGATGTCATCGGCGTTGAGGACTTCCCGCCACCCGACCACGGTCGCCGCACTACAGCCATAGCTGCCCAGGATCAGCACGGCCACGGGCAGCGACATGGCCGGCGCAAGTTGGATCGCGAACGTCGCCACCGCCGCGGAGGTGACCACCTGCGGTGCGCTCACGGTCGAAACGAAATGGGCGTTGTCGATGATCCACGGCTGAGCCGCGCACACCGCAATCGTGGCCGCGGCGTCGGCGAGCGTCCACGCCAGCCACTGCGATCGCGTCGCCAGCCGATAGACCGCCCAGCAGCCCACGGCAACGAGCAGCCACCGGCCTAGCGGCTCGACCACCGCACCCGGATTGGCGAAAACCACCGCGGCGACCACCAGGTTGGTGCTGTGGCGCAACAGGATGCACAGCGTTGCTGCCCAGCGCCGAATGTGCCGCTGCGCGGCGCCAACGCCGCCGCCCGCAAACCCCTCCATTACCAGCGATTCATACCTGACGCGACGGCAAGTTTTCAAGTTCGCCGGCGGCACCGTCGCGGCGGGCCATCCGACCGGGCTAGGCTCTCGACAACCACGACCGTCAGTGCCCGAATCGAGGTGAGCGTGGGCGTTCTGGACCCGTGGGTCTTGGAGCTGGTCAAGCACATGACCGACGACGCCCGCAAGGTTTTACGGACTGCGGACGTGATCTTCGGCGGCGACGCGGCGCCCGGAAACGGCTTGTCGGCGCAGCAACGGGCAAACCAAGTCCTGTTCGGGAATCCGGGCGGACCGCCGCCGATTCCTGCGGTCGCTCCGGCACCTCCCGGTGGGGGCCAACTCGGGGCGGGCGCAGGCGCAGCGGGAGACGCCTATGGCGAGGCGGCCACCAAGGGCGCCTTGGCCGACGAGAAACTCGCCGACGTCCTCAACCAGATCTTCACCGCCAACGACGCCGCACGCCAGAAGATCGCAGACATCCGCACCGACCTGCTCGCCAAGGAAAGCCAGTTGGGTGACGCGTTGGCCGACCCCGCGGCGTTGAAGGCCTTCGAGAAGTACGTCGACACCAAGCTTGCCGACGTGCAGAAGATCATCGACGACTCCGCGGTGGACGCCGCCACCCGCGCGCGGGTCCTACAAGAGCTGCGCGACGACTACCGCAGCGCCGCGCCCAACCCCGGCGGCCCGGGCGGTCCCGCGGAGGGCCAAAGCCCTTCTTCGCCGGGTGCGCCGCCGCCGGAATCGTCGTGGCACGACGCCGGACCAGCCGCGGACTCTGGTGCTGGCGGTGGGGGAGGGAGCGGCCAGCCGTCCGCGGGGTTGGTGGACCCGTTCGCCGGCCTGGGCGCGGCGTCGCTCCCGTCGGTGCTTCCGTCGATCGCGGGCCTGGGATCGGCGCTGCCGGCCGCCCTCGGCGGCCTGGGCGGCGTATCACCGCTCGACGGCCTTGGCACGGGTTTCGGCTCGCTGGGTGCGCTGGGCCCGCTGGCCGGCCAGCTCGCCTCGCGCGGAGCTGACAGCGCTACCGCCGATGCGGCGGGGCGCAGCGATCCGTCACCGAAATTCCTTGACAACAAGGACGATTCGAAGGGGAGTGGCGACGCGTCGAGCATCGCGCCGAAGCCGTCGCCGGACGCGGCCGCGCCGGCCACTGCCCCCGCCGCTCCGGCGGGAACCTCGGTGGCGCTGCCCGACGGCAGCGCTGTCAGCGCCCCGACCCCGCAGGCCGCCGACGCCGTGCGCGCGGTGCTGCGCGGCATCAGTCCCGCCGACGCCTACCGCGCCGCGGGCATCGCCTTGCCGCCGCCCGGCACCCCGGTCACCGCGCCGGTCGACCCCAGCGCATTGCAGCCCGGCGACATCGCACAGTTCACCGACAAGGCGGTCATGGTTGTCGGCAACGGCAAGCTGTGGCTCGACGGGCAGGTCCAGCCGGTGTCTGCGCTGCCGACCGGTCCCGATTTCCTCGGCTGGATGCGGCCCACCGCCGGGCTCCCGGTGGCCGACGGCGCTGCGGCGCCCCGTCAATCCGCCAGCCCGCCGGCGGCGTGATTGCGGTTGAGGCGACGTGGCAGCGCAAACCTATATCGAGGCTTCCCGGGACGCGGCTCTGGTGGTGGAAGTCGACCCTTGGGGTGCGGTAATCCGGGTGCAGCTGGAGCGGGAAGTCACGCGCAGCTGGGACGCCGGGACCCTCGGTGAGCGGATCGTGCGCCTCTACCGGCTCGCTGCGCTGCGCGGTCGCTGTGACGAGCGGGAGCGGATGAACGAGGACGGGGCCGATCTCGCACCGAGCGCGGCATATCCCAGCCGCGGCGAAATCGACGAATACCGGCGCACAATAGATTTCTAATCCGTGGCGCCGGCAAATCGGTATCGACTGCTGCGGACGACGGTGTCGCCGCGCTACGCTCGAGCGGTGCGTCAATCAATCGACATCGATTTCCCTGCCTGGGACGACCACGCGTCATGGTGGGAGACCGAGTCGCCGCGGGTGCGCGAGCGGTTCAGCATCGACGAGGCGGCCCTCGACGGGGCCGGGAAGATGTTCGGCAAGATCGGCGCGTCGACCGTGGGCCGGTCATATCAAGAGGTCCTTGCCGCGCGCCGCGACCTCGGGGTGGCGCTCGGCCGCTACGCCGAGGACGTCGCCGCTCACATCCGGCGCAGCCTGAGCGAGTACGCCGAGACCGAACAGGACAACACCCGGCGCCTCTCGTCGTAGCGGCACAACAGATTTGGTCGAGATCGTGTCCAGCCTTGAAATTGATCCCGACGCCGTCAATGCCGCCGGGTCGCTGGTCGCGGCCGGCGGATCAAGCGTGCAGCCGCCGATGTGCGAAGTGAGTCCGGCGGCTGCTGATCCGGTGTCGATGGCCGTGGCGCAAGGATTTTCAGCACGCATCGCCGCGATTGCCGCGCACAGCACGGCAGCAGGCCGGCTCGCGGCCGCCTGGGGTACTGTGCTGTGCGCTGACGCGGCCGCCTACCAAGACCAGGACATGATCAATGCGGCGGCGTTGCGGTCACCGCGCACGACGGCCGGCGCGGTGACTGATCCGCCCTCGCCGTTGCAGGTCACGGTCGGTGCTCCGCCGGCACCGGCCTTCGAAACCGCGGCAACGCCGTCATCGGCACGGATCATCTCGGAGCTGATCCACACCGGCCCAGGAGCGGGGTCGCTGTACGCTGCGGCCGGGCGGCTGCGGAAACACGCAGAGCAGTTGACCGCGATAGAGTCCCAGATACGTTCGGCCGCGCGTGAATTGGTGCAGAACTGGAAATCCGATGCCGGGTCGGCCGCCGCAGCGCGCATCGTCGAGCTGGCGGACTGGCTCGCCGATCACACCGATCGTGTCGCCGGCACCGCCGATGCTGTTGAGGTGCAAGGTGATACCTTCGCACTTGCGCGTGCGGCGATCCCGCACCCCGAAGTGTTCGACGACCTCGACCGCCGGATCAGAAATGCCTACGGTGCCAACGCCGTGACGCGCGGCGCCTACAACCCGGTGCTCGCCGACCTTTACCATCAGCAGGCCGCGGTCAATGCTCAGGCATCGATCGGCTACGGCCATTACACCGGCGCCGCTGCCGCTCACCAGTCCGCCGAACCGCTCATTCCACCGCCGCACACCGCCGTGGCCGCACCGTCCGGGTCGGAGCAGGCCGGAACCAGGGCACACGGTGAGCCCGCGACGGGCACAGATCCCGCGGCAACCACGGCTTTGGACCCCGGCGTCGATCCGCTGCCTGATGGGCGGCTCCCGCCGTCGCTGGCGCAAGCAGGCGAGCTTGTGCAGGAGGGGGTGGGCGCCGTCGCGGGGGCGGTCGCGGGCAGCGTGGGTGGTCTCGTCGGCGCGCTGGGCGGCGGCCTGAACAGGGCCCTGGCGGGGATGTCGCAGGCCGGTGAGCGGGTTCTCGGCAACTTGGCACAGGGTTTGTCGCCGGAAGCCCCTACGACCAGGGCACCGTCAGGCGCCGCGGGTTCGCCGCCCGGTGAGCCGGCGCTCGCCGGCGGCCTTGACGGCGGCGGTGATGTGCCGACCGAGCCGTCGTCGGGCGCCGACACCGGCCCGCTGACCGCGCCGACCGGCGCGGCGGATGCTCTGGCGGCGGCCGCGAAACCGGCGGCGCCCATGTCGGCTGACCCGCCCGTGCCCGCCGCGGGCGGCGGCGGCGACGGCGGCTACCTACCACCGTTGTCGGGCGGCGCACGTCCGGGTGGGGTTGAACCCGATCGTGACTTAAGGCTTAAACCCGAGCGTCGGCTCAAGGTGGACCCGCCGCCGAACTCCGAGCCGGTGAAGGGGCGCCGGGAACCGCGGCTCCCCGGCGGTGACCGACCCGCCGACTCGTGAGCGACCCGCTGGCCGACGACGAATTCGTGCGCCGGTTCGAGGCGCACCTGGCGCATCAACGGGCCCGACACGCCGCGTGGCAGCTAGCGATCGAGGACATCACGATCACCCCGCTAAGCCGGGACGTGGTCCCGGTGTTCGACACCGATGCCATGCTCGTACAGCTGTACATCGAACCCACCGTGATGACGCGCTACACCCACACCGAGCTCGAGGAGCTGATCACCCGCTCGTTGCAGCACACCCGTGACCAGATGAAGACCCAGATCAGCGAGTTGTTCGCCAAATACCTGGCGCCCGGTGATCCGTTATTCGAACCGCATATTCTCGGGACCCCCTACGTCGAGCTACCCGAATAGGGCCGTCGACCGATCGTTGGCTGCCATTTGTCGGTCGAGCGGACGATAGCGGCGCCGAACGCCATGTGCTCGGATTGCTGGGGCGCCGCCGCGCCGCGCCGGCAGTCGAGGGGTGTGTCGGGGGCGGGCGCGGCGGCGCCTGGTTCCGGGACTCAGGCCGCGCGGCCGCGGTGCTGTACCGCGCCGGTTTGATGGGGCAGTTCGATCGCGCGGCGCTCCTCGAACTGGCGCATCAGCGCCTCGTAGCAGGCGGCAAGCTTTTTCGGGTAGTTACCGGGCAGCATCATGCCGCCCCACACGCCGTGAGTGGAGCCGATCACCGCGGCGTTGTAGCCGCAGCGACCGACGAAATGGCAAGCGCGGCACTGCGCGATGGCCCTGCGCCGAGTTTCGGGGTTGAAGAACAGCTCCGGGTCGCGCTCACAGGGCCGCGGCCGGTCGGTCTGGTAAATCCGGCCCTCCAGCCGAAACCGAAACTTCGTTTCGAGTCTCCCCGCGGCCGTTACAGTTTCGTCTACATCGTCGGGAACCGACGGACCGGGACGTTCAATCATGACTGCACCTCCTGAATGGTCGGATGCGACCGGGAGAAACCGTGAACTATCGGGAACAGTACAGGTATCGGCGCGCCTTGCGCATGATGAGCGGGAAATCCGGCACAATCGAAGTATGTCTTGGGAGCGGTTGGCTGACGAGGTGCGTGCCCGGCGCGCCTACCTGGGCCTGTCGCAGGGGGAGATCAGGCAGCGCGGCGGCCTGTCGGTGGACACGTTGCGCAAGGTGGAGAACAACCGTGCACACCGGCTCAGTCCCCGGCTGCGGCGCGGCCTGGAGCGAGCTCTGACGTGGGAGACCGGCAGCATCGACGACATCCTGGCCGGCGGTCGGGCGCGGGTCGTGCCCGAGGACACCACGCCCGCGCCGCCGCAGAGCTTCGAGCTTGCCGAGACCGTGCTCAATCTCAAAGGACTTGTCGAACGTCAGCTGCCGGCGTTGGACGCCGCGGCCCGGGCGGCGGTCACCGCGGAGATGACGACCTACGCCAAGGAGGCCGAGGAGTCGATCATCAAGATGATGCCGTGGCTGGACGACGACGACCGGGGTGAGGCGATCCGCATCCTCACCGAGCTGCGGCGGCCGATGTAGCGGTCGGAAGTGCGCCTCAGAACTGGCCGCAGTTGGGGGTGGTGGGTTCGCCGTTGAAGCGGGCGGCGATCCACTGCATCGCCGGCTCACCGTCAACGAGCATCGGTAGGGCGTGGTTGACGACGAGCTTGTTGAGGAATGGCGGTTCTTCGTTGGTGCGGAATTGCACGTCGGCGCCCTGGGCGCACCAGTCGCGGCCGAGCTGGTTGGCCGCCGTCCACGGCACCAGTGGGTCGTAGCGATTGCTGTCGATCAGCACGGGCGCGTTGGGTTTGTAGCGTCCGAGCTTCTGCTGATCCAACAGGCTGCTGAACGGTTCCTTGTTGATGAGTTGCCAGACGTCTTCGGTGAAGTAGGGCTGCAGGTGGCGGAACGCGAAGTCGATGATGGTTTGTCCGACGCACTGGCGCGAGACGGAGGCGAGCATGGCTTGGCCGCGGGGCGTCAGCTTGGCGCGGATCGCGTCGGCGTATTCGGGGTAGGACGCCATCGCGCTGTTGAGGGCATAGCCCACCACGCCGACCAGCGCGCTGCCGTCGGCGTAGGGTAACAGCTCCTTGAGATCGGCCACCGGCGCGCCGGCGTAGGTGCCCACAATGCGCAGCTCGGGCGCGTACGACGACGCCAATTCGGCGGCTGACGCCGTCGCCCCGCCGCCCTGTGAGTACCCCCAAAACGCCACGGGCCCACGCGGATCCAATGACGTCCCGGGTAGACGCATAGCCGCGCGGGCGGCATCGAGCACGGCCTGGCCCTCGGCGAGGCGGTTCACGTAGGTGTGCATCGGCGGGGTGCCCAGGCCCTCGTAGTCGGTCATCACAATTGCGAACCCACGGGCGACCATGGTGGCGACGAACAACTCCTCGTAGTTGAACATGATGTCCCAGCCGCCGGAATAGTGGATGCCCTGGTTGAACATTCGCGAGGGTGCGCACTGATTGCCTTGCCCCTGTGTGCCCGGTGCGTAGCTGATCAGGGGCCGCGGCCCGTTGCCCGGCCACGGGTTGTCGGGTTCAAAGTAGGTGCCGGTGACAGCGATCGGGTTGCCACGGGCATCGGTGCTGCGGTACATGATCCGGGTGCCGGTCGCCAGGATCGCGCCCAACTGGCCCGACGGCTCCAGCACCAGCCGCGAAGGCTCCTCGCGGATCAGATCCCCGGGCTGACCGGGCGGCAGCGGATCGGGCGGGGTGTAGAAGTCCGCGTATTGCGGTTCGTCCCCGCCGCTGTCAGCCTGTGCTACCCGCATACCAAGCACCGATGAACCGATCACAACCAGGACTGCGACGACTGCCCCGAGGCGACCCACGGCCAGACGCTAACAGGCGGTGATGCATCACGTGCGGGTTTCAGGTCGTGGGCTGTTTAGGTCGATAAGTGCCAAGAATCGTTGCCGTACCTATGATTCTGGTCACCTGAATTGGCCCCGGTGTGGCCGGTTGTCGTCGCGAATTTCGGCCCCATTTGGGTGACATCGGCGCCTAGACACGTGAAGAAAATGCCAGTAACGCCCCCGACGTTGCTGAGTACGCGGCCAGTAGCGTTCGAGTTACCGCTACGCGCGGCTCGGAATGCGACATCGGTAGTGCACAGCCGCTCGATCTGGCGACACGAGCGGGCGAAGGCCGCGCGGTGTGAGATTAACAATCCGACTGGATAACCCGCGGGACGCCGGCCCTAATTGGTTTCGTCCGGGAATTGAGACGCGGTCTGTCCATGGATTAGGACGGCGCTGATCAATTTGAAGTGGTGCGTGTCGGTGAATGTTGCCGGCGGCGCTTTGGACCCATGGTCGGTGTCGCAGCGGAGACGTCGGGTAGCAAGATCGTGGCGAAGATGCGCCGGGTTCGGCCGGTTGCGGCTGTGTTCGCCAGGCGGGTTTGGGCCAGGGTGGAGAGGTCGCGTAGGAACTCCAGCAGCTCGGCGTCATCGAGCCACAACCCGGCGAGGCTGTAGCTGGCACCGTCGTGCACCGGATCGATGTGGCCGCTGGCGAGGTAGCGCTCGAAGTCGCCGATGAGCCCGGCGACATAACCGAGGAAGGCTGCCCGATGCTCCTCGGGTGTCATCTTCGCGATCTCGTCGGGGCTGAGCCGCGCCGCAGCCGCGCGCAGCACGTAGGCGCGTTCCACGGTGCCGCGCACCCGGCGCTCGGCGACCACGGATAGCACTCCGCCGTCGACGAGACGGGCGATGTGTCGATAAAGGCTAGCGGGCGGCACGCCGGCGAGCTCGCGGCTCAGCTCGCTGGTGGTCATTGCGCGATCGCCGAGTAGGGCCTGCACGATGCGCAGTCGCACCGGGTGCAGCAGCAGGTCAGCGGTGGTCATCAAGGAGATTGTAGCTATCTGTTATCAAAAATAGTAATATTACAAGATATGAGGAGACTGCTGTTCGCGGCTGCTGTGATCGTCGGGGCGACGCTCATTGCGCGCCGGCTGGGCTACAAGGTGGGCGGTGACACCGTGGTGCGCTGCCGGCAGGGCCATCTATTCACCACGCTGTGGATCCCGGGCGTCAAGTTCAAGGCGATCGATTTGGGAATCGCCAGGCTTCAGCGCTGTCCGGTCGGTCAGCACTGGAGTCTGGTCATCCCGGCGCGGGAGTCGGAGCTAACCGACGAACAGCGCCGCCAGGCTGCGCAGCACCACGACGTGCGGATCCCTTAATGCGAAGCCCGCGACATGCCGGCATGACCGTGAATTGCGGCGGCAGGTGATGTCGGGACCACCGGGCAATGCGCTTGCGCCGATGCTCGTACTCGCGTTCGTCATTGGGGCCGACGTGTGGGTGTATCTGGACGCACGAGCGCACCTCAAACGCGGTACGCCAGTGACGTTCTCAGCGGGTTCTTTCGAGATCAACACTCCGGCAGGGTGGCTCGTGGGTTGCCTGTTGTTGTGGATCGCGTTCTTGCCGCTCTACCTCGCCAGCCGTCGACGGGTTGGCTGATTGTCATGAACCGCAGCGCGTTTCTCGCCCGCTCTCAGGAGGCCAAGCCGTGGCCGACCGTGCAACGCTACCTGGTTGATCCAAGCCCAGTCCTTCGACTGCGGAGCTGAGTCCACGACCCGACGGACCGAACACCGGGCTCTAGCGGATCGCCGCCCCCCTGTTGCTTGGAGAGTCATGCGTGGCTCGGCAGGACTCTTGAGACAAGAGGTGGGGTATGTCCAGATCGACCCCCGCGGAGCGGAATTGCTCTTCCAGATCGTTACCGAGAGAGAAGAACGAGCAAGTATCGGGCTTGCGAGCAATCTGCCGTTCAGCGAGTGGGGAGCGGTATTCTCCGACCCCCGCCCCGTTCCCGCGACTGTCGACCGGATCACCTTCAACGCCCGCATCCTCGAGACCGGCACGCAGTCCTACCGATGCGCACCTCCAAAACCACCACCCGCCGCAAACGCGGCGGCCGAGCGCCAAAGCGATCACACCGTTAGACCCTTTCAGGGTCCCAACCCGCGGCGGACACTGATTCGCGATGTGCCGATGGCCGTATCGCCCCGATTCAACTCGAGGTCACTCCAGTATGCAGTCGCCGCAGATTGCGCTGCGATCGTCGGCGGTGCGGTAGATCAGACAGCAGCTGTTTCGCCGGAATTGAGATCCTGCTCGCAAGGAACCGCCGTTGATGCGGGAGTCTGTCAGGATGATGTCGGCGGCGGCATGAGCTGCGGCGGTAAGGTCGGGTCGCGAAGTGCAGATGAGCCGGGCAGCGCTGTTGGCGGCAGAGCCGATGTTGCCCCACAAGACGTGGCCGCTGACCCGGTAACGTTCGGCTATGGCGGTGGTGATCGCTTCGACGGCAGGGCCGGGTCCAGGGCCCCACGTCGCTGGTCGGTCGACAGCCGAGAGAGGATAGGGTCCGCCCAGCGTGTTCTGCCACCACAGCTCATCGACCGACCAGGCCGACGGCGCGTGGCCCAGCATGCTCACCCCGATCATCGGTGCGATCAGCCGAGCCACCAGCCCGAGATGAGCCACCGAAGCCGCCACCCTGATTTCGACAGCCCCGGGCTGGCGGCCAACGCGGCGCGCCAGCGCAGTCCGCACCGCCTCGACCCGCCCGGCCAACACATCGGTGTCATCGATGAGCAGGGTCATCGACTGCCACGGCGGTGGCACCGGTGCGCCGCGCACATGGGTATGCACCGCGAAAAACGGCCCGAGCGCTACGAGGTCGCTCAACTGCGCTCCGCAGCGGGACAGTCCGGACTGCGCCACGACTTAGCCCATAGAGACCGATTCGGCCGCCGGCGTTGCAGGGCTGCGCTTGCCGCCACCAGCGACCAGACGCTCGATGAGCGCGCCGAAGACTAACCCGATCGTGGTCCACACCAATACCTGATTGATCAGCGAGTACCAGCGGAACTTCCACAGCACATCCGCGTCGAAGCCGGGGTAAACGATCTGTCCAGGCGCAATGGTCTTGCCGTCGATGATCAAGGGCGTCGACAAGATGTTGGTGATCGGCTGCGGGGTCTCCGTGGCAGCCTGGGCGAACCCATACTGATCGGCGTGCGCAGCGTTGGCCGACAACTCGCCCAATGACGGCAACACGGCAACCACCACGCCATAGAGGACAAAGAACCCCACGGCAGCGATTAGGACCGCCCGATACAGCCCGACCCGGCCCGAGAGTGGGCGCACGGCAAAAACCGCCAGCCCGAGCAGGATCAGCGACGCGGCGACCATCGTCAAGTACAACTGTCCACGGGTCACGATCGTGAACGTGTGCCCGATCGCCGGGGGATTGGCCGGGTATTTCACGAACGGCAGCAGATAGACACCGAGGAAGCCGAACCCGCAGATCAGCCAGGCCAACGTCGACGGGCGCACCCCGAAGCGGCCGTGTAGCACCAGGTAGGCAACCGCAACCAGCGCGCCCATCGCCACCGAGAACGCGATGATGCCGGTCGCAATGCCCACCGTGGACTGGATTGTCCTGCTGAAGATTTCGGGCCCGTCCGGCGCCACCGGTCGCCCTGCCGCGGTGTTCAGCGCAGCCAGGATGTCCTCGCGACCGGACTCATAGTCGATCGCCTTATTGATAACGGGCTCTGCCCAGATCCGGGCGAAGACGAAGCCCAATATGCCGGCGATAAGACCGGCGAGGGCTCCGCGCCCGATGACACGGATTTCCATCATGCGTGCCTGATCAGTGGCAGGGGAAGCCGAGGAAGTGCCGCGAGTCATGGACCCACTCGTGCACCACCATTGACTTGCCGAACACCGAGATCATGCCCTCGTCGACGCCCACGAAGTAGTAGGTCAACAGCGCCAGAAACACCGTCACGCTCAGGACCACCAGTACCCGGCCCCTCGACAGCGCCTCCGGAGAGACACCAACACGCGCACCAGGCACGGAAACGGGGATACTTGCCATCAGAGACCTCCTTCAGGGGGTTATGCGCCCCCACCAGCCGATATCAGCGACGGCGGGCAAAGATCTGACTCGCCCGGACAACCAACACCGAGCTCACAGTGGCGCAACCGTCCCAGAATTTCACCGGGTTCCATGCACCGCCATCAACAAGAGAAACACACCCAAAAACCGCACGTCAAGCTAAGCCCTTCCACGCCACCCCGACAAACGCGCCATTCGCACTAGGACGGCGACAGACGCAACTCGCATCGTGGGCCGAAAATCGTGCAGATTGCTGGTCCCTAACTACTTGACGAAGCTCATACCGGGACCTAAGCAGTCGAGTGTGGGTGCGGCTCTGGGGCACCGCCGAAGTACTGGGGCGGCTTCCGGCGTCTTCTTGGCGAAAAGGTCCACAGATCCGGTCAAATGGCTTATCAATTGGCTAACGATCAAGATTGAGACAACGTAACCGGAGATCGGTCAGGAGTTGATAAACGTGACTCGTTGGGTGCGGTCGTGGACGGCCCCGCGTAGTCACCGTTTTGCTCGTAGCAGCGGGGGCGCCCCCCGTCACGGGGCTTACAGCGGGGCTCAGCCGCGCAGACGTGTGCGCGGATGCAGGTGTTCGATACGTCGGTGTCGCGGGTGCACCGACCCGGCCGCGGTAGTAGCGGAAGCTCCGCCGCCGGCCGAATACCTAAGGCCGCCAATGCAACGTGTGCCGTTACGTTCACCGGAACCGGTTCGACATCCCGCCGTCACTCCGGTGTGGAGCACAACGGACCTCAACCCAGGGTGAAGGATTGCTTTCGCGACGGATCAAGTTAACGATTATGGGCGCGCGAAGCTCCTCGTTATCGACCCGCGAATTACAGAGTTGCGCACCGTAGAATCGGCTCACGACTGAGGGAGGGTTCCTTGGACAGCAAAAACCTCAAAATCGACACGACAGCTGCCGCCGCCCAGATGAATGTGATCGCGGGTCACGGTGAGCAGGCTGCCGCGTCGACCGCCCGGGGTGCCAAAGCGCCGAATGGCCAGTATTTCGCCGGTTTCGGGAGTGCGGTAGCAGCCCGGCTCGCCAACATTGCGGCACTGGTGGCCACCTCCACGGAACACGGTCGAGAGGCCGCTGCGACGACGATCAGCGGCATCGAAGGTACTGAACAGCAGAACGCGAGCGAGCTCGGTCCGTCGTCGACAATCACGGCGTGAAGCACTCGATGACCTCCGCCGCCAACCCACCACACTGGGCTTCCGACCCCGGGGTGAGCATCTCCCCGCCGACAGGGCCGTCACCATTCGGTCCTTTCGGTCCGATGGGCGGGGCTCCCGGATATGCGCCTGGGCATGCGCCGCCGCCGCAGCTTCAGCCGGGACCGCCGCAGGGCCGAGGCGGCAGTGTCAAATGGTGGGCGGGCATTGTGTTGGTCGCGTTGATCGCCGCTGGCGTCGCTTCGGCCGTTACTTATGCCGTCACGCGGGGATCTGGTGGTGGGCACCAGGCCGGTGGTTCTCAGCCTTCCGCGTCGGTTTACAGTGCCCAGCAGGTGGCGGACGCTAAGGCGGCGGTTTGTCAGGCGGCCGATACCTCCGCCCGAGGGCGAACAGGTCTGGGTGGGATCCGCGACGCGAACGGGCACTTGAATATTGAGCTGGCTCTGCGGTCATTGAACAGCGTGGTTGCTGTAGAACATGCGCTTTCGAGTTCTCCTGCTACTCCGCCCGATGTTGCCGACGCGGCGCGTGCATATATCGACGCAACGCTTAAGCTCACGTCTGGCGGTGCTGGCGACCTTCCGACTGATCAGTTGACCGCAATCAATGACACCGCCAATAACTCGATCTTTCACCTCATCGATGTCTGCGGTCTTCCCCGTTGATAAAGGACAACGGTGGCTTTACGTTGAACGCAGGCCTTCTGAGGCTTATGACGGCAGCCACAAAGGCTGAACCGGCGACTTCAGACACGGGCGACATTCCGCGACCCAGCCGACCGTATTCACACTCGGTGCTTGGGGCTGGTCTTTGGCCGGAAGACTCCGAGTCGGCAATGCGTGCGATAGCGGATGACCTGTTCCGCCGTCGAGGTGATGTCGATGCGAGTTATGAGTCCACGCAGCAGACCCGGGCCAGCCTCTTCGGGGGAGCTTGGACAGCTGGCGCCGCGGCCGAAGAGGCCGACAGTCACTACGGCAGGCACGCGGTACTACTCGACCAAGCATCCGGACTGCTCGACGCAGCAGCCCAGGGCTATTCGCGAGCAGCAGAGAGCGTCCGACACGCTAAACAGAAGATGGACAAGGTCGATTTGGATGCGCACCACGCGATTGAAGAGGACTTGAGGTTAAACCACGGCCGTGGCATCGGAAACATCCTCATTCTCGCGCGAGCGCAGTGCCTCGAGATAGGTAGCGATCTTCTCGGAGACGCGACTACAGAGGTAACGCTGCTAAGCAACAAGTTTCCACTGTCTCCCGCGGGGGGTAACGGCACGCGAGGCGGACCGAATACACGGCCAGTGGACAACACGACCGGTGCTGATACCCCTGGGCCCAAGAAGCCGAAAAACAACGCAAGCGGTTTCGAGACCGATTCGCCACCCGGGGGGCTTGCTACAGATGCGCCGCCTCCCGTCGCTGCGCCTGAAGCACCGAGTGGTCGAGGCACCGACTCGCCCATCGCACGCGCTCCTGGCAATGTATCGAACCTGCGTTTTGCGACAGATTCGCCGGTTCCACGCGAGAACTCGCCGAAGGTAGGGGGAAGTAGTAGCGGAACGGACACGCCGCCTGCGGTGGTTCCCCATTCGCCCATCCCTGCAGAATCTCTGCCGTCGATTATTTCTGGTCTTGGGGGGATGGCCGGTGGTGGCGGTGCCTCGCCAGCTAGGAGTTTGGGGTCGCCGCTGTCGAGTGGATTTAGTTCTCTTGGCTCGCTTTTCGGCGGCCCGGGTTCCGGGTTGGGTGGCGCGGCGACATCGGGAACCAATGCGGCGTCCAGCGCGGGTGCTGGTGCGATGTCGAGCGCCAGCTCAGCGTCTTCCGCTGTGGCGCCCGCGGCCGGCGGCGGCCTGGGTGCTGAGTTCGCGCACGGTGTGGCCGCCGGCGCTTCGGCGGCCGGTGGTTTCGTCCCGCC
>JAFARC010000054.1 GCA_019245755.1 Mycobacteriaceae bacterium | reverse complement strand
GCCAGCCGCACGCAGCCGGCAGACCAGCTCGACGGCGAAGACCACCAGAATCGCGGTCTCGACGTGCTCGGCCAGCTCGCGGTGTGCGTGGTCGAGCAGGCCCCACCCGAACACGGCGGCGTTGACCAGGATCGCGCCGGTGACCGCGTGCTCAAATACTTTGCTGTCGGTGCCCATGATGGCTGCCATGATGATGCCTCTCGCGTGGGCGGTGACCTGGCATGATGCCACGATCTCTCACCTCCGATTCTAACGCGCTGACACGTTGCTAGCAACCATCGATAGCTACGAAACATGTTGGTATGCAAGGAAAAAAGGTCTGCCTCGCAAAGCGTACGGTGGTTCCTTTGGAATTTCGGTAGTACCGGCGGCTCTCTCCCCGCAAGAAAATTTTCTGACTAGCCTCTTTGCGATTTGCCGTACCGATTATCAGTAACGGGAATGTCCAGCAAACAACTCGAAAAGCGTTCCTAGACAACGGATCAGCGAGGAAACGGGCCGAAAAACAGGGGTTTCGACGCTAATGGTTATTAGTCGTCCGTTCCCCGGCCTGTCGCGAGCAGGTGCGGGGCTTTTCTGGGCAGGCTAGACCTCGTGACCGACATGTTCGATGACACCCCTGAGACCGAGGCCGGCTGGGAGCGGCGGCAGCCGGTGCCCGACGAGGTTGAGCCTAGGCAGCGGCGTACCGACGGGGATCTGCGTGGCCGGTATAGAGCGCTGCGCGCCCAGTTCCTGAAGCGGTGCGCGGTGGCGCGCCGCGAGTGTTATTTCGGGGACGGGGCGATCGACTACCGGCTGCCGCATGGTTCTCCGATGGCGGCGACGGTGCATCACACGGTGCCGATCGCGGCGGCGGGCGGCGCGGATCTTGAGATGGAGGTCAGTTTGTGGGCGCCGTCGCACGCGCGGTGTAACAAGCTGGGTGAGGCCGCGTTCAGCGCCGGTGGTGGTGTGGCACCGGGGTCGGAGCGGGACGGGCTGGGCATCGCTAGCGAGAAGTGGTAGACGGGGGCGTTCGCTCTGGGTGCCACTTAAATGCTGATCGCCAACATTTTCGAATCGCCAGCGCGCCCGCGCTTGGGGCCGCTACGCTCGCTCGAGGCTGAGGCTGCCTTTGGTTGGCTAACTCTCGTGGGGGAACGATGTTTCGTACGCTATTTTTCGTGGCGGCCATTGCCGTCGGTGTGGTTATCGGCGCGCCAATCGCGGCCCCCACCGGGCACGCCGCGCTCACCGCCTCATTTCTCGCCCCGGCTTCCCCCGCTCCGCCGCTCTCGCCATCAGGCTGCTACCCGATGAGTAACAAGGGCACGTGCTACGAGCCTGGCGAATTCTGTCGTAACAGCGACCATGGAGCATCTGGGGTGGCGGGTGATGGCAAGCCCATAGATTGCACGAACAACGACGGCTGGCGCTGGGAGCCAGCCTCCTAAAACCCAAGGCGCCCCGGTGGCCGGGGAGCGGCGCGGGGAGATCGACGGCCCGCAGCGCCACACCTACCGGCTGATGCAGTGGCGGTTCCGGCAGCGCTGCATCGCGGCGCGCGGGCTGTTCGATCACGGGCGCGGTGGTGAGGCTTTCATCGCGTGGATGCACGCCGGGGCGTCGTGTTGAACGGAAATGCGAGCATGTGGTGGTGACATGCGGGTGGCACCAATTCGGCGCGTTCGCGGGCAGACACTGGGTGACGGTTACCAGCCTTCTCACCGGGCTGGCCTTGGGCGTCGTCGTGGGTTATGGGTTCGCGCAACGATGGGGTGCAGCCCAGTGGGGACCGTTCGCGGAGTGGTTCGCCGGCGTGGCTACGTTCAGCGCGGTGGTTGTCGCGCTGCGCGAAGCGGCACGAGGGCAACGCGCCCGCCGAGTGGACCATGAATTCGCGCGGCGACGGGAGTGCTTGAAAGCCGTTAGCGATGTATGGGGCGCACTCTCGCAGGTCGGCATGGACTTCAATGCCTTCAAAAGCTTCCTCGATGATTTGCCGCCGATGTTTAACGCCAACCTCCCACGGAAGGGCGGCCCCGGCCAGCCACTAGCCGAAGAAATCTTCAACCGAATCGAAACCTTCTTCACCACGTGGGTCCAACGGGTTGAACCGCCCCTGTTCGCCGCACGTGCGTTGCTCCAAGGCACGCCTCTCGATGCGGAGGTACAGAAGATCAGCGCGGACATCAAGAAAATTCAAAACGAGATATTGCCCGAGATCACGAAGGTGGTGGTCAGCGAACAGGGCCGACGCCCTGACACCGAGTCCTTCCGCGCCACCTATCAGGACATAATGAAGCGCCGGCAGGACCATCTCGACTTGGCGCTCAAGCATTACAGTCTCGCCTATGACGACGTCGAAGCGGCAGCGCTGCACCTTAAGAGCACAAGGGCGGGCCGAGTGGGCGTTTAATCGGCGGTAAGTGTCGAAAAGCAAACACAACTTCCGTCAATCGTTGACAGCACCGAAATGGGAAAGACATTGCGCCGCATCGCCTATGTCAACTAGACTCAATCACTGTTAAGCGTCTTCAGCTAATCCCTAGGTCGCCCGTTCGAGTCGGGCCGGGGGCGCAGCTCGTAGGCGCAGAACAGATGTCGCGGTGTCACCGGAGGAGGGCGCCATGTCGGACCGCACCTTTTCGTTCGAGATCAACCGGACCAGCCGCGCGCCGGCCGCGACGTTGTTCCGGCTGGAGACCGACGGCGGGAACTGGGCCCGGTGGGCGAAGCCGATCGTTGCCTACTCGGGTTGGCAGCGCCAGGGCGAACCGCCGCCGGGCGGGATCGGGGCCGTCCGCAAAGTCGGACTCTGGCCGGTGCTGGTGCGCGAGCAGACCGTCGAGTACGAGCAGGACCGTAGGCACGTCTACAAGTTGGTCGGCCCACCGACGCCGGCCAAGAACTACCATGGCGAGGTGATTTTCACCCCGAACGCCACGGGCGGCACCGACATCCGGTGGAGTGGTTCGTTCACCGAGGGGCTCCGCGGCACGGGGCCGGTGATGCTCGCCATCCTGCGCGGCGCGGTCCAGTTCTTCTCGCGCCGACTGGTGAGCGTCGCCGAGCGTGAGGGTGCGACGGGCCGAACCGTTTGAGTGCTCCTGGAAGCAATCGGCCCGCCACCGCAGCGGATGACGGGCCGGGGCGTTGCCGGGGGTCACCCCCCCGCCGAGCACGCGGACTGACTATCCTGCCGCGACCTGCTTCTTGCCGTACACCCGCTCCATCACCGCCGTGTCGGTGTGCACCTGCACCCGTACCGCCTTGCCGTCGCGGACGGTGAACACGTCGGCGTCTTGTCCTCGTTCGTCGCCGACAGCAACGTCGGTGAGGGCGACGACCATGTCGCCGTCGGCCAGGAACTGGCGCGCCTTGACCGTCAACGACTTCTCAGCCAACCGCGCGAGATACTGGGCGAGTTCGCCTTTGCCGTGATAGGTGCCGCTGATCGCGCTCTCACCCGGCTGAACCCACTCGATGTTGTCGTCGAACAGGTTCATCACCGTTTCGATGTCACCGGCGGAGAAGGCTTCGTAACCCTTCTTGATGAGCTCGATGTTGTCTTGCTCGGACATTCGTCGATTCCCTTCGTGGTATCCGGTGTTGGGCCGCGACGGGCATGGCCGGTCTTCGAAGTCGAGCTGGATCGGCTCTCGGATCAGTCAGACCTTCGCCGCCGCGCCGAATGTAACCCCTCACAGCGCGGGATTAGCGCCGATGACAGGAATGGGGTAGGGCTTAGTTGCAACGTCACATTTCCGGCCGGACTGGCGCGGCCTTGCGACCGGAGCGGACAAGTTACAAGCTGCGACGAAGCGTCGGCAACCCGAGCCGCACCCGCAATGCGACCAGCATTCGATCCATCGTCGCGACCTCTGATTCCAGCGTCTTCACGATCCGCCGGTGGCGTCGAACGCCGCCCAGATCGCCGGCGCGCTGGAATCTTGCCAACGCGTCGAGCTGCGCTTCCAGCCGCTCACAAACCTCGGCCTTCCGTGCGTCGAGCAACCGCCAGAAGTACTCGGCCTGCGCCAGGTCAGCCTCCCGCCACAGGGGAAACCTCGCGACCTCCGCCCCCTCGCTCATGCGCACAACATAAACCCCACAGGCAACGCATGTCCCGAAAACCGACAACTGCCACACAGGGCCCTCCAGTGCTGCCGCTCCGCGCATCAGACCGCTCGAACACCGGCAAAAACAATCCGGTCTGCTAAGTGGATTACTGGACCGTCAGCGTCCCATGCATGCTGTCGTGGTATTTGCAGTGAAACGGATAGCTGCCGGGCGCGGTGGGAGCGTTGAAGGTCGCGAAGCCGCCGCCGCCCGAGACCCGGACGTCGAACAAACCGTTCTGATCGGCGGTGAGGGTGTGGTTGGCGTCATCCTTGTTGACGACCGTGAGCTGCTGACCCGGACGTACCGACCCCGGAACCGTGTAGGAGAAGTGGGAAATAACGATCTGACTGCCGGCCGGCACCGCGGGCGCCGACGTCGACGGCGCCTCGGTGGTCGAAAACTCCGAACTCGGGCTGGTCCGAACGAACGTGGACGACGATTGGTTACCTCCACCACCACACGCGGCCAGCACGCCGACGCCGACCAGGACGGCCGAAACCCGCGTCGCCAGGCGCGTGCGCCGGGAGTACAACACAACTGATCAGGTTATCGACGTCGGCGCACACCGGGCCGAAATCAGCGAAACTGCCGCCGTACCCTTGGGGTGGTCAACGGCGACACCCCGATCGGTGCAGCCGTGGGCGCCCCGTCGGACAGCTAACCGCGCAGCCGCCGATGTGCGCGCCCGGCTACCAGTGGTAGCCCCAGCGACGTCACGATTCCCGGCGGGGCGGCACACACGTAGGGCACCGAGTTGACGCAATGTGCCGCTGTTGCAACTATTCCCGGGTTGCTGATCAGGCCTTCCTCGATGGTGTCGGGCTGCCAGCCCTTGATGGTCGCGAACGTGTCCGGGTTGCCCTTCACCTCGATCTCGAAGCGCTCGCCTTGCCGGCCGAATGTCCACGGCGGGTCGAGGTGCGCCTCTCCCATCAGCCAGTGCACGCCGATCCGCACGACGACCTCGCCGTCGACGTAGGCCTCCCAGTGGAAACGCTGACCGGCCACCTTCCCGGGCTCGATCACGCCGATCGGCGAGTCGATCGGTTCGGTGGCGACCGCGACGCCGTGCAGGGTCTTGACCTCCGCCCGATCCGCCAGCCCGAGCGCGTCCAGCACCATCGCCATCGACTGGTTGAAGCCGCCGGTCAAAAGCTTGAGCATCGGCCCCTTTTCGGCCTCCTGCGCGGTGCCGCCGAAACACATGATCCACCGCACCACGTCCGGCGCCCCGTATGTCCGGATGTCGGAGTACTCCTCGGCGCGCACGAAAGTCACCGCCGAGGACATCGCGGAAAGCATCAGCGGGAATGTCTCGGTGACCCCGCCGGGGTTGATTCCGGTGCCGTGCAGGCTCGCGTTGCCCTCGGCGCAGGCGGCGGCCAGCGGCGTGGCTTCCTTGTCCGACGGGTAGAACCACCCCACGGGTGTCACCACGTTCTTGCCGGAACGCAGCAGCGCGGCGACCTCGTCGGGGTTGGGCATCAGCGGGGCGTAGACGACCGCGTCGGCGTCGGCCACCAGAATGTCGTCGATGTGCGATGTCGCCGTCACGCCGAGCGGCGATTTCCCGACGATCTCCCCGACATCCTTGCCGTGCTTGTCCTTCGAGTGGACCCAACAGCCCGTCAGCTCCAGCTCCGGGTGGCCCAGGATGCAGTCGATCGCTGCCTTCCCGACCGATCCGGTGGCCCACTGAATCACCCGCAATGCCATGCCAGCTCCTTCGCGCGACGCGGCCGACGACTTCGCCCGAGACGAATCTAACCCGTCGACGCCGCTAGCTCCCCGCTGCCGGGGCGGCCGCACGTACGGTTGACCGATGCACGAGACCGTCTTGTTCGAGGTGATCGACCGCGTCGCGCTGATCACGCTCAACGATCCCGATCGGCGCAACGCGGTGACCGACGAGATCAGCATCGCTCTGCGCGCGGCGGTGCACCGCGCCGACTCCGACCCACACGCCCACGCCGTGGTAGTCACCGGCGCGGGTTCGGCGTTCTGCGCCGGTGCCGACCTCAGCGCGCTGGGCAACGCGGCCGAGGGCGAGCTGCCCCGGCTGTATGAGGGTTTTCTGGCCGTCGCCGACGCCACGTTGCCCACCGTCGCCGCGGTCAACGGGCCCGCGGTCGGGGCCGGGCTGAACCTGGCGCTGGCTTGTGACGCACGGATCGCCGGCCCGAATGCGTCGTTCGACGCCCGATTCCAGAAGCTGGGCATCCACCCCGGCGGCGGCATGACGTGGATGCTGCAGCGCGCCGCCGGCCCACAGGTCGCCAGGGCGGCGTTGTTGTTCGGCATGCGATTCGACGCCACCGCCGCGGTCGAGCACGGTCTCGCCCTGGCCGTGGCCCAAGACCCGGTCGCGGCCGCAATGCAGCTGGCGCAAGGCCCCGCGAGCGCACCGCGCGAGGTGGTGATCGCAACGAAGGCCACGATGCGCAAGACCATCAGCCCGGGCGCCGTGGACAGCGACGAGCACGCGTTCGCGGTCCGCACCGAGCTGGGTCCGCAGGCACGGTCCATCCGGTCACCCGAGTTCAGACAACGACTCGCCGCGGCAAAACACCGCTAGTCGTTGCGGGTCAGGACGTCAGTGACGCGGTTGGCCTAACTCCGGCCGGGTCGGCGCCTCGAAGAAGTTTTGTGGGAGCTGTCCCCTCGGATGCCCCGCGTTCGTCTCAATGGCGAGAGAAGATCGACCGAAGGAGACACGAATGAAGTACGCACTGCTCATCTACCCGAAGCCCGGCAGCCACGAGACGCTCAGTCCCCAGGAGTACGCACCGGTGAACGCGGCGTACCTGGCGTTGCGGGACGATCCGAGATGCATCGGAGGAGCGCACCTGCAGGGATCCGAGACGGCGACGACGGTCCGCCACGGCCAGCGGGGGGCGCTGATCACCGACGGCCCGTTCGCTGACACGCGGGAGGTGCTCGGGGGCTACTACGTGCTCGAAGCCTCTGACTTGGACGATGCACTGGAATTCGTCCATAAGATCCCCGCGATACGGCTCGGCGGCGCGGTCGAGGTCCGGCCACTTATGGATATCCCGAGCGAGGACGCGTTCTGATCGAGGACGTCTTCCGGCGTGAGTGGGGCCGTGTCCTGGCTTCACTGGTCGGCTTTCTCGGCGACTTCGATCTCGCCGAGGAAGCCGCGCAGGAGGCCTTCACGGTCGCGGCCGAGCGGTGGCACCGTGACGGCGTGCCGCGGCACCCGGTCGCCTGGCTGGTGACCACTGGGCGAAACCGGGCCATCGACCGCCTGCGCCGCGAGCGGACGCTGGCGGACATGCATCGGCTGCTCCACCACGATCGGCTGGTCTCGCAGCCCGACGACATCGATCTCGACGACAGCACGATCGCCGACGAGCGGCTGGAGTTGATCTTTACCTGCTGCCATCCGGCACTGGCGGTCCAAGCGCAGGTGGCGCTGACCCTGCGGGCCCTGGGCGGCCTCTCCACGGCCGAGATCGCGCGTGCCTTCGTCGTGTCCGAAGAGACGATGAAGCGCCGTCTCACCCGGGCAAAGACGAAGATTAGGGCGACGGCGATCCCGTTCGCGGTGCCAGCCGACCGGATGCTGCCGGATCGCCTGTCGGCGGTGCTGGCGGTGATCTACCTGATCTTCAATGAGGGCTACACCGAGCGCCCCGAACTCGCCATCGAGGCGATCCGCCTGGGTCGACTCCTCGTCGAGCTGATGCCCGACGAACCGGAGGCATCCGGGCTGCTTGCCCTCATGCTGATCCATGAGTCGCGGCGCGACGCACGGGTCGTCGACGGCGAGCTGATCCCGCTCGCCGAGCAGGACCGCGACCGGCACGACCGGGCACGGGTTGAGGAGGGCCGCTCCGCGCTCGACGGGGCGCTGGCGCTGCGGTCGACCGGTGGGCCATACGTGCTCCAGGCGGCCATCGCGTCGCTGCAGGCCGAGAATGACATCGACTGGGACGAAGTCGAGATGCTCTACCAGACTCTCGAACGTCTCACCGGCTCGCCCATCGTCGCCCTCAACCGTGCGGTGGCGGTCGCCGAGGCGGGAGCGCCCGAGCGCGCGCTCGACCTCGTCGACTCGCTCGATCTCGACGGGTACCGCTACCTGCACTCCACCCGCGCCGAGCTGCTGCGCCGCCTCGGCCGCGCCGACGACGCACACGAGGCCTACACGCGGGCACTTGGGCTGGCCGCCACCGAACCCGAGCGTCGGTTCCTCGCCCGCCGGCGGTCGAACCTCGGCTAAACCCGCGAACTTCCGCCCGCTCACCGCAGCTCACATGTCGAGCAGCGCAATCTCCGGCGCCTCCACCAACCGCTTCAGCTCCCCGAGGAACCCGGCCACCTGGGCGCCGTCGGCGACGCGGTGATCGAAAACGCAGGTCAGCGTCATCGTGGGGCGAGCGATGACCGCGCCGTCGATCACGACCGCGCGATCGCGCAACGACCCCATCCCGAGGATCGCCGCCTCGGGGTAGTTGATCACCGGCACGCCGTCGTCCAGCCCCAGTGCCCCGAAGTTCGACACCGTGAACGTCGACCCCTGCAGCTCGGCCGGCGTCAACGTCCCGTCCCGCGCCGCCGAGATCAACTCCGAAACCCGCTGCGCCAGTTGACGTGTGCTCACGCTGAGCGCGTTGGCGATCACCGGCACCAGCAGCCCTCGGTCGGTCGCGGTTGCGAAGCCGAGGTTGACGGCGCGGTGCGTCTGAATCTGCGGCCCATCGGCGGTCTCCACCCACGTCGAGTTCAACACCGGATGATGAGTCAACGCGAGCGTCAGCAGCCGCAACGTCAGCACGAACGGGGTCACCTCCAGGCCGGCGGCGCAGAACCGATCCCGCAGCGCAAGCAGCTCCCCGCCGTCGGCCTGCACGCTGGCATGGGCGTCCGGGATGACCCGGCGCGCCAGGGTTATTCGCTCAGCCATCCGGGCCCTGACACCCCGTACGGGCACGACCTCATCACCCCTGGCGGCGGCCAGCACGTCTTCGCGGGTGACGATGCCGCCCGGGCCCGGCCGAAGCACCGCCAGATCCACCCCGAGGTCCGCGGCGAGCTTGCGCACCGCCGGCGCGGCCCGTGCCCTGGGCGGCCCCGAGCGTTCAACCGACCGCCTGCTCACGTCGACGCCGTCGTCCACCCCGTAGCCCACCAGCACCGGAGCGCGGGCGTGGGTGCCGTTGGCCGTATCCGGCGAGGTGTCGATGCGCACCAGCAGCGAACCGACGGCCAGGGTTTGGCCTTCCGCGCCGCTGACCTCCACGACGCGGCCCGCATAGGGGCTGGGTATCTCGACCTGCGCCTTGGCCGTTTCCAGGCAGCACAGCGGCTGATTGAGCTCGACGTCGTCACCCACCACGACGTTCCAGCTCACCACCGTCGCGTCGGCAAGACCCTCACCCAGATCCGGGACCAGGAAGTCCCGCACGTCGGTCACGGCCGCTCCAACGATTTCTCGATGCAGTCGAGCAGCCGATCCGGCCCCGGCAGCCACAGCTTCTCCAGCCGTGCCGGCGGGTACGGGGTGTCGAAGCCGGTGGCGCGCAACACCGGGGCCTCCAGGTCGTAGAACAGCTCTTCTTGGATGCGGGCCGCCAGCTCCGCCCCGAAGCCCAGGGTCCGCGGCCCCTCGTGCATCACGACCGCCCGCCCGGTCTTGGCCACCGAGGCCGCCACGGTCTCGAAGTCCAGCGGGTTCAGCGAGCGCAGGTCGACGACCTCGACCTTCCAGCCCAACCGTGCCGCGGCCAGCTCGGCGGCATGCAACGCGGTGCCGACCAGCCCGCCGTAGGTCAACACGGTGACGTCGGAGCCGGCCCGCCGAATGACCGCCCGCCCGATCGGGGGAGCCGCGGTCGCGGTGTCGACGGTCTCGCGGCTCCAGTACCGCCGCTTGGGCTCCAGGAAGATGACCGGATCGGCACTGGCGATCGCGTGCCGGAGCAGCCAGTACGCGTCCGAAGGCGTCGAGGGCACCACCACTTTGAGCCCGGCGGTGTGCAGCCAGTACGCCTCGGTGGATTCGGAATGGTGTTCGACCGCGCCGATCCCGCCGAACGACGGGATCCGCACCGTCACCGGCATGTCGATGTCGCCGTGGCTGCGCATCCGGTATTTGGCCAGGTGACTGGCGATCTGGTCGAACGCCGGGTAGGAGAACCCGTCGAACTGGATCTCCGGAACCGGCACGAGACCCCGCAGCGCCAGCCCGACCGCGATGCCCACGATCGCCGACTCGGCCAGCGGGGTGTCGAAACACCGTTGCTCGCCGAAGGTTTCGGCCAATCCTTCGGTCACCCGGAACACCCCGCCCAGCCGCGCGACGTCTTCGCCGAACACCAGCACCCGTTCGTCGGCGGCCATCGCGTCGTGCAGGGCCCGGTTGATTGCCTGCACCATCGTCAGGTTCGGCTTGACGGGCACCGCCGTCAGGATCGGGTCGCTCGGTTCCGGCGTGCCCGCGGGCCGTTCGACGATCTGGGTCATCACGCCTCCTTGGCCAGCTCGGCCTGCAACTGACGGCGCTGCTCGGCCAGCGTCGGGGTGATCTCGGCGTAGGTGGTGTCGAACAACTCGCCCACGTCCGGATCGCCGGCACCGAGCACGACCTGCCTTAACTGGCGGCGCATCCGCGCCGAGTGCGCCGCCACCCGGTGCTCCAACCGATCACCCAACAACCCGACGTGGCGCAGGTAGGCGGCGTAGCGGGGAATCGGGTCCAGCGCGGCCCACCGTTGCAGCTCCTCGGCCGAGCGGTAGCGGGTGGGGTCGTCGGAGGTGGTGTGCGCGCCCAGCCGGTAGGTGACCGCCTCGATCAGCGTGGGTCCCCGGCCGTGCCGGGCCCGTGCGGCGGCCTCGGTCATCACGGTGTAGCAGGCCAGCGCGTCGTTGCCGTCGACCCGCACGCCCGGTATCCCGTAACCGACGGCGCGGTGCGCGATGGAGGGCCCGGCGAGCTGCCGGCTGACCGGCACCGAGATCGCCCACTGGTTGTTCTGCACGAAGAACACGCACGGCGCGTGGTATACGGACGCGAAGTTCAGCGCTTCGTGCACGTCGCCGGTGCTGGTCGCGCCGTCGCCGATGAACGCCACCGTGACGGAGTCCTCGCCGAGCCGCTGGGCGGCCATCGCCGCTCCCACCGCGTGCAGGGCGTGGGTGCCGATCGGGATCGCGATCGGCGCGCAGCGCTTCGCGGTGAACCCGGGTCCGCCGTGCCAACTTCCCCGCCACACCGCCGCGAGCGCAGGCAGCGCAATCCCGCGCAGCAGCAGCACGCCCAGCTCGCGGTATTGCGGGAACAGCCAGTCGGTCTTGCGCACCGCGGCCGCCGCGCCGATCTGTGCGGCCTCCTGGCCGCGGCACGACGCGAACAGCCCCAGCTCGCCCTGCCGCTGCAGGTTGACGAATTCCGCATCAAGGTCGCGGGTGATGACCATCATCTCGTAGAGCCAGCACAGGGTTTCGGGCGCCAACTCGCGGCGGTACCGCGCCTCGTCGGTCGTTGTCCCGTCCGGCGCGATCAGCGTGACCGGTTCGGAATCGACGGTCATTGAGTTGGGCACGCCGCCTCCTTGGTCATCGACCACCGGAGCCGCCGGGCCGACGACATCCGGCACCGGAGCCGCCGGGCCGGCGACATCCGGCAGTGGATCGGCGTCACTGCCCGACGGGTCTCAGCAAACCCGGTCGCGCGCCCTCACAGGGCTCGGGACGACACCTGCCGCCCGGCCCGCCGTAGCACTGGCGCACTTTCTATTATGCCCTCGTCAGCGCGTGATCCGGGTTGCGCGTGCTCCCGCCCGGGCGCGTGTCGCGGCCGCCGCACCGTCGCCACCTGGGCAGACTCGATAGCAACCGATTTGTAACAATCGGAGGTCGTTACAGACCCGCCTCGCGCGCGACCAGCATCAGCTGCACCTCGGTGGTGCCCTCGCCGATCTCGAGGATCTTGCTGTCGCGGTAATGCCGGGCCACCGGGAACTCGTTCATGAAGCCGTAGCCACCAAAGATCTGGGTGGCGTCGCGCGCGTTGTCCATCGCGGCCTCGCTGGCCACCATCTTGGCGATCGCGGCCTGCTTCTTGAACGGCTTACCGGACAGCATCAGCGCGGCGGCGTCGTAGTAGGTGGTGCGGGCGGTGTGCGCGCGGGCCTCCATCCGTGCGATCTTGAACGCGATGGCCTGGTTCCGCCCGATCGGCTGACCGAAGGCCTCCCGCTCCTTGGCGTACTTCAGGCACTCGTCGACACAGCCCTGCGCCGCGCCGACCGACAGCGCGGCGATCGCGATCCGGCCTTCGTCGAGGATGCGCAGGAAGTTCGCGTAGCCCCGACCCTCCTCGCCGAGCAGGTTCTCCCGGGGCACCCGGACGTCGTCGAAGTTCAGCGCGTGGGTGTCGGACGCGTTCCAGCCGACCTTGTTGTACGCCGGTTCGGCCGTGAATCCGGCGGTGGGAACGGGCACCAGGATTGACGAGATCCGTTTCGTTTTATCGGTGGTCCCGGTTATCGCTGTAACGGTGACGAGCCGGGTGATGTCGGTCCCGGAGTTTGTGATGAACTGTTTGCTTCCGTTGATGACCCAGTGCCCGTCGTCCAACCGTGCGGTGGTCTTGGTGGCGCCCGCGTCGGTGCCGCCACCGGGCTCGGTCAGCCCGAACGCGGCAAGCGCGCGCCCGCTGGTCAGTTGCGGCAGCCATTGCTGCTTCTGGGCGTCGTTGCCGAAGCGGTAGACCGGCATTGCGCCCAGCGACACCCCCGCTTCGAGCGTGATCGCCACGCTCTGGTCGACCTTGCCCAGCTCTTCGAGCGCCAGGCACAGCGCGAAGTAGTCGCCGCCCATGCCGCCGTACTCTTCCGGGAACGGCAGCCCGAACAGCCCCATGTCGGCCATCCCGGCGACCACCTCGTACGGGAACGAGTGCTCGGCGTCGTGCTTGGCGCTCACCGGCGCGACGACGCTTCGCGCGAAGTCGCGCACGGTCTCGGCGAGCTGCCGGTAGTCCTCCGGCAGCGTGCCGGTGGCCAAAAACTGCGTCATGGTGCGTCTTCCTTCCGACCGCCCGTGGTGGCGGTGGCGGTGATGCGGGCCAGTGGTTGGCCCACCTTGACCTGGTCGCCGACGTCGACGAGCAGTTCGGCGGCCCCATCGATGGGGGCGGTCAGCGCATGCTCCATCTTCATCGCCTCCACGGTGACGACCACGCTGCCCGCGCGTACGGTCGTCCCGTTGTCGACCCCGACGGCGACGACCGAGCCGGGCATCGGGCTGGTCAGCTCCGCGTCGCCGCTGTGCTCGTCGTCGGTCCGTACCGGTGATTCCTGCACCTCGGCGAATACGGCGGTGCCGCTGTCGCCGGCCAACCAGATCCGGCCGTCGTCGGCGGCCACGGTGTAGTCGGCGCGCAGCCCGTCCAGTGTCACGGTCAGTGTGTGTCCCGCCAAAGCGGCGGTCACCGAACGGATTTCGCCGTCCTCGACGGTCACCGTCGCGCCATCGGGGTCACCGACGATCGCGACGTGCTCGGTGCGCTCGCCGGCGCTCAACCGGATCGCCGTCGGGGCCCGCTCCCCCAGCCGCCAGCCGGACGGTTTGGTCCACAGGTCGTCGGTCGATCGGGCCCAGGCCCGCAGCCACCGGTAGGCCGCCGCCGCGATGAGCTGGTCGTCGTCGGGGGTGCCGGGCGCGTAATCGGACATTCGCCGCTCCAGCAGGCCGGTGTCGAGGCGCCCGGCCGCCACATCGGGATCTGCCAGCAGGAAACGCGCGAACTCGATGTTGGTCACCAGGCCCAGCACGGCGGTGCCGGCCAGTGCACGGTCGAGCGCGCGCAGCGCCGCGGCGCGGTCGCTTGCGTGCGCGACGACCTTGGCCAGCATCGGGTCGTAGTCGCTGCCGACGACGTAACCGGGGCTCAGCCCCGAGTCGATCCGCATGCCGGGCCCCGTGGGTTCGGCGACGTCGAGCACCTTGCCGCCGGTGGGCAGGAATCCGTGACCGGGATCCTCGGCGTAGACCCGGGCCTCGATCGCGTGGCCGTGCAGCGTGATGTCGTCCTGGGTGACCGGCAGCTTTTCCCCCTCGGCGATTCTGATCTGCCATTCGACGAGGTCCCAGCCGGTGATCATCTCGGTGACCGGATGCTCGACCTGCAGCCGGGTGTTCATCTCCATGAAAAAGAACTCCTCGGGGCGGTCGCCGGAGACGATGAACTCGACGGTGCCCGCGCCGGTGTAGTCGACGCTGCGCGCGGTGTCGCAGGCGGCCGCGCCGATCCGGGCGCGGGTCGCGTCGTCCAGCATCGGCGACGGCGCCTCCTCGATCACCTTCTGATGTCGACGCTGCAGGCTGCACTCGCGCTCACCGAGATGCACCACGGTGCCGTAGCGGTCGGCGAGCACCTGAACCTCGATGTGCCGGGGACGCTGCACGTAGCGCTCCAAAAACAGCGTGTCGTCGCCGAACGCGGCGGCCGCCTCCCGCCGCGCACCGGACAGCGCGGCAGCCAGCTCGTCGCGGTGTTCCACCACCCGCATGCCCTTGCCGCCGCCGCCGGCGGAGGGTTTGACCAGCACCGGGTAGCCCACCTCGGGCGCGGCGGCGATCAGGTCCGCGTCGGACAGACCGCGGCGCGCAATGCCGGGGACAACCGGTACCCCGAACGCCGCGACGGTGGACTTCGCGGTGATCTTGTCACCCATGGTTTTGATCGCCGCGGCCGACGGGCCGATGAACACGATGCCGGACGCGTCCAGGGCGGCGGCGAAATCCGCGTTCTCGGAGAGGAATCCGTAGCCGGGGTGGACTGCTTGTGCGCCGGTGCGGCGGGCCGCCGCAACGACCGCGCCGATGTCGAGGTAGCTCTGCCGTGCCGGCGCCGGGCCGATGGCAACCGCGACGTCGGCCTCGGCGACGTGACGCGCGTTTGCGTCGGCGTCGCTGTATACGGCGACCGAACGGATTCCCATCGCTCGCAGGGTCCGGATCACCCGCACGGCGATCTCGCCACGGTTGGCCACCAGGACGGTGTCGAAGTTGCGGGGCGAGCGCATCGCGGTCACATCCTGAACACGCCGTAGGAAACCGATTCCGCCGGGGCCTGGCCGACCACCGTAAGAGCAAGCCCTAGAACGGTTCTGGTGTCGGCTGGATCGATCACACCGTCGTCCCACAGCCGCGCGGTGGAGTAGTAGGGGTTGCCCTGGTGCTCGTATTGTTCCCGGATCGGGGCCTTGAACGCCTCGTGCTCGTCCGCCGTCCATGGCGTGCCCGCGACCTGCAGCGCGTCGGCGCGCACACTGGCCAGCACCGACGCCGCCTGCTCGCCGCCCATCACCGAGATCCGCGCGTTGGGCCACATCCACAGAAAGCGCGGCGAGTACGCCCGCCCGCACATCGAATAGTTGCCCGCCCCGTAGGACCCGCCGATCACCACGGTCAGCTTGGGCACCCGCGCGCACGCGACGGCGGTCACCATCTTCGCACCGTGCTTGGCGATGCCGCCCGCCTCGTAGTCACGGCCGACCATGAAGCCGGAAATGTTCTGCAGGAACACCAGCGGAACCATCCGCTTGTCGCACAGCTGGATGAAATGCGCCCCTTTCAGGGCTGATTCGGAGAACAGCACACCATTGTTGGCGACGATGCCGACCGGGTGGCCGTGGACGCGGGCGAAGCCGGTGACCAGGGTGACCCCGTAATCGGCTTTGAACTCGGCGAATTCGCCCCCGTCGACGATCCGGGTGACGACCTCGTGCACGTCGTAGGGCACCCGTGCGTCGATCGGGACGACGTCGTAGAGCTGGGTTTGATCGGCGGTGGGGGCAACGGTCGGCGCGACGTCCCACAGGTTGCGCTCGCGCGGGCCCAAGGTGCCCACGATCCGGCGCACGATGCGCAGCGCGTCCCGGTCGTCGTGTGCCAGATGGTCGGTGACGCCGGACGTATTCGCATGCAGGTCGCCGCCGCCGAGTTCCTCGGCGGTGACCACCTCGCCGGTCGCGGCCTTCACCAGCGGCGGCCCGCCGAGGAAGATCGTGCCCTGGTTGCGCACGATGACGGCCTCATCGCTCATGGCCGGCACGTACGCGCCGCCGGCGGTGCAGGATCCGAGCACCGCCGCGATCTGCGGGATACCAGCCGCGCTGAGGGTGGCCTGGTGGTAGAAGATGCGGCCGAAATGGTCGCGGTCGGGGAACACCTCGTCCTGGCGCGGTAGGAATGCTCCGCCGGAGTCCACCAGATAGAGGCACGGCAACCGGTTCTGGCCGGCCACTTCCTGGGCACGCAGATGTTTTTTGACGGTGACCGGGTAGTAGGTACCGCCCTTGACCGTGGCGTCGTTGGCGACGATTATGCACTCCCGGCCGGATACCCGGCCGATGCCGGTGATGATGCCGGCGCCGGGGCACTCGTCGTCGTACATGCCGTCGGCGGCCAGCGGGGACAATTCCAGAAACGGGCTGCCGGGGTCGAGAAGTCCGTCGACCCGTTCACGTGGCAACAGCTTGCCGCGGCCGACATGGCGCTCGCGGGCCCGCGGCGGACCCCCGAGCGCCGCGCTGGCGAGCTTGGCGCGCAGCTGCGCGACGAGCGCCAGATGCTGTTCGCGGTTGGTCGCCGTAACTGTCACACCGCCGCCCACAGAGAGTTAATCATGACTAACTCAGCTGATGTTAGTTACAATTAACTGAAATGTCCATCGGCCAGGAGCAGACGCGGCGCGACCGGCGCAAGTCCGATCGCCGCTCGCAGCTGATCGCTGCCGCCGAGCGGCTGATCGCCGAGCGCGGCTTCCTCGCGGTGCGGCTGGAGGACATCGGCGCCGCCGCCGGGGTCAGCGGCCCGGCGATCTACCGGCATTTCCCGAACAAAGAAGCGATGCTGGTGGAGTTGTTGGTGGGCATCAGCACGCGCCTGCTCGCCGGCGCGCGAGCGGTCGTGACGGCGGCTCCGAACCCCGCCACCGCACTTGCCGGGCTGATCGACTTTCATCTGGACTTCGCCCTGGGCGAGCCCGACCTGATCCGCATTCAGGACCGCGACCTCGGGCATCTGCCGGCGAGCGCCAAACGCCAGGTGCGCAGAGCCCAGCGGCAATACGTGGAGATCTGGGTCGATGTGTTGCGCGGGCGCGGCGACGGGCTCGCCGAGGCCGATGCGCGGTTGATGGCCCATGCGACCTTCGGCCTACTGAACTCGACGCCGCACAGCGTCCCGCCCACCGACACCAAGGCCGCCGGGGCGGCGCATTCCCGCGTGATCCTCAAAGAGATGACGGTGGCCGCCCTATCGGGCGACCACCGCACCACCACTGGGGGCTAATACCAATAGCGCCGGCCGGCGACCGGGCGCCCGACCGCGCCCAGGATCCACAGCACCGCACCGATGACCAGCAGGATGATCCCGATCGTCCACAGGATCGAGATGTTGAGCACGAAACCGAGAATGAGCAGAATTACACCGAGGATGATCATCGCACTCCAATCGTTGAGATGGCTTGTCAGTACCAGTAGCGTCTGCCGCCTACCGGGCGTCCGACACGTCCCAGAACCCAGAAGACCGCCCCGATCACCAGCAGGATGATACCAATCACCCAGAGCCAGTAGATCTTAAAGACCAATCCCAGGATGAGCAGAATCGCTCCGAGGATAACCATGGCACTCCAATCGTCAGGCTGCGTCTTGCCAGGAGGGGAAAAGCCCACTGCTGCTGGGCTTCGGAAGGTTGCAGTTGGCGACCTTGGGGTTCACACCTGCGTAGTTGAGCGGACCCGCCACCACGGTCAGCGCGATGGTTCCACCTGTGGCGCAGTTGGTTTCGCCGCCCTTGAAGTAATCCCGCTGCCAAGCCGCCAGCACCCCGATCAACAACCAGATCAGCACGATCACGCCGATAATTCCTCCGGGTCGTCCCATCGTGGGCCTCCATCCGCGTTCGCTGCGCCATTGTTTACCCACCCGACGATATTCCAAACATGGAGCTTGGGGCCCGGATCCGGGATAATTGCGTTTTCAAATTACCCGTTTAGGGCGCCGCACGTGCCGCGGCAAAGGCCGAATCGAGCCATTCGCAGATGGTCACCGTCAGCTTGGCACGGTTCTCCCGCTTGGCGATGTCGTGGCCGTCGTCGTCGAACAGCAGGTAGCGCACGTCCCGACCGAGTTGCCGCAATGCGTCCACGATTTGCTCGGATTCGCTGACGGGCACGTTGGTGTCGTGTGCGCCGTGAACCACCAGCAACGGGGCGGTCAGCACGTCGACGCGGCGCAGCGGGGAAAGCTCTTCGAGCAATTGCCGATCACCGACGGGGTGGCCGTATTTGGGGTACGCCGCGTCGGCGATCCACGGCTCGGTGTTTCGGTAGAACGTGGTCAAGTCGCTCATCCCGCAGATGCTGATCCCCGCGGCGAACAGCTCGGGATGAAATGTCAGCGCGGCCAACGTCAGATAGCCGCCGTAGGACCATCCGGCGCACGCGACGCGAGCGGGATCCGCCAACCCCCGACCCACCAGAAGTTGCACACAGTCGGCGACGTCGTCGATCGCCGCGAACCGCTTCTCTTTGTCGTCGGCATGCATGAAGGTTCTGCCCAGGCCGCCGGAGCCACGGACATTCGGGGTGAACACGGTGATGCCGGCGTTGAGCAACTCGGGGAAGACCTCGCTGTATCCCGGCCGGGACTGGCCCTCCGGGCCGCCGTGCAGGTAGATCAGCGCTCCGGCGGCGGGCTGCCCCGCCGGCGGACGGTGCAACCAGCCGGTGAACACAAAACCGTCGCGTGCGGTGATGGTTTCCAGCGTCGGCCCGGGTGCCGACCCGCGTACGACGGGACCGCGGCTCGGGTCGCGGTCGATCCGTTCCCACTCGCGCGATCGCGGATCGACCAGTTCCACCGTTCGCGGCATCGACGGGCCCTCGACGGTCATCGCGACCATCGAGCCGCCCGCGCTGATGCTCAGCTCGGTGGCCACCATGCCCGGCAGCGGGATCGGTTCATGCAGCGTGTAATCGGTGAACTCCAGGATTTGCAGCTCGCTGCGCCCGGCGATGTTCCACAACAGCGCGACGGTCGACAGGTCGTCGCTGATGATGAATTCGTCCAGGTCGCAGTCGGGGCGTTCGGCGACGACCTGGTAGGTGACACCGTCGTGGGCGGCGGTGACCTCGAGCAACCGGGCGTGGTCGCATCCGTTGTCGCTGAGTATCAGCGCACGCACATAGCCCTCGTTGCTGTTGATGTCGTAGTTCTTGTGCGGGTAGTACAGGCGTGTCTCTTCGCCGGTGGGGCCGTAGCGGATCCGACGCGGGTGGTGGTCGTCGAGGATGATGCCGGCGTCGGTGGTCGACCCGGGATCGGCGGGCAACAACGCGATCTCGGTCAGCCCGTGCAGCATGATCAGCTCGCGGTACCCGCGGGGCCCGACTCGCACCAGCGATGCGCCCGCCCAGGCGTCGACGAGCCTTCCACCCGAGCGGCGGTCCAGGATAATGCGATTGCCGCTGGGCGGATCGATCAGGCAGGACGACCCGATGCCGTCCTCACCGGTCAGGATCGCGCATACGTGGGTCCCGTCCCAGCCGACGAGTTCGGCGGTGCCCGCCTCTTCACGGTCGATGCGCCACGCCATCCGGTCGTCGGGATCGGTTGTCACCACCCAGATCTGGGTGCGGGTACTGCCTTCCGGCGCCACCTCGCAGGCAAGCCAGTGTCCGTCGGCGGAGTGAATCACCCGGGTGACGGGGCCTTCGACCGGCAGCACCACATCACGCGACGAGCTGGCCCGCCAGCCGCGCAGGAAGCGCTGGACCGCCCGCGGGTAGCCGCCCTCGTCGACGACGTGGGCAAACGCGGTGGCGTCCGGGGACAGCGACGCGCCGTAGCTGGCGCGCACCTGCTGTCCCATGCGACTAACTCTGCATGCTCGCCAGCAACATTTCCAGCGAACCGGGCCCGGCACGCAGGTACCCTCGCTGCCATGGGGTCGATATGACGGATTCGCCGCGCTCCGGCCCGCCGTACGACCCGACCGAGCCGTACGGCAATCCGTATCCGGCCTACTCGGACCCGGCGTACGCGGGCCACACCCCTTTCGGCCCGGCCTACGGCGCGCCCCCGCCGCCGGCCGGGCCCGCTCCCACCGAGCCGTTGTCGCCGTACTGGACGCACGGTTACGGGCAGGTCCCGCCGGGCATGTCGCCCCAGGAACCGCCGCCGGAGCCGCCGAAGACCCCGCGCTGGCTCTGGATCGCGGCGGGCCTGGTGCTGCTTGTCGTGGTCGGCCTGGTGGCGGCGCTGATCATCACCAACGTGTCGTCGTCGAGGCAGACGGTGGTCGCCCCGATTCCCGCGATGCCCGAGCCGAGCACGACGACCCGGACGACCCCGCCGACCACCACATCGCCCACGCCGATGTTCCCGTTTCCGGTACCGACGCTGCCCACGCCCACCGAGTCCACCACGCCCGGCGACACCGAGACCGTGGTCTACGACGTCACCGGCAGCGGCCGCGCGATCAACATCACCTACGTCGACACCGGCAGCGTGATGCAGACCGAGTTCAATGTGGTGCTGCCCTGGCACAAGGAAGTCAGCCTGGCCAAACCGGCGTCGGAGTCGGCGAGCGTGACCGTGATCAACGTCGGCCGCGACATCACCTGCAGCGTGACCGTCAGCGGCGTGCAAGTCCGTCAGCGCACCGGCACCGGGCTGACGATCTGCAGCGGCGCGGGCAGCTAACGGCGCGGCGCCCGGACCGCCAGCATGCCGGCCAGACCCGCGGCCAGCACGACCAGCAGGCCACCCATCCCGGCACGGTCGGCTCCGAAGTAGTCGATGAACGTGAAGAACAGCCACGGCGCTAAGAACGCGACCGCGCGGCCGGTCGTGGTGTAGAGGCCGAACGCCACCCCCTCCTTGCCGTCGGCGGTCATCCGCAGCAGCAAAGTGCGCGCTGACGACTGCGTCGGCCCGATGAACAGGCAAAGCATCAGCCCGCACACCCAGAACGCCAGCGGGCCCGACAGGGACATCAGGGCAAGCCCAACCGCGATCATCGCGGCGAGTGATGCGATGATGACGGGCTTGGAGCCAAGGTGGTCGTCGAGCAGGCCGCCCAGCACGGCGCCGACGGCGGCGACCACACAGGCGGTGACGCCGAACAGCAGCACGTTGGCCTGTGAGATGCCGTAAACGTTGACGCCGAGGACTGCGCCGAACGCGAACACCCCGGACAGCCCGTCCCGGAACACGGCGCTGGCCAACAGGTAGTAGACGACGTTGCGGTCGCGGCGCCACTCCCCCGCCAGGTCCTGCCAGAGTTTGCGGTAGGCGCCCAGAAAGCCGACCGACGGCGGGTCGGGCTCGCCGCGCGGCGGGGGCGCCGCGATCAGCACCGGCAGCGCGAACGTCAACAACCACGCGGCGGTCAGCAGCATCGCGGCCCGCACGTTGAGCCCGTCGGCGGTGGGGATGTGCGCCAGCCCGCGGGTCGGGCCGTGCCCGGAGATGAACCCGAGGTAGACGATCAGCAGCAGCATGACACTTCCGCCATAGCCTGCGGCCCAGCCGAATCCGGAGACCCGGCCCGCGGTCTGCGGTGTCGCCAGCTGCCGCAGCATTGCGTTGTAGGGGACGCTGGCCAGGTCGCTGCATGCGGCCTCGGCCGCCAGCAGTGCCAGCCCCAGCCACAGGTAGCGCGGGTCGTCGCGCACCAGGCTCATCGAGGCGGTGAGCAGCACGGCCGTCGCGGTGAGCCCGGCCAACGCCAGGCGCCGTCGGCGCGGGGCGTCCACCCATGCGCCGGTCGCCGCGGCGAGCGCTGCGACCGTCACGCCGGCGACGGTCATCGCCCGACCGAGCCAGCTGGCCGGCGAGGTTCCGCCGCCTGCGCCGACGGTGCCGGTCAGGTACACCGAGAAGACGAAGGTGACCACGATCGCGTTGGTCGCGGTCGAGCCGCAGTCCCACAGCGCCCATGCCAGTACCCGCGACCGCGTGGCGGTTGGCGAACCCAGCCAAAGACCTCGAGCGGGGCTGCTCATGATCGCCATGTCTACCATTGCCGCATGCCGGTACCGTCACCAAGTCCCGACGCCCGCGCGGTCGTCACCGGCGCCTCGCAGAACATCGGCGAGGCACTGGCCACCGAACTGGCTGCGCGGGGACACCACCTGATCGTCACCGCCCGCCGCGAGGACGTGCTGGCCGATCTGGCCGGCAGGCTGACCGAGCGCCACGGGGTAACCGTGGAGGTGCGGCCGGTTGACCTCGCCGACCCAGCCGAGCGCGCGAAGTTGGCCGACGAGCTGGCGTCGCGCAACATCTCGATCCTGTGCGCCAACGCGGGCACCGCGACGTTCGGGCCGGTAGCGCGGCTGGACCCGGCCGCCGAGAAGGCGCAGGTTGCGCTGAACGTCCTTGGCGTGCATGACCTCGCGCTGGCGGTGCTGCCGGGCATGGTCGATCGCGGTGCCGGCGGAATCCTGATCTCCGGCTCGGCGGCGGGTAATTCGCCGATCCCCAACAACGCGACGTACGCGGCCAGCAAGGCGTTCGTCAACACGTTCAGCGAGTCGCTGCGCGGCGAGCTCAAGGGCTGCGGCGTGCACGTCACCCTGCTGGCGCCCGGGCCGGTGCGCACCGAGTTTTCCGACCCGTCGGACTCGTCGCTGGTCGACAAGCTCGTGCCGGACTTCCTGTGGATCTCGACCCGATACACCGCCACGGTGTCGTTGGACGCGTTGGAGCGCAACAAGATGCGCGTCGTACCGGGTATCACGTCCAAAGCCATGTCGGTGGCCAGCGGCTATGCACCCCGCGCGATCGTCGCGCCGATCGTCGGGGCGTTCTACAAGCGGCTCGCAGGCGACTAGCGCCGACCAACGCGACTGTCCATCATGCGCCGGCGCCGTCAATTCGGCGGACAACCCACCGGCATGGGGGCGCCTCGTTCGGAGACTCTGCCACGCTGGGCTTACTGTGGAGCGCTGTGCGCGAAGAATTGGTCTGGATCGATTGCGAGATGACCGGCCTCGACTTGGGCAAGGACCGGCTCATCGAGATCGCCGCGCTGGTCACCGACGCTGACTTGAACGTCCTCGGCGAGGGGATCGACGTCGTGATCCACGCCGGGGACGGCGCGCTGTCGCAGATGATCCCTGTGGTCGAGGAGATGCACACCCGCTCTGGGCTGATCGACGAGGTGCGGGCGTCGACCATCGACACAGCCCGGGCCGAGGGCATGGTGCTCGACTACATCCGTGCCCACGTACCGCAGGCCAAAACGGCGCCGCTCGCTGGTAATTCGATCGCCACCGACCGCGGGTTCATCGCCCGCGATATGCCCGCCCTCGACGACTACCTGCACTACCGGATGGTCGACGTCAGCTCGATCAAGGAGCTGTGCCGACGTTGGTACCCCAGGATCTACTACGGGCAGCCGGAGAAGGGACTGACCCACCGGGCCCTGACCGACATCCAAGAGTCGATCCGTGAGTTGCGCTACTATCGGCGCACCGCGTTCGTCATCCCGCCCGGGCCCGCCACCAGCGAAATCGAGGCGATCGCTGCCGAAATCGGCGTCCCGTCGGAGGTTTCCGAGAGCATCGATTCGGCCGGGGAGGCCACCAGCCGCTAATATCGACGTCGCCGCTGCCGCATCCGCGTCCGCGGCGATGGTGAGTGTAGTTCAGCTGGTAGAGCACCAGGTTGTGATCCTGGATGTCGCGGGTTCGAGTCCCGTCACTCACCCTGCAAGTTGTTGCCGCCGCTTGTCCGGCTCGGCCAGCGCCTCGCCGGTGTGCATCGACAGGCCCGATGCGCGCCAGCAGGTAGCGAATCGGTCGAGCCGGGTGGGCCCGCGGGCGTGTCGAGCTCGACCACGCCTTCCTCGACGGCGATGTGCGCGGCGCGGGCGACGAGCGGCTTGGCGACCGACGGGGGCGCGAACCCCGCGCTGCTGATCACCGTATTCGGCCAGCACCGCGGCCGGCCCGACGGCCGCCGCCGCGGCGTTGGTCACCGGCCAGTCGGCGATGGCGTGGAGGGCCGACATCGGGGCCGGCTTGAGCGCCGCGGAGCCGGGCGTTCGCCGACGCGGGCCTTGCTCGCCGCGTCTAGCATTGAGCAGGTCGGGCCGCGATGAAGCGCCGGTTGGAGTAGAGATGAACGTCATCAAGGTGATCCACCCTAGCTGGGCACGCCGGCTGCTGGTCGTCGTGAGCGGACGCCAGACCGCTTGTTTCCTGGGTGCTGCGGTGGTGACAACCTGCGCGGCGCTATTGGGTGCACCGATCCCAGCCGCGTCTGCCCAGCCGTGCCCCGACGTGGAGGTGGTGTTCGCTCGGGGTACCGGCGAGACGCCTGGTGTGGGGGGGGTCGGACAGGCCTTCGTCGACTCGCTGACCTCTAAAGTCGGCGCCAGGTCCGTCGGAGTGTATGCGGTGAACTACGCTGCCAGCAGCGATTTCGCCGGCGGCTTGGATTTCGCGAGAACCGTTGTCGACGGGATCAGAGATGCGGGCGCCCATGTCGAGTCCACGGCGGCAAACTGCCCGAACACCCGCATCGTGCTCGGCGGATACTCCCAGGGTGCGGTCGTGGCCGGTTTCGCTACCTCGGCTGCCGTACCGAAGGAAGTGCCTGCTGCCTACATTTCATACGTTCCCAAGCCGATGCCGTCGCAGGTGGCAGACCACGTCGCCGCGGTGGCACTGTTGGGAAAGCCGTCGGATCAATTTATGCGCGAGTACGGCGTGCCGCCGATCACAATTGGGCCGCTCTATGCGGCCAAGACCATCGAGTTGTGCGTTCCTGATGACACCATCTGCAATGGTGCAGCCGGTGGTGGCCCCACCATCGCGCACGCCCTGTACGCGGTGAACGGCATGGCGGGCCAAGCTGCTGATTTCGCCGCGAGCCGTCTCTAGCGCATTTTCACCGCCATCTCGGGTGGAGGCCGAACTTGGGCAGCCCGGCCACCACCCAGTTGCGCCTGAAGTCTGCGCAAACTGGGCCTGAAGTCTATCGTTGTGAAAAATCGCGGGCGGTCATCTCTTTTGAGCTAATTGCCAAGATGGCCGCTTGAGACGGTGAGCACGCCATCGACGAGTCGAAAAACTTGAAACCGCAGGAGAAAGCCGTCTGCGATTGTCGCATCCTGTCGGCACAGCCAGTCGGCGTGCTAACCGCGGAAACCCGTCCGTACACCCGCTTTGGCGTGATAAGGCGTTATTGTCCGCGGGCGACAATATTTACTTTCATGTGCAACGACATCAACCGTTGTGATCAAAGTGACGCATGCTTCGTTGAACTAGTTGGTACTGTAACGCCGCTGAACACCTAAATAGCAAACCAAATGGGCCGATTCGGGGGAAGACTATGCGCGCGGAGTGGGATCGCCTTCTGCTCGCTCTGGCTACGGCCGTCGTTACGGTCTCCGTAGCGGGAATGGTGTCGGTTCCAGCGGCTGCCGCCCCCGTAGGGCCGTTACGGATCGCGGTGTTCGGTGACTCGATCATCTGGGGTCAGGGGCTGCCCAACGATCAGAAGATGTGGTACCTGTTCGGCCAGGACCTGCAGTCAGCTACCGGCCGCCACGTCGAGGTGTCGAACTACTCCCATTCCGGGGCACCGTTAAGCTACCCGCATCCAGGCACTACAGATGTGTTCCCCGGCAACTGCGCGGACGGGGATGCCGCCCCCGGAGAGGTGCCCGATCCGACGACAGCGGTGATCGACTGCCAGATACCGCAAGCTGTTGCTTCAGGCCAGAAATTCGACCTGGTGCTGCTCAACGGCTGCATCAACGATCTCGGTGTGCTCCCGCCCATGAATCCGCAGGATTACCGCTCCTCGACCAACCTCGCGACGGGAACTGCCGCGGTGGCCGAATCCGTTAGCCGTTACTGCACACCAGAGCTCTCGACTGCACTGCGGCAGGCCCACGCACTGCCTGGGAACCCCAAGGTCGCGCTGCTCGGCTATTACCCCTACATTAGCCAAGAATCACTGAACTCCATCGGAGTAGACCTCTCGGGTACGGTCGTCGGCTCTGCCAAGAACCGCTGCGAGGAGTTCTCCGAGGTTTTCGACAAAATTGGAAACGATGTCACTCGACAGGCCGGCCCCTGGGCTACCTACGTCAACTCCGGTATCACGGGCGCTAGTGCACTGCTGACATCTGAGGCTCAAGTGTTCAACGGGATCGACGATCCGCTCTTCAGCCAACGGATGCAGGAGTGTGCGCCCTACGGCGACTACTTCTACGGAGCTTGCCCGGTCGCATCGGCCGGGCACCCGAACGCCGACGGCGATGACACCTACCGCAAATCGCTGGACAATTCGTCTCCGATGCAGGCGTGGGTCAAGGAGTGGTCGACGAGCAGACCCTGAACATCCTTTACCCGCACAAACCGGTGTGCTTTGTCGACAAGTCCCTCGATCGATGAGCCAGGCCGAGATCACTTCCGCCGTCGATTCGACGACAGATTTCGTGTTGATTGCCGTGACTCCCAATGTCGGATCCTGGGGTCTTGCCCGCACGGGCGTCGGTCGATGATGATCTCGGAATGAGTAAGGTCACCCTAACTACAGAGTTGCCGATCTCAGCCGAGGCGGCGTGCGCGCTGGCGCGTAAACCGGAATTCTTGAGATGGGTTTTGTGGCCCATCCTGCGTCCGACCCACATGAGC
>JAFARC010000076.1 GCA_019245755.1 Mycobacteriaceae bacterium | reverse complement strand
CAGGTCTTCTTCCGCGACTACTTCCTCATGGACGTCGAGCTTCTCGGTGGTGGCCGCAGCGCGGAGAACGAACGCGAGATGGCCAACCGGGGCCGGGAAGCGTTGCTGCCGACCCTGGCACCGTTCCGCAGCAACGACTGGCCATGGAAGACCGACCCGACCAAAGGAACCGGCCCAGCCCGGCTGGAGGATGCTCTAGGCTGCCCGGTCCGCCCAAACCCGGTCGGCTGATGTCCGGTTCGACGATTCCGAACGGCAACGGAATCCCGGACTTCATGCCCCCGGCCGTCGCTGACGAGCCGGCGGCGAGCGCGCGCGTCGTCGCCGAGCACACCTTCCTCCCGCTGAACGAGTCCATGATGCGGCTGGAGGAAGCAGGCCCGGCACGGCTGGAGGCTGCCGTTTTCGGCTGCCCAGTGCGCACAGAACAGATCAGTTGACGCCAGATTGGAGGATTCCCATGGATTTTGCACAGCGCGCCATTGAGGTCGCTCGCGCCAGTGTCGCCGAGGGAGGGCTGCCGTTCGGGACCGTCATCGTCAAGGACGGTGAAATCCTTGCTGAGGGAAGGAATGTCGTCCCCCAGACTCACGACCCGACCGATCACGCGGAGATTCGCGCTGTCCGTGAGGCGTGCCGGAAGCTGGGTACGGAACACCTGACCGGATGCACGGTCTATGCCATCGCCCATCCGTGCCCGATGTGCCTGGGGGCGCTGTATCACTGCGCGCCAGACGAAGTCGTCTTTATGGCCACCCGCGAGGCCACGGGGCCGTACATGGCCGGCGGCCACGAGAAGTACATCGACCCGAGCAGCTTCTACGCTGAGTTCGCCAAGCAGTGGGACCAGCGGCGCATGCCTATGCGCTACGAGCCGTACGACGACGCGATCGAGGTCTACAAGCTCTTTCACGAACGCAAGAGCGGCGGTCAAGAGTCATGACGACCGCAGATCGCTAACCTGTTGACCCCCAACGGATCGAGGATGCCATGATCATCGCCATTGGCCTCTACCCAGGATTCACCGCGCTGGACGCGATCGGCCCCTATGAGGTGCTCACCTACCTGCCCGGCTACCTGCCCGACGCGAAAGTCGTCATCTGCGCCGAGGACACGGGAGTCCTCGACGACCAGTACCACCTAGTGCACCTTCGCATCGATACGACCTTCGCCGATGTGCCGCGGCCGGACGTGCTGCTCGTGCCCGGTAGTCCGTTCGCCGGCCGCTACGCCGCAGATGGGCATCCGATCGTGGACTGGATCCGCGAAGCTCATCCGCACACGACCTGGACCACCTCAGTGTGCACCGGCGCATTACTGCTCGGCGCGGCAGGGCTGCTCAAAGGGGTGCCGGCGACCACCCATTGGAGCTCCTACGATGACCTCGCCTCGTACGGCGCCCAGCCAACCGAACAACGCGTCGTCACCTCCGGACGCATCGTGACCGGCGCCGGCGTCTCAGCCGGCATCGACCTTGCCCTCACGCTTGCCGGCCAGATCGCTGGACCTGAAGTGGCGCAGGCTATTCAGCTCGCCATTGAATACGACCCTCATCCCCCATTCGACACCGGAGCCCCGTCGAAGGCGCCCAAAGCGATCTACGACATGGCGGCTGCGTCCCTCAGCGATTAACCAGACATCTGATGCCGGCGAGTTGCGCTATCCGCGGGAGTTTCTTCGATTTCGTGGACGACCCGTGGAAGCACCCCGGCCATGAGGACCGGAGCGCACGCTTTGTCGGCGATGGCCTCCTGGTCGTCAGGGACGGCATCGTCGAGGACTTCGGCGACTTCGCCGACCTTTCCCAGCACTACGCCGACGTGCCGGTGACCCACCTCGAAGATCGGCTGATCCTTCCCGGCTTCATCGACGGCCACATCCACTTCCCACAGCTCCGCGTTCTGGGTGTCTTCGGCGATCAACTGCTCGACTGGCTGCAGAACTGGGTCTTCCCAGAGGAACTCAAATATAGGGATCGCGGCTACGCGCGCACGGCCGCGGGTTACTTTTTCGATGCACTACTGGCCGGCGGCACGACCACGGCCATGGCTTTTACCACGAGCTTCCCGGCGTCCACCGAAGAGTTTTTCGAGGAGGCGACCCGGCGCGGTATGCGCGTCGTAGCCGGCCTGGCCGGGATCGACCGCGTCGCACCGGACGATTTTCTGATCACGGCGGACGACTTCTACCGCGAAAGCAAGCGGCTCATCGAGCGCTACCATCGCCGGGGCCGGAACCTCTACGCCATTACGCCCCGCTTCCCGGGCGTCTGCTCGCTCGAGATGCTGGAGCGCTGTCGGCAGCTGAAGCAAGAGCACCCGGACTGCTGGATCAACACCCACGTCTCCGAGAACCCCTCAGAGGTGCGGTTTGTGCGCTCCGAATTCCCGGATTCCCAGGATTACACGGACGTGCATGCCAGGCACGGCCTCTTGGTCCCTAAATTTGTTGCTGGGCATGGTGTTTGGCTATCTCGAGGCGAGCTGCGCCGCTTCTCCGCGGCGGGGGCGACCATAGCCTTCTGCCCGCTGTCCAACCTCTTCCTGGGCAGCGGTCTGTTCCGTCTCGGCCGTGCCCTCGACCCCGAGCACCCGGTGCGCGTTGCGCTCGGCAGCGACGTGGGCGGCGGCAACGCCCTCAGCATGGTTCGCATCCTGGAGGAGGCCTACAAGGTCGGCCTGTGCAACAACACCATGCTCGACGGCTCGGTGGACCCGCGCGAGCAGGACCTGGCGGAGGCCGAGCGCGGCATCCTGTCGCCGTACCGGGCCTTCTATCTGGCGACGCTTGGCGGCGCCCGCGCGCTCTACCTCGATGACCTCCTGGGCAATTTCGAAAAGGGCAAGGAGGCCGACTTCGTGGCGATCGACTGGAACGCAGGGCAGGAGGCCATGCGCTGGCGCCAATCGCTGATCGTCGAGGGGCGCCCCGAGACTGCGGATCAGGCGGCGGCGCTGCTTTTCGGCGTCATGATGGTCGGCGACGACCGCAATGTGGATGAAGCTTGGATCGCCGGCGAGCGGGCGTACAAGAAGACGCCATGACAACCCTCAGGAAGAAAGTGACCGGAAGTGTCAACGTCGGAAAATAACGAGGACGGTTGCGTCAGCCCCGAATGCTTTCGCGCCTATGTCAACGCCGAAATCAAAGTGCCCAACACGCTCATAGCGGTGGGCTCCTACGTTGGCCGGGCCGCACTGGCATCGCTACAGGCAGGTGACGACTTCACGCCTGCAGTGGAAAGGTTTGCCAAAACGTACACTTTCAGTCGCAGCCAAATGGACAGCGTAATTAAAGTGGCTACCCTTCAACATCGCAGACTCGGTGTCGGCACTCTGCCCGAGGGCGCCGACTTGCGAGGACAAGAAGGAATCAGAATCTTCCCGCAGCAGAGATTCGAAGTCGTGTACATGGAAGGAGTGATGAACATCCTGGAGGCGATCCTCCGCTTCCACGGAGTGCAAGGGAAGAAAGGTTCTGCTCGCGGATCCCAAGTCGCGGCGCTCTTGGAGCACCCCGACAAGCTGGCCGCAACGCTCGCGGCGTTCGCAGCAGCGGAAGACGCGATCAACAGTCCGGAAGCCACCGAGAGGTCGGAAGCTTTCAAAGCGATATTCAACTTTATCAAGTCGGGCGAAAAGCCACGGGCTATGTTCCCGACGGAGAAAGACGCTATCCAAGCGGAAGAAATGCCCTTTATCATCTCGGCGGTCAGGCAAGCTTCGGCAGAGTGCAAATGGCATATTTCACTTGACCAGATAGAAGACTTCGTGCGCGTCTTGACCAGTCCGGAGCTTCATGAAGAGGCGGCATAGCTCAAGCCGGCACGGACAAGGTTGGCCGCAGTGATGGTCGGCCCGGCTTGCTGAGCTTCCGTGGCTCCGTCCGTGTTCCGGCTGGCCGTTCGGGTCGTGTCCGGCCGAACGGTAGGCTGCTCCGCGGTGGTGCCCGTTGGACGCGCGGTCGACCTCGTGATGCTGGGCATCCGGTACCTGCTCCCCGGGAGCCCTCGACGCGCATCACTGACTGGCGGGCGATAAACGGTTCCCTGTCGGGAGTGCAGTCACCGTGTCCGGTGGCCGATCACCGGACCGGGCTAACACGGCAGTCCAGCTCAATACGCTGCATATGACGCACAAACGTAGATAAAGCGCAGGTCAACCGGCTTTCCGCCGCTTCACACGCGCAAGGTCGCTGGTTCGATCCCAGCGGCGACCACCCGCTTCTTTCACCTCACAGCGCTCCGGTCCCCTCGTCACCCAGAGGTCAGTATCCCTTCCCCGCAAGACGGTCGAAAGTCGCCGTTCGCCGTGCTCCCGCAGGGCAACATGGTGGCAACGATGAAGGGGGAGCGATGGCGAAACAACGGCATCCAGAAGGCTGGTATCCCGATCCGAGTACCGCTCCCGCTCGCGTAGTGCCGCTAGCGCCCGAGGACGATCTGTTCTACTCGTACGCCGGCACCGCTCCGCTGTCGGGCATTGCGCCGGGAACGGTGCTTCAGACTCGCACCGTTCCGTACCACATCTTGGGTGTTCCCACGTCGCTCACCGCCACCCAGCTGCTCTACAGGTCCACCAGCCAAACCGGCAACCCGACCGTCAACGTCACCTCGGTCATTCAGCCGTTGATCCAGCCCGACAAGACGAGGGTGGTCTCCTACCAATCCGCCTACGACTCGCTCAACCCCAGCGACGAGCCGTCCTATGCGATCTCGGGCGGATTCTCCCTGGGCGGAATCGTCCCCAACGTCGAGCTGGGGGTCTTCGGGTTCTTCCTCGCCGAGGGGTACACCGTCATCGTCCCCGACACCGAGGGTCAGCGGGCCGACTTCGCCGCGGGCCCCGAGTACGGAATGAACACCCTCGACTCGGTCCGGGCCGCGTTCAACTCGTCGACCGTCGGACTGCCGCAGGCCGCAAAGGTCGCGATGCTCGGATATTCCGGCGGCGCGATCGCCACCGAGTGGGCCGCCGAGCTCGCCCCGATCTACGCACCCGACGTCAATCGGCGCATGATCGGCGCGGCGATGGGCGGTGTGCTTGTCCACCCGGCGCATAACCTGCACTACGTCGAGGGCACCTACTTTTGGGACGGTGTGATGGCGATGGCGCTTGTCGGCATCGCGCGCGCGTTCGAGGTCGATTTCACCCCGTATCTCAGCGCCAACGGCGTGCGGCTCTGCCACGACATGATGACTAAGTCGATCCTCAATGTGCTTGGTCAGTACTGGGGTCTGAAGTGGACCGACCTGGCCCGTCCCGAGTACCCGACGCCCGAGAGCCTGCCCATCTATGTCGCACTGGCCAACAAGCTGATCATGGGGACCGGCGGTACGCCGACGATCCCGCTGTTCATCGGCCAGGGCGCCAACGGTGATCTCGAATGGACGCCCGGCGACAAGCCGGGCATCGGGGCGGGCGACGGCGTGATGATCGCCGGTGATGTGCGCACGCTCGCCCGCGAATACTGCGCCAAGGGCACGACCGTCCACTACGAGCAGTACGACGCGCTGAGCCACACCACCAGCGTCGGGGTCTGGTTGCCCAACTCGATCGCCTGGATCATCGACCGCTTCGCCGGCCGGCCGGCACCGCAGAACTGTTCGTCGATCGCGCCCGGCAACTCGCTGGCACCGATCGCTGTTCGCTGACTACCATGCGAGAGCGTTGCCCGGCGCTGGTGCGTGACGTGCCCGATCGCAGTCCCCGGTCCTGGCCGGTAATTCAGGCTTGCGTGAGCACTCCGGGGAGCGGCGAGGCTGACCGCATCACCTCGGCCGTGCCGCCGCCAATCCCATGACAGAAGGAAAGGATGACGTCGTGGTCGATGTGCCTCACCGGATCGTGGATCGAGCTAGGGGCATGCGGGATCTGGTTCGTTCAGAGGCCGCCGAATCCGAGCGATTGCGCACGCTAACGCCGGCGATCGTCAACCAGATGTGGGCCAGCGGCCTGATGTCGGCGTTCAATCCGGTGGCGGCGGGCGGCGTCGAACCGTCGTTTGACGAGATGATCGAGTCCTGGATCGAAATGGCTTGGCAGGACGGCTCGTTCGGTTGGATCGGCATCGCCAACCTGCCGTCCGCGTTCGCGGCCGCCACCTATCTTCCGGATGAGGGTTTCGCGGAGCTGTTCACCAGCAACGACAACCACATCGCGATCGGCGGTCAGTTCTTCCCCAACGGCCAGGGCGCAGCTGTGAATGGCGGCTACCGGCTCACCGGTGCGTGGAACTTCGGCTCCGGCACCGCACACTCGGCGTATATCGCCGCTGGCTTCATGCCGATGGACGATGGCCAGATGCGCTGGATCAGCGAGGGCGTTCCGGAGCTGCGGGTCGGATACGTGCCTCGAGAGCAGATCACCTTCACCGACGGGTGGCATGTGCAGGGGCTCAAGGGCACCGGATCCTACGACTACAACGCCCAGGACGTGTTCGTGCCGGAATACCGAACGATGCCGTTGTTCACTCGCGAGCCGCTCCGCGGCTCCTCGGCGGCCACCCGTATGGGTCTGATGCCCGTCACCGCCGCAGGTCACGCATCCTGGGCGCTGGGCGTCGCCAAGAGCATGCTCGACGATGTCGAGGAACTCGCCGCCACCAAGGTGCGAATGAGCGACATGGCGACGTTGGCCAGCCGTCCCACCTTCCAAAAAGGTCTCGCAAATCACGTTGCGGCCTGGCGGGCAGCGCGCCTTCTGGTGCTCGACGCCTTCACAGCGGCCGAGGCCGAAGTTGCGGCGGGCAACGACCTGACGCCGCGAATGCGGGCCGACATGCGCGTGGCGGCTGTGTACGCCACCGATGCGGCAAGAGCATGTGCCGAGTGGGCGCATCTTGCGGCCGGCACCACCGCGATCCGGGAGGGCAGCAGACTTGAGCGCGCGTTCCGCGACATCTATACCGGCACCCAGCATGCGTTCATCAGCGAGAAGGTGGCTATCGACGCAGCACAGATCTGGCTCGGCATCGTCGGGGACCAGTATGGGCTTTAGCCTCACCGGCTCCGCGCCAGGCGCCGGTAGGTACGGCCGCACATCCGGCTGTTCGACACGATGCCCCACGCAGCGCCACACAGGCCGAACCGATCCCGACTCTCATCGCACACTCGTTGGGGCTAATCTCAGACTTGCTGGGAAGAAAGGTTCGGCATGCCTATCACCGCTGTCTTCTCTCCGCAGTGGTATGTGGGCGACCAGAACGGCACAGGGTTCGTCCGAATTCATGGGCCTCGCCCAAAGCACTCGGCTCTCGGGTCTTCATTCAGTGCTCCTCGAGCTCGATTACCTCGACGACGGCGGCAATTCCAACAGCTCCAGTTCGGCCCCATCGACAGTGTCAGCAGCGATGATCTCTCCGGAGTATCTGGCCTCAGCCCGCCAGAGATTCGGCCGGCCAGAGATGCTGCGCCGCAATCCGGACGGCTCGAAGACCGCCCTGCGCATAGCTAAGTGTGAAAGACGCGATCGACATCGTCCCGACATCCGGGCCGTCTGGCATTTGCACCGCCACCCCGGCGCCGACGGCGTTGGCGCCGTATACCGCGACCCAACCCAGCAGTTTCCGGCGATCAGGATGGACCACCACCAGCACGTCACTTGCCCGCATCTGGTCAAGCACGGAGCCGACGGTGTCACCGGGCTCGGCGAGGACGATAACTGGGTTGGCCCCTCGGCGCTCAATATCGCGGACGTACGCCCGCATCGTGTCTTGAGCTGGACCCGCCGACAGCAGCCTTTGCAGAAACATCCGATCGTCGAGGGCATCACGGTGTACCGCACCCACCCTGTCGCGCACCCACATCCCCCCGACGAGCGCTTCGACGTGCTCCACTCTGTGTGGCAATTCGGCGCGACTCACCCCAAGCAACCGAGTCATGCCGGAGCGGTAAATCTTGCGTGCTTCGTCGAGTGTGTCCGCGCCGCCCGTCGATCCGTGCGGCAGTGATCGATATGTGATGGCCGGTACGCGATCACGGTCATACCGGTACACCACCTGCTCGACACACCTGCAGTGGGGCAGCCGCGACCTGCTGGGCTCGCAGTGAACCGAGGTCATCCCGGCAGCGTTCAATGACATTGCCGTGTTAGCTGAAATTCCTGAAGGCTGATCACCGCCGCCCGGCTGTCTGTCCTCGAAATACGGTCGAGCCGCCACCGGAACAGATGTTTGCTGATAGTGGTCAACAAGCCGAGCAGCAAAAGCAGTACGAGTGCCAGTGTCATTGCCTCTCCTTGCGGTCGCCGTTTCCGGCGAAGTGGCCTCATTTGGTCAGCTGGCCTGGGCGTCCGCGTCGTCGCCGGACACGGCGAAATAGTTCCGCAGGCGCTGTCGCCCGCGGTGAAGCCTTGTCATGACGGTGCCTCTCGGGGTGCCCATGATGCGGGCGATCTCGGTGTATCGATGGCCTTCGACGTCGGCGTAGTACACGGCCAACCGGAACTGCTCCGGCAGGGCTTCCATCGCCGCCTTGATGCGGAAATCGGGCAGTGAATCCAAGACCTGCTCCTCAGCGGAACGCGTTTCCGCCCAGGTCGATTGCATACCACACCGGAACTGCTGTTCAGTGAAGTCGTCGATCGGATGCACCGCTGGCCTCCGCTGATTCGTGCGATAGTCGTTGATGTAGGTGTTGGTCATGATGCGGTGCAGCCACGCCGAAGCGTCTGTTTCTGCGCGGAATGACCCGAAGCCCGCATACGCCTTGGCCATCGTTTCCTGCAGCAGATCCTCTGCGTCGGCGTGGTTGCACGTAATGCGCATCGCGTGGCGGTAGAGCCGACCGACCAAGGGCAGGGCCGTTCTTTCAAAGCGGGATGAAAGATCCTCGTTGCCAACTCCATTCGATGATTGGCTGCGCGACGAGCGGCTCCCCGGAAAAGCGGTGAGATAGGTTACGCCTGGGACCTCGCGTGGCGACGCTGTCATGCGTTCGAGAATGCCGGTGTTGCCGCGCTATGTCGTCAACGCTGGCTCCCATAGCGCATTCCTGCTAGCAGGAAGATCTGACTGCCTGACAGCCGTCCCCCGCGGGCGCGCCGACTACGTGCGATTGCGCAGCAGCATGCGGCGGATCGCAGGTCCGGACAGGGCCGCCTTCTGCACGAATCCCGCCACCGGGCTGTTGGCGATCAACTCCTCGAAGTCCTGCTGCGCGTGCGTGGAGGTCAGGATCACCGCGGCACCCTCCTGTCGGTGCAACCGCGCGGCCAGCTCGAAGCCGTCCTCTACGCCGAGGTCGACGTCGACCAGGACGACGTCGGGACGCAACCGTGCCGCAGAAGTCAGAGCCTCATCCACACTCGACGCCATACCGACCACACTGATCCCGCCGCGTTCGAGAACACCCGCGGCGGCGTCGAGGAACTCCTGGTTGTCGTCGACGATGACGCAGCGCACCGACTTCTGCGACATCATGAGACAAGTGTGTCGCTGCCGTCACGCGTTCGCATTCCGGCTAGCGGGAACCCTGCAGCCGATGGCGTGTTGCGCGAGCGGCCATTGCTGGTGGTGTCCGCGGTGCAAGATGGGTTAGCAACATCGGTACCGCTCTGGAGGACATGCGGTGGCGGATGACACGAGCACCACCCACGCGGGCCGGGCCGACGATGGCGGCTCGCCAGCTGCGCCGTTGCGCGCGGTGGTGGCCGAGGACGAAACGTTGCTGCGCGAAGGCCTCGCCAGCGTGCTCGAACACTCCGGTTTCGAGGTGGTCGGTCAGGCGGGTGATGCCGCCGCGCTGCTGGCGCGGGTGCGGGAGAAATTGCCTGACGTCGTGGTGGTCGACATCCGGATGCCGCCCACCCACACCACCGAGGGGCTCGATGCCGCCCGCGTCATCCGCGAGGAGCTACCCGACACCGGCATCCTGGTGCTGTCTGCTCATGTCGACGTCGAGGACGCCATGGAGCTGCTGGCCAGCGGCCACCGTATCGGATACCTCCTCAAGAGCCGCGTCACCGACGTCGCCGATTTCGTCGATACGTTGCATCGGATCGCCAAGGGCGCATCGGTCGTCGACCCGGTATTGGTGCAGGAATTGGTCTCGGGTCGTCGCCGAGGCGACCCTCTTTCGGTACTCTCCCCGCGGGAACTCGAGGTGCTGGAATTAATGGCCGAGGGGCGCTCCAACGCCGGCATCGCCCGGCGACTGTGGGTGACCGAGGGCACTGTCGAAAAGCACGTCCGCAGCATTCTCACCAAACTCGACCTGCCAGAGACCGACGACGACCACCGTCGAGTCCGGGCCGTGATCACCTTCTTGGACTCCAGGTAACTCCCAGGTACCGCAAAGACGGGCACAAACTCTGCATACCCCGGCCCCTCACGTCCGGGCCGTTGCAGCCAGCCGGTACCCGCCACTACCGCTGCCTGCAAACATCAATGGATGCCAGCGCCGACGACACCACCTCGGGTGTCGGCCATGGTGGGATCAGGCATCCACCAGGGGAGAGACCGGCATGCAAACGACGACTCTCGGCAAGAGCGGGCTTGAAGTCTCGCGCATAGCGTTCGGTGCCTGGCAGCTCGGCGGAGACTGGGGTCGCTTCGAGGAGGATTCCGCGATCACGGCGATCCGACGTGCCCTCGACCTGGGGATCAATTTCTTCGACACGGCACAGGCCTACGGGTTCGGCGCGTCTGAGCACATCCTCGGTAAGGCCCTTCGCCCAGAACTGCTCCGTGCCAGAGATCACCTCGTCATCGCCACCAAGGGGGGTCTGAGCCGAACGGATTCAGGCCCGACACCCGACGCAAGACCGGATTCGCTGCGTCGAGGCGTGGATACCAGCCTCACCGCACTGGGCATCGACCACATCGACCTCTATCAGCTGCACTGCCCCGACCCCGCGGTCCCCGTCTCGGAAACAGCCGGTGCGCTGGCCGATCTCGTGGCCGAAGGCAAGATCGCGCACGTCGGTGTCGCGAACCACGAGACCGGCCAGATCGACGAATTCTCCGCCACACTCCCTGTGGAAACACTTCAGCCGCGCTACCAAATGTTCTGCAGCGATATCGGGGCGGAGCTGCTGCCGTATTGCCGCGCACACGACATCGGCGTGCTGGTGTACGGCTCGTTGGCCAAGGGTTTGCTCACCGGAATGCTCAGGTCCGACACCAGCTTTGCGGCACGCAACTGGTGGAGCGAGTGCCGTGCCTTTCGCACCGACGCGGATCGGCGCGCCCTCGAAGTCGTCGGCGAGCTGGAGTACTTCGCCGCCCACCTCGGCCTCACGGTGAGCCAGTTGGCGATCGCCTGGATACTGGCCCGTCCCGGCATCCACGTCGCGATCGTCGGCGCCCGTCACATCAGCCATCTTCAGGACGCCGTCGCCGCAATCGACGCCACGTTGACCGACGCTGACCTTGCCGACGTCGAGAGGATCAGAAACACCGGGAAGCCGGTCGCTGGCCCGTGCACCGAAAGCGCGTGAAGCGCAGCGATCGACCGCGATCACGCGCCGCCGCGCGACAGGTCCACCACCGCACGCGCACCGGTGTCGTCACGTGCCAATGTCACGCTGCCGGCGTGAATCGACGTGACGCGCCCAAAGAAACCGCCGGGACTCGCGTCGGACACGTGACGCGTACCCCGGTCACCAGCATTGCGCGCCAAGCGCTTGGGTCGGCTGCCGCCCACCCCATACCGTCAAGGATCTCCCTGGGGCACCGCGTGTCGGCAATGCCTGCCGTCCGTCACGGCGCAGGGCCAATCCCACCATGGGCCTACCAGTTAGCTCCACCGGATCGACGCGCATGTTCTGCAGCGCGCTCCGGCGGCTGAAGCTTTGATCATCGATCACGCGCGGGTGGACAGCCGGGCCGCATCTTGGCTGAGTAACTCTTGGTCGGCGGCGTCCTGCGATGCGGCGCGCGGCACCGCAGGATATGGCGGATCGAGACTGGCCGACAGACGCGCTCGTCGACGACGGTCACCTCCAGCTCGCCGGCGGGAACCTGTCCGGGAAAACCCGATCCCAGAATCCGGAACTTTGCATCGTTTTGCGCCTGCATCAGTTTGACGGTCCCCGGTCGCCGCGCGTGACATCGACTTCCGCATGGCCAAGTTTGACGTGACCTTGCCGTCGCTTCGCGGCAATCGTCATACCACCGGGCCCCCGTGGGCGGCTCGGTTATTGGCGACTGATTCGCAAGACGAGGCGCTCGGCAAGCGGATAACCTGGCTGTCGAACGAGGGCGCCGCCCACCCGGTCTGGCCCACGCTCGCTGGAGCTACCTGCACGCGACCAATCGAGGCTAAGTGCGCCGATACCTGGCAACTGAGCAGTGCTCGACATGACCGATAAGGCTACGCCCTTGCTGGTGCTTGCCGCCGGCCAGCGCTGCGGCAGCACACTGGTCCAGCGGCTGCTGTGTTCACATCCGCGCGTGATGATTTGGGGAGAACACGTCGGGCAGTTGCGGCCCGTCCTAGCGGCCGTGGAGCGACTTCGGTTGTGGACTGAGGATCATGGCGCGGCGGGCCGAGATGAGTTGGCCGCCAGCGGTCACCAGGGTTTCATCGCGAACGTCACGCCGCCGCGTTCCCGTATCGACGACGCGTGCCGATCATTTATCGAGACCCTGTTCGCCAAGCCGGCCCTGGATGCCGGCAGGCCGATCTGGGGATTCAAGGAGGTTCGCTACGGATTATCGGACGCATTGGTCCTGCACGCAATGTTCCCGCGGCTTCGCGTGATTCACATCATCCGAGACCCCCGTGACGTCCTGCGCAGCCTCCAAGACTGGGAGCGTCACCCCGGATGGACCCGGCGTAATACCGAAACGTCGCTGAGGTATTGGCTGACGGTGGCCAACAGCTTTATCGGTGCGGCTGCCGAACCCGATCTGCGCAGCCTGATCCTCAGAGTCCGCTACGAGGACTTGATTGCTTCCCCGCGCCAGTGGAGCGCCGCCATCGCCGAGCATTGCAAACTCGATGTCAACGCGTTCGACCACAGCGTCTTCGACAAACGTGTGCACGACAGTGCGCGATATGGTCGGCTGGATCGAGAGCTTCACGAATGGTCAGAGCTTCCGGCGTCCCTGCGTGCGCTGACCGATAATGCGGAGACCCGCATGGTCGCCTCCGCCTACGGCTACGACCTGCCCTAGCGTCAGGTTCCACTGTCATACCGGTACCCGTATCCGTTGTGGTCGCCGACATGCCGGCCACCCAGGAGGCCAAGAAATGGGTTGATTCGGCTGCTGTGGGACGCCGCGACCCCGCCTGACCCTGTGTCCACTCAACGGGCTCAAGCCCACTGTGGTGCGTCACGGGTTCGAGTCCGGTTAGCTGCAAATGGGCGGTGATCACCTCGATCTGCAGTCAGCACCTTGAGAGACGAAGATACTGGCAGCATGCCGCCAAGATGGCCGCGCTACCCCGCCGGTTTCGTGATCGCCGCGTTGCTCGGCGCCGCCCTGCTGGCCAACTTCGTCTTCGGTTTTGCTGCGGCGCGCAGGACACCGGTCGACCGGCGGCGCGGAGCGGGCTTGGCAGCCGAGCTGGCTTGTCTGATGTTGCGGAGCGGCGATTTGCGATCGGCTTTGGATCAGGCTGGCCAACACCTGGCGCGCGTCCTCGAGTTGTCTTTCGCATCCCTTGAGCTGGACGACGTCTCGGGTGACTCGCGCCGGTTGGCGATCCCGTTGCGCGCAGGCAGCGCGACGCTTGGTACGTTGCTGGTCCCGTCCGACATAACGAAGTCAACGCGGCGACGTCTCCGCCAGCGGATAGCGCCATCTTTGGCAGGTTTGATTGCTGCCGCTCGCGAGCGGGAGCGGATCGACAGTGGGCTGGTTCGGAGTCGCCATGAACTGGAGCGGTTCTTCGATCTCTCGTCGGACCTGTTGACCATCGCGGATAAGCGGGGTTTGATCCGGGTAAACCCGGCCTTTGAGCACGCCCTTGGCTACTCGCTCCACGAATTGACGTCGCTGCCATTCGACCTCGTGGTACCGCAGGATCAAGATCTCATGCAACATGTGGTCCGGGAGACGCTGAGCGGTCGGCCGGTGCGTTTTGAGAACCAGGCCATGCGGCGCGACGGATCGCGACGATGGATCGAATGGAGTGTCGCACCGCACGGCGACCTGTTTTACGCCGTTGGCCGTGATGTCACCCAGCGACGCCGTGAGCAAGAACAGTTGCGGCATACCCAGGCGATGCTCGAAGCCGGCCGCGACCAGCTCGCCGAACTTGCGACGCAACAGGCGGCACTGCGCCGGGTAGCGACACTCGTCGCGCGTGGGGTCAGTCCCGAAGAGGTCTTCTCCGCGGTCGCCGAGGAGATGGGCCGGTGCCTGAATGTGGCGGGTGCGGCCATATCGCGCTACGACGGCGACGCGATCACTATGCTCGCACTCGCCGACGTCGCTCCGGAGATCAGGGAGATCGTCGGGATCGGCGAACGATTTCCCCTCCACGGCGACAACGTTTCGACGAGGGTGCTTCGCACCGGTCGTGCTGCGCGGATGGACAGTCAGGACAACGCGACGGGCCCGATCGCCGACCGAATGCGCCAGCTGGGCGTCCGATCGCTGGTCGCCGTTCCGATCATTGTGGGCGGCCGCGTCTGGGGCACCGCAACCGCCGGCTCGGCCGGGCCTGAGCCACTGCCCTTGGACACCGAGGCGCGGATCGCCGATTTCACCGACCTGGTCGCCACTGCGATCGCCAACGCCGCCGCCGGCTCCGAACTGCAGGACAGCCGTGACAATCTGCGTGTCCTCGCTACGCAGCAGGCGGCGTTGCGTCGGGTGGCGACACTGGTGGCACAAGGGGTCGGCTCGTCGGAAGTGTTCTCGGCCGTCGCGGAGGAGATGGCCCGCTGCTTGAATGTCGGCAGTGCAGCGGTTCTTCAGTACGAGTCTGACGGCGCGGCGATGATCGTCGCTACCTATGCCGAACCGGGAGAGCCCTTCATCCCGGTCGGCGAGCGCGTCACGCTCGAGGGCGACAGCGTGGCCGCGATGGTGCTGAAGAGCGGCCGCCCCGCGCGGATGGACACGTTTGTCGGCGCCGAAGGGTCCCTTGCGGCGCGCCTGCGCGAGATGGGCATGCAGTCGCGAGTGGGCGCGCCGATCGTTGTCAACGAACGCTTATGGGGGGTCGCCGTCGTCGGGTCTTCGCGGCCTGAGCCGCTGCCACCCGATATCGAGCAGCGCATCGCCGAGTTCGCCGAATTAGTCGCGACCGCGATCGCCGCCTCCACGACGCGGGCTGACCTGATCGCCTCCCGGGCCCGGATCGTCGCAGCGGCTGACGACGCCCGCCGACGCATCGAACGTGATCTTCACGACGGCGCCCAACAACGCCTGGTTTCCCTGGGCCTAAAGCTGCGCATGACCGAGGATTCCGTGCCCGTCGACATGCACGGTCTTAGGAAAGAAATGTCCGACGTGGTGTCCGGTTTGAACCAGGTTGTGCAAGAGCTACAGGAAATCTCTCGCGGTATCCATCCTGCGATCCTGTCGCGGGGCGGCCTGGCTCCGGCGCTGAAGACACTGGCTCGTCGGTCCGTGGTACCGGTCACCCTCGACATCGCGATCCGGCGACGGCTGGGCGACGCGGTGGAGATCGCTGCCTATTACGTGGTGGCGGAGGCGTTGGCCAATGCCGCGAAACACGCACATGCTTCGGAGGTCACCGTGCGCGCGGAAGCCACGGACGCCGATCTGCACCTGTCGATTTGTGACGACGGAGTCGGCGGAGCCGATCCGAGCAAAGGTTCCGGGTTGATCGGTCTCAAGGACCGCATCGAGGTACTTGGCGGACAAGTGCGCATCGCCAGTACGTCTGGAAATGGGACGTCGCTCGAGATCACGATCCCACTCGTTGCGTGACGTCCCGACCCCAAGCCCCCCGGGAGTATCGGCCAAACCGCCCGCGGCTCAATCACTCGCGGACAGCCGATCTACGGCGCTCGCACCCTTGCGCTCGTCCAACGTGTAGCTTCCAGGATTACGGGTAAACTCGCGTTGACAAACAAGCGGCATTAAAGTTATCGGCGGGTGTACAGCACATGGGAAATCGGTCGGCATGGTGATCGGCGCCGCTTGTTCGGCTTGCGTATTCTCCCCGCGATCCCGGCCGAATGACCGATCCCGGCCCAATGGCCGCCTGCGCGCGTCGGTGCCCTTGTGTTAGGGCCGCTCCGCAGTCCGTTGTCGATGCCGGTGCGGGCCGCCGTCACGGCGGCGAAAGCAGGCGCCGCCCTGACGCTGCTGTCGGTACAGGCAACCGCGGCCGTTGCGACCATCACCGTTGCCACCGGTGTCGGGATGGTTACCGCCCCGGTGCGCCGTGTCACCGACCCAGCGCACCGTTTCACCGGCCCTGTGGGCCGTGTCACCGACCCAGCGCACCGTTTCACCGGCCCTGTGCGCCGTGTCACCGCTCCGGCACGCAGTGCCGCCGCGATGCTGCCGGACGTCCCCAAAGTAGCCGCCACGGTCGTCGGCGAATTCACCCGCGGCGCGCCCGGCCGGCGCTGCTGGCGCGGCGCCGACAACAACTGGATTGAGATCCGCGGATTGAATCATCCACAATCCGGACTGCAGTTGGGTCAGACCGTACTGGAGGCCGTGCGGGCTCAGCCGGGCGTTTTGTGGGCGGAACTCAACTACCCGCTGGCGCGCATCGTCGTCCGTGTCCACCCCGATGGCCCCAGCCTCGCTCAACTGTGTCAAACGGTCGACGCCGCCGAAAACCAGTCCCGCCGGGCCGGTCCCGCCCACGGGCGCGACTGCCCCACCGACCTGCCCGCTGATGGCCTGGTGCAGGCCAACGCTTTTGCGGCCGTGACGCTGAACGCGATCGGCTTATGTACGGCGGTTGCCGGCCGCGTACTGATGTGGCGGCCCCTACCCGCCGGCTTAACGGCCTTGGTCACCGTGGTCGACTATCAACCCCGGCTGCGGCATGTTGTCGAGGACCGGCTCGGAACGAGCGCCGCCGATACCGCTTTGGCGCTGGCCGCAAGCACGGTTTACACCCTCGCGCAAGCGCCCGCGTCTCTGGCGGTCGACCTTCTCACCAGTCTCGCCAAGGCCGGTGAGCTGCGCACGGCGGCCCGGGTGTGGGAGCAGCGCCAGCCCGAGCTGGCGGAGCATGCGGCGTGCCCGCCGGCGCACCCCCGCCCACGGCCACGCCCACGCCCACACGGACCCGTTGAGCGGCACGCCGATCGCAGTGCAATGGTGCAGGTTTTGAGTTCGGGCGCAATCGGTTTGGCCACCGCCAATGTGACCGCAGCGGCCACCGCGGCTGTCGTGGCCGCACCGAAGGCCGCCCGCATCACCCGGGAATGTTTCGCCGCCACGCTGGCGCGTGGCCTCGCCGACGGGCACGGCATCCTCGAGTTGCATCCCGAGGCGCTGCGGCGGCTGGACCGGGTCGACACGGTGCTCGTCGACCCCCGCGCCCTCGACACCGCCGAGTTGAAGGCCAGCCGCATCGAGGCCGACAGCGAACGCGACCGCGCCGCGGCGTGGAGCTGGGCGCAACATGAGCTCGAACGCAACAGGTTGACCCCGGGTTGGCACCCCGTTCCCAGCGGCAACGGGCGGAAGTCGGCGGCGCGCGTGCTGGTTCGCCCCGTTCACCACCCGCTGTCGTCGGCCATCGCCGCTGAGGTCCGCCGCGCCGAAGCCGAAGTCGTGTCACTGGACATCGAGACGCTCGACGACCTGCGATCGATGTTCGACGATCTGTATCCCGCCGGGCAGGACCTGGATGTCGCCCTCGCCGACGCGGTTGAGCGGCTCCAAACCGCGGGGCGCACCGTTGCCCTTGTCTCCTCACGTGCCGCGCAAGCCCTGGCCGCCGCCGACGTCGCGATCGGCCTGATCCCCCAGGACGGGCCGCCGCCGTGGCAGGCGCACCTGATGGTGGACGACCTGCCCGCCGCGTGGCAGATCCTGCACGCGTTGCCGGCCGCGCGCCGCGCGAGCCGCCGCGGCGTCGACTTAGCCACGGCGGCAACAGTTTTAGGCGCCCTGCTGATGGTTCCCGGCGTCCGGGGGCGGGGACCGGGTCCGGTGACTGCCGGCGCGGCGGTCGGGATACTGACCGGTTACCGGCTGGCGCGCGGTGCGATGCGGGACACCGCGCCGCGCGTGGCGCCGACCTATGAATGGCACGCGATGCCGGTCGAGCAGGTGCGTCGGCTGCTGCCGCCCCCTGCGGCGGACGAGCCGCGTCCACGCCCTGCACACGAGGAGGCACCCGGGCACGGACCCGTCGCCGTCGCGACCCGGGTCGCCGGCCGGGTGCGCGGATCGGTAGGGGAGTTCGCCAGCGCCGTGCGCGGGGAGCTGTCGGACCCGATCACACCGCTGCTGGCCACCGGTTCGGCGGCCAGCGCGCTGCTCGGTTCTCCGCTTGACGCCGGGCTGGTCGGTTCGGTCGTGGCAGCCAACGCGATGCTCTCGGCCGCACAGCAGGTCCGCGCCGAGCGGCTGCTGCGCCGGATGCTGTCCGTGCAGGAACCCAAAGCCCGAGTGCTTCGTGAGCATGGCACCGACGGTTCCTCGGCGCAAACCGTTGACGCGGCGTGCTTGCGGCCCGGCGACGTGGTCGAGGTGCGCCCCGGTGAAGTGGTGGCCGCCGACGCCCGGCTGATCGACGCGAGTGATCTGGAGGTCGACGAATCGGCGCTGACCGGTGAGTCGCTGCCGGTGCTGAAACAAACGGCACCGACACCGGGTGTGGCGCTGGCCGAACGCACCAGCATGCTGTATGCGGCCACCACGGTGGTCGCCGGCACCGCGGTCGCCATCGTCACCGCGGTGGGCGAGCAGACCCAGGCGCGCCGCGCCGCGCAGGCGCCCGCCCGCGAAGGCTCGGCGGTCGGTCTGCAAGGACAGCTTCGCGAACTCACTACCCGGGCGTTCCCGGTCAGCCTCGCCGGTGGTGCGCTGGTCACCGGGCTGGGGTTGCTTCGGATGCGAGGCCTGCGCCAAGCCCTCAGCAGCGGGGTTGCGGTCAGCGTGGCCGCGGTTCCCGAAGGCCTGCCGCTGGTGGCCACCCTGGCCCAGCAGGCCTCAGCGCGCCGGCTCACCCGGATGGGTGTACTGGTCCGCAGCCCCCGCTCGGTGGAAGCATTGGGCCGCGTTGATGTGGTGTGTTTCGACAAGACCGGCACACTCAGCGAAAACCGCCTCAAAGTCACCACAGTGCATCCCGCGCAAGGCTTTTCGCGCGACGATGTACTGCGCTCCGCGGCACTGGCCACCCCACCGGCCAACGGCGGCCGCCACGAGCACGCCACCGACCGCGCGGTCGTAGCCGCCGCTGACCTGTCGGATCCTGCCGACCCGGCTACGGCCTATCTGCCGTTCCGGTCCGGGCGGCCGTTCTCGGCGTCGGTGTCGGGCACCGAGCTGGTGATCAAGGGTGCCCCCGAGGCGGTGCTGGCGGCCGGCGTGTCGTCGACCGAACCGGTGGCCAAGGTGGTGGGGGAGATGGCTGCCGACGGGCTGCGCGTGATCGCGGTGGCGCGCCGGGACCTCACTTCGCAACAGGCCCGCGCGGCTGGCGACGACAGCGACGAATTTGTCGACCTGTGCCACCAGGGCCTGCAGATCATGGGACTGCTCGGCTTGTCCGACACCGCTCGACCCGAGGCCGCCGGCGTGCTGGCCACGTTGTCGGAGAAGCAGGTTGGGATCCGGTTGATCACCGGCGACCACCCGGTGACGGCCGCCGCGATCGCCAACGAGCTCGGCCTGCCGGTCACCCGCGATCAGGTGATCAGCGGCACGGACTGGGAAGCGCTGTCGAGGCGGGCGCAGGAACAGGCGGTCACCGACCGGCTGGTGTTCGCACGGATGTCCCCGGAGCACAAGGTGCAGATCGTCCAGACCCTCGAGCGGATGGGCCGGGTCTGCGCGATGGTCGGCGACGGCGCAAACGACGCCGCTGCGATCCGCGCCGCCACGGTCGGCATCGGGGTGGTCGCCCGTGGCAGCGACCCGGCCCGGACCGCCGCAGACGTGATGCTGCTCGACGCGCGGATCGAGGCGTTGCTCGACGCGGTGGAGGAAGGACGCCAGTTGTGGCGGCGGGTGCAGGCCGCGGTGTCGGTGTTGTTGGGCGGCAACGCCGGTGAGGTCGCGTTCGCGATCGCCGGGACCGCGATTACCGGCAGGTCGCCGCTCAACACCCGCCAGCTGCTGCTGGTCAACATGCTGACCGACGCGTTGCCGGCTGCGGCGCTGGCTGTCAGCCCCGTCAACGGCGCCGGGCGTGGCGCGGGTCGTGGACCCGACCAGGCCGCGCTGTGGCGCACGGTGGCGGTGCGCGGCGGCACCACCGCCGCGGGCGCGTTCGCCGCCTGGGTGCTGGCCAGCCTCACCGGCCGTCCCCAGCGCGCCTCGACGGTGGCCTTGGTCGCGTTGGTGGCCACCCAGCTCGGCCAGACCCTGATCGACTCGCACAGCCCGCTGGTGGTGGGCACCGCGATCGGGTCGCTGGTGGCGCTCGGCGCGGTCATCAGCACCCCGGGTGTCAGCCAGATTCTCGGCAGCACCCCGCTCGGCCCGGTCGGCTGGGGCCAGGCTCTTGCCATGGCCGCCGCCGCGACCGCTGCCGCTGCCGTCGCGCCGCGGGTGGCCGGCGCGCTGACCCGGCGCGGCGTCCCTCAGCCTGGTCAGCTGTTGCACACGGCAAGATTGGGGACTCCACGGCCGCGTCCATACCAGCAAGCCGCAACGGTGCCGCCGACTCCCTCAACGGCGAGGGCCCACGTGAAGCTGACGCAATTGACCGACAACCGTAGCCCCCAGGCGACGTAGCGCAATAACCAACGAAGTCCGCGGGATCAAACGACTGGGCCGAATCGCCGCCGACCATCGACACTGAGTGAGACGATCAGAGTTGTGACTGGTCTCGTGGCCGGCGGGGGGCCAGCAGAAGAGGCCGACCCCGCCCCTGCCCATGTCGTTGTGTTGTTCGGAGCCACCGGCGACCTGGCCCGGCGCAAGCTCATACCTGGGCTGTTTCATCTCTCCAGGTCCCGGCTCGCGCCGGAACTTCGCATCATCGGCACCTCGCTCGACGACATCGACAACGCGGGATTCCGTGACATCGCCGCTCGCGCATGCGAGGAGTTCTCCCGGCGCCAGTTTTCCACGGATGAATGCCAGAGCTGGGTGCAGCAGCTGCGCTACGTGCCGCAGGGCAACGGCCCCGGTGCGCTGTCGGCGGCGGTGAAGGAGGAGGCGGCCCACCTCGACGGTGAGGCAGGTCTGCTGCACTACTTGAGCGTCCCGCCGAAGGCCGCCATCCCGGTGATCCAGACCCTTGAGCAGGCCGGGCTGGTCAAACGCGCCCGGGTCATCATGGAGAAGCCGTTCGGCACCGATCTGGAAAGCGCCGTGGCGCTCAACGCGTCGATCCACGACACCTTCGAGGAGTCGCAGATTTTTCGCATCGACCACTTCCTCGGAAAAGAGCCGGCGCAGAACATTCTCGCGTTCCGATTCGCCAACGGGCTGTTCGAGCCGATCTGGAACCGCACCTTCATCGACCACGTTCAGATCGACATCCCGGAAAAGCTCTCGCTGGAGGGTCGGGCGGCGTTCTATGAGCCGATCGGCGCGTTCAAGGACATGGTGGTGACCCACCTGTTCCAGGTGCTGGGGTTCGTCGCGATGGAGCCACCGACCGCGCTGGCTCCTGGTCCGATCGGCGTGGAGAAGAACAAGGTGTTCAGGTGCATGGTGCCGCTCGATCCCCGCAACGTCGTGCGCGGTCAGTATCGGGGATACCGCGATGAGTCCGGCGTCTCACCGGACTCTGACACCGAGACATTCGTCGCACTCAAGTGCCAGATCGACAACTGGCGCTGGGCGGGCGTGCCGTTCTATCTGCGGACCGGCAAGTGTCTGGCCGAGGGCCAACGGATCATCTCGGTCGCGTTCCGCGAACCACCCATGAGCATGTTCCCGCCGGGGTGCGGCGTGGGTGCACAGGGGCCCGACCACCTCACCTTCGACCTCGCCGACCAGTCCAAGATGTCGCTGTCGTTCTACGGCAAACGTCCCGGGCCGGGCATGAAGCTGGACAAGCAAAGCCTGCAGTTCGGGCTGGACGAGACAGATACCGCCAGCGATGTGCTGGAAGCCTATGAGCGGCTGATCCTGGACGCGATGCGCGACGATCACACGCTTTTCAACACCGCCGAAGGTGTCGAGCGGCTGTGGGAGGTCTCCGCGCCGCTGCTGGCGGATCCGCCGCCGGTGTGCGGCTACGACGTCGGCTCGTGGGGTCCCGATCCCATCCACGACCTGATCGCCCCGCACAGCTGGCGGCTTCCGTTCGAACGGGTCTGGCGCGGCGGGGAGAGGGCAGATAAGTAACTGTCCACCCGACTTGCCGGCTGATTCGCCGGGACGCTAAACATCGCGGCCAACGCCTCGTCGGCTCGATCCGCGGGCGTAGGGGATCTGTTGCGGAGTCTCGGCCCACCGGCCGCGCCGAATCGGCTCGCGGCCCGGCGGCTGGGGCGGGGCAGGCAGCAGCGCCTTGCGGGGTCGTATGCCGACACTGCACGGCGATGCCGTGCCGAGCACGAGCTTCTCGCCGGCGTGGCGGATCGTCAGCTCGCCGTCGGGTCCGTCGCGAAGCGTGTAGGTCACCTCGTCGTGGTTGACCTCGACCGTCACCCGAAAACCTCTCCACCGCAGCCGGAATCGAAGGCGCGAGATTCCTTCGGGCAGATGGGGGTCGAGCGCGAGGACCCCTTCGTCGTCGCGTAGACCGCCGAACCCGGCGACGAGCGCGGTCCATGCGCCGGCGAGGGAAGCCATGTGCAGGCCGTCGCGGGTGTTGCGGTGAAGATCCCGCAGGTCGATCATCGCGGCCTCGTACGTGTAGTCGTGGGCGAGCTCGAGGTGTCCCACCTCCGCGCACATCACCGCCTGTGTGCACGCCGACAACGACGAATCGCGTACGGTGCGCCGCTCGTAGTAGTCGACGTTTCGCGCCTTCTGCTCGAACGTGAACGCGTGGCTTTGCCAGTGCATCGCGAGCACCAGGTCGGCCTGCTTGACGACCTGCGACGGGTACAGCCGCACATAGGGCTCGTGCAGCAGCAACGGATAGGTGGCGTCGGGCTCGAACGTCCACTCGGCCAGGGTGGTGAAACCTTCGCACTGCGGGTGCACTCCGAGTTCGTCGTCGTAGGGGATACGCACCGCGTCGGCCGCGTCGCGCCAGGCCGCGGTGTCTTCGGTGCTGACGCCCATCGCCTGCGCGGCGTCGGGGTGGCGGGTACACGCCTCAGCCGCGGTTCGGAGGTTCTGCGCGGCCATCAAATTCGTGAACACATTGTCGCGAACGATCCCCGTGTACTCGTCTGGACCGGTTACCCCGTCGAGATGCCACACACCGTGCCGATCATGGTGTCCAAGCGACATCCACAGCCGCGCCGTTTCGACCAGAACAGCAAGCCCGCAATCCGCCTCCACCGCCTCGTCACCGGTCACAACCCGGTAGCGCTCGAAGGCCATGGCGATCGCGGCGTTGATGTGCCATGCCGCCGTGCCGGCCGGCCAGTACGCCGAGCACTCCTGACCCCGGATCGTCCGCCAGGGAAACGTCGCACCCGCCAAGCGCAGTTCGGCGGCTCTCTCCCTGGCCAGCTCGAGTGTGGATGCCCGCCACCGCAGCGAGTCACGGGCTGCGTCGGGTGCGGTGTAGGTGAGGAGCGGAAGGACGAATCCCTCGGTGTCCCAGAAGGCATGGCCGTCGTAGCCGGTGCCGGTCAGTCCCTTGCCCGCGATCGCACGACGTTCGGCGCGCGCGCTGGCCTGCAGCACGTGAAAGAGTCCGAACCGCACCGCCTGCTGACAGTCCGAATCGCCTTCAACCTCAACGTCGGCGGAGTCCCAGAAATCGTCCAGCACGGCGCGCTGCGAATCCACCAGTCCCTGCCATCCGCTGTAACGCGCGCCCGTGATCGCCGCGGCGGCCTGATCACGCAGGGCGGGCCGCGAGCGCAGGCTTGACCACCCGTAGGCCAGGTACTTGACGATCCGCAGCCGCTGACCGGGTCGAAGGCCACAGATGATTGTCGTGCGCGCCCAATCCTCGCCGGCCTCGCTCTCGACGGCGACCCGTCCGGGAACGTCGACCTCGTGATCCATGGCCGCCGCCATCATGAGCTTGCTCGCCCGCGTGCGGTGCACCAGCAACGCGCCCCGTTCGGTGGTCTCGTGCGAGACTGACTCCAGCGGATTCTGCAGCACGGCCGCGACCCGCGGATCACCCGATGGCTTTGGCTGGTCCTCGTTGGCGACCAGCTCGGACAGCACCGTGACCCGGAGGAATTCCTCCAGCGCCTCGACCACGTACTCAATGGCGGCCACGCTGCGCTGAGTCAGCGACACCAGCCGGGTCGACAGCACTTTGACCTGCTTGCCCGCCGGGGACCTCCACTGCGCACACCGCGTCAGCGTCCCCGCCCGCAGGTCTAGAACCCGCTCATGCTCGAGAAGTTCTCCATACCGCACGTCGAACGGCTCATCGTCGACCAGCAGGCGCAGGATCTTGCCGTTGGTGACATCGATGAGGGACTGGCCGTCCTCGGGGTAGCCGTAACCTGCCTCGGCGTACGGCAGCGGCCGGATCTCGTAGAACGAATTGAGGTACGTGCCCGGCAGGGCGTGTGGCTCGCCCTCGTCCAAGTTGCCCCGTAGACCGATGTGGCCGTTGGACAGGGCGAACATCGACTCGGACTGGGCCAGCAGGTTTAGATCCAGCCGGGTCTCGCACAGCTGCCATGGCTCGACCGGGAAGGCGTCGTCGGTGATCATCGCGCCGAAAGCAGCTCGGCGAGATCCGTGACCACGATGTCGGCGCCATTGCGCCGCAACGCCGCTGACTGACCAACCCGGTCGACGCCGACCACGAGACCGAAGTGTCCGGCGCGGCCGGCCTCTACGCCGGCCAACGCGTCCTCGAAAACAGCCGCTTCCTGCGGTGTCACGTCAAGCATCTGCGCGGCCCGCAGATACGAGTCAGGAGCCGGCTTGCCGGCGATGTGTTCGTCAGCCAGCGTGACACCGTCGACGCGCTGCTGGACGAACCGGTCCAGTCCGGTGACCTCGAGCACCTCGCGGGTGTTCGCGCTCGACGACACGACAGCCACGCCCAAACCGGCGTCGCGCACGGCCTCGATGTAGCGTCGCGACCCTTCGAAAACCTTTACTCCATCCTGGTCGAGGGTGCGCTGGAACAGCTGGTTTTTGCGGTTCCCCAACCCGTTCACCGTCTCGGCGGCCGGGTCGTCCTCGGGGTCACCCTCAGGGAGTTCGATGCCGCGGCTGGCCAGGAAGGACCGAACCCCATCCTGGCGCTTCTTGCCGTCCACGTACGTGTCGTAGTCGGCGTCCGCGTCGAACGGGACGAACTGCTCGCCCTTTTGCTCGGCTCGCCGGCGAAGGTAGTCGTCGAACATCGCTTTCCAGGCTTTCCGGTGCACGCTGGCCGTGTCGGTAAGCACACCGTCGAGATCGAACAGACACGCGCGAACGTTGTCGGGCAGACCGAGCACGGCGGACCTCGCTTCTCCAGTACGAGTCGGGTTGACTTGACCACTCATACCGCTTCGACGGCCGCTTCGTTGACAAATGCGTCCGCCCGCGCATCACCGCCGAACCAGACCCCCCACCGCCGGGTCCATCCCGGCAAGTGCGCCCCGGAGGCGAACCGCCGCGGCGACCCGGCTATGTCAACGCAGCCGGGTTCTGGACATGCGTGGCGCGATCAACCTGTAAATCAACAGCAGGATCACCGCGCCGACGAGCGCACCGAGGAACGAGTGCTTGATCGGCGGGGTGATCTCGAAGTGGTGCGGCGGGAACACCACGCTGCCCAGCGTGCCGCCGACGTAGGCGCCGACGATGCCGAGGACCGCGGTTGCGATCCAGCCCATGTGATGCCTGCCGGGCACGATCAGCCGCGCAATCGCGCCGACGATGAGACCGAGGATGATCATCCAGATGATGTGCAAAACCACGAATAGCTCCTTCGCCTAGGGCCGCTGGTGAGCAGACTAACCCACGAATGAGAACTGTTGACGGGCTTGGCGGCGGTGGCTTCACCGCTATTCGGCAGCAAGCAGGATCGCGGGCGGGCTGTTGCCGCAGTTTGCGGTCATCCCGCCGGTGGTGAACATCAGCCACCCGCGAACGTGCACCCACTGCGAATCCAACCCCGACTTTTTCGCAACAGCTGCACGCTCGCGGTTGACGATCTGCTCGGAACTGATGATATTCTCAGCTGAGACCGCCCACCGGGTGGCTTCAGGACAGAGGAGCGACCACGATGACCGCATCGTCGCAGTTGTGCTACACCGATCCGCCGCAGCGACTGCTCGATGAGCTGGCGGACGGCAGCCGGGCCCAGCAAAAAGTCGCTGCGGCCGAGCAGCTGGTCGCCGAACTGCCCGACACCGCTGCGGTGGTTGCTAACCACGACGGCCAGCAGGAGCACCTGGGCCAGACCACCGTCGTGCACAGATTCGTTGCGGCGCCCGGCGACAGTGAAACGGTGTTGTGGCATTTCGTCGAGGCCGGTGATTCGACGGCGCCCACGGTGGTGTTCCTGCACGGCGTGCCCGATTCATGGTGGCAGTGGCACTACGCTCTCGACGCGCTCAGTGGGCAATACCACTGCATCGCGATCGATCTCAAGGGATACGGCCAATCGGACAAACGCACGGGCGACTATCGCCAGCGCGGAGTGGCCGGACAGCTGCGGGCTCTACTTGACCAAATCGGAGTGGGCCGCTTTGCGTTGGTCAGCCACGACCGGGGCACCCCGCCCGCTGACCACCTTGCCGGCATGGTCGGTGAGCGCCTCATTGGTTATGCCCGCGGGCAGCAGCACCTGTGGCATCTGCACCCAAGCCTTCATCCACAGGAGCAGCTGTTCGTCTCGCCGCAAGCGCCGTCGCTGCTGGGCGACCCGCGCCGGTTCGTGGCCACCGCGTACAGCCTGCTGACCGAGCGCCCGGTGGCCACGACCGATTTGGTGCGCACGATAGTGGAGTTCAGTCATCCTGGTATCGCGACGGCGGTGCCGCGCTATTTTCACTCCTCGTCGTTCCGGCAGGAGTGGATCGATCGCCGCACCGAGCTGATTCCGTCGTGGAGGGCGCCCGTCCAGCTGCTACAGGGCAGCAACGATCCGATGCAGCCGCGGGAGTTCTATTCAGATCCACATGTTTCGGCATTGCTTCCGCCGGGAAGCGGGCTTCACCTGTTTGACACCGGGCATTTCTGGCCCTTCGAGGCGCCCGAGGAGACGGTGGCGACGATCAAGGCCTTCCTTGACCGGGTCACCCGGGCCGAGCCGGCACACGGCTGACCGACCTCATCCCGACATCGACTCGCCTCGGCTGACCGGTTTCCGCAGCTACCGGCTCATAGCCAACTCCCAGCCGACCGTGGGAACATTCGCCGATGCAGCCCCAGGATCCGGATGCCGCCGCGGCACACTACAGGCCGCAGACAGGCTTGGCCCCGCCGCCGCGACGCATCCCCGCTTCATTCCTGCTCGCCGAGGCACTGTCGTTCCGGTGGTGGTACGTCTGGACGTTGTTCATGGTCGCGGTCGTGCCGATCGCGGTGTGGTTCGGCTACCCCAGGGCGTTCGCGCTGGCCGCGGTGCTGACCCTCGTTGCGATCTACTGCGTCCAGCTGCGCTCGGCGGCCAAACGCACCGCGCTGCTCCGCTGGGGGATCGTCGCGAACGTTGTCGATTCCAACGTGATTTCCGAGGCCACCTACTACGGCGGAACCACCTGGTACAACGTGTTCCTGCCGGTTGCCCACGGCTGGACCGTGACCCGCCGGCGATGGAGCGGGCCCAACATCAAGACCCGGGTCACTTACCAGGTGGACGGCTACCGGGGCGAGCTCGTCGTCAAGGGACGCGAGTACATCGACGGGGTCATCCTCGCCGATCAACGGCAACCGCCGCATGCATTGTGTGTCACCGCGTTTCCCTATGACCTCGACCGTGACGAGTCCGGCAACTGGACCGGCAGGCTGCGCGCCCGGCTGAAGGCAGGGATGGTCGGCTGGCTGTTCGTCGTGGCCGCCTGGCTCACGTTGGCCGTGCTTGCTGCCAGTGGGTTACGTCCCGACATCGGCGGACCGCTCACCGCCGGTGCAGGCAGCGTCGTCGAAGTCGCAGGCAACAGCCAGCAGAAGAGGGTTGTCTGCGACTCGGGCTCAGTCAATGTGAGCGGCATCACGAACCGGGTGACGATCACCGGTCACTGCGCCGGCGTGACCGTCTCCGGCCATAGCAATCGGGTCACCATCGAGGACGCCGACGTCATCAGCACGTTAGGCGTCGCCAACGTCGTGACATACCGGACCGGGTCGCCGCGCATCGACAACGAAGGCATTTCAAACGTCGTCAAGCAGCGTTAGCCGAAACCGCTCACAGCCGCGCCCGGGCTAATCGGCTGCCCCTGTAGTCGTTACGACAATCAGGGGCAACATTTCCGAAACACGCCATCTCTAGCTTTGGCTGTAATGCCGACCTTGATGGGGGTGTCATGGAGCGTGGACGCAGGGCGAGTGCTCGGGTGTTGCCCTGCGCCCGGCTCGGATCGAGGTGTCGATGAATTCCTCGTTGGTCAAGACCCACTGTCCGTACTGCTCGTTGCAGTGCGGCATCACCCTGGACACGTCGACCGAGCCGATCACCCTTGCGCCGCAGCATGACTTCCCGGCCAATCGCGGAGGGTTGTGCGCCAAGGGGTGGACCGCCGCCGAGCTGCTGCGCCATCCCGACCGATTGACCCGGCCGTTGGTGCGCGAGAACCGCGACAGCCGGGCCTCGCCGTTGCGGCCGGCGACCTGGGACGAAGCACTCGAGCGCATCGTCGACGGGTTCCAGCACACTCAGCAGCGATACGGGCGTGACGCGGTCGGATGCTTCGGCGGTGGCGGCCTGACGAACGAGAAGGCCTACCAGTTCGGCAAATTCGCGCGGGTGGCGCTTCGGACGTCGGCCATCGACTACAACGGCCGGTTTTGCATGTCGTCGGCTGCCGCCGCGTCGGTCCGTTCGTTGGGGATCGACCGCGGCATGCCGTTCCCGCTGGCCGACATCGCCCACGCGGACGTGATTCTGCTCGTCGGCAGCAACCCCGCCGACACGTTGCCACCGGCCATGCAGTTCTTCGACGAAGGACGCGCGCGCGGCGCGGTGCACATCGTTGTCGATCCACGGCGCACCGCGACCGCGCGTAACGCCGACCTGCATCTGCAGCCGGTGCCCGGCACCGACCTGGCGCTGGCCAACGCCATGCTCAACGTCGCCGTCCGCGAGCGGCTCGTCGACGACACGTACATCGCCGAACGCACCACCGGATTCGAGGCGGTGCGTCGCCTGGTCCGGTTGTACTGGCCGGACCGGGCCGAACGGATCAGCGGGGTGCCCGAAGCCGACATCGTCAAGGCGGCCCGGCTGTTGGCCGGCGCCAAGCGGGCGATGATCCTGACCGCGCGCGGCGCCGAGCAACACAGTTCTGGCACCGACACCGTTCAGGCGTTCATCAACCTCGCCCTGGCGCTGGGCCTGCCCGGCCGGCCGTATTCGGGCTTCGCGACCATCACCGGCCAGGGCAACGGACAGGGCGGCCGCGAGCACGGGCAGAAGGCCGACCAGTTGCCGGGTTACCGCAGACTCGATGATCCCGCCGCCCGCAAGCACGTCGCCGGCGTCTGGGGCATCGATCCCGGTGATCTCCCTCAGCCGGGCCGCTCCGCGTACGAAATGCTCGACGACATCGGCCGCCCCGGTGGTGTGCGGGCGCTGTGGGTGATGGCGTCGAACATCGCCGTCTCCGCGCCGAACTCGATGCAAATCGCCGACAAACTAAATCAACTCGACTTCCTGGCGGTTTCGGACATCTTCCTGTCCGAAACCGCGGCACTGGCCGACGTGGTGTTGCCGACCGCCCAGTGGGCCGAGGAATCCGGGACGATGACGAACCTGGAGGGCCGGGTGATCCTGCGTCGGCAGGCCACGCCGCCGCCGCAAGAGGTCCGCACCGATCTGGACGTCATGGCCGACCTGGCGAAACGACTGGGTGTCCAGGGCTTCTCGGCCGACTCCGACGAAGTGTTCGCGGAGTTGACCCGGGCCAGCGGGGGCGGGAAGGCCGACTACGCCGGCATCACCTATGACCGGATCGATGCCGAGCAGGGCGTGTTCTGGCCGTGCCCGCTGCCCAGCCACCCGGGGACGGCGCGCCTTTTCACCGAGGATTTCCCCACGCCGGATCGGCGTGCCCACTTCCATGCCGTCGAGCAACGCGGCGCTGCCGAGCAGCCGGACGACGAGTTCCCTTACTACCTCACCACGGGAAGGCTGCTGCGCCAGTACCAGTCGGGCACCCAGACGCGTCGCGTGCCACGGCTGTCCGAGGCCGAGCCGGAACCGATCGCGGAGATGCACCCCACGCTCGCAAGACGCGTCGGCGTCGGCGACGGCGACAAGGTGCGGCTCACGACGCGCCGGGGCAACGCGGTGATGACGGTGAAAACCGTGTCCGGAATACGGCCCGACACGGTGTTCGCGCCGTTCCACTGGGGTGGAACCGGAAATGTCAACCGGCTGACCAATCCGGCGCTCGACCAGTACTCGCGAATGCCCGAGTTCAAAGTGTGCGCGGTCGCCGTGGACCGCCTCGACCCGGCCGAGTCGGCCGAGGAAGGTGTGACCGCATGAACGACAGCAGCACCCCCCGATTCCTGCAGGGTTTCTTCGCGTTCGAGGGCAAGGGCTTTGACGCTCCGTTGCTGCTCGACCCGTCGCTGCGCTATGTCGTCCCGCCGGGGGCGACCACCCAGCCGGTCTACTTTCGCGGCGGCAATAGCTCAGCCGAGATGCTGACCGTTGTTCTCATGCGAGACGGCGCCCCGATGCGGTACTTCCCGATCGCGGCGAAGGGATCGACGCACGTGTCGCTTCGCGTGGTCGAGGATCTGCTCGCCGACACGGTTCTGGAGATCTTCGTCGCCGCGCCCGCCGAGGTGATCGGCACAGTGGTGGTCGATCTCGGCCTCATCGAAATCTGAGCCCTTTTGACCCCGAAGGACACTGCATGACACAGCTTTTGGAGGCACCGGCCAACGGCCACCGTTCGCATACGCCCACCCTGGTGGTCGTCGGCAACGGGATGGCTGGCGTTCGCGCTGTCGAAGAGATCCTTGGTCGCTCCGGCGCCCAGCGCTTCGCCATCACCGTCTTTGGTGACGAGCCCTACGGCAATTACAACCGCATCCTGTTGTCCAACGTGCTTGCCGGGTCCGATGACACCTCGGAGATCTACCTGAATCCGGTGGACTGGTACACCGACAACCACATCGACCTGCGCGCCGGGGTGCGCGTGGTCAAAGTCGACCCGTTCGCGCACCTGGTCCACGCCGACGACGGGACTACGCTGCGCTACGACAAACTGATCCTTGCCACCGGCAGCCGGTCGTTCTTCCCGCCGATGGAGGGCATGTGGCGGGACAACAAGAACTTGACGCGCGGCGTCTTCGGGTTCCGCAGCATTGACGACTGCGAGGCGATGATCGAATTCGCGACACAACGATCGAAAGCGGTCGTGATAGGCGGCGGCCTGCTGGGCCTGGAAGCCGCCCGTGGCCTGCAGAACAGGGGCATGCACGTCGAAGTCGTGCACGCCACCGACACCCTGATGAACGCTCAGCTCGACGAAAACGCCGGCGCCATCCTGCAGCGGTCCGTGGAGGGACTTGGCATCCGCGTGCACACCGCCAAACGCACCACCAAGGTCCTCAGCGAGGACGGCACGCTCGTCGGGATCGAGTTTTCCGACGGCAGCCGCCTGGCATGCGACATGCTGGTGGTGGCGGCCGGAATCCGGCCGAATGTCGGACTGGCCCAGCGCGCGGGCCTAACCGTGGAGCGCGCGATCGTCGTCGATGACCACATGCGCTCCATCGACGACGACGACATCTACGTGGTCGGCGAATGCGCCCAACACCGCGGCCAGGTCTACGGGCTAGTCGCGCCCCTGTGGGAACAGGCCACCGTGCTCGCCGACCACCTCAGCGGCGTCAATCCGGCGGCGGCCTACCACGGTTCGCGCATGGCGACCAAGCTGAAAGTCGCCGGGGTGGACGTGGCCGCGATGGGACTCAAGGCCCCCGAACACGAAGACGACGAGTTCGTCCAGTACTCCGAACCCAAGCACGGCGTCTACAAGACGGTCGTGGTCCGCGACGACAAACTGGTCGGCGCCACACTGGTCGGCGACGTCAGCAAGGTCGCCTTCCTGATGCAGGCGTTCGACCGTGGGCTTCCGCTTCCGCAGGAACGCATCTCACTGATGTTCGACATCGGCACCCCCGACGTCGCCGTCGGCGTCGCGGAGCTGTCCGAGGACGCCCAGGTCTGCAATTGCAACGGGGTCAACAAGGCCACGATCGTCAACTGCGTCAAAGGCGGCGAGAAATCCCTCCGCGGGGTGATGGCGACTACCCGTGCGGGTAAGGGCTGCGGATCGTGCAAGGGCCTGGTCGCCCAGATCGTCGAGTGGGCCGCCGGCGGCGAGGTGTCCGAGGATCCCTCCGCCAACTGGTATGTGCCCGCAGTACCGTACGAGAAGCCCGACCTGATGCGCCTGATCCGCGAGAAAGACCTACGCTCGGTGTCGGCAGTGTTCGCGGCACTCGCTCCGGACGGTCGCGAGGACGCCGGCTCCAAGATGGCGCTGTCGTCGCTGCTGCACACGATCTGGGGCGACGATTTCGTCGACGAACCCGACGGCCGGTTCATCAACGACCGGGTGCACGCCAATATTCAGCGTGACGGCACGTTTTCGGTGGTGCCTCAGATGAAGGGCGGGGTGACGACGTCCGATCAGTTGCGCAAGATCGCCGACGTCGCCGACAAGTACCGGATCCCGATGATCAAACTGACCGGCGGCCAGCGCATCGATCTGCTCGGGGTCCGCAAGGAGGATCTTCCCAAGGTTTGGGCCGACCTCGGGATGCCCTCGGGATACGCTTACGGCAAGAGCTTCCGTACCGTCAAAACCTGTGTCGGGATGGACTTCTGCCGCTACGGCGTCGGGGATTCGACGGCGCTGGGCATCGCGATCGAGGAGCGATTCCAGGGCATACCCGGCCCCGCCAAGATGAAGCTGGCGGTCACCGGGTGCCCGCGCAATTGCGCCGAAGCGCTGTGCAAGGACCTCGGTGTCGTGGCGATTGACGGCGGCCGCTGGGAAATCTACGTCGGTGGCGCCGCGGGCTCGCACGTCCGCAAGGGGGACCTGCTCGCAACGGTGGACACCCACGAGGAGGTCATCACGCTCACCGGCCGATTCCTGCAGTACTACCGCGAAAATGCGAACTGGCTCGAGCGCACGTATGCGTTCGTGCCACGTGTCGGCATCGATCAGATCCGTGCCGTGGTCGTCGATGATAGCGAAGGAATCGCCGCCGAACTTGACGCCCGGATGCAAAAGTCGGTCGAGTCCTACCGCGACCCCTGGCAGGACGGCGAATCGCCGGTCAGTCCGGGGCAATTCCACACCTCGCTGCCGCTCATCCCGCTTCCTCAGGTGCCGGTGCGATGAGCGACGTGACTTTGGGGCCCGTCGCCGACATCCCGGTGGGCCAGGGCCGCACGTATGCCGTCGACGGGCGCCAGATCGCCGTGTTCCGGTTGCGCGACGGATCGCTGCGGGCGCTGGACGCCGTCTGCCCCCACCGCGGCGGCCCGCTGGCCGACGGACTCACCGACGACCGCGTGGTGATCTGCCCGCTGCACAACTACACCTATGACCTCACGACCGGATGCGAAATGTCGAATGGGGGCGCCGGCGTCACCGCCTATCGTGCCCACGTCGACGACGCGGGAGCGATTCGCCTCGCCGTGAACGCCGACATTCCTGCCTGACGGGCGGCCTTTTCGTGCCAGCGCAGGCGCAATAGCAGCAACCGCCGGTGCGCCTCGAATGTGAGGATGAAAGGGTCGCACCACGGCGGTATGCCGCCGTTCGACAAAGACCTCATCACCGCGATAGCCCCACTGTCGCATGCTCTTTGCGTTTCGTCGTGCGACGCGCCGCAGTGCAAGCCGATGCCGCGCTACGACCGTCGCGCGACCACGGCTTCCAGCTGCTCTTCGTAGGCGCCTTCGCCGCGGCCCAGGGCGATGGTGGCAGCCGCCATCGCGACTACGGCGACGGGCAGCGCCACACTCGCAGGGCCGGACAGCTCGAGGTGCTCACCGAGGACCAGGGCGCCGAGCAGCACGGCGACCAGCGGCTCGAGCACCAGCATCGTCGGTACCGACATCTGCAGCGCCCCCGCGTGAAAAGCGGACTGCTGCAATATCGTTGCCACCGCCGCCAGCGCAAGCAGCAGGTACGGCGCAGGCACCCGCAGCCCGGCCGGGAGCCCGCCCTCAGCGAGTTCGTGCATCGTGATCTTCGTCAGCACCGCGATCACGCCGAACAGCACGGCAACCGCCACCGCGAGCAGGACCGCCCGTTGCCGACCCGAGCTGCGGGTCGCGACCGCCACACACCCGACCACGAGCGGCGCCACGATGGCTGTCACCAGGATCCACACCGTGAGTTGTGACCGGTAGTGGCCGGGACGAGCCTGGGCCACCAGCACAAACACCGCCAACCCGACGGTGAGCAGGAACGCCCACGCCCACTCTCGTGCGCTGACCCGCCGATCCGCGAGCCAGGCGCTGATCGGCAGGGCGAACAGCAACGACGACACCAGCAACGGCTGCACCAGCAGAAGTGAGCCGTGGGACAGCGCCAGCGCCTGACACGCAAAGCCGAAGACCGCCGCGGCGGTGCCGGCCCACCACAGCCGTTTGCGCACCAGCGTTGCCAGCATCGCAGTGCTCACGCCCTGCTCGGCCGGGACCTCCATGGTGGCCCGCTGCCTGATCACGATGCCGATCGCCGAACACACCGCGGCGAGAAACGCCAGCAGCACGACCAGACCCTGCGGCATCAGACCTCCGTACGGCCCGCGATCACGGGTGTCCAACAATTGCCTGGTCCCACGTTAGCCGTGCGGCCGTGCTAGCTGACGGACGGCTTCGCTTGGTCGACGAGTTCCTTGGCCAGCTGGATCAACCGGACGTTGGAGTCCTGCGACAGCTTCTTGAGCATCTCGAACGCCTGAACCGCACCGATCCCGTAGCGCTCCATGATCATGCCTTTGGCCTGCCCGATCATGTCGCGACTGGCCAGCGCGTGGCGAAACTGTTCGTCGCGGCGGACGGAGTTCCATGCCAGCGCGGAATGGGTGGCGAAGATCAGGCCGATCTCCTCACTCTGGTCGCCGAAAGCGTTCGGTTCCTCGGCATAGACGTTCAGCGCACCCATTGACCGGTCGGCGATGAACAGTTGGAACGCCATGATGGAACGAATGGGTGTCTCGGCCAGTGCGTCACGGCGGTATGCCGGCCAACGACAGTCCTTCTCCAGGTCGGCGATGTGGATCGTCTTGCGTTCCCAGGCCGACGTCAGGCACGGCCCCTGCCGGTGTCGTTGCTGGATCGCGTCGAGCAGGATGGGGTACTCGTGCGAGGCCGCGGGCGTGTCCACGGTCTTGTTGTTGGTGGTGACGGTCACACCGGCGTACCGCGCGCCTGGTATCTCCACGGCCGCGTGCTCGGCCAGCTCGGCGATGACGGTATCGGAGTCGGCCTCCGGTTGGTCGTGCAGCGAGCGCACGATGTCCGCGATGCGGCGGTGCGCCGCGTGCGTGTCTAGCGGATCGGTCAACTGCGTCTTCCTGTCTAGCAGCCCGGTCGTTGCGGCTGACTGCTGTTCGCCGTTAACGCTAGCGCCGCGGGTCACCCGCCGTCGGTTATTGGCGTTGCCGGCAATTGTGGCCCCACCGCGGCTGGCGGCGAAGACACACCGGCCCACAACCGACGGCTACACCGCCGACAGATAACGCTTCGTCATGATGCGCTGCAGCAGCGACGTGACCGGCGCGACCGCCCTACTCCACCACGTCGCGTGCCGGGAAAACGCCCTCACCTCTGCAAACACCTCGTCGGTGGTCGGATCGTAGCGCACCGAGAACCTCTCCTCACCGGACTCGGCGTGCCCGCACAGCGTGCCGTAGGCGAACCCCCGCTCGTTCTCGTTGTCGACGATGTAGACCACCCGCGACGGCGCGGCCACCGGACCCAGCCGTACCACCACAACCGAGCCGACGGCCGCGACTTGACTGCTGGCAGTCACTTTCAGCCCCGCGCCCCGCAGCATCCCCCATCGCAGAACCTCCCTGGCGGCGGCCTCGAACCGTTTGCGGCCGTGCCCGATGACCGCCGATTCGCCGACATGGTGGTATCCCGCCGGCAGCGGACCCGCGGTCGCGCCGACCTCGCGGTAGGTGAATGGTGCGTCGGCCAGCCGGGCCAGGTCCATCACAACCCCTTCAGATGTCGGCGTACGGTCCATAACGTGACCACACAAGCTGTCGCACAAGCATCGGGAACATTCACTCTTGGCGGCGACCTGACCGTCAACCGGCTCGGGTTCGGGGCGATGCGGTTGACCGGCAGGGGCGTTTGGGGACCGCCCGACGACCACGACGAATGTGTGCGCGTGCTGCGCCGGGCGGTCGACCTGGGCGTCAACTTGGTCGACACCGCCGACTCGTACGGCCCCTACATTTCGGAGAAACTGATCCGCGAGGCGTTGCACCCGTATCCGGACCACCTGGTCATCGCCACCAAGGCGGGCCTGTTGCGCACCGGGCCCGATGAGTGGCAGCCGCTGGGCTTCCCGGCCTATCTGCGCCAGGAGTGCGAGATGAGCCTGCGCCGCCTCGGCGTCGACCGCATCGATCTGTTCCAGCTGCACCGCATCGACTCCAAGTTTTCCGCCGAGGATCAGCTCGGCGAGCTGGTCGCTCTGCAGCAGGAGGGCAAGATCCGCCACATCGGGCTGTCGGAGGTCAACGTCGAACAGCTCGTATCCGCACAGAAGATCACACCCATCGTCTCGGTGCAGAACATGTACAACATCACCGCCCGAACCGCGGAACCTGTCCTGGAGGCCTGCCAGGCCGGTGGCCTCGGATTCATCCCATGGTTCCCGCTGGCGGCCGGGCCGCTGGCCGCGCCGGGCGGACCCCTGCAGCGGATCGCCGAGCGGCATGACGCCACCCCGTCGCAACTGGCGCTGGCCTGGCTGCTCAAGCGTTCGCCGGTGATGCTGCCGATCCCGGGCACCTCGAAGGTGACCCACCTCGAGGAGAACGTCGCCGCCGCCGAAATCACGCTGACCGACGAAGAGTTCGAGGAGCTCAGCAACGCCGCCGCGTCGTGATCGGCACGTAGACCGGGGAGCTGGCGTAACGATGCCCGATGCCCGCCGGCCCTGTGGGGCAATACGGTGACCGGGTGGCTACCAAACGAGGTGTCGACAAACATCCCGGCGGCGGATTCAACCCGCCCGAGCCCACCAGTCGCGGAGGACCGGACTACGGGAGGTTCGTCGAAGCGGTGCGCACCCTGCAGGACCACACCCGCGCCGTCGACGCGCCTGACGAGGTGATCAGCGAGGCCGCTGACCTGATCGAGAACGTGTCGAAGCTGCTCGCGCCGTACGACGCCGACGAATGGAATTCGCCTTCCGGCCGGCGGATGGACCTGCCCAACCGCGGCAACATCCTGCAGGTGCCAGTCAACCTGGCCGCGACCCAGGACGGCCGGGTACGCGGGGCGGCGACGTTTCGCCGCTACCACCTCGGCCGCAACGGCGCCGTGCACGGTGGCGCGCTGGGGCTGCTGTTCGATTCCGCGCTGGGCTACACCGCTTCCAAGCTCGCCGGGAGCCTTTATCAACGGACGGCTTTCCTGCACATCAATTACCGCAGGATCGTGCCGATCGAGCGGGAGTTGCAGATCGAGGCCGGCCTCGAGCGCCTGGAGGAGCGCAAGATCTTCGTGACGGGCCGGCTGTTCGACGGTGACACCGTTTTCACCGACGCCGAGGCGCTGTTCGTCAAGCTGCGCCCCGGCCAGCCGTGACCCGTCACCGATAGCATGGTCCGCGCGATCGTTAACACCCGTCAGCTTGGAGAACCGCAGATGAGCCCCGCAGCCGGCACCGTCCCCGCAGCCCCGATCCGGGTCCCTGCCGGGACCACCGCGGCCGTGGCGGTTCGCGAGGCCGGCCTGCCCGGCCGGGGATCGCCGGAGGCGGTCGTCGTCGTGCGCGACGCCGACGGGCGACTGCGGGACCTGAGCTGGACACCGGACACCGATGTGGATGTGACGCCCGTAGCGGCGAACACCGAAGAGGGCCGTAGCGTGATCCGCCACTCCACCGCCCACGTCCTGGCCCAAGCCGTTCAGGACCTGTTCCCGCAGGCCAAGCTCGGCATCGGGCCGCCGATCACTGACGGCTTCTACTACGACTTCGACGTGCCGGACGCGTTCACGCCCGAGGATCTCGAGGCGCTCGAGAAGCGGATGCGCCAGATCGTCAAGGAAGGCCAGCTGTTCTCGCGTCGTGTGTACGAGTCCAAGGACCAGGCCCGCCAAGAGCTGGCCGACGAGCCGTACAAACTCGAGCTGGTCGACGACAAGTCCGGCGACCCCGAGGTGATGGAGGTCGGCGGCGACGAGCTGACCGCCTACGACAACCTCAATCCCCGCACCAGGGAGCGTGAATGGGCCGACCTGTGCCGCGGGCCGCACATCCCCACGACACGCTATATCCCGGCGTTCAAGCTCACCCGCAGCTCGGCGGCCTACTGGCGCGGCAACCAGGACAACGCCAGCCTGCAGAGGATCTACGGGACGGCGTGGGAATCGCAGGGAGCGCTGGACCGCCACCTGGAACTCATCGAGGAGGCGCAGCGTCGCGACCACCGCAGGCTCGGCGTCGAGCTCGACCTGTTCAGCTTCCCCGACGAAATAGGGTCCGGCCTCGCTGTTTTCCACCCGAAGGGTGGCATCGTGCGCACCGAGATGGAGGAGTATTCGCGACGTAAGCACCTCGAGGCCGGCTACCAGTTCGTCAACACCCCGCACATCACCAAGGCGCAGCTGTTCCAAACTTCCGGCCACCTCGACTGGTACGCCGACGGCATGTTCCCACCGATGCATCTCGACGCCGAGTACAACGCGGACGGCACGGTGCGCAAACCGGGTCAGGACTACTACCTGAAGCCGATGAACTGCCCGATGCACATCCTGGTCTACCGGTCCCGCGGCCGGTCGTATCGGGAACTTCCGTTGCGGCTCTTCGAGTTCGGCACCGTCTACCGCTACGAGAAATCTGGCGTGGTGCACGGGCTGACCAGGGCGCGCGGGTTCACCATGGATGACTCGCACATCTTCACCACCCGCGCGCAGATGCGCGACGAGCTCGCCTCGCTGCTGCGGTTCGTGCTGGATCTGCTCGGCGACTACGGGCTGACCGACTTCTACCTCGAGCTGTCGACCAAGGACCCGGACAAGTTCGTCGGCTCCGAATCGGACTGGGACGAGGCCACCAGCACGCTGGCCGAGGTGGCCGCGCAGTCAGGCCTGGACCTGCTACCCGACCCGGGCGGCGCAGCGTTCTACGGGCCGAAGATTTCGGTGCAGGCCAGGGATGCGTTGGGCCGGACGTGGCAGATGTCGACGATCCAGCTCGACTTTAACTTCCCGGAGCGGTTCGACCTGGAGTACACCGCCGCCGACGGCAGCCGCCGGCGGCCGGTGATGATCCACCGTGCCCTGTTCGGGTCGATCGAGCGATTCTTCGGCATCCTGACCGAGCATTACGCCGGTGCGTTTCCGGCCTGGCTGTCGCCCGTGCAGGTGGTCGGCATCCCGGTCGCCGATGCGCATGTGCCGTATCTGGGAAGAGTTGCCGCGCAACTGAAGCAGCGTGGCGTAAGGATGGACGTCGATGCCGGCGACGACCGGATGGCCAAGAAGATCGTCAACCACACCAACCAGAGAGTGCCTTTTCTGCTGCTGGCCGGCGACCGCGATGTCGAGGCCGATGCGGTCAGTTTCCGGTTCCGCGACCGCAGCCAGCTCAACGGGGTGCCGCGCATCGAGGCCGTCGAGGCGATCGTGAACTGGATCGAGAATCGTGAAAATGCCTCTCCCGGTGCGGATCTGTTCAAACCGGGCGCCGCGAAGAGCCAATGATGAGCACCGAGCGCAACGACGAGCACATCAGCGCCGACCGCACGATCGCCGACCGTGGTGTGGGGGAGCCCGACCACCTGCAGCGGTTGTGGACGCCCTACCGGATGAACTACATCGCCGAGGCGCCGATCAAGCGCGACCCCGACGCGGCCACGCAGCCGTTCACGGACATCCCCACGCTGTCGGACGAGGACGGGCTCGTCGTCGCGCGTGGCCAACAGGTTTACGTCGTGCTCAATCTGTATCCGTACAACCCCGGCCACCTGATGGTGGTGCCGTATCGCCGGGTGTCCGAACTCGAGGACCTCAGCCAGGCCGAGAGCGCTGAGTTGATGGCTTTCACCCAGAAGGCCATTCGTGTGATCAAGGCGGTGTCGCGGCCGATGGGCTTTAACGTGGGCCTCAACCTGGGCAAGGTGTCCGGCGGGTCGCTGGCCGAGCACCTGCACATGCACGTGGTGCCGCGCTGGATCGGCGACGCGAATTTCATCACGATCATCGGCGGGTCGAAGGTCATCCCGCAGTTGCTGCGGGAGACCCGCCAGCTGCTGGCGACCGAATGGGCCAACCAACCGTGAGCAACTTCTACCTGCTGACCCGTGCGGCCTACGTCAAGCTCAGCACGCCGGTCGCCAAAGCCGCGCTGCGGACCGGGCTGACGCCGGACAGCGTCACGATCATCGGCACCGCCGCGTCGATCATCGGTGCGTTGACACTGTTCTCGGTCGGGAAGCTGTTCTGGGGCGTGTTGGTGGTGGGGTTCTTCGTGCTGGCCGACATGCTCGACGGCGCGATGGCCCGCGTCCGGGGTGGCGGCACCAGGTTCGGCGCGGTGCTTGACGCCACCTGCGACCGGATCAGTGACGGCGCGGTGTTCTGTGGGCTGATGTGGTGGGCGGCGTTCGGGCTCAAAAGCGCGCCGCTGGTCCTCGCCACGCTGATCTGCCTGGTCACCTCGGAGGTCATCTCGTACATCAAGGCCCGCGCGGAGGCCAGCGGCTTGCGCGCCGACGGCGGGATCATCGAGCGCCCCGAGCGGCTGATCATCGTGCTGGCCGGCGCGTGGCTGTCCGACCTCCCGTTGTTCCCGCTGCCGTGGGCTCTGCACATCGCGATGTGGCTGCTGGCCGTGTTGAGCGTGATCACGGTCGGCCAGCGGCTGCACACGGTGCGCACGTCGCACGGCGCGATGGACAAGATCGACCAGCCGGACAAACCGAAGCCGGACAAACCGAAGCCGGACAAACCGAAGCCGGACGAACCGAAGCCGGACAACCCCCAGCCGGACAACCCCCGGCCCGAGAAACCCGAGACGAGCGAGCGGTGATCAGCACCCCGGCCACACCACGACCGGCCAGAACCGGCCGCGCCCTGCTGGGGCGGCACCTCACCGACTGGGGTTTCGCCGCGGGCTGGCGGATGGTGCGGGCGATGCCGGATGAGCTTGCCCGCAACGCTTTTGACGCCGGTGCCCGCTACGCCGCCCGGGGCGGGGGTCCCGAGCAGCTCCGCAAGAACCTCGCCCGCGTTGTCGGCGTCGCACCGCGCGACGTGCCCGACGCGCTGATCCGCGCGTCGTTGGCGTCTTATGCGCGCTATTGGCGGGAGGTGTTTCGGCTGCCGGCGATGGATCACCGGGTCCTGGGTCAGCGCCTCAGTGACGGCGTGCGGGGCGACGAGCACCTGCGGGCGGCGCTGGCGGCCGGCCGCGGCGCGGTGCTGGCGTTGCCGCACAGCGGCAACTGGGACATGGCCGGGGTGTGGCTGGTACACGCCCACGGCACCTTCACCACGGTCGCCGAACGGCTCAAACCGGAGTCGCTGTACCGGCGGTTCATCGCCTACCGGGAAAGCCTCGGCTTCGAGGTGCTGCCGCTGACCGGGCCCGCCACGTCCGGCCGGCGCCCGCCGTACGAGGTGTTGGCCGACCGGCTGCGGGCGAACCGGGTGGTGTGCCTGATGGCCGAACGTGACCTGACGCGCAGCGGGGTGAACGTTCGGTTTTTCTCCGAACCCACCCGGATGCCTGCGGGATCGGCCCGGCTTGCCATCCAGACCGGCGCCGCGCTGCTGCCGGTGCATTGCTCGTACGAGGGGGACGGCTGGGGTGTTGACATCCACCCGCCGCTGGACACCGGCTCGGGCGACATCCGCATCGTCACGCAGGCGCTCGCGGACCGGTTCGCCGAAGACATCGCCGCCCATCCCGCCGACTGGCACATGCTGCAGCCGCAGTGGCTAGCCGACCTGTCCACCGAGCGCCGCGCCCAGTTGTCGGGGGACAATCCCTAAATGCGCATCGGCATGGTGTGCCCGTACTCGTTCGACGTACCCGGTGGCGTCCAGTCGCATGTGCTGCAGTTGGCGCAGGTGATGACCGCGCGCCACCACGACGTCAGCGTGCTCGCACCGTCGTCGCCCCATGTGGACCTGCCGGATTACGTGGTGTCCGGCGGCAAGGCCGTGCCCATCCCGTACAACGGGTCGGTTGCGCGGCTGCGGTTCGGGCCGGCCACCCACCGGAAGGTGAAGCGATGGCTGGCCGAGGGCAACTTCGATGTGCTGCACCTGCACGAGCCCAACGCGCCCAGCCTGTCGATGCTGGCGCTGATGATCGCCGAGGGCCCGATCGTCGCCACGTTTCACACGTCGACCACCAAGTCGCTGACGCTCAGTCTGTTCGAGCCGATCCTGCGGCCATGGCACGAGAAGATCGTTGGCCGCATCGCGGTGTCCGACGTGGCCCGGCGCTGGCAGATGGAGGCCCTCGGCTCCGATGCGGTCGAGATCCCCAACGGCGTCGACGTCGCGTCGTTCGCCAACGCGCCGCTGCCGGACGGCTATCCACGGGCGGGTAAGACCGTGTTGTTTCTGGGCCGGTACGGCGAACCCCGCAAGGGGATGGAGGTGCTTTTACGAGCACTTCCAGCGCTGGTCGACCGGTTCCCGGGCCTCCAGATACTGATCGTCGGCCGAGGTGACGAAATCCAGTTGCGCGAACACGCCGGCGCGCTGGCCGGCCACCTGCGTTTCCTCGGCCAGGTCGACGATGCGGCGAAGGCCTCGGCGCTGCGCGGCGCCGACGTGTACTGCGCGCCCAACACCGGCGGGGAGAGTTTCGGTATCGTGCTGGTCGAGGCGATGGCCGCCGGGACGCCGGTGGTGGCCAGCGATCTCGACGCGTTCCGGCGGGTGTTGCTGGACGGGGCGGCCGGCCGGCTGGTGCCCGTCGACGACGCCGGGGCCCTGGCGGCCGGCATCATCGATGTCCTCGATGGCGATGAGTTGCGGTCGCGCTACGTCGAGGCGGCCAGCGCCGCGGTCCGCCGATACGACTGGTCGGTGGTGGCCCAACAGATCGTGCGGGTGTACGAGACGGTGGCCGGCACCGGCGCGAAGGTGCAGGTGGCCAGTTGATCGTCTGGGCGGTCATCCTCCTTGTCCTGGTTCTCGTCGGGATGGTCGCGGTCGCCGCGTGGGCCTATCAGACCGCCAACCGGCTGGACCGGCTGCACGTGCGGTACGACCTGTCGTGGCAGGCGCTCGACGCCGCGCTGGCGCGTCGCGCGGTGGTCGCCCGGGCGGTGGCCGCCGACGCCTACGGCGACACCGCGCGGTGCCGGCGCCTGGTCGCGCTGGCTGACGCCGCCGAGCGCGCACCGCGAGCCGCGCGCGAAACCGCCGAGAACGAGCTGTCCGCCGAACTGGCGATGGTGAACACCACCGCCCTCAAGCCCGCCCTGATCGCCGAGTTGGCCGACGCCGAGGCGCGCGTGCTGCTGGGCCGCCGGTTCCACAACGACGCGGTCCGTGACACGCTGGCACTGCGGGAGCAGCGCCCGGTGCGGTGGCTGCGACTGGGCGGACACGCTCCGCTGCCAACGTATTTCGAGATCGCCGAGCGGGCTGAGTCGGCGCCCCCCACCGACTCGGCAGTGGTGAACGTCCGCACGTCGGCGCGCATCGTGTTGCTCGACGAGGACGGCTGCGTGCTGCTGCTCTGCGGCTCGGACCCGGCGGTCGTCGACGGCAACGCGCCGACATGGTGGTTCACCGTCGGCGGCCAGGCCCGCGACGGCGAGCGGCTGCCCGAGGCGGCGGCCCGTGAACTATTCGAGGAGACCGGCCTTCAAGCCGACCCCGCAGCCATGATCGGGCCGGTCTGGCAGCGCGACGCGATCATCGACTTCAACAATTCCGTGATCCGCAGCCGTGAGCTGTTCTTCGTGCATCGGACCCACCGCTTCGAGCCGTCCACCGCGGGCCACACGGCGCTGGAGCGCCGCTACATTCACGGCCACCGCTGGTGCGACGCCGATGACATCGCCCGACTTGTCGCCGACGGGGAGGCGGTGTATCCGCTGCAGCTCGGTGAGCTGCTGGCCGAGGCCAACACCCTGGCCGACGCCGCGGGCGGCCGGCCGCGCCGGCCACAGCCGATCAGATGATCAACCGCTCGATCCGGGCGGGCACATGCTTGTGCCACGGGGTACCGGCGAAGGCGTCGCGCCAGCGGGTCGCGGTGAGCGAGTTGGGGGCGACACCCGGGATCAGCGACCGGCCCTCGGCGTCGGTGAAATCCAGCCCGTAGCCGTTCGGCAGCGAGGCATGCCCGGCAAGCATGGCCTCGCTGATCTCGACACTGGCCTCGGCGCTGCCGGCCTGCGTCGTGATACGCACCCGGCAGCCCTGCACCAGACCGAGCGCGTCGGCATCCGCCACGCTGACCCGCAGCGCTCCGTCCGCATCGCGCTTGCGCCAGGCCGGATCACGGAAAATGTCGTTGGCGGTGAAGGCCCGCCGCTCGCCCGCCGACAGCACGATCGGAAACTCCGGTGTGGTCAGCCCGGGCCGCGCATCGCACAGCCGGCGGATCTCGGCGACCATCTCCGGTATGTCGAGCGCGATCTTGTGATCGGGATGGCTGATCAGCTGGAAGTCGTCCTCGTAGTCGTGCGCCGTGAACGTGACGCCCGAGCGGTTCTGCAGAATCGCATCGAAGAGCGCGTCGCCGTCGGCGTGCCCGGCGCGGCGCACCGCCTCTGGATAGGTCATCGCCGCCTTCTGGGCCAGCCCCCACAGCGCTGCCGCACCCGCGAGGCCATCGGGCAGCGTGGGGCCCAGCGTCTCGTACAGCACGAACGGCGCCAGCTTGCCCAACATCGGGTCGGCGCTCACGGCGGTCATGAACGCCTCCACGTACGCCGCGCGCCCGTTGCTCGCGGCCTCCCGCAGCGGCTGCAGCGCGTCGTCGTCGACGACGCCGAGCGCTCGCACCAGCCGCGCCCAGATCTCGGGCTCGGCCAGCGTGCCCGCGGCCGGCTCCAACAGCGGATGACGCAGGTGAAAAGTGTTGTGCGGAAACTCGAAATTGAAAAACGTTGCTTCAGGCTTCTCGTACTGGGTCGCCGCAGGCAGGACGTAATGGGCCAACCGGGCGGTTTCGGTCATCGCGACGTCGATGACCACCAGCAGCTCCAGCGACGCGAATGCCTCGTGGCACGCCGCGGAGTCGGCTATCGAGTGGGCGGGATTGCTGCTTTCCACGATCATCGCGCGGAAGCGGTTCGGATGATCGGACAGGATCTCTTGCGGCACCGCGTTGCTGGGCACGAGCCCGCCGATGACTGGAGCGCCGGTCACCGGCGTGCGCCCGACTTCGGGGACGTGCCGGAACAGTGGGCCGAACGAGGAATGCAGATGCTGGCCGCCTCGTTTGCCGAAGCTCCCGGTGAGGATCCACAGCAGCTTGTTCAGGTACGAGCACAGCGTGCTGTTGGGCGCCTGTTGAATGCCCAGATCCTCGAACACCGCAACACTTTGGGCCCCCCCGATGCGGCGCGCGGCCGCGCGAAGCAGTTGCTGATCCACGCCGCAGCGCTCCGCGTAGTCGCCGACCGGGACGTCGCGCAGCACCGCTCGCACCGCATCGGCGCCGTTGACGTGTTCGGCCAGAAACGCCTCGTCGCACAGGTCTTCCTGCACCAGCAACGCGGCCAGGGCCGCCAGGCACCAGGCATCGGTGCCCGGCCGCACCCGCAGGTGGAGGTCGGCCAGCTTGGCGGTGTCGGTGAGCACGGGGTCGATGACGATCATCGCGCGGTGCGGGTCTTTTGCGATTTCGTTGAGAACGACACGGGCGCGCGGAAAGCTCTGCGACATCCACGGGTTCTTGCCCACGAACACCGAGACCTCGGCGTGTGCGAACTCGCCGCGGGTGTGCCCGCCGTAGAGGTTGGCATCGACCCACGCCTCGCCGGTTTTCTCCTGCGCCAGCGCATTCGATCGGTACCGCGAACCGATTGCGCGCAGAAACGCGCCGGCGTAGGCGCCACCGAGGTGGTTGCCCTGGCCGCCACCGCCGTAGTAGAAGATCTTCTCCCCGCCGTACGCGTCCCGGATGCGCCGCAGACCGGCGGCGACCTCGGCAATGGCCGTGTCCCAGTCGATCTCCTCGTAGCTGCCGTCGGACCGGCGGCGCATCGGCGTCGTTAACCGGGTTGGGTTGTTCTGATAGTGATCGAGCCGCAGTGCCTTGTTGCAGGTATATCCTCCAGACGCCGGATGTGCTTTGTCGCCACGGATGTGGGCCAGCCTGCGGCCGTCGAGTTGCACCACGATGCCGCAGTTGCATTCGCACAGGATGCACGCCGTCGACTGCCATTCATCCGTCATCGCCGAGTTCCTTCCGCAGCAGCGCCCGTAGTTCGCGGTGCACAGTGTCGAGGGGTGAGACGTCACGCGATGCCCGGGCGACGACGATCGCACCCTCGATCGAGGCGGTGATCAGCATCGCCAGCTCCGCGGCGCGGACTGCGGTAATGCCGTCGGTCACCAGCCGCGTCGTGATCAGCTCGGTCCACCGGCTGAACACCTTTGCGGCGCGCTCGGCCACCGGGTTCGGGTTGTCCGGATCGCCGGCTTCGACCGCGACCGCGACGATCGGACAACCGGCCCGGTAGTCGGAGCGGATCAGCTGCTCGCGGTAGCTCTGCATCAGAGCGTCGAGCACGTCCAGGCCGGCCGGGCCCCGGGCGATCTTGGCGGCGACGTAGTCGCCCGCGTAATCGACGGCTTCGCACAACAGCTGGGTGCGCCCGCCGGGGAAATAGTGGTACGCCGATCCGCGCGGCGCGCCGCTGTGTTCAAGCACATCGGCGATCGCGGTCGGGTGGGCGCCACGTTCCCGGATCAACAGCGCTGCCGACACCACCATGCGCTCACGCGGACTCGCGCCGCTTGCCCGCGGGTCGGCCTCAGCCATGTTATGTATGTTGACATACATAACACGGTGCCGTCTACCAAGACCATCTCGACAGGCGAACGACACACCGGGAAGCGTCGCTGCCTGCCCACTCGCGGCGAAATGAGCTGGCATCCGCCCACTAGACTGGGTCGGTACCGGGGGTACCTAGAAATAGAGGGGCAACAGTGGACACCGCGGCTCATCCGAACGGGTCGGGGCAGACCGGAACCGCGCGGGTCAAGCGCGGAATGGCTGAGATGCTCAAGGGCGGCGTGATCATGGACGTCGTCACGCCGGAGCAGGCCCGCATCGCGGAGGGCGCCGGCGCGGTGGCGGTGATGGCGCTCGAACGGGTGCCGGCCGACATCCGGGCGCAGGGCGGTGTCTCGCGGATGAGTGATCCCGACATGATCGAAGGCATCATGGCCGCGGTCACGATCCCGGTGATGGCCAAGGCACGGATCGGGCACTTCGTCGAGGCGCAGATCCTGCAGAGCCTTGGCGTGGACTACGTCGACGAGTCCGAGGTGCTCACCCCCGCGGACTACACCCACCACATCGACAAGTGGAAGTTCACCGTGCCGTTCGTGTGCGGGGCCACCAACCTGGGCGAGGCGCTGCGTCGGATCGCCGAGGGGGCGGCGATGATCCGCTCCAAGGGCGAAGCCGGCACCGGTGACGTCTCCAACGCCACCACGCACATGCGGGCCATCGGCGGCGAGATCCGGCGGCTGACGTCGTTGTGCGACGACGAGCTCTACGTTGCGGCCAAGGAGCTGCGGGCCCCCTACGAGCTGGTCGCCGAGGTGGCCCGGGCCGGCAAGCTGCCGGTGACGCTGTTCACCGCCGGCGGCATCGCGACCCCGGCCGACGCGGCGATGATGATGCAACTCGGCGCCGAGGGCGTGTTCGTCGGGTCGGGCATCTTCAAGTCCGGCGACCCCGCCCAGCGAGCCGCCGCGATCGTCAAGGCCACCACCTTCTACGACGACCCCGACGTGTTGGCGCGGGTGTCGCGCGGCCTCGGCGAGCCGATGGTCGGCATCAACGTCGAGGAGATCGCGACCCCGCACCGGCTGGCCGAGCGGGGCTGGTAGGGCGATGAGCCGCTTGCGCGAAGAGCAGATTGTGGCGATGAGCCGCTTGCGCCAAGAGCAGCGCGAAGAGCAGATTGTATAGCCGCGCATGGCAATCGAGGAGATCCTTGATCTCGAGCAGCTCGAGATCAACATCTTTCGCGGCAGCGTGGCCAGCACCGGCCCCGGCATCCGCAACCGGACGTTCGGCGGCCACGTCGCCGGGCAATCGCTGGTGTCGGCGGTGCGCACGGTCGACGATCGCTATCACGTGCATTCGCTGCACGGCTATTTCCTGCGACCCGGCGACCCCAAGATACGCACGGTGTTTCTCGTCGAGCGGGTGCGCGACGGCAGCTCGTTTTGCACCCGGCGGGTCAGTGCGATCCAGCACGGTGAAACGATCTTTTCGATGTCGGCGTCCTTCCAGACCGAGCAGCGCGGCATCGAGCACCAGGACCAGATGCCCGAAGCGCCGCCGCCCGAGGACCTGACCGAGGTCCGCTCCACGAACTACCTCGACAGCGAGGTCTTCCGCCAGTTCGACGAGTGGGATCTGCGGATGGTGCCGCGTGACAAGGTGGAGCGAATCCCCGGCAAGGCGTCGCAGCAGCAGGTGTGGTTCCGCCACCGCGATCCGTTGCCCGACGACCGGGTCCTGCACATCTGCGCGCTGGCCTACATGAGCGATCTGACGCTGCTGGGCTCCGCTCAGGTGATCCACAAGGCCGACCGCGAACACCTGCAGGTCGCGTCCCTGGACCACGCGCTGTGGTTTCTGCGTCCCTTCCGCGCCGACGAGTGGCTGCTCTACGACCAGTCCTCGCCGTCGGCCAGCGGTGGACGCGCGCTGACCCAGGGCAAGATCTTCGACCGCGGCGGTCGGATGGTCGCCGCGGTGGTGCAGGAGGGTCTGACCCGCTACCCGCGCGACTACCAGCCGTCGGCCCCGGGGTGAGTGGGCCCCGAGTCGGTGTGCTGGCCCTGCAGGGCGATACCCGCGAGCACCTGGCTGCGCTGCGGGAGGCCGGCGCCGATGCGACGACGGTGCGCCGGCGCACCGAACTTGACGCCGCGGACGCGCTGGTGATCCCCGGCGGCGAGTCGACGGTGATGAGCCACCTGCTGCGAGAGTTCGAGTTGCTCGAGCCGCTGCGCCGGCGGGTCTCCGACGGAATGCCGGTATACGGGTCGTGCGCCGGGATGATCCTGTTGGCCACCGAGATCATCGACGCCGGCGCCGACGGCCGCCAGGCGCTGCCGCTGGGCGGCATCGAAATGACCGTGCGCCGCAACGCCTTCGGCCGCCAGGTCGACTCGTTCGAGGGCGACATCCCGTTCGCTGGACTGGATTCGCCGGTGCACGCGGTGTTCATCCGGGCACCGTGGGTCGAGCGGGTCGGGCGCGGCGTGCAGGTGCTGGCCCGCGCCGCCGACCATATTGTCGCCGTGCGTCAGGGGCCGATGCTGGCCACCGCGTTTCACCCCGAGATCACCGGCGATCGCCGCGTGCACCGGCTGTTCGTCGACATCGTCACGGGCCGGGCATAACCCGCCCACGTAGACTCGTTGACCGGACTTTGCAGCAAGAAAAGAGGTAATGCCCGATGAGCGGCCATTCCAAGTGGGCCACCACTAAGCACAAGAAGGCCGTCATCGACGCACGCCGCGGCAAGATGTTCGCGAGGTTGATCAAGAACATCGAGGTTGCCGCGCGCGTCGGGGGCGGCGACCCGGCAGGCAACCCCACCCTGTACGACGCGATCCAGAAGGCCAAGAAGAGCTCGGTGCCCAACGAGAACATCGAGCGGGCGCGCAAGCGCGGAGGGGGGGAGGAAGCCGGCGGTGCCGACTGGCAGACGATCACCCACGAGGGCTACGGCCCGGGCGGCGTGGCGGTGCTGGTCGAGTGCCTGACCGACAACCGCAATCGCGCCGCCGGCGAGGTGCGGGTGGCGATGACCCGCAACGGCGGCAGTATGGCCGACCCCGGGTCGGTGGCCTACCTGTTCTCCCGCAAGGGCCTGGTGACGTTGGAGAAGGACGGGTTGACCGAGGACGACGTGCTTGCCGCGGTGCTCGACGCCGGCGCTGAAGACATCACCGACCTCGGCGACAGCTTCGAGATCATTTCCGAGCCGTCCGATCTGGTCGCCGTGCGGACGGCGCTGCAGGACGCCGGGATCGACTACGACTCGGCGGAAGCCGGCTTCCAGCCGTCGGTGATGGTTCCGGTGGACGCTGACGCGGCGCGCAAGGTGCTCAAACTCGTCGATGCGCTGGAGGACAGCGACGACGTGCAGGACGTCTACACCAATGCCGACATCCCCGATGAGGTTCTCGCCGAGCTGGACGACGAGTAGCCTCAGCCGGCCACCGGGTGAAGCCTCACCGCGACGCCCGAATACCGTGTCATGCCGGTGATTACGTCGATGTCGTCCTGGCCGGTTAGCCTGTTGACGTTGACCCCGGCGTGGCCGCGCATCAACACCGCGCCGCGGCGCGCGCCGCCAGCCGCCCAGCCGTTCGATGTGGCGTTCCACCCATGGCGCGGGCAGTTCGGTCTGCGTACTCGCGCCCATGCCGAGCACAATCGCCGCGTGTCGTGCCGCACCAGCCCGCACCGCGCCGCTAGGCTATCGAACAATTGTTCGTGAAGGGGTTGGCGTGCGTGTGATGGGGATCGATCCGGGGCTGACGCGTTGCGGGTTGTCGGTGATCGAAGGCGGCCGCGGCAGGCAGGTCATCGCACTGGACGTCGACGTGGTGCGCACGCCGACGGATCTCCCGCTGCAGCGGCGGCTGCTGGCGATCAGCGACGCGGTCGAGTATTGGATGGACACCCACCAGCCCGACGTGATCGCCATCGAGCGCGTGTTCTCGCAGCACAACGTGTCGACGGTCATGGGCACCGCCCAGGCCGGCGGCGTGATCGCGCTGGCCGCCGCGCGCCGCGACATCGACGTGCACTTCCACACCCCGAGCGAGGTGAAGGCCGCGGTCACCGGCAGCGGCGGCGCCAACAAGGCGCAGGTCACCGCGATGGTCACCAAAATCCTTGCGCTGCAGGCCAAGCCCACGCCCGCGGACGCTGCCGACGCGCTTGCGCTGGCGATTTGTCACTGCTGGCGCGCGCCCATGTTGGCCCGGCTGGCCGAGGCCCAGGCGCGCGCTGCCGAGCAGCGCAAGAAGTTCGCGGCGAAACTGAGGGCGGCGAGGTGATCGCTTCGATCCGCGGACAGGTCCTCGACGTGGCACTCGATCACGTCGTCATCGAAGCGTCCGGGGTGGGCTACCGCGTGAACGCGACGCCGTCGACGCTTGCCAGCCTGCGCCGCGGCACCGAGGCGAGGCTGGTGACCGCGATGATCGTGCGGGAGGACTCGATGACGCTGTACGGGTTCGTCGACGCCGACTCCCGCGACCTTTTCCAAACGCTGCTGTCGGTGTCCGGTGTCGGGCCCCGGCTGGCGCTGGCGACGTTGGCGGTACACGAAGCGCCGGCCCTGCGCCGCGCACTGGCCGATGGTGACGTCAGCGCGCTCACCCGGGTGCCGGGCATCGGCAAGCGCAGCGCCGAGCGGATGGTGCTGGAGCTGCGCGACAAGGTGGGCGCTGCTGCCGCGGCGGGCGCGCCGGCCACCAACGGCCACCCGGTGCGCGGTCCGGTGGTGGAAGCCCTCGTGGGGCTGGGCTTCGCGGTCCGGCAGGCCGAGCATGCCACCGACACGGTGCTGGCCGGCGACAACTCGGTGACGACGAGCAGCGCGCTGCGGGCCGCGCTGTCACTACTGGGGCGGGCTACCTGATGGGCGCTCCCGAGGAACGGGAGGTGTCGGCCGCGCTGACGGTCGGCGAAGGCGACATCGAGGCGAGCCTGCGGCCCCGTTCGCTGCAGGAGTTCATCGGCCAGCCGCGGGTGCGCGAGCAGCTGCAGCTGGTGATCGAAGGCGCCAAGAACCGCGGCGGCACGCCCGACCACATTCTGCTGTCCGGCCCGCCCGGCTTGGGTAAGACGTCGCTGGCGATGATCATCGCAGCCGAGCTCGGCACCGCGTTGCGGGTAACGTCTGGACCCGCGCTGGAGCGGGCCGGCGATCTGGCCGCGATGCTGTCCAACCTCGTCGAGCACGACGTGCTGTTCATCGACGAGATCCACCGCATCGCCCGGCCCGCCGAGGAGATGCTCTATCTGGCGATGGAGGACTTCCGCGTCGACGTCATCGTCGGGAAGGGCCCCGGCGCCACCTCCATTCCGCTCGAGGTGGCGCCGTTCACGCTGGTCGGTGCCACCACGCGATCCGGCGCGCTGACCGGTCCGCTGCGCGACCGGTTCGGCTTCACCGCCCACATGGACTTCTACGAGCCGGCCGAACTGGAGCGGGTGCTGGCACGCTCGGCCGGGATCCTGGGCATCGAGGTCGGGGCCGAGGCCGGCGCCGAGATCGCACGGCGCTCCCGCGGCACGCCCCGCATCGCCAACCGCCTGCTGCGCCGGGTCCGTGACTACGCCGAGGTCCGCGCCGACGGGGTGATCACCCGCGACGTCGCGAAGGCCGCGCTGGAGGTGTACGACGTCGACGAGCTCGGCCTCGACCGGCTCGATCGCGCGGTGCTGACCGCGCTGATTCGCAGCTTCGGCGGCGGCCCGGTTGGGGTGTCGACGCTGGCGGTGGCGGTCGGGGAGGAGGCCGCCACCGTCGAGGAGGTGTGCGAGCCGTTCCTGGTCCGCGCCGGGATGATCGCCCGCACGCCGCGGGGCCGGGTCGCGACCCCCTTGGCGTGGACCCACCTGGGGCTCGCGCCGCCGGGCGGGGTTACCGGGCTGGGCCAGGCCGGTCTCTTCGACTAGGCCCACCGCCCACACTCAAAGCTCTCCGACGCCGGCGCGTCGCCGCTGCGGACTCAGTGTCGCGCGCGATCGCGGTTACGTCGGCGCAGATAGTGGGTAATCCACCCAGGTCTGTTAAGGAGGCGTCATGAACGACATGGACACCGGAGCGCCCGCGCGCACAGGCCGGCTCGTCATGCCCCGCAGCCGCGGCGCGGCGAGCGGATTTCTGCTGATTTTGCTGGGCATCTGGGGTGGGTTGATCCCGTTCGTCGGGCCCTACTTCGACTTCGCTTACACGCCCGACCGGGAGTGGACATGGACCGCCGCGCGAGGCTGGCTCGAGGTGTTGCCCGCAGCCGCGACCGTTGTCGGCGGCCTGCTGCTACTCGCGTCCGGCAACCGTGCGACCGCAATGCTGGGCGGCTGGCTGGCCGTCCTGGGCGGCGCCTGGTTCGTCGTCGGACCGCAGGTCGCCGGGCCAGTGGGCATCGGTGATCCCGGCACGCCGGTGGCCTCCACCGACTGGAAGCGTGCGGTGCTGGAGATCGCCTACTTCTCCGGCCTTGGCGTGGTGATCGTGTTCCTCGGCGCCATCGCGTTGGGCCGGCTGTCGGTGCGCAGCCTGCGCGACCTCCGCTACGCGCAACGCCCGGTCGCCGGTACCGCGGTGGCCTCGGAGCGGGCGGCCGAGCCGGCGCCCGCGACAACCGACGCCGCGGCGGCCAACGAGCCGGCCACCGAGACCGACACACCGCGGGGCGAGGCGCCCGACGAGCCGCAGCCCCGAAGGGGTGGCCTGTTCGGCCGTCGCCGCCAGAGCACGCAGACCACGCCCGCCGGCCGCTAGGCCTGCTCAGAGGTCGGCGAGGATCAGCGCGAGCACGTCGAGGCCTTCCACGAGCAGGTCGTCGCTGATCGGCAGCGGCGGCAGGAGGCGCAGCACATTGTTGTAGCTGCCGCAGGTCAGCACGATGACACCTGCGGCATGCGCGCGCGTGGCCAAGGCCAGGGTCAGGCCCGGGTCGGGGTCGGCGCTGCCGGAGCGGACCAGCTCGACGGCGATCATCGCGCCGCGCCCACGCACATCGCCGATCCGGTCGTCCTCGGCCTGCATGCGGCCGAGGCGGTCCTTCATCAGCTGCTCGATGGCCGCAGCCCGGGCGATCAGCCCGTCCGACTCGATCGTCTCGATGGTGGCCAGCGCCGCGGCGCACGCGACCGGATTGCCGCCATAGGTGCCGCCCAGCCCGCCGACGTGCGGTGCGTCCATGATGTCGGCGCGGCCCGTGACCCCCGACAGCGGCAACCCGTCGGCGATGCCCTTGGCGGTGACGATCAGGTCAGGCTCGATGCCCTCGTGCTCACAGGCGAACCACCGCCCGGTCCGCGCGAATCCGGTCTGCACCTCGTCGGCGATGAACACCACGTTGTTCTTGCGGCACCAATCCAGCAGCGCCGGCAGGAACCCGTCGGCCGGCACGATGAACCCGCCCTCACCCTGGATCGGCTCGATGACGACGGCCGCGAGGTTGTCGGCGCCGATATTCTTCTCGATCACCGAAATCGCCCGGCGTGCAGCCAGCTCGCCGTCGGTGGCGAGCTCCTTGTCGAGCTGGGCGTCCCGGTAGGGGTACGACAGCGGTGCGCGATAGACCTCCGGCGCGAACGGGCCGAACCCGCTCTTGTACGGCATGGACTTGGCGGTCAGCGCCATCGCCAGGTTGGTGCGGCCGTGGTAGGCGTGGTCGAACGCGACCACCGCGCTTTTGTGGGTGTACGCGCGCGCGACCTTGACGGCATTCTCGACGGCTTCGGCCCCGGAGTTGAATAGCGCCGACCGTTTCTCGCCGGCGATGGGGGTCAGCCGGTTGAGTTGCTCGGCGACCGCGATGTACCGCTCATACGGGGTGATCATGAAGCAGGTGTGGGTGAACTCGGCAGCCTGCGTGCTCACCGCCTCGACGACCCGGGGTGCGGCGTTGCCTACCGTGGTGACCGCGATGCCGGAGCCCAGGTCGATCAGGCGGTTGCCGTCGACGTCCTCGACGATCCCGCCGGCCGCCCGCGCGGCATACACCGGCATGGTGGCGCCGACTCCACGGGCCACCGCGGCGGCCTTGCGATTGATCAGTTCGAGCGACCGGGGTCCGGGAATCTCGGTGACCAGCCGGCGGCTCTGTTCGACGATGCTCACCGGTTGTCGAGCCTAGTCGGCGCCAACGGCGCGCCGTCGACCCGGTCGATGCCTGCGCGGTGCTGCCGCTGGGTGTGCATCGCGCGGTGAATCGGATCAGCGCGGACTGACGGTCACCAGCGGCACCCCCGTCCCGGCGCCTCCGCCAAGGGCTCCGAACCGCGCTTCCAGCGCGTCGATCAGCCGTCGCACGGTGTGGCGTTCGCGCTCCGCGTCGCGCAGCATCCGTCGCTTCCGCCTGGCCTCGGCCGACTCGCTACGATTCTGGTGCCTGATCACCAGCAGCTGGTTTTTGGCGATGTTGTCGCCAAGCTCGATGTACCGCTTGTGCAGTACCCGCCGGAAGTATTCGGCCTGGCGCCGATCGGCTGGCTGAGCCTCCGTCACGTCGGCCTCGGCAACACCGGGGCCCGGGGCGTTCACCGTAGCCAAGTTAGCCCACCGCCACCCACGGCGCGATTCGAACCCGCAGCCCGTCACGGCGCGCTGCCGCCACCTGGCAGCGAAGTGGCACACTGGTCAGTTGCAGGCCCTCACCGAAGGGGGGTTTGACCTGCCTTAACCAGAAAGACACCGCTGTTATGGACTTGTTCGTCTTCTTACCGCTCCTGGTCGTCCTGGGAGCGTTCATGTACTTCGCGTCGCGCCGCCAGAAGCGCGCGATGCAGGCCACGATCGACCTGCACGAATCGCTGCGGGTCGGCGACCGGGTGCACACCACGTCCGGGCTGGAGGCCACCATCGCCGGCATCACCGACGACACCGTTGACCTGGAGATCGCCCCGGGGGTGGTCACCACCTGGATGAAGTTGGCAATTCGCGACCGGATCGAGCCGGAGATCGACACCGACGAGGACGCCGTCGACCAAGCCCCGGCGACCGCCGAGCTCACCGACAGCGACGCGACCGGCGAACCGGGCCGCCTGACCAAGGACTGAGCTCCGTCCGCCGGCACGTAGGCTCTGCCGGTGTAGACGAACCGAACCCGAGGAGACCCCGACAACGTGGCATCGTCTTCCCCGCCGGTGCACCCTGCCCGCTATCTGACCCTTTTCCTGGTCCTGCTCGTTGGCGTGTACCTGCTGGTATTCCTCACCGGCAACAAGCAGGCCAAGCCCAAGTTGGGCATCGACCTGCAGGGCGGTACCCGCGTGACGCTGACCGCCCGCACGCCGAACGGCTCGGCGCCCACCCGCGAGGCATTGGCCCAGGCGCAGCAGATCATCAGCGCCCGCGTCAACGGTCTGGGCGTGTCCGGGTCCGAGGTCGTCGTCGACGGCGATAACCTCGTCATCACCGTGCCGGGCAGCGACGGCAGCGAGGCGCGCAACCTCGGCCAGACGGCCCGCCTGTACATCCGGCCGGTGATCCATGTGATACCCGCCCAGTCCGCCCCGTCGCCGCAGCCTCCGGCCGGCCAGTCGCCGGGCCAATCCGCGCCCGGTCAGCCGGAGCCCGGTCAACCCCCGCCGCCGGCCGAGACACCGCCCGGCGCCCCACCACCAGCACCCGGCACCGAGCCGGCACCTCCTCCGGCGCAGCCGCGGCCCTACCCGCAGGAGCCCACCCCCGACCCGACCACACCCGGCCCGACCACACCCGGCCCGACCACACCCGACACGCCGACACCGCCGCAGCCACCGCCGCCGGCACCCGGCTCCCGCGAGGACCTCGCGCAGCGGATCGCGGCGGAGAAGGAGCTGCGCCAGAGCCCCGACCAGACCATGCAGATCCTGGCGCTGCAGTACCAGAGCACCCGCTGCAACCAGGATGACGTGTTGGCCGGCAACGACGACCCGAACCTGCCCCTGGTCACCTGCTCGCAAGACCACAAGCAGGTGTATCTACTGGACAAGTCGATTATCAGCGGTGAGCAGATCGAAAGCGCCAGTTCGGGTTTCAACCAGCAGAGCGCACAGAACGTGGTCGAGCTGAAGTTCAAGGGCCCGGCCGCTTCCACCTGGGCCGACTTCACCGCATCCCACGTCGGCACGCAGACCGCGTTCGTGCTCGACTCGCAGGTGGTCAGCGCACCGGAGATCCAGGAGGCCATCCCCGGCGGGCGCACGCAGATCACCGGCAACTTCACCGCCGCCCAGGCCCGCGACCTGGCCAATGTGTTGAAATACGGTTCACTGCCGCTGTCGTTCGAGTCGTCGCAAGCCGAAACCGTTTCCGCCACTCTGGGACTGACCTCGCTGCGGGCCGGCCTGATCGCCGGGGCGATCGGCCTGCTGGTGGTCTTGGCGTACGCGTTGATCTATTACCGATTACTGGGTCTGCTCACCGGCCTGTCGCTGGTCGCGTCCGGCGCAATGGTGTTCGCGATCCTGGTGCTGCTGGGTCGGTACATCAACTACACACTCGACCTGGCCGGCATCGCCGGTCTGATCATCGGCATCGGGACCACCGCGGACTCCTTCGTGGTGTTCTTCGAACGCATCAAGGACGAGATACGTGAGGGGCGCTCGTTCCGGTCGGCGGTGCCCAGAGGATGGGTGCGGGCCCGCAAGACGATCCTGTCCGGGAACGCCGTCAGCTTCCTGGCCGCCGCCGTGCTGTACTTCCTGGCCATCGGCCAGGTGAAGGGCTTCGCGTTCACGCTGGGACTCACGACGATTCTGGACACGGTGGTGGTGTTCCTGGTGACCTGGCCGCTGGTGTATCAGGCGTCGAAGTCGACGCTGCTGGCCAAGCCGGCGTTCAACGGCCTGGGCGCGGTGCAGCAGATCGCCAGGGAACGACGGGCCGCGCATGCGATGGGGCAGGGGTAGCCGATGGCTTCGAAGAACACGTCCGAAACGACCGGCAGGCACGCGCGCGACGTAGCGCCCACCGCCGAGACCCCGGCGTCCACCGCGGTCGAGCCCGGCGGCGAGGAGCTGCCGCGGCACGGGTTCTTCACCCGGCTCTACACCGGCACCGGCGCGTTCGATGTCATCGGGCGCCGGAAGATCTGGTTCACCGTCAGCGCGATCATCGTCGTGATCGCGATCAGCAGCATCGCGATCCGCGGCTTCACGTTCGGCATCGACTTCAAGGGCGGCACAACGGTGTCGTTCCCCCGGGGGGACGCCACTGTCCAGCAGGTCACCGACGTGTATCACCGCACGCTCGGTCACGACCCCGAGTCGGTGGTGATGGTGGGCAACGGCAATTCGGCCACCGTGCAGATTCGGTCCGAGACACTGACCAACGACCAGACCGCCCGGCTGCGCGACGCGCTGTTTGGGGCGTTCCAGCCCAAGGGCACCGATGGCAAACCCAGCGCGCGGTCGATCAGCGACTCCGCGGTGTCGTCGACCTGGGGCAGCCAGATCACCAGGAAGGCCGTGATCGCGCTGGTGGTGTTCCTGGTGCTGGTCGGGCTCTACATCATGGTGCGCTACGAGCGCTACATGGCCATGTCCGCGTTGGGCGCGCTGTGTTTTGATCTGCTCACCACCGCGGGGGTGTATTCGCTGGTCGGGTTCGAAGTCAGCCCGGCCACCGTGATCGGGCTGTTGACCATCCTCGGGTTCTCGCTCTACGACACCGTGATCGTGTTCGACAAGGTCGAGGAGAACACGCACGGGTTCCAGCACACGACCCGGCGCACCTTCGCCGAACAGGCCAACCTCGCGATCAACCAGACCTTCATGCGTTCCATCAACACCAGCCTGATCTCGGTGGTTCCGGTGGTGTCGTTGATGATCGTCGCGGTGTGGCTGCTCGGGGTCGGCACGCTCAAGGACCTGGCGCTGGTGATGCTGGTCGGCATCCTGGTCGGCACCTACTCGTCGATCTTCTTCGCCACTCCGCTGCTGGTGACCCTGCGCGAACGCACCGACCTGGTGCGCGGCCACAGCCGACGGGTGATGCGGCGGCGCAAACCCGAATCGGCCTCCACCCCAGCAGATGACGCCACGAACGACGAGGACGACGAGCCCGTCGAGCCGCTCGCCGCGCTGGCGGGCAAGCGGGTGGGTCGTTCGGCGGCCCAGCCCGGGGCCAAGCCGGCGCCCGGCGCACGCCCCGCCCGGCCGACCAAAAGCACCGGCCGACCGTCGGGCAAGCGCAGCAGCCCGCGGCGCTAGGCGAAGGCCCCAACCCGATGGTTGTCCGGCGCGGTCCCGCGGTAGTCGCGGCGGCAGCGGCATTGGTCGCCGCGCTGCTGCAGTCCTGCTCGCGAAACGCCGCCGAGCAGATCAACTACGCCGTCGACGGGCCACTGGCCACCTACAACGCCAACACCGTGGTTGGCGCGGCGTCGTCTGCGCCGCAGGCCTTCGCCAGGGCACTGACCGGGTTCGGCTATCACGGCCCCGACGGCCAGATCGTGGGCGATCACGACTTCGGCGCCGTGTCGGTGGTCGGCCGTGAGCCGCTGCTGCTCGACTATCAGATCGCCGACAGCGCGGTCTACTCCGACGGCAAGCCGATCACCTGCGACGACAT
>JAFARC010000031.1 GCA_019245755.1 Mycobacteriaceae bacterium | reverse complement strand
GTGGGAGCGGGCCGGTTCGCACCCAGCCCGTCGGCCGATCTGCACATCGGCAATCTGCGCACGGCGGTGCTGTCGTGGCTGTTCGCGCGCTCCACCGGCCGGCGGTTTCTCGTCCGTGTCGAGGACCTCGACGACCGGACGCTCCCCGAGGTCGCCGAGCGCCAGCTAATGGACCTCGCCGTGCTCGGGCTGACGTGGGACGAGGCGCCGCAGTGGCAGTCGCAGCATCGGCAGCGCTACGACGACGCCGTGCGCCACCTCGCCGAACAGGGCCTTCTGTACGAATGCTATTGCACCAGAAAGGATGTGCAGAAAGCACCCCGTGCGCCGCACGCGCCGCGGGGCGCGTACCCCGGCACTTGCCGTGATTTGACCGACGCGGAGCGCGAGGTCCGGCGGCAGGCGACGGGTCGGTCGCCGGCGCTGCGGCTACGCAGCCGCGTTCGCGAGTTCACGATCACCGATATTCTGCACGGCTACTACACGGGCGTGGTTGACGACTTCGTGGTGCGACGCGGTGATGGCGTGCCGGCCTACAACCTTGCGGTCGTGGTCGACGACGCCGCGCAGGGCATCGACCAGGTTGTTCGCGGCGACGACCTGCTCCCCTCCTCGCCGCGCCAGGCTTACCTCACCGACCTGCTCGGCTACACCCTGCCGGCCTACGCCCATGTGCCGCTGGTGCTCAATGCCGACGGTAAGCGGCTGGCCAAACGAGACGGCGCCGTGACGCTGGCCGAGATCGGCGTCGACCGCGCGTTCGATCAAATCACGGAATCGCTGCACTGGCCGTCGCGCGACCTCGACGACCTCCGTCGACAATTCGATGCTCCACGACTGCCCCGCGAGCCGTGGATCTATCGACCGGACTAGACCCTGACGGCCAGCGTCGCCAGTCCCCGCAGCGTTACGTTGGGCTTGTAGACCGGCTCGCTGTCGAGCCGCGCCCGTGGGAACCGGGCCGTCACCGCGGACAACGCCACCGATGCCTCGACACGGGCCAGCGGAGCGCCCAGACAAAAGTGCGCCCCGTGCCCGAACGCCAAGTGCCGCAACCTGTCCCGATCTGGGTCGTACTCGTCGGGCCGCTCGTTGGCGGCCGGATCGTGGTGTGCCGCCCCCAACAGCAACATCATGGTGTCGCCCTTGGGTATCTGCACGTCGCCGATTGCCATGTCATCGGCGGCGATGCGGCCCATCAACTGCACCGGCGGGTCGTAACGCAGGGTCTCCTCGATCACCACCGAGGCGCGCTGCGCGTGGCTGCCCAAAGCGGCCCACTGCCTGGGATGCCGCAGCATGGCCAAAACCGCGTTGGCGATCAGGTTCACCGTCGTTTCATGACCGGCGATGAGCAATAGGGTGCACGTCGCGATGATCTCGTCCTCGGTGAGCTGGTCACCGGATTCCTCGACCTGAATCAGCGCCGACATCAGATCCTCGCCCGGCTTGCCGCGGCGGCGCTCGATGAGTGCATGCAGGTAGTCGCGCAGCCACAGCGCTGCCTCCATCCGGTCGTCGAAACCCTCCGGCAGCTCGCCGGTGAACGTGATGAATGGATCCAGGCCCTGCGCCAGCAGCGCCGACGCACGACTGAACTTTGGCTCGTCCTCGATTGGCACACCCAGCAGACGGCAGATGACCGCCACCGGCAGCGGATAGGCCAGGTCGGCGACCACGTCGAAGCGGCCCTGCTCGGCGATGTGGTCGAGCAACGCGTCCACCAGCGCGATTATGTCCGGCTCCAGCGACTTCACGACGCGCGGAGCGAACGCCTTGCTGACCAACTTGCGCAGGCGTGTGTGGTCCGGCGGGTCGAGGAACAGAAACCCGGGCGGCCCCAACGGACGCGGTTGTTCGCCATCGGCGATCGCCCGCTGCACGATGGTCGACTTCATCCGGTCACTGGCCGACAACGGGTGGCGGAGCAGTTCGTCGCAGTCGCGAAACGACGAGAACACCGCCAAATTCGCCTCCGGTATCAGCAGCGGCCCACGTTCCCGGATCTGGTGGTAGATGGGATACGGCTCGGCTCGGTTGGCAGGGTCGAGCAGCTGCACCAGCAGCGCCTGCGATTCCGCCAGCCCGGAGGAAGAAGTGGTCATGGGATTCATTTTGCTCGCGCCGCCGCTCGCCCGCCGCGCCGCCGAAGCCGCGACGCCGACATCAGCCACCCGAGCCGTAGTACCGCCCCAGCACCTGCTCCCGAAGATCGTCGAAGCGGCCCGCGGGTATCGCTTCGCGGATCTGGTCGACCAGCCCGATGATGAACCGCTCGTTGTGGATCGTTGCAAGCACCGCGCCCAGGATTTCCTTGCTCTTGAACAGGTGGTGAAGGTACGCACGGGTGTAGTTCGCGCAGGTGTAGCAGTCGCAATCCTGGCCGATCGGCGTGAAGTCGCGGCGGAAACGCGCATTGGTGATGTTGCGACGGCCGGTAGTTGTGTACACGGCGGCGTTGCGCGCCACCCGCGATGGAGACACGCAGTCGAATGTGTCGGCCCCAGCCTCGATCGCGGAGAACAAATCGTCGGGCTCACTGATACCGAGTAGATGACGCGGCTTGTCCTCCGGCAGCTCATCGATTACCCAGCCGATGATGGTCGCGAGGTTCTGCTTCTCCAGCGCGCCGCCGATGCCGTAGCCGTCGAAACCGCGACCGTGCTCGTCGACTATCTTGCTCAGGCCGTGGGCAGCCTCCCGCCGCAGGTCTTCGTACTGTGCGCCCTGCACCACGCCGAACAGCGCCTGCGGCGGCTTGTCGGGCTGGCTGGCGGTCAGCATCCGGTGTTCGGTGAGGCACCGCATCGCCCACCGATGCGTCCGCTCGACCGACCCTTCCTGGTATCCGCGGGTGTTCACCAGTGTCGTCAGCTCATCGAACGCGAAGATGATGTCGGCGCCTAGTTGATGCTGGATCTGCATCGACAATTCGGGCGTGAACCGATGGGTCGATCCGTTTCGGGGCGACGTGAATGTCACGCCGTCGTCGTCGACCCGGGCCAGCCGCTCCTTGCCTGCGGCGATCACGTCATCGGCCTGCACCCGATCGACGTCCATGGCCAGCACCTTGCGGAACCCGGCACCGAGGGAAAGCACCTGGAAACCGCCGCTATCGGTGAACGTCGGGCCGTGCCAGTTCATGAATGCGGCCAAGCCGCCGGCCTCCTCGACAATGTCCGGCCCAGGCTGCAAATAGAGGTGATACGCATTGCCCAAAACTGCCTGGGCACCAAGGGCTCTCATCGTGTCCGGCAGGACCGCTTTAACCGCTGCCTGTGTCGCGACCGCGATGAACGCCGGTGTGTGGATGACGCCGTGCGGTGTGCGGATCACGCCGGTGCGTCCGCGTCGGCCGGGTAGTTGCGCGGTGACGCCGAAGAAGCCGTTGCCCGCATCGCCTGCCACGCACGTATTCAATCAATCGGCACAATTCCGACCGGGTCGGGCACCTGGGTGGATAGATTCTTTTCTCGTGAATAACCGATTCGCTGCCGTTGCGACCGGCTCGGTGCTGGCTGCCATGGGTCTGGCCGCCTGTTCGTCACCGCCACCGCTGCCGCCTCAGCCGCCGGGAGCCCTGCCCCCGGTGACCGCCCACGTCACCATCGGGGGCCAGGACGCCGGCACAACGCACAACGTCTGGTGCACTCAGGTCGGGTGGTCGAACACGTTCGAGATCGGCGATAAGAACTCTGGTACCACCGCGGTGGTCGATACCGGCGATCAGGTCAAGGCCACCTCGGTCGAGATCCGCAATATCGGTGGCTTTACCGGCAGCTTCTCGGCAGGCACCTACGGCAATGCGCAGGCCGGCGTTGCGGGCCAAACGTTCACGATCACCGGTACCGCGGTCGGTTACATGGCCGACAAGCCCACAAACCGGGTTCCTCAGCAGTTCACGATCAAGGTGAATTGCTGACGAAGTCGGCTATGTGATTTGCGAGTTCTTCGCCGGCGTCTTCCTGCAGGAAATGACCTGCGCCGTGGATCACCGGATGGTCATACCCCTGTGCACCGCGCATCTCGCGCTGGAAGATGGGCGCCATCGCACCGGTGATCGGGTCGCCGTCACTGAAAGCCACCAGCATCGGTGTGGTGCTTTCCTTCAGCTCCGCCCACGCGGCCCGGTTGGCCGGCGCCGCGGGGTCGTCGGGTGACGTCGGCACCAGACCCGGCATCGCGCGCGGACCCGCGCAATATGCGTCATCGGGAAACGGCGCGTCGTAAGCTGCGCGGACCTCGTCGCTCATCGGACGGCGGCAGCCGGACTGCACGAACCTACCCACTTCGATCACCGGTGCGGCTTGTATGGCTTGACGGAATTGCCACCAGATTTCGGGCATTGGCAGGTCGCCGGTCGGCAAACCGGTATTGGCAACAACGATTCGCGTGAACCGATCGGGCTGCTCGGCCGCGAGCCGCAGTCCGATGAGCCCGCCCCAGTCCTGGCCGACCAAGGTCACATTCGTCAGGTTCAGCACATCGAAGGCCAGCGCGCGGATCCATTCGACGTGCCGGGCGTACGTGTGGTCTTCGCGTTGAGTCGGCTTGTCGGAGCGGCCGAACCCGACCAGATCCGGACAGACCACCCTGTGGCCGGCACCATTGAGTATCGGAAGCATTCGGCGGTACAGAAACGACCACGACGGCTCCCCGTGCAACATCAGAATCGGATCTGCCGACTGCGGCCCTTCCTCCACCCACGCCATCCGCAACTGTCCACCCTCGTCGTCGTCCAGTTCGCAATACCGTGGCGCGTAAGGAAAATATGGGAGGCCAGTGAATCGTTCGTCGGGGGTGCGCAACGTCTGCATGTCGGGGAAGATATCGTTCCAACGCTTCTATTTTCGGCTAATCGCATGATCAGCCGTGGAGCGGACCCCATACTTCTGTGGGCGTGTGCACATACCGACGACCACGACAGTAAAAACAGTAAAAGGAGAGCATTGGTGAACCGTGAAATCTTGCTAGCCGCAGCCGGCGCAGTGATCGTGGTCGCGGGCCTGACCGGATGTTCGAGCAACAAGTCCAACACAAGTTCGTCGAGCTCCTCCTCAGCGGTGACCGCCTCGGTCAGCGCCACCACCGGAGCCAGCACAGCGAAGGTCCTCATCGATGGCCAGGACCAGAACGTCAGAGGTCAGGTCAGCTGTGTCTCAGCGGCCGGCAACATCAACATCGGTATCGGCGACGCGACGACCGGTGTCGGCGCGGTGATCACCGACGCCGATCCGCCTGCGGTCCATTCGATCGGACTGGGCAACGTCAACGGTGTCACACTCGGCTATTCCGACACCGTGCCCGGCCAGGGCAATGCCCAGGCCACAAAAGACGGCAACTCGTACAAAATCACCGGCACTGCGACGGGCGTCGACATGACTAACCCGCTGCAGCCCGTGAACAAGCCCTTCGAGATCGACGTGAAGTGCCCATAGCGCACCGCATCACCACGACAAGCCAGTCCCGCATGCGCGGCGCCGCGGTTGTTATGCCGGTGCTTCCCGCAGGCCCGCCATGCTCGGATGGGCCATCAGGCGATCCAACACGGGCACCTGGCCTTTCAGCAGCTTCGCACGCGCCTGTGTCACTGTGAACCAGCGCACCCGGTCGATCTCCGGGAACTGCCGCACCCTTCCCGAACCCTTCGGCCATTCCAGTTCGAACATGTTGCTGGCCGCGTTCGTGATATCGAGATCGGCCTCAACGGCGAAAGTTGTCAATATTTTTCCACTCGGCTGGCGGACCGGATCCAAGTTGATGCGTGGCCCGTCCGGTGCGGCAAGCCCGAGCTCTTCGGCGAATTCGCGTCTGGCCGCATCCCACGGATCCTCGTCGTCGGTGTACTCGCCCTTTGGAATCGACCAGGACCCATCGTCTTTCCTCGCCCAGAAGGGGCCGCCGGGGTGAGCGATCAACACCTCGACAACGTCGCCACGGACCAGGTAGAGAAGCAAGCCGGCGCTGCGTTTGGGCATGAAACTTACACGCCGACAGCGCGTTCCAGGTCCTTCAACGCCGCTTCCAGATGGCCGAGCATCCGCTGCAGGTGCGGTACGCTTCGGCGGCACCCCACGAGGCCGAAGTCCATGTTGTCGCCGTTGTTGGTCATCGTGATGTTGAGGGCCTGGCCGTCCAGTGCGATCGACAGCGGGTAGTTGCCGTCGAGCCGAGCGCCGCGGAAGTACAGCGGCTCCCGCAGGCCCGACACGTTGGAAATGACGATGTTGAATGGCGGCGGCGCGCTCGCGACGAAACCGGGGATCAGCGCGAGCGCAAGGCCGCCGGTTACGAATGCCGACAGCGCCAGTTGTTGTGCGCGCGGCAGTTGGGCGAAGACCTCTTTGTTGTCGCGCATCGATTGGTGGATGTTCTGCAGACGTCTGGCCGGATCGTCCAGATCAGTGGCCAAGTTGCACAAGAACGTGCCCACCATGTTGCCGCCACCGTCAGCATCTTTCTCGGTGCGCAGGTTCACCGGGACCATCGCGATCAGCGGCGTCTCCGGCAGCGCGGACTCCTCGAGGAGGTAGGCGCGCAGCGCGCCCGCGCACATTGCGAGGACGACATCGTTGACCGTGACCCCTGCGCCACGCTTGACGTTCTTGATCCGCTCCAGCGAATAAGACTGCGCCGCACAGCGCCGTGCTCCGCCTATCCGGACGTTGAACATGGTTTTCGGGGCGCGGAACGGCAGCGTCAGCTGTTGTTGGAGCAGTGTGGCGCGCGCCAGAGAAAGTGTCGAAGGGGCCACCGCCGCAACCGATCCTGCGGTCTGGCTGAGCGTTTCGAGTAGCGACGGCGACTGCCTCTGGTGTCCGCGCGGCGCCAAGCTCCACGGCAAGCGCACCTCGCGGTCCGCCGGATCCGAGGTGAGGGCGCGTTGCACCAGTCGGAGCGCCGAGACGCCGTCGATCAGCGAGTGGTGAAACTTAACGTAGACGCCGAACCGTCCGTCATTGAGGCCCTCGATCAGGTGCGCCTCCCACAGCGGCCGGTGCCGGTCGAGCAGGCTGCTGTGCAGCCGCGAAGTCATCTCCAGGAGGTCGCGAACCCGCCCCGGCGATGGTAGGGCCGACCGACGCAGGTGGTAATCGAGTTCTACTTCGCTGTCGAAGGACCATGCGACGTTGGTGATGCCGCCGAAGAACGCGGGATGTTTGCGAAATGTGGGCTGCACATCTTGTTGGGCGAGCATTTCCTCGTAGGTCTCGCGCAGGAAGTCGGGTCCGGCGTCATCGGGCGGTTGGAACAGCTCCAAGCCACCGACGTGCATGGGATGTTCCCGGGATTCACCTAACAGAAAGACCAAGTCCGTCGGTGATATCAGCTTCATTGTTCTCCCCGCATCCGTGTCCTGACCTTTTGTAATCCTTGCAGACCGCATCGTTCAACGATTTGCAGTTCTGTGTTTAGCTCAGCGCGCCCCTGGGCACGGATTGACACATGGGAGTCACCGTGGCCGTGACGGGACCGACCGGCGAAATCGGAATCGCAGCCGTCACGGCGTTGGAGCGAGATCCCGCAGTCGAGCAGATCATCGGCATGGCTCGCCAGCCCTTTGACCCGTCGACGCACGGGTGGACGAAGACGACATATCGGCAAGGGGACATCCTGGACCGCGAGGCCGTAGACGCGCTGACCGTCGACGCCGACGTGGTGGTCCATCTGGCGTTCATCATCATGGGTTCGCGCGAGGAAAGCGCCCACATCAACCTCGCCGGCACCCGCAACGTGTTCGAGGCGACGGTGGCCGCCCAGCGTCCCCGGCGGCTGGTATACACGTCATCGGTCGCGGCCTACGGCTATCACTCGGACAACCCGGCCCCGCTCACCGAAGACGTGCCCCCGCGCGGCTCGCCCGAGCATTACTACTCCGAGCAAAAGGCGGCCTGCGAGGCGGTGCTCGCCGAGGTGACCGCGGGCTCGTCGCTCGAAGTGTTCATCCTGCGGCCGTGCATCGTCGCCGGCCCGAACGCCACAGCGCTCGCGGATGCGATGCCGTGGAATCAGCTGCCCGCGCCGGTGCGCGTCGCGACCCGCGCGCTGCCGATACTCAAGCCAGTCGTGCCCGATCCGGGTTATCCGCTGCAGCTGGTCCACCACGACGATGTAGCGACCGCGATCTCGCTCGCCGCGACTTCGCCCGCGCCGCCGGGCGCCTACAACCTCGCCGGTGACGGTGCGGTGACCGTGTCCGACGTCGCCTCCGCACTGGGTGGCCGGCCCGTCAAGGTTCCGGCAGCGGCCGCGACCGCGGCGTCGGCGGTCATCGCGAAGACACCGTTCGTCCCGTCTGCGTTGGAATGGCTGCACTCGGCCAAGACATCGATGATCATGGACAACACCAAGGCGAAGACCAAGCTCGGTTGGCAGCCGACCTACACCTCAGCCGAAACGCTGCAGGCCCTCGCCGACGCGCTCTGACCGGGCCTGTCGTCGGCTGTCCCAACACACAGCTCTTGTTAGTCTCCTTCGGAGGCCATCCCCAACGTAGGAGCAGCATGAGCGAGCGCGGACCGGTCGTCACCGGTCGGGTCAGCCCAGAAGTGCTGAAGAATGCGCTCACGGACCACCCGGCGCCGGAGCGGCTGGTTGTGGCCCGTGGCCTGTTCAGTGGGCCCAGTCCGCGGGTCACCGATGACCTGTACGCCCGCGTCGTCCGTGGCACGGCTGTGCGGGAACGTAACGCGCTGCGGCTTCAGCAAGGCGCCACCGTGCACACCGACACCTATTTCGGCTGCTTCCCGGCCAGCTATTTCCAGCGGTGGACGACGGTCACGCAGGTTCAGCTGAAACTGGTGTTCGACGCGGCGGGGCCGGCCAGGGTGCTGCTCCGAGGGTCGGACTCACATGGCGTCGACCGCACCATCGCCAGCGTCGAGGTCGACGGCGCCGGCACGGCGGTGTTGTCGGCGCAGCTCAACGAGTTCCTCGACGGCGGCTCGCTGTGGATGGAGTGCACCGCTGGCGGCGGCCCGCTGACGATCACCGACCTCGAGTGGACGGTTCCGGCGCCGGAAACCATCCGGTCGACCGCGATCGGAATTTGCACGTTCAATCGCCCGGACGAGTGCGCGCAGACCGTCGCCGCGCTCGCCGGCGATAAGGGGCTGCTAGCCGGAATCGACGCAATCTATGTGGTGGACCAGGGCACCGACACGGTCGGCAGCCGCCCGCTGTTCGCGGATGTCGCGGCCCAACTCGGCGACAAGCTGGTGTACCTGCGCCAGCCGAACCTCGGCGGCGCAGGTGGCTTCACTCGGACGCTGTACGAGGTGTCCAGCATCACCGACCACGCGAACGTCATTCTGATGGACGACGACATTCTCTGCGAACCCGAGACGGTGCTGCGGCTCAACGCTTTCGCCAACGTCACACCGGTCCCGACCTTCGTCGGGGCGCAGATGCTCTATCTGAAGAATCCGCGCTACCTGCTCACCAGCGCCGAGACGCTGGATTTGGTGAGGCTGCGCGGCGGCAGATGGGCGGTCAATGCGCTGCACAACGCCGACATGGTGAAGCACCGGCAGAACAAACGAGTCGACGCGCTGTACAACGCCTGGTGGACGTGTCTGATCCCGGCCGAGGCGATCTGCGCGATCAAGCTTCCGATCCCGTTGTTTTTCCAATGGGACGACATCGAATACGGCCTGCGCGCGTCGATGGCCGGCTATCCGACCGTGACCCTCCCGAACGCCGGGGTGTGGCACGCCGATTTCCACTGGAAGGACCGCGACGACTTCACCCGCTATTTCAGCGTCCGGAACGCGCTGATCACCGCGGCCCTGCATAGCGAGATGGATCCCGCCGCGACAAGCAAGGCGCTGGCCCGCGAGATCGCGGAAGACCTGGTGTCGATGCAATACGGGCTGGCACTCACCGTTATCCGGGGAGTGGAGGATTTTCTGGATGGGCCGTCGATATTGGCGGACGGCGGGGCCGCGACGCTGGCCCGGATCCGCGCCGAGCGCGCCGAATACCCCGAGACCGTCATGCACCCGGCAATCAAGACGGCCGAGCTCACCGGCACGGTGCCGCCGGTCCGTCCGCACGGTTACCTACCGCGCAAGGACCGGATGAACCTGGTACTGACGAAGCGCCTTGTTTACCAATGGCTTGGTCGTACGATCCCGGGGCCGGTGTCGATACCGACGGCCGATTCGTTCTGGTGGCATGTCGCGCTGTTCGACTACGCCGTGATCACCGACGCTTCGCAAGCCGGCATTAGGATCCGTCGACGCGACAAGCGTGCGTTGAAGCGGCTTTCCAAACGCGGTCGCAGGGCGCTGCGGCGCTTGCGTAACGAAGCAAAGACGGTGCAGCGCAATTACCGGGAGGCGTTTCCGGAGCTGATCAGCCGTGAGAATTGGGCTCGCCTGTACGAGAGCGTCTGACCTGTTGGATCAGTGCAACCGCACAGCTACTTGTTCGTTGTTGCCGGTGTACGCGAGGTAGTCGAAGGCCCGTCCCGTGCACGCAATGAACTCGGCCCACGCCCGGAACTCGTGCTGCTGCCAGCCCGGAAAGTTGAAGAACTCGTCGAATACCACCACCGCGCCGGAGGCAAGACGTTGCCCGGTCAGGTCGAGCACCGTCTTGGCCGACGAGTACAGATCGGAATCGATGTGCAGGAACGCGACCTGCTCATCCGTCCCGGTAAGGAACTCGGCCAGTGTGTCCTCGAAGCGGCCCGCCACCAGTTCTGCGCCGGGCACGTCGGGTGCCTTCCGCTGGGAAAATGTTCCGGCCGGAAAGCCGGTGCGCCAGTTCTCGGGCAGTCCGGTGAAGGTGTCGAAGCCCACAACCGTGTGCTCTGCGGACAGAGCTTCGGCGATGATCGCGAGCGTTGTTCCGGTTGCGACACCGAATTCCAGCGCTAGGCCGGGCGCGTTGACCTTGCTGAGCGCGAACCGCAGGGTGTCGTGGGGATGCCAGAACCACGGCGCCTTCGGGAAATGCTTGAGTGCATACGCGGCGCTCTCCTGGGCGGCGGTGGCGTCGAGCGCGTACCAGATGTCGCGGCGAGCCCGGAACTCGATCTCGGCCAGACGGTCGTGAACGGCGGTGAACCGCTTTTCGATGGCGGTAAGCCGGTCCTCGAGATCCTTCGTCAGCCGCCCCAGGCTTTCGTCATGCCGGGCCGCTAGCTGTTCCTCCAGGCGATCCTCCGACCGATCGAGCTGGGCTTCGACCACCTCTGCGACCGCTCCCTGCAGCTTCTGCCGTGCGGCCGCTCTAAGACGGTCGAGCATTCACACTGTCCTCCCTGCGTCGCCTGCCGTTGTATTGACATTAGAACGGCAGGCCGGACCGGCAGCAGCAGGCCGACCCTAGGCTGCTGCCGGCCGACGTCGTGGAGAAACCATGTGTTGCTAGTGACCCGGCTTCTGTTCGGTGTGGTGATTGCTTGAGCCGGGAGAGGTGACCACTCGATTGACAATGTGTTCCGGGGTGCGAACCGTTCGCGTCGGCGTGGTGGGCACGGTGGTGAACGAAGGTTGCGTGGCGACCGCGTCATTGCCTGTCTTCAGGCTTGATCGCAGGAGCTGTGGGGAAACGGCAGGGGCCTTTGTGGTCGGCGTTTGGGTGTGGGCCGTTGCGATGGGCGTCGTAGTCGTGCTTGTCACCGCGGAGCTGGGAACGCTTGTCACCGTGGCCGCTGACGGCGTGATCGGGATCGGCTCGGTCAATGCGTGACGAATGAACGCGACCGAATCACCGACGGTCACCGAGACCGACGTGCCGACGGCGCCGAGCGCGGCCCCGAAGTCGCCGGTGTTCCCCAGGCTGGTGAAGAAGGCGTTCACCGCTTGGGTGATCCCGAGTAGCAGTCGTTCGGGGGCTTGGAACGTCAACGATGAGGCGACCTCGATCGCCCGCACCGCGGCGGCCTCCAAGCCATTGTGCACCGCCGGGGGCGGCATCGTCCCCGGTGGCTGTGTGAGCGCATCGAACAAGTTGGTCCGTGCGGTGTTGATCGCCTCGAGCAGGTTGGCTGGCTGGGTGAAGGCGGTGGTGCCGATGTCGATCAGCCCTACCACCGCGATTTCCAGGGCGTTTTGGGCTCGCGGCAAAACCAAACCCAAGTCATTGGTGATGATGCCGGTGAGCGCTGCGTTGGCCGCCCCGCTGACAGTTGCGTCGGTCAACGCGATCGCTTGCAGCAGTGACGGCGCTGACTGGAGCTCGCCGATCAATGTCAATGGGATGAGCGCGAAGTTAACGGGTACCTGGATAGCCCCCTGGACGATGAACGGGCAGATCAACGAACAGTTCTGGATTTGGTTGGCGAGGAATTGCTCGATAAGAGCGCCCGGGGGCGGGACGGCAGGTGTCGTCGCCGTCGCCGCCGCGAGTCTGATGTCGCTGACCGCGGCTGGGGGCGAATGGGGTTCCGTCGGCGAAACGGCAGCGATGGTAAGGACGCCTGCGGCTGCAATCGCCATGCAGGGGGTGACAGACGATCGGACTAACTGGCGCATGCTCGACCCTCGGTTAGTGGTGCAGGTCACACCGTAACCACGATCAGCGGGGTCAACGGGTTCGACGGAACCGCAAAGAGCCGGTGATTGGGCCGCAGCCGCGGACCGTGATGCGCCGCCAGGCGCTGCCCTACGCGCACGTAGATGCTGGCAGGAATGGCGGTGGCGGAGGGATTTGAACCCTCGGACGGGGGTTACCCGTCACACGCTTTCGAGGCGTGCTCCTTAGGCCGCTCGGACACGCCACCGCGAAGCAGCTTACCGGCCCGGCTGGCCCCTATTCCAATCGCTGCCGGGCGAAGAACTCCGCTACCGGTGCCGCACACTCGTCGGCCAGCACGCCACCACGAACCTCCGGGCGGTGGGCCAGGCGCCGGTCGCGGACCACGTCCCACAGCGAGCCGACGGCACCTGTTTTCGGCTCCCACGCCCCGAACACCAGCCGCCTCACCCGGGCCATCACCAATGCGCCCGCGCACATCGTGCACGGCTCGATCGTCACGGCCAACGTCGTGCCCTCCAGCCGCCAGCCATCCCCCAGCGCCTGAGCTGCCGCCCGCAGCGCAAGTATCTCTGCGTGCGCGGTCGGGTCGCCCAGCGCTTCGCGCTGGTTGGCCGCGCGGGCCAGCTCGCTGCCGTCGGGGCCGAACACCGCGGCGCCGATCGGCACATCCACCGGCCCCGCTGTGGCGGCGGCGGAAAGCGCGACGCGGATGAGGTCGTCGTCTCCCATCACCGATCGAGACGGTCGAGCACCGCCGACAACTCGTCGGCGAAGCCCATCCGCGCCGCGATCATGCCCAGTTGTTCATCGGCATACAGATCGGTTTCGGCCAGGATCACCCCCAGCACCGCCTCGGGCAGGCCGACGTCGGACAGCAATCCCAGGTCGCCTTCCTCGAACGGCTCGGCGCCGTCTAGTTCGTCATACTCGATATCGGCGTCGAGCTTGTCCAGCGCCTCGGCGGCGATGTCGTAATCAAGTGCCGCCGTCGCATCCGACAGCAAAAGTCGCGTGCCCGCCGGTGCCGGACGGACGATGATGAAGAACTCGTCATCCACATCGAGAAGCCCGAAAACCGCGCCGGCGCTTCGCAGCTCACGAAGCTCCGTCTCCGCAGCGGCGAGGCTTGTCAAGGACCGAGGGCGCATAGGCGAACAGCGCCACTTGCCTTCCTCGCGGACCACGGCTACCCCGAAGCCGTCCGGGGTGTCCGCGCCCTGGTCCTGCGCCGGTGCCCGCTGTGGTCCCATGGGCCGATACGGTAGTCCCCGAGCGGGCGCCTTGACCACTATCTGACCGCGAGCGCCATGCGCGAATATGCCAACCTTGACCCGTGCCCAAGACACCTGTCTGCGTGCTCGGTCTGGGGCTGATCGGCGGGTCGGTCCTGCGGGCAGCCGCCGCGGCCGGCCGCGAGGTTTTCGGCTACAACCGTTCGGTGGACGGCGCCCAGGCCGCCCGATTTGACGGTTTCGATGCCACCACCCACCTCGACGAGGCGCTGGGCCAGGCGGCCGAGCGGGATGCGTTGGTCGTCCTGGCCGTTCCCGCGCCCGCCCTGCCCATCCTGCTGAACTACATCGGCGACATGGCAGCAGACTGCGCGCTGACCGATGTCACCAGCGTCAAAACGGCGGTACTGCAGGAAGTTCAGAAAGTTGGGCTGTTACCCAACTTCGTCGGTGGCCATCCCATGGCCGGCACCACCCGCTCGGGTTGGGCGGCTGGCAACGCCCGTCTTTTCGTTGGGTCGCCGTGGGTGGTCGGCGTCGACGACCACGTAGACCCGCGGACGTGGATGACCGTGGCCCGCCTCGCCCTGGACTGCGGCGGTGTGGTGGTCCCGGCGCGTTCCGACGAACACGACGCGGCCGCGGCGGCGATCTCGCATCTGCCGCATCTGGTCGCCGAAGCAGTCGCGGTAATCGCCTCCGAGGTGCCACTGGCGTTCGCGCTGGCCGCAGGCTCGTTCCGCGACGTCACCCGGGTCGCCGGCACGACGCCGGAGCTCGTTCGTGCCATGTGCGAGACCAACGCCCCCCAAGTCCTGCCGCTGCTGGACCGCGCGATCGAGCTGCTTACCCACGCGCGGGACTCGCTGTCGGAAAACGATTCGGTGGCCGAATTGGCCGGTGACGGGCACGCCGCGCGGACCCGCTACGACCGCTTTCCGCGCCACGAGATCGTCGGTATCACGATCGGCGACCAGAACTGGCGCGAAGAGCTGGCCGCCGCGGGCCGAGCCGGCGGTGTGCTCAGATCCGTTCCGCCAGGCCCGGATAATCAAGAATGAACCCGTCGTCGTCGACCGTGACAGTGGTGTCGGCGACCGGTGAGTGCAGCTTCATGCCGTCCGATCCGCTGGTGTAGGTGATGGTGGCCGGGTTCACCGAGAACTCTGGCAGCATCACGTAAACCACCGGCACGGACACCGAGTCGTGTTTCTTGTAGATCCCGGTGCGCCGGATCGGCAGCGCGTTGAAGAACGGGCTGAACACCACGTCGACGTCGAGGGCGCCGCTGAACGCCGCCCGCGCCGACTGGCCCTGGTGGCCTGACACCGACCACATGTTCTCCTCATCGCGCGCGATCGACAGCTGCCGATCCCGTTCGGCCAGCGTCAGCGTCAATGACAGTCGCTTCGTCGCACCGGCGTCGTCGGTGACAAGATCGTACGATGCGCTGAACGCGGGGTGCACCTCGGTCGCACCCGCGACGATCCGGCCATAAGCCTTGATTCGATTGCCGGACAGATGCACTCGCGTTGACTCCATGCGTGGTACGTCGTAGCCACGCCAGGTCAGAATGGCCGGCCAGACGCTGTCCGTCTCGTTCGAACTCGCACTCACCTGTCTACCGTAAGGGACGCGTCGGCTCGCGCGTCGCCTGTCCCGCAAGTGCGGCGGCCCCTGCTGTGGTAGCGACGGCAGCCACGTCGTCGACGAGCGGTTGCGGCGCCCGGCGCAGCCTTCCCGTGCCCGGCATCGAGGCCCACACCGCGAACGCCAGAACACCGTCGAGCACCAGTGCCAGCGCCGTGACCATCAACGCCCCCACTAGCGCGATGTAAAACTGGCGAACCTTGATGCCGTCGATGAGGTACCGCCCCAGCCCACCGAGGCTGGCGTAGGCGGCGACCGTCGCGGTCGCGACAACCTGCAGTGTGGCCGTGCGCAAACCGCCCACGATCAACGGCAGCGCGTTGGGCAGTTCGACCCGAAACAGAACCTGGCTTTCCGTCATGCCCATCGACCGCGCCGCGTCGACCACGGCCGACTCGACGTTGGCGATTCCGGCGTAGGTTCCGGCCAAAAGCGGCGGGATGCCAAGCAGCATCAGCGCCACGGTCGGCGGCACCAACCCCAGCCCCCACAGCAGCACCCCGAGCAGCAGCACACCGAGCGTCGGCAGCGCCCGCAGCGCGTTGACGCCGCTGACCACAACGAACGTCCCGCGGCCGGTGTGGCCAATCACCAGGCCGATCGGGACAGCGATCAGCGCCGCGGCGGCCACCGCCACCACCGTGTACTGCAGATGCTCTCCCACGCGCGCGGCCAGACCGGCCCTGCCGCCCCAGTTGGCGGCGGTGAAGATGTACGACAGCGCCTGCTGCAGGAAGTTCATCGGCTGGCCCCGCAGCACGTCGTCCGGGCGCCGCATCGGCGCCCCATCATCCAGCCCTCCGCCGAACCACGCCGTGGCCACCACCTCGGGCCGCCCGTACCCACGGGGTCGCCATCCGTCCCGCAACCATGATCAGCGTGTCCACGACGACCGCGATGGCGAAGATGGCGATGATGCCCGCCACGATCTGATCGCTCTTGTCGGCTTGATAGCCCTCGGTGAACCACGTGCCCAGCCCCCCGATGCCGATCACCGAGCCCACGGACACCATCGAGATGTTGGTCACGGCCACCACGCGCAGATTGGCGACGAGCACCGGGATCGAGAGCGGCAGTTCGATTTTCAGCATCCTGGTCAGTGCCCGGTAGCCGACCGCCGTCGCAGCGTCGAGCACCGGCGCTGGCACCGCATCCAGCGCCTCGGGCACGGCGCGCACCAGCAGCGCGGTGGTGTAGAGGCTGAGCGCGACCATGACGTTGGCCTCGTCGAGGATGCGGGTCGGGATGATCAGCGGCAGCCCGACGAACAACGCCAGCGACGGGATCGTGAAGATGACGCTCGCGGTGAACGTGGTGAACCGCCGCAGCATCGCCCTACGCTGCACCAGCGCACCCAGCGGTACGGCGATCAGTAGGCCGATCAGCATAGGGATCAGCGACAGCCGCAGGTGAATGACGGTCAAGTCCCACGCGGTGTCGAGATGAGTAAGCAGATATCGCACGGCTCAGGCCCGTCGTTGCGCCTCGAGTGCGCCCAGCACATCGTCAGCGCGCACGCCGCCGATCACCTTGCCGTCGGCCTCGACCGCGACCCCGACGCCAGACGGCGACGACAGCGCGGAGTCCAGCGCCTGCCGCAGGGTGTCATCCGGGTGGAACAGCGACCCGCCCGCCATGATGCTGTCGTGAAGGCTGCCGCCGTCCCGATGCCGCCGCACGCCGGCGGCATCGATCCACCCGAACGGCGATCCGTCGGATCTGCAGACCAACACCCACTCGCCGTCGGCGAGGTTGAGCGTGTCCACCTCGGTTGCGCGTCGGATGTTGTGCAGCGGCAGCCCGGTCGCGTGAATGAACTGCAGGGCCCGATATCCGCGATCGGCACCGATGAACCCGGCGACGAAGTCATTGGCCGGGTTGGACAACAGTCGCGCGGGTGGATCGTACTGCTGCAGTGTGCCGCCCGGCCCGAACACGGCGACCTTGTCTCCGAGCTTGACGGCCTCGTCGATGTCGTGCGTGACGAACACGATCGTCTTGTGCAGCTCGTTTTGCAGCCGCATCATTTCGGCCTGCAGTTCCTCGCGGACCACCGGGTCGACGGCACTGAACGGTTCGTCCAGCAGCAGGATCGGCGGGTCGGCGGCCAGGGCGCGGGCCACTCCGACGCGCTGTTGCTGGCCGCCCGAAAGCTGAGCCGGATAACGCGTCGCTAGTTTGCGGTCGAGTCCCACCCGCTCGAGCACATCGAGGGCGGCCTTGCGGGCCGCCCGCCGCGACTGTCCTTTCAGCACCGGAACGGTGGCGACGTTGTCGATCACCCGCTGGTGCGGCATGAGTCCCGCGCTCTGGATGACGTAGCCGATGCCGAGGCGCAGTTTTACTGGGTCGGTCTTGCCCACGTCGGATCCGTCGACGGTCAACGTGCCGGAGGTCGGCTCGATCATCCGGTTGATCATCCGCATCGAGGTGGTCTTGCCACACCCGGATGGGCCGACGAGGATGACGATCTCCCCAGCGGGGATCACCATGTCGAGCGCATCCACGGCGGCGCGGCCGCCGTACCGGCGGGTGACCCGCTCGAAGGTGATCACGACGCCGCCGCCATGTGCGTGCCGCGGCCGAGAAACCCCTGCGCCGCGCCGAGGATGCGGTCGGCGGCGAGAGCCAGGATGGTGGCCGGGATCACCCCGGCGAACACCTCCGCGCCGTTGGAGTCGCGGATGCCGGACAGGATCGGCTGGCCGAGGTCGTT
>JAFARC010000022.1 GCA_019245755.1 Mycobacteriaceae bacterium | reverse complement strand
AAGAGCAGCTTCATTGGCGCGTCGTTGGGTTGCGTGATGCCGGCGAAGGCTCGTCGGTTGCCGCGCTCAGACAGCGGCACAGCAGTTGCCCGGATAGTTTGCGCCTGTTACCGGCACGGTGACGGTCGTCCGCGATCGTTGCGGGAGGTCTGTCGCGAAAACCTTCGCTTTCCGGACACGATCATGCATCTGGGATGCGCCGCTACCACCGTCGAACACGGGTTATTACGGGAATGACCGACTTCCTGGGCGCGATCGCGCTGGTTGCGGGCGGGCCCGGCGGCCAAAATGGTTCGGCCCACCGTCCGGTCACCCAACGCGGGCCAGATTACGCCGCGCTACAGTGGGGGGACTGATTATATTGCCTAAGTTTATGAGGAGACGAGAGATGGCGACACTGGGATCGGCGCGAACCGAAGGAGACAGTTGGGACCTGGCTTCCAGCGCGGGAGCGACCGCGACGATGGTGGCGGCGTCTCGGGCGTTGGCCTCCCGGGGGCCGGACCCGTTGTTGGACGATCGGTTCGCCGAGCCGCTGGTGCGGGCCGTCGGTCACGACTTCTTCAACCGCCTGATCGACGGGGAAATCCACCCGGCAGAGGACGACTCGCTGTTCAACGAACAGCAGATGCGCGAACAGATCGCCGTGCGCACGAGATTCTTCGACACCTTCTTGATGGACGCCACCGCAGCGGGGTTACGTCAGGCGGTGATTCTGGCGGCCGGTCTGGACGCCCGCGCCTACCGACTGCCCTGGCCGAAGGGGACCGTCGTGTTCGAGGTGGACCAGCCGCAGGTCATCGGGTTCAAGACCACGACGCTGGCGGCGCTGGGTGCCGAGCCGAGTGCCGATCGCAGGGCGGTGGGCATCGATCTGCGCGACGACTGGCCGACGGCGCTGCGGGACAGCGGTTTGGACACCACCCGGCCCACCGCCTGGATCGCCGAAGGGCTGCTGGTGTACCTGCCGCCGGAGGCGCAGGACCGGTTGTTCGACCACATCAGCGCGCTCAGCGCGCCGGGAAGCCGGCTCGCCACCGAGCACATTCCCGACATGGGGGCGTTCCGCGACGAGCGGGCGCAGGCCTGGCGCGACCGGTGGCGCCAATACGGTCTGGACATCGACGTCGCCGAGCTGGTGTGGGACGGCGAGCGCAGCCACGTCACCGAGTATCTGGCCTCCCACGGATGGCGCGCGACGGCCCACCGCACCGACGACCTCTACGCCGCCAACGGTTTCCAGTTTCCCGACAACGAGGCGATGGCCAGTTTCCGGGACCTGAGCTACGTCAGCGCCGAGCTCGGGAACTGATCCCGCTGGCAGTCCCCGCGCTGCGGATCACGCGACCGCGCGTGCTGGACACCAGCCCGCCGCTGCTTCTGACCGTGGTGTTGGCGCTCATCGACACGAGTTCGTGGATTCCGCCGACTGGGGTGAACGACGAGCCGATGAGCGGGAGGGGTGCTGTGCGGGGGAGCTCCGTGTGCAAGCTACGCGGATAACCGGAGAACATGACGGCGGGAAGTCCCCGGGGCCACGACCAGTTGAACGGACCGGCAATCGTGGCATCGGTTGCCCGGCTACTCGAACGCCATTGCGAATCGAGTCCCGTGACGAACACGCCGAGCCGGCCGCGGGCTACCTCGACGGCGAGCTCCCGGTCCGTTAATTTCACTGCGGCAAGGTGCGCGGGTCGGGACGGCGACGCGGTCAACCAAGCCCGCTCTACACTGACGCCAGCATCGGCCAAGGGGCGGACACATGGCGTACGCGACGGCGGACAAACGGGTGCTGATCACCGGCGCCTCGTCGGGGGTGGGCGCCGCCCTGGCCCGGCAGCTCGCCGCACGCGACGCGGTGGTGGGGCTGATCGCGCGTCGCCGCGACCGTCTCGCCGATGTTCTGGCCGACTGCCGACAGCGCTCGCCGGAGTCCAAAATGTGGGTGGCCGACCTGGCCGACACCGCGGCCGTCGGGCAGTGGGCGGCGAAAGCCTGGGACGCCCTCGGCGGGATCGACGTTCTGGTCAACAACGCCGCGATTCCGAAGCGCCGCGCGGTCACCGCGCTGGATGCCGTTGAGGTGGAAGCCGTGATGCGGGTCAACTTCTTCGCCCCGATGCGCCTGACCCTGGCCGTCCTGCCGCGGATGCTGGCCCGCGGTGCCGGCGTAATCGTCAACGTGTCCAGCGTCGGCGGCCGGCTCGGGATCATCCACGAAGCCGCCTACACGGCCAGCAAGTTCGCGCTGTGCGGCTGGAGCGAGTCGATGGCCGTCGACCTGCACGGCACCGGGGTGTCGGTGAAGCTGATCGAGCCCGGACCCGTCGACACCGAGATCTGGGACCAGCCCGGCAACGAGGAACCGCTCTACGACGGCCCGAAGGTGGCGCCCGACGACGTGGCGGAAGGCATCATCGCCGCACTGGGCAGCGACCGGTTCGAACACTACCTACCCGACATGAAGGCGGTGGTCGATGCGAAGAACGCCGACATCGACGCCTTCATCAGCGGTGCGGCCGCCATGGCCCGCTACAGCCCGACATGAGGGCGCTGGTCTTCGGCGTGCCGAGCGAGCCGATCGAGGTCCCCGACACCGCCAACCGGCTGACCAAGAACCTCGGCCGAACACCCGTCGCCCTGCAGCAGGTTGCCGATCCCACGGCCCTGCACGACGACTGGGTGATCACCCGACCGCGGCTGACCGGCATCTGCGGCTCGGACTCCAAACAGATCCTGCTGGACTTCGGCGACGGCGACACCGACAACGCGATGGCCGCGTTCTGTTCGTTCCCGCAGGTGATGGGGCACGAAGTGGTGGCCGACGTGGTCGCGATGGGACCGAAGGCGCGGGGGTTGGACATCGGGCAGCGGGTGGTCCTCAACCCGTGGCTGTCGTGCCGGCCGCGCGGCATCGAGCCGCAGTGCCCGGCCTGCCAGCGCGGCGACTACAGCCTGTGCTGGAGCTTTTGCGACGGCGACATCAAACCCGGCATCCACACCGGGGTGTCGGCCGACGTGACCGGCGGATACGCCGAGCTGATGCCGGCCCACGACAGCATGCTGTTTGCGCTTCCCGACTCGGTGCCCGACGAGACGGCCGTGTTCGCCGACCCCTTCTCGGTGTCGCTGCACGCGATCACCCGCCACCCGCCGCCGCGCTCGGGTCGGGTCCTGGTGTACGGCGCCGGCTCGCTGGGGTTGTGCGCCGTGGCGATCCTGCGGGTGCTCCACCCGGACGTGGCCGTGGCGGTGGTGGCCCGCTTCGACGCGCAGGCCGAGCTGGCCGACCGGTTCGGGGCCGCCAAGGTGCTGGCGCCCGAGCCGCGGCTGGGCGTCATCGAGGAGCTGGTCGCCTGGGGCGGCGGCCGGCTGCGGCAGCCGCTGACCGGGCTGCCGATGGCCCACCCCGGTCCCATCGACGTCGTCTACGACACCGTCGGAAAGCCGGAGACCTTCGAGGTCGGGGTCCGGGTGCTCACCTCGCGGGGAACGCTGGTGAAGGCGGGCGTGCACGCACCGGGCCGCTGGGAGTGGAGCCCGCTGTACTTCAAAGAGATCGCCTTCGTCGGGTCCAACGCGTTCGGGGTCGAGGAAATGGAGGGGCGACGCAAACACGCGATCGCGCACTACCTGGACCTGATCGTCGACGGGCGGATGGACCTGCGGCCCATGCTGACTCACACCTTCGGGTTGGCGCAGTGGCGCGACGCCTTCCTCGCCATCGCCAACCAAGCCGACAGCGGCGCCGTCAAGGTCGCGATCGACCAGCGCTGAGACCGGCTACATCGGGTTCGCGCGCAGGTAGGTGTAGATGCCGGTGAAGCCCCGGTTCACGTCGTCGGGGATGGCAACCGCACCGCCGAGCGCCCGGGCGCCCCAGACGATCTGGGCGGTGCGCTCCACCAGGGCGGTCACGTGCAGGACCCGATCGGGGCGGGGACCGACCGCCACCAGGCCGTGGTTGGCGATCAGCGCCGCGGCGCGCCCCTCCAACGCTTTCACCGCGTTGTCGCCGACGTCGGGCGTGCCGGACGCCGCGTACTCGGTGCACAGCACGTCGCCGCCGCAGTACACGGCGAATTCGTCGATGCAGGCCGGAATGGGCTGGTGGGCTATCGCGAACATGGTGGCCCACACCGGATGACTGTGGATGACGCTGCCGATGTCGTCGAACGCCCGGTAGCAGGCCAGGTGCAATTTCATTTCGGTCGACGGCGATCGACCGGCCTTGGCCTGCACCACCGCCCCGTCCGGGTCGACCACCACCAGATCCTCGAGCGTCATCTCCCCGTAGTCCACCGACGACGGCGTGATGACGAGGTTGCCGTCGGCCCGCCGAGCCGAGATGTTGCCGGCGGTGCCCTCCACCAAGCCCCGCCGCAGCATGTCTTTGGCCACCGCCAGCACCGCGGCCTCGGGGTCGTCGACGAATCTCATCAGGCCAGCACCTCCGGATTGACGATGTGGGCCGGCGTGGTTCCCGACAACAGCGCTTCCAGGTCGTCGGCGACCATCTGCGCCTGCCGGACCTCAGTGTTCCACGTCGCCCCGCCGATGTGAGGCGTCAGCACGACGTTGGGCATGGCCGCCAGCGGGTGATCCGGTGGCAGCCATTCCCCGGCGAAATGGTCGAGGCCGGCGGCGGCTACCTTGCCGCTGCGAAGCGATTCGATCAGGGCGTCGGTGTCGTGCAGCTGCGCACGGGCGGTGTTGAGGAAGACCACCCCGTCGCGCATGGCGGCGAATTGCGCAGCGCCGATCATCCCGACGGTCTCGTCGGTGACCGGCGCATGCAGGCTCACGATGTCGGCCTTCGCGAGCAGTTCGTCGAGGCTGTGTCGCGCCTCGTCGTTGTACGGGTCGTGCGCGATCACCTCAACACCCAGGCCCGACAGGCGCCACCGCAGGGCACGGCCGACGGCGCCGAGCCCGACGAGCCCGGCCGTTCGTCCGGCGACTTCGGCGGCCCGGAATCGTTGGTAGGGGATGGTGCCGTCGCGATACACCGCCCCGCTGCGGACGTCGGCGTCGGCGGGCACCACGTGACGGGTGGCGGCAAACAGCAGCGCGACCGCCAGCTCGGCGACCGCGTCGGCGTTGCGGCCAGGGGTGTGCAGCACAGGGATGCCGGACCTCGTGGCGCCGGCGACATCGACATTGTTGGGATCGCCGCGGGTCGATGCGATGGCCCGCAATCCGAGCTCGAACACCGGACCGCTGACCGAATCACCCTCGACCACTACAACATCGGCTGCTTCCGAACTCGCCCGGTCGGCCAGTTGCTCGGCGCTGTAGATCCGCGCCGGAGTCTGGTCGATCCACGGGTCGTACACCACGTCGGTCAGCCGGTACAGCTTGTCCAGGCCGGGGCCGCGCAAAGGGGCCGTCACGAGCGCGCGAAGCGGGGTCACGACTGCTCATGCTGGCGTACGGTGACGCGCGTGTCAGCCAAAGAGGTCACCATCGGCATCGACATCGGCACGACCGCCGTCAAGGCCGTGGCGGCCGACGAGGACGGCCGGGTGGCGGCCAAGGCACGAATTCCACACCAGCTGCACGTCCCGGCACCCGACCGGCTGGAACACGACGCCGACGAGGCGTGGCGTCGGGGGCCGTTGACCGCCATCCGCCAGCTGAACCGGCCCGACGCCCGAGCGGTCGCGGTTTCGGCCATGGCGCCGTCGCTGGCCGCCGTCGGCGTTGCCGGCGCGCCTGTCTCGCCGGGCCTGTTGTATGGCGACGGCCGGGGCCGGGGCCGGGGTCTGGCGGGGATCGGCGAGCACGGACCCGCGACGGGTGAGGCAGCGGAGTTTTTACGCTGGACGGCGCGGGCGGTGCCCGACGCAGCCGGATACTGGCCGGCGCCGACGGTGGCCAACTATGCGCTGGCCGGCGATGCCGTGGTCGACTTCGCCACCGCGAGTATGACTTTCCCGTTGTTCAACGGCACCGGCTGGAGCGCGGACGCCCTCGCGGAGTGCGGCGTCACCGTCGACCAGATGCCCAAGATCGCGATGATGGGGGCGGCGGGCAGTGCGGTGCGGGGCACCGACGCCGTCCTAGACGCCGTGCTGGGCGTCGGTGCGATCGATGCCCTGTGCGAGCAACTCGTGGCCGGCGCCGATCACGACGGCGATGTGCTCGTGGTGTGCGGCACGACGTTGATCGTGTGGGCGAACATCGCCGAGGCCCGGGAGGTGCCCGGCCTGTGGACCCTTCCGCACGCGGTGTCGGGCAAGAGCCAGATCGGCGGGGCCAGCAATGCCGGCGGATTGTTCCTCGGCTGGGTGGACCGCCTGCTCGGTCCGGGTGATCCGGCCGCGGCGGACCCGCGGCGGGTGCCGGTCTGGTCACCGTACCTGCGAGGCGAACGCACGCCGTTCCACGATCCCGACCGCCGAGGTGTGCTCGACGGGCTGGACCTCACCCACGACGCCGCGTCGCTGCGGCGGGCCGCCTACGAGGCGTCCGGTTTCGTCGTCCGCCAGCTGATCGAGCTGTGCGGGGCGGAGGTGTCGCGCATCGTGGCGACCGGTGGAGGCACCCGGGTCGAGCCGTGGATACAGGCCATCGCCGATGCGACCGGCCAGCCGGTGCAGGTGTCCGGGGTGGCGGAGGGCGCGGCGCTGGGCGCGGCTTTCCTGGGCCGGGTGGCCGCCGGTCTCGAGACATCGATGGCCGACGCCGCCCGGTGGGCATCGACCGAGCGCATCGTCGCACCGGATCCCGCCTGGACGGGTGCGATGGAGGACCGCTACCGCCGGTTTCTGGAACTGGCCGACCGGCCGTCGAGGGCGGTGATGACGCCGGCCGAAGCCCAGCTCACGCGAAGACAGCGTTGAGCGTGACGGTTTGCAGGTCCGGGCTTCGGATGGCGCGGGGACCCGGTGTTGGGCGCCACCGCTTCAGCCCGGGATTGGGGCCTTCGGCGCTACGGCTCTAACCTGGGCCTTGAGCCAGCATGGACGCCTCATGACCGAACCCTTCTTGCCGCCGCAGCGGGGGCCACGAGCCCCCGTGCGGGGCCCGACCTGGCCACCGTCAACGCGCCGTGCACCCGACGCCGGCTCCCTGGGTTCATGCTTGAGACGGGCTGGGCAATAGTGTTCGGCCTGCCCCTTGACGCGCCGCCACCACCGGCGCCGGCGCCGACACCCATTCCGGTATTGCCCGCGCCCAATTTTCGCGGATTCAATCACGGCATTTCGCTGCTGGGTGGATGGTTTCCGACCACCGTCGAAATCGTCACGGTCATCGTCATGATCACGGTGATCGGCTGGCGGACCAGACGTTGGCGCCTGTTGTGGATCCCGGTATGCGCCGCCGTTGGGACCGCCGCGGCGCTGACGGCGCGTGCATACATGAGTTCCGAAGGCCTCGCGTCTGACCCGGCTCCGGTGAAGCTGTGGATCTGGGTCGCTATCTTCGTCGGCGCAATCGCGATCGCCGCCGTGGGGTGGGCGGGTACCCGGTGGTGGCGTAGGGGACTTTCGGTGCTGCTGGTCCCGCTCACGCTGTTGGCCGGGCTGGTGACACTCAACCAGTGGGTCGGTTACTACCCCAGTCTGCAGATCGCGTTGAACGCGCTGACCGCAGGACCGCTGCCCGATCAAGTTGACGCCGGCCAATTGGCAGGGCTCCGGCACAGCGCGCCGTCGACGGGCACGGTGGTAAAGGTCAGCATCGGTGACCGCGCGAGCGGCTTCAAACACCGAAGCGAGTACGTGTATCTGCCGCCGGCGTGGTTTGCGGGCAGTTCGCCGCCGCCATTGCCCGCGATCATCATGATCGCCGGTGAATTCGACACACCCGCAGACTGGCCCCGCAGCGGCAATGTGGTGGCAACCCTCGATGGCTACGCACACAGCCACGGTGGCGCGGCACCGATCTTCGTGTTCGTCGATACCGGTGGCCGCTTCAACAACGACACCGAATGCGTGAACGGACCGCGCGGCAATGCGGCCGATCACCTCACCAAAGACGTACGTCCCTACGTGATTTCGCAGTTCGGCGCCTCATCGGATCCCGCCAACTGGGGCGTCGTCGGCTGGTCGATGGGGGGCACCTGCGCAGTGGACCTCACCGTGATGCATCCGGACCTGTTCAGCACCTTCGAAGACATCGCCGGTGACCGCGGACCTACCGCGGGAACCAAGCAGCAGACCATCGATCGGTTGTACGGCGGCAGTGCTGCACGGTGGGACGCATTCGACCCGATGACGGTGATGGCAAGACATGGACCCTATACCGGAGTGTCCGGCTGGTTCGACGAGGCACGCACACCCCCCACCGACCAGTACAGTCCGCTACTGCGCCGCCTCAAGACGAGGCCGCAGCCCAGCGCGCCGCTGGGCTATGGGGGTCATGACGAGTGGCGGGGACCCGATGAGAGCGGCGTTGCGCAACAACTGTGCACGGCCGCGACCGCGGTGAACATCTCCTGCTCGGTGCATGCCATGGTGAGTTTCCATACCTGGCAGTTCGCCGCCAAGGCGTTTTCTGAAGCGCTGCCCTGGTTGGCGGGACAGCTTCACACCCCGTCGGCGATCGGCGCCGGATGACCCAACATGAGCAGCCGGCCCTGCACGGGAGCGACGTTTGGCGAGCGGGGCCGCGACGGGCGCGGACGGCTACGGCGGCCCGTTAGGGGAAAAGCGCGACCCCGCTCAGGCAGTTAATCCTAGGCGGTGCAAGATGTCCGGCGGGACACGTGAACGCATCGATCCGAACAAACCCAGCTGTGAACGGGCTTGGTCGTTACGTGACGGTGATTCTTTGGTCAAAACGCGGCATCGGGAAGACGCATCACCTCGTCGTCCAGGGTCTCGATGATCGCGCGCACCGCGGCCAGTCCCGGCAGCATGTTCTTCGCAAAGAACGCCGCGGTCGCGATCTTGCCCTGATAGAACGCCTCGTCGGGGCTCGTCGGGGTGGCGGCCAGCGCGGCTCTTGCGACGTCGGCCTGTACCAGCAGCCGCCAGCCGATCAGCAGATCCCCGACGGCGAGGAGGAATCGCACCGACGCGAGGCCGATCTTGTAAATCTGGGTGGGCTGATCAGCGGCGGCCATCAGGTAACCGGTTAGCGTGGCCGTCATCGCCTGCACATCCGCCAGCGCGTTGCCCAGCAGTTCGGCGCAGGGCCTCAGCGCGTGATCGCACGTGTCAATCGTGCGGCTGATCTGGGCCGCCACCTGCGCCAGCGCACCGCCCCGGTCGCGCACGATCTTGCGGAAAAAGAAGTCCAGCGCCTGAATGGCGGTGGTGCCTTCGTAGAGCGAATCGATCTTCGCGTCGCGGATGTACTGCTCCAGCGGGTAATCAGTCAAAAACCCCGATCCGCCGAGGGTCTGGAGGGACTCGGTCAGGATCTCGTACGCACGCTGCGAGCCCGCGCCCTTGACGACCGGTAGCAACAGGTCGGCGACCCGGTGCGCCATGTCGGGGTCGGCAGCCGAAACCCGTTGCGCAACATCCTCATCCTGGTGGGCAGCGGCATACATGTACAGCGCCCGCAGGCCTTCGGCGTAGGCCTTCTGGGTCATCAGGCTGCGCCGCACGTCGGGGTGATGAATGATCGTGACCCGCGGTGCGGCCTTGTCGGCCAGCCGGGTCAGATCCACTCCCTGCACGCGCTCCCTGGCGAAGGCCAGCGCGTTGAGGTAGCCGGTGGACAATGTGCCGGCGGCCTTGACGCCGATCGTCATGCGAGCGTGCTCGATCACGGTGAACATCTGGGCGATGCCGTTGTGCACCTCGCCGACCAGGTAACCGACCGCCGGCCGTCCGTCGGCACCGAAGGTCAACTCGCACGTCGGGGAGGACTTGAGGCCCATTTTGTGTTCGAGTCCGGTGGCCAAAACCCCGTTGCGGGGCCCGAGTTCGAGAGTGTCGGCGTCGAACAGGTACTTGGGCACGTAGAACAGGCTCAATCCCTTGGTGCCAGGACCGGCGCCGTGCGGGCGCGCCAGCACCAGGTGGAAGATGTTGTCGGCGGTGTCACCGACGTCGCCGCCGGAAATGAACCGCTTGACCCCCTCGATGTGCCAGGTGCCATCGGGCTGAGCGACCGCCTTGGTGCGAGCGGCCCCGACGTCGGAGCCCGCATCCGGCTCAGTCAGCACCATGGTTGCCGACCAGCCCCGCTCCAGGCCCATCGCCGCCCAGCGCTGCTGCTGTGGTGTTCCCTGCACGTACAGCGCATTGGCCATCGCCGGGCCCAGCGCCCAGAAGAAACCCGCGGACGGGTTCGCGCAGAGCAGCATTTCGTTGATCGCCCAAGTGAGCGGGGCCGGCGCCGGCACGCCGCCGATTTCGGTGGCGATGCCGATGCGCCACCACTCGGCGTCCTTGACCGCCTGCACCGATTTTGCCAATTCGGCGGGCACGCTGATCGTGTGGCGGTGCGGGTCGAAGACCGGCGGGTGGCGGTCGGCGTGGACGAACGACTCGGCGACCGGTCCTTGGGCCAGCCGGGCAACCTCGTCGAGCATCGTGCGCACGGTCTCGACGTCCAGATCGCGGTAGCGGCCCGAACCCAGCACGCCGCCGATGCCGAGCACCTCGAACAGGTTGAACTCGATATCGCGGACGTTGGCGATGTAGTGGCCCAAGGTTTTTCCCTTCGACTCGACGAGTTTGGCCAAGCCGGGAGAACGTACGCAACCGTAACCAGCTCGAACCTACGGTGACGAAACCGTAGGATGCGACGTCAGCGCTGATTGTGATCTACATCACGCTTTGCTGGCGGTGTGGTGGCAACAGATGTTGGCCTACAGTCGTTGACATTGGTTAGGGGGACGAGAACAATCGCCGATCCCGGCCGGGCCTCCGCCGTTCGCGTAAGCCGCGGACTGGGTTCGGCTACAGGGTTTCGTCGAGCTGGCCGAGCCGGTCGGTCAGCCGCAGGTTCTCCGAGTAGTCGACCGGACAGGCGATCACCGACACCCCGTCGTCGTCGAGAGCCGCCTTCAGCGTCGGCAACAGTTCGTCGGCCGAGTTGATCCGATATCCCTTGGCGCCGAAGCTTTCAGCGTATGTCACCACGTCGGGGTTGGCGAACTTGACGTAATAGTGATCACCGAGCTCGATGTCCATCTTCCACTCGATGAGCCCGTAACCGTCGTCCTCCCAGATCAGCACCACCAACGGTATGTGTTCCCGGACGGCGGTCTCGATCTCCTGCGAGTTCATCAGAAACGCGCCGTCGCCCACTGCCGCAAGCACCCTCGCATCGGGACGGGCGAGCTTCACACCCAGAGCACCGGGCAGCCCAAATGCCATGGTGGACAGGCCGTTGGAGATCAGGCAGGTATTGCGTTCGTAGGTCGGATACAGCCGGCCCATCCACATCTTCACCGCACCGGTGTCGACCAGCACCACGTCGCTGCGGCCCAACGCGGCCCGGGTATCCGCGACGATCCGCTGCGGCGCCAATGGGAACCGCGAATCCTGCTGTCCACGCTCGAACTCCTCGGCGAGCAACCCGGCGCTGGGCACCACGACGTCGGTTTGGTAGCGATGCCCGGCCAGCGCGTCGGTCAGCGCGTCCAACGACGCGCTGATATCACCGATGATTCCCACGTCCACCGAGTAGTGGGCATCGACCTCTGCGGGGAAGCGGTGCACGTGGATGATCTTCTTGTCCCCGTGCGGATTGATGCGGACGGGGTCGAACTCCTGCAACTCGTAACCGACCGCGATGATCACGTCGGCGTTGTCGAAGCCAAAGTTGACGTAGTCATGGCCCATGAACCCAATCGTGCCGATGCTGTTGGAGTGATCGTCGGGCATGACACCCTTGCCGTGGAAGGTGTGGGCGACCGGCACCGACAGCGCGTCGGACAAGCGGATCAGCGCCTTGGTGGCGTCACTGCGGGCGGCACCATGCCCGGCCAACACCACCGGCCGCTGCGCGTCGCGCAGGATGGTGGCTGCGCGCTGCACCTGGCTGGGCGAGGGCGCGTCGGGCCGAACGACGTTGCGCGGCAGGGGCGTTAGGTCGTAGTCGGTCGTGTCGCCATCGATGTGCTCCGGCACGGCCAAATAAACTGCGGCCGGGCGTTCGGTCTCGGCAAGCTTGAACGCCTTGCGGAACATCTCCGGTATCGCCCGCGATGTCGGAATGCCGTCGGCCCAGCGGGTGATGGGACGAAACATCACCACCAGATTCACGTACTGGTGTGATTCCTTGTACTCGCGGTCCTGACCGACCTGGGCGGAGATCGCCACCAGCGGGGTGCTGTTGGTCGTCGCATCGGCCACTCCCAGCTGCATGTTGATCGCACCCGGGCCAAGCGTGGTCGACACCACCGCGGCGCGGCCGGTGACACGGCCGTACATCTCGGCCATGAACGCCGCGCCCTGTTCGTGGCGGGTCAACACGTAGCGGATCTTCGATTCGGCGAGTGCCTGCACGAAGTGGATGTTCTCCTCACCGGGTATGCCGAAGACCACCTCCACGCCCTCGGACTCCAGGCACTCGACCATCAGCTGTGCGGCTGTGCTCATCGCGGACCTCCGTTGGTAAGCGTCGGTGGGACGGCCGTGGTGTCATTCTCGCAGCCGACGATCTCGTCCGCCCGGGTATCAACCTTGGAAACCGGTCTTGTGGCTGACCCCCGAGGAGTGGGCGCAAGGCGCTGGCGGAAAGATCACCCGGCGTGCTTACTGTCGGTGACGTGGCGGTGCTGGCGGTCGCCGGCATTGCCGGCGGTGCCGGCAATGCCGCCGCCGGTGGTGGGTCGCTGCTGACATTTCCGCTGCTGGTCGGGTTCGGCGTGCCGCCGCTCACCGCGAATGTGACCAACACGCTGGGACATGCGCCGGGCTACGTGTCCATCGTCGCCGGCTTGCGCGAAGAGCTGGCCGGACAACAGCGGCGGTTGGTGCTGTTAACGCCCCTGGCAGCGGTGGGAGCGGTGCTGGGAGCCGTCCTGCTGTCGCTGAGCACGCAAGCCATGTTCGGTGAGATCGCGCCGTACCTGGTGATCTTCGCGTGTGCGCTGCTGGCACTGCAGCCGTGGTTGCGGGCCAGGATGGCCCACCGGCGCGGCGGCACGGCACCGATGCCGGTGCTGGTCGCCGGTGCGCTGCTCGGTTGCACCTATGCCGCGTATTTCGGGGCCGGTGCCGGATTCATCGTGTTGGGCACATTCGGGGTCACCATCGCCGCAGACCTGCGGGTCCTCAACGCATTGAGCCGATGGTGCATCTGCATCGCGAACTTCGTCGCGCTGCCGGTGCTGGTCGCGCTGAACCCGGTGGACCTCACCGCTGCGGCGGTGCTGTGGCCGTCGACGCTGGTGGGTGGCTATATCGGCGCGCGGTTGGCTCGGCGCATGCCCGAAACATTGTTTCGCGTCCTCATTCTGGCTTTGGGGCTTGCCGGCGCGGGATACCTGCTGTGGCGGTAGCGCGGGCTTCGCGCGGGCTGGGCTGGCCTATACCAGGCCCGGCGGCCGGGAGGACCCGCTCATCCGCCTGGGCGAGCGGATGGCCCGCCACGCTGCGCCGCACGCCGAGAAGGCAGGTCTGCCACGGGCTGACGGCTGCGATCGGCTGCGATCGGCCGCGATCGGCAGCGATTCGGGCAGCATGGGGAATCCGGCTCCAACCTACTGCGCGGGGGCCGTGCAGTACGTTCGGGGCGGCGACGGGTAGGGCATCGCTAACTGGCCCCGATTGCCCGGGCATGCTTTGTCATCGTCGGCGTCAATGCTTTTGGTCACCTTGATCACGGCGGGGCCGGGCTGGGCACAGTCCGCCGATTCCCACATCCCGACCGGTGCGCCGAATCGGTAGCAGTGGCCGGCCACCAGGTTCGGCTCCAGACACAGCGTGCCGGTCTGCGCATCGGCGAACGGCGGCCCGAACCGGTCGAAGCGGTCGGGTTTGCAGTGACCCAACCCGTCGGTGAAGGTGCTCACCACAAAGCTCGGATCGGTGTCGCAGGATGTGTTGGCGGCGTGCAGCTCGCCGGTCGGTGCGGGCTTCAGCTCCACGCAGGCGCCCACCCGGTAGTCGCCCTGTGCAGTCTGTGCACGCGGGGCGTGGGTCTGCGTGGTCGTCGCGTGGATGGCGAATCCGGCCCCGGCGGCCAAGGCGAGTGCCCCGGCCACGACTGCGATCGGCCACCACCGGAACGGCGGCCGGCTGCGCGCGGGGTCCGGCGGAAGGTGGGCCGGTGGGGGGCGGTGCGGTGGGGGGCGGTCGGGCGGAAGGTAGTCCGGTGGGCGGCGGTCGGGCGCGGGGCGGTTCGGTGGATGACCGGAACGCGGATGCGGGCGCCTCGGTGGCATGGGCACAGCCTACGTGAGCCGGTGGCAAGGGCGACATGTGGTGCAGCGCCACAACCGCATTCAGCAATGTCACCGGGTTGACGAATCGGGCAACGGGCGTCGTGGCGGGAGACAGCCGGGTTTAATGTAATCGGCTGGGAAACCGGTAAACGTGAATCACGGGTGAGCGCAGGGATGGAGTGCGGGCATGGCAGCGCTGACCACCGGCGACGGATTCGCCGACGTCGTTGTTACCGCCGTCGCGTCGACTACACCCCTCGCGCCGGATGCGGAGGACACCTGGCAGGCGCTGTTGGCAGGGCGAAGCGGTATCCGCGCGCTGGATCTTCCGTTCGTCGGGGAGTTCAAATCGCCGGTGCGTATCGGCGGGCGGCTGCTGGAGGGTTTCAACGAACACCTGAGTCGCATCGAGCTGCGGCGGCTGGCGTACATGCAGAAGATGTCCACGGTGCTGGGCCGTCGGCTCTGGGACAACGCCGGATCACCGGAAATCGACACCAGGCGGCTGCTGGTCTCAATCGGGCTGGCGCTGGCCACGACCCAGGAACTCGTATTCGAATATGACAACTGGCGGGCGCGGGGCATGCGGGCGGTGTCGCCGTTGGGCATACAGAAGTACATGCCCAACGCGCCGGCCGCCGCGGTGGGGCTGGACCGAAAGGCCAAGGCCGGCATCATCGCCCCGGTATTGGCCGACGCCTCCGGCGCCGCGGCCATTGCCCAGGCGTGGCGACACATCGTTCTGGGCGAAGCCGACATCGCCATCTGCGGCGGCGTGGAGACGACGATCGAGGCGGTGCCTATCGCGGCGTTCGTGCAGCTGGGCATCTTGTCGACCAACAACGACAACCCGGCCGGCGCATGCCGCCCGTTCGACGAGAGACGCGACGGCATGGTGTTCGGTGAGGGCGGCGCGCTGATGGTCATCGAGACCGAGCAACACGCCAAGGCGCGCGGCGCCGATATCCTGGCGCGGCTGATGGGCGCGAGCATCACGTCTGACAGCTACGATGCCGTCCAACCGGATCCGAGCGGGGAGTGTGCCGGCGATGCCATCGCCCATGCTATCGAGGTGGCCGGGTTGACACCGGGCGACATCGACCACATCAACGCTCACGCCACCGGAACCAAGTTCGGCGACGTGGCCGAGGCCCGTGCCATTCGCAATGCACTGGGCGAGCACACCCCGGCGGTGTATGCGCCCAAAGCGGCGTTGGGCAACTCGCTCGGTGCTGCCGGAGCGGTGGAGGCAGTGCTGACGGTGCAGGCGTTACGCGACGGCGTGGTGCCACCCACGCTCAATCTGGAAAAACTCGATCCCGACATCGATCTGGATGTGGTGACCGGCCAAGGCCGCCGGGCCGATTACCGTTACGCCATCACGAATTCATTCGGGTTCGGCGGACACAACGTTGCTCTCGCCCTGGGCGCTTACTGACCTCGCGCTCGAAGAACGCGCAAAGTGATCGATAGCGGACCGCTTCTGGGATGAATCAAAAACGATGGCTTCGGGTGGGCGGCCTCAACTGCCGGGGACGTGCCGGTGGGCTGGCAGTGCTTCGTCGGCGGGTGATGCCGCACATCGATGCGCCTGCGGCTATCGCGCAGCCGCCGGCCGTTTTGGCTGACGCAGGCCAGACTCAGTCCGCTGCTCAGAAGGGCGATGATTCCCGCCGCCGTACCCAGTCCGATGTCTTTGAGTTCGAAGCCTGTCACACACACCGCGACGGCGAGCAGAGCGGCACCGAGCAGCGCCAGCACCGATCTGCCCTCGGCTTCGCCGACCTGCCCGGCCGGCTGGGGTTCACCCATGACGTCTCCCTTCGGGGGCTTAGTCGTTCGCCTACGTATACCCGCCTGTGGTCCCGATGCGACATATCAGCGCGACACCCAAGCGCCCTCGCGCCGGGGGACGACTGGGCGGCTGCCATCGAGGCCAGCGGCACGCCGGACCAGACGCACGGCATCGCGACGGAGCTGTCGGCCGAGCTGGTCGGCGTTGGCGGCGTGGATCTCGGCACTGACCCGCACCACCATCGCAGCTGGCACGGCGTGTGACCGCAAACCGGCCCTGCCGCAAGCTGAAACGCCCGGTGGCGCGGGCTGTTCGATGAACTCCCGTTCTAGTGGTCACATGGGCGCATTGGCCGGGATGAACACTCCGCTGTGGTCGGCTTCGGTGTCGGCTCGGATCACATGCATGAGCGCGTTGATCAGTGCGAGGTGGGTGAACGCGTGGGGGAAGTTACCGAGTTGGCGGCCGGTGCGCGGCTCGATCTGCTCGGCATACAGATCCAGCGGACTGGCGAACGACAGCAGCCCTTCACAGAGTCGCTTGGCGCGGCTGACCTCCCCGATTTCCACCAGCGCCGAAACCAGCAGGAACGAGCAGCTGGTGCATGGGCCTGGCTGTCCGGAAAGCCCGTCGTCGGTCTCCTCGACGCGGTAGCGCAGCACCAGGCCGTCTTCGGTGAGTTCGTCGGCGATCGCCAGCACCGTATTGCGCACCCTCGCGTCCTCGGGCGGCAGGAATCGGGTCAGCGCGACCAGCAGCAGTGAGGCGTCGAGAGCCGCGGAACCGTAGCGCTGGGTGAGCACACCGCGGGAGTCGACGCCGTGAGCCAACACGTCGGCCTTGATCTGCTCAGCGGTGGCGCGCCACCGCTGGGCGTAGCTCAGCTCACCTCTCATTTCGGCCAGCTTGGCGCCGCGATCGAGCGCCACCCAGCACATGACCTTCGACGCGGTGAACTGCTGGGGTTCGCCGCGCACCTCCCAGATGCCCTGGTCGGGCTCACGCCAATGTCCGATCACCTCCTCGACGCGCTCCTTGATGACCGGCCACAGCTCGTCGGGGACCTGCTCGCGGGAGCGGGCGTGCAGGTACACCGAGTCCACCAGGTTTCCCCAGGTGTGATGCTGGTCTTGGGAGTAGGCGCCGTTGCCGATACGCACCGGCGTTGCCTCGTCGTATCCGGAAAGGTGATCGAGCTCTTCTTCGGCGGGAATCGGTCCACCGTCGACGCCGTACATCGGCCGCAGCCGGGCAGTTTCGCCAGTTGCGCCAGACACCTCAGAGGTGAACAAGAAGAAGTCGTCGGCCTCGCGGTTCAGCCCCAGGGTGTAAAGGCTCCACATCGCGAACGTGGCGTCGCGCAGCCAGGCATACCGGTAGTCCCAGTTGCGTTCGCCGTGCGGTACCTGGGGCAGTGACGTCGTGCTGGCGGCCAGCACGGCGCCGGTCGGTGAATACGTCAGGCCCTTCAGCGTCACCGCGCTGCGTTGGATGAACGACCGCCACGGATGGTCGGGAAACTGACCGATGTTGATCCACTGCCGCCAGCATTCGGTGGTCTGCCACATCTTCGCGGCGGCGTCATCATAGGTGTGCGGCGCGGGATGCTTCGACCAGCTCAACGCCACAAACACGTTGTCGCCGTCGGCCATCCGTGTCCGCGCGCGCGCTTCGTGACCCTCCAACCCGATGTTCAGGTTGGTCGTGAGCCGCAGCTTCGGGTGTGCGTCGGCATCGCGTCGTGCCTGAGCGATCGCCTCACCGTATGCCCGGCCGGAGTACTCCCACGCGGCGTCGATGCGGCTGTAGTCGAACGACGGTATGCAGCTCATCACCAGCTCGACCGTTCCGCTGATGCACCGCACGGTGCGCAGCAAAATGTGTTCGGCGTCCCAGTCCATCGGGGTTCTGCGGTGGGTGTGCGAGCGGCGCTCGATGTCGTGCCACGGCCCCATCACGAGGGCGTCGCGCACCATCAGCCAGCCGGTGTGGGTCTGCCAGGTGGTTTCCAGAATCAGGCTGCCCGGCAGGTAGCGCCGCCCGACCGGTACCGACACCCCGTAAGGGCCCAGACGGAAATGGCCGGCGCTGCGGTCAAGGGTCGCGCCGAACACACTCGGCGAGTGCGGTCGCGGCACACACAGCCACTCCACTGAACCGCTGGAGGAGATCAGGCAGGTGCTTTCCCAATCCGACAGAAACGCGTAGTCGGCGATCGGCGGAAACGGATTCCGGCGGACCCGGCCGTCGACATGAAGGGGCGGGGTGCCAGCAGAGGCCAACAGCGGGCCGGACCCGTTCGTCCCGGTACTCAGCGGCATCGGCGGCGGCGTCGGCGCTTCATCGTCTTGCACACCCTCCACGTTGCCACTTGTCCGTCGTGCCGGACAGCGCGCGCCGCCGGGTCGGCGCTACTGGGCTTTGGTTCGCGGTGGCGGCGCCTGGGACGGCCGACCAATGGGTCGAGGCCAACCAACCGGGCGTCACCCGGGATCGCGAGCATCTGCGCCCGCGATAGCGTTCGGCCGAGCCGCAGACGAGCCAGCTTTCTCACCGAACCCATACCATTGCGGTTGGCGCGACAGCGCACCCGCCGATCGCGCCGTGATGGAAAGGGCGGATTGTGCGAATCGTCGCCGCCGTGCAACGCCGGTTGATGACGTCGGTCGTCGGCCAACTGGGCCGCCCGCACGGATTAGTCGGCCATGGAGTGGCCATCATGCTCAACCGTGGCAACCGCTGGGCGGTGGAGTCCGCGGTGGCGGTGTCCGGAGCCGGCCCGAGCGAAGTAGTGGCCGACATCGGGTTCGGTGGTGGCATTGGTCTTTCGCTGTTGCTGAATCGAGTGGGCGCCAGCGGGCTCGTCCACGGGATCGACATCTCCCGCGACATGCTCGCCCGCGCGCGATCGCAGTACTCCGCGGAGATCAGGGCCGGTCGGCTTCAAGTCAGCGAAGGTTCGCTGGGGGAGTTGCCACTCGACGACGGCTCGCTCGACGTCGCGATCACCGTCAACACCCTGTACTTCGTTTCCAACCTCGACCAGGCCTTCACCGAGATGTTCAGGGTGCTGCGGCCAGGGGCGCGGCTCGTGGTCGGCGTCGTTGACCCCGACATGCAGGCGCGGTTGCCCGTCATTCGCGACGGCGTGAACATCAGACCGATCACCGAAATCGCCGCAGCGATCGAGAACGCCGGATTCGAACACGCTGAACACCAAGCGCTGGCGAGGGGCCCGTTGCGCTTTCACCTTCTGACCGCACGCCGATGATCGCGGCCTTCGCGGTCGCCCGGCGGCATCCAACGCTAACTCGACGGTAGACCTGCGTCGGTGCCGGCAGCTCTCGTCCCCGGCCGCCGGCCGGCTGCCGACGCGTTCAGTGCCACGGCGTCGCGAATGAGCGCCTTCAACGCGTTTTCATCCACCGCGTCGCCCTGATGGATATCGATGGCACGCCTGGTGTTGCCTTCGAGGCTGGAGTTGAACAGGGCTGAAGGGTCCTCCGAAGAGGCACCTTTAGCGAAGGTAATCTTGACGACATTCTTGTACGTCTCACCGGTGCAGATCATTCCGGCGTGCGACCACACCGGAAGCCCTCTCCACCTCCACTCTTCGACCACTTCGCGGTCGGCCTGGTTGATCAGCTTTCGGAGCCAAGCGAGCGTCTCGCCGCGCCAATCACACAACTCCTCGATTCTGGCAGCTATCAGCTCAGCGGGAGAGCCACCTTCTCCTTCCTTCGAGCCGTCCGCCCTGTTGTTCACCGTGCTTGCTTCCTGGTTAGCTGGCCGTGCTGAGTATGGTTTTGAGTGGTTCTGCGAGTCAGGGGATTGGCCAGGATCGCTCAGCTTCTGTTCTGCAGCCTGGTTGAGAACAACGGCCGCCCTCTTCGTGGGTCGTGAATAGCAAGCAGCTGACGAAACCGCAACGCGCTGTTGCGTGCGACTATGCCTGCGGCACTGGCCGGCACGAGCAGGTGTGCGGCGGCACCGACCCAGCGCTGCCGGGATGAAACGAGCTTTCGGTGTTGCCGTTCATAGGTGACAAGGCCTGCCTGCGGATTGTCGCGATGTGCGGCAACCGCGTTGGCAAGCGTCATTCCGCCGGTGATGGCCAGGCTCGACCCGTCACCCAGCAGCGAAACACATGTCGCGGCGTCGCCCACCACCGTGGTGCGTCCGCTCGACCATCGTGGCAGTCGGATGCGGCTGACGGAGTCGAAGTAGATGTCGTGGGCTCGGTGTGTCCGCTCGAGCAACTCCGGCGTTCGCCAGCCCATGGCTGCGTAGGCCGCGTCAAGGACTGCGTGTTGTCGTGCCCGATCACGGTGGTCCAGACCCGGGACCTCCGGGTGACGGAAGATGAACGCGACGATGCCATGCCCAGTTGCCGGGTGGAGGGCGACGAGTCGGCCGGGCGCGTTATGCAGCAGCACGGTGCAGTCGTCGTCGATGTCCCCGTCCAGATTGGCGGTTGCGACGTATAGACCCAGGTACTGGGCGTACCCGGTGCCGAACACGAGTTCGCGCACCTTGGAGTGAAGGCCGTCGGCGCCGATGACAAGGTCGAACCGGCGTGGCGGGGCGTGGTCGAATGTGACGTCCACACCGCTTCCGTCATCATCAATCGACGTGACGGTCTCGTCGTAGACAAACTGTGCCGCACCGCGTCCGGCTGCTGCGAGGACACTGGCCAAGCTGCTGCGGGGAATCTCGATGCCCTCGCCATGGTGCAGCGGCATCCAGCCGATTCGGCGACCGCGGTGGTCAACCGCGGCGACGCCGGTGGCTGAGGTCGCGGCGTCTTTCAATCGCGGCAGCACTCCCATCTGCGTGACGACGGCTAATGCTGGGCCGTGCACATCGACGGGACTGCCGCTGGATCGGTCGGCCTGCGCACGCTCGACCACGGTGACATCCAAGCCATGGCGGGCCAGCCAGTACGCCACCGTGGAACCGGCAATACCGGCACCGACAACCAGCACCGAGCGCACATCGCGACCCACGAGGACCAACGGTATATGCATTGACTGCCACGTCGCCGACGTCGTGAGGCGGCCGAGATCGGCACCCTAACGTTCGTCAGTTGCTTGGCCCGACGCTGCTAACCATTCGTCGAGGCGGGTCGCACCGTCGAGGCGGTTCTCGGTGACCAGGGTGCGCTGCTCGAGGTGTGCGCCGAAGTAGCGGGCATCCGGGTCGGTGATAATGGCGCGGCGATCGGTTTGGCGGTCGAGTGTTGCCTGGATGAATTCGGTCATCGGCAGGTATTCCGGGCCGCCGATTTCGACGATGCCGTTGACGGGTGCGCTGAGGGCGACATGCGCGAGTTGCGCGGCGACGTCCTCGGCGGCGATGGGTTGGATGAGGGCTGCGGGCACGCGGATTTCATCGCCACTGGTGAGGGTGTCGGCGATGGTTTTGGCGAATTCGAAGAATTGTGTCGCGCGGAGCACCGTGTAGGGGACACCGGAGCGGGCGATGCTGTGTTCTTGGGCCACTTTCGCCGACTCGTAGGCGCTGTCGGGCATGCGGTCGGCTCCCACAACCGACAGTGCTACGTGGTGGCGGACCCCGGCCGTCTTTTCGGCGGCGGTCAGGTTCGCGGTGGACGTGGTGAAGAAGGTGCGCAGTGCCTCTGGGGAGTAGGACGGTGAATCGGTCACGTCGACGACCGCGTCGGCTCCGGACATGGCCTGCGCCAGGCCGTTGCCGGTGAGCACGTCGACTCCGGTTTTACGCGAGGCGGCCACGACGGTGTGTCCGGCGGCGGTGAGTTTGTCGACGACTTTGGTGCCGATCAGCCCGCTGGCCCCCACCACGACAATCTTGGCGATCTCGTACCCGTTGCTGGATTTGTGATCGGGGATGGGTTGTCCCATGTCTGCGCCTCTCTTCTGTCTGCTCGCCGTCGTCGGACTGCTTATCGGAACTGGGCGGGCGGTCAGTCTTGCGCCTACACGGTGAGCACGGTTTTACCGGGCCGCCGACCGCTCTGGGCCCCGCTGGCGTAGGCGGCGCGTCCGTCGGAAACCGGAAAGGTCGCGGCGATAGTGACGGTCAGGGCGCCGCTATCGGCAAGCGCGGCGAGGTTGGTCAGTGCGGCGGTGTCAGTGGTGACGACGAAGAAGATTGCGGTGATCCCCAATTCCGCGGCTCGCTGCTGGTCGGGCGGTGTTTGCAAGGTGACCAGCCGGCCGCCCCGGCGCAGGAGGTCATAGGAACGGTCCAGGGTGTCGCCGCTGACGGTGTCGATCACGACATCGAATTCACGTGTGCGCGCGGAGAAGTCGTCGTTGCGGACGTCTATGACCTGGTGGGCGCCTAGCTTTTCCACGTAGTCGACGGCGCCGACGGTAGTGGCGGTGACATCCGCACCAGCCGCAGCGGCCAACTGCACGGCGTAGCCGCCGACCCCGCCGGCACCGCCGAGCACCAGCACTCGTTCGCCGCCGGCCAGATGGGCGTGGTCGAAAAGCGCTTGTTGGGCGGTCAGCGCGGGAAGCGGCAGCGCCGCCGCCTCGACATCAGTCAGCGATGTTGGCCTGGCGGCTGTCTGGTCAGCCGGCACCGCCACGTAGTCGGCGGCGGCCCCATCCCGGTCGAACGGAACCACGCCGTAAACCTCATCTCCGACGCCGAACCTCGTGACGGCGCTGCCAATCTCGGCAACTCGGCCGGAGAACTCGTGCGACGGGATGATCGGTGTGCGGTCGATCCCGCCGCGGGTCCACGTTTCTTGCCAGGAGAGCTCGGCAAAAGTGATCGCGGCGGCATGCACTGCCACCAGGATTTCGCCGTGCCCGATCATTGGTGTCGGGGCCTGCTCGTACACCAGCACCTCGGGTCCGCCACGGGTGTGGGCGCGCAGCGCGTGCATCACAGCATCGGCGCCATGCCGCCGTCGATGACGACGTTGGCACCCAGCACGCTGGAGAAACGGTCGCTGGCCAGCACCGCGACCAGGTCGGCGATCTCTTGCGGGCTGGAAAACCGCCCGGTGATCATGTTCGCTGCGGTGCCCTGCACGACTTGTTCCGGAGACTGGCCGTTGGCCGCGCCGAGTCGGGCGGCGACACCGTCTCCGCCCAGCCACAGATCCGTCGATACCGGGCCGGGGTCGACCGTGTTGATCCGAATGCGTTGTGGGCCGAACTCTTTTGACAATCCCTTGGCAAGGTTGTCCAATGCCGCTTTGGCAGCCGAATAGTCCAGCACCAACGGGTCCGGCAGCCGCGCGTTGAGCGATCCGACGTTGACGATGGTGCCACCCCCACGGGCCAGCATCACCGGCACCGCGGCGCGCATCGCTCGAACGCTGGCCATCAGGTCGAGGTTGAGTGTCTGTTGCCACATGTCGTCGGTGATGTCCAGGAATCCCTCGAGCCGTACCGGAGCCGCGCCCACATTGTTGACGAGCACGTCCAGCCGGTCACCGGCCGCGGCGACCAGTCGGGCCGGCCCGTCGGGGTCAGCGAGATCTACCTCCATCGCGGTGACGGCGTGGCTCCCGACAAGCTCCGCGAGTTCCTTGGTGACGGAGCGCGATCCGGCGATGACGTGGGCACCCTCGGCACAGAAGCGCTGTGTGATGGCCAACCCAATGCCCTTGCTGGCACCGGTGACCACCACCAGTTTGCCGTCAAGCCCGAGATCCATGCGCCCTCCTGGGGTCGGTCGGCATCACGGCAGACCCTTACGGCGTGCCGTCGATATTGGGCGGGTCATAGATGGTGATGACGATCAAATCTTCGGTGCCGGTGTTGCTGACGCTGTGCAGCTTGCCCTCGGGAACCTTGACGACGTACCCGGCCGCATGCCGAAACTGTGCTGTTCGATCTGCACGATACCGGTGCCGCCGGCGACGTAGAACGCATGATTGTGGGTGTGCGTGTGCGGTGGAGAACCACCACCGGGAGCGATCTTGCACCTGGGCAGTGAAAACAGACGAGTAGTTCGCGTCGATCACGGCATCGCTGAGCCAAAAGTCCGTTTGTCCGTAACTCCTGTTTGTGCCAGGTGATGTCGTCCTGCCGATCTCAAAGCTGGTTGCGTGGTCGACGTTACTCATCGGTTCTCCCGGTGCTGTTCTGAAGGAATCTGAAGTAATTTGTCGTCGCCACACTCGTCGTGGTGTTCGGCGCGGCCGGGGTCGGCGGGTGTGCGAGGCCCTACGTCGACGGTCGTACCTGCGTGGCGCATGGCCAGCTCCGCGAGGTCTGAGGTCGATCCGGCGATTGGGCAGCCACTTGGCAGACGGGCATCGGTAGGGGGCCAATCGGGTGCTCGTTCGGCACCAGTGGCACCACCACTTTGGCGTCAAGATCCATCCATGGGTTCTCCCACGCTCGATCGGTATCGCATACTGCTGAACGTAGAGGCGGTGTGGCCGGTGCGCTTGAGTCTAATGCCTGCAGGTTAATTCGGCGCCGATGCAGTCAATTGACTCAGCCGACAGGACGTCGGCGGTGCGAGGATAGACGGCACCGCAAGTACGGGGTCTGCCGCAGAGGAGATTGACATGACCGAGACCAAAACACCGGTGGTCTTCATCCACGGCCTGTGGCTGCACGCCAGCTCCTGGGCGCCGTGGCTGGAGTCATTCCGTGCCGCGGGATACGACGCAATCGCCCCGGAGTGGCCCGGTGAACCGGACACGGTCGCCGAGGCCCGCGCCAAACCCGACCTGTTGGGCAATTGGGGAATCGACGACGTGGTCGACCACTACCTGGATATCTTCAACTCGCTGCGGGCCAAGCCGATCCTGGTGGGCCATTCGTTCGGCGGGATGATCGCCGAGAAACTGCTGGGCATGGACACGGCGGTCGCGGCCATCGCGATCGACGCCGCCCAGATCAAGGGCGTCCTGCCACTGCCGCTGTCGTCGCTGCGCGCAACATTGCCGGTATTCCGCAATCCCGCCAACAAGCACCGCGCGGTGATGCTGACCGCCGAGCAATTCCGCTACGCCTTCGGCAACGCCCTGACGCCCGCAGAGTCCGACGCGTTGTTCGACAAATGGGTGATCCCCGCACCGGGCAAGCCGCTGTTCGAGGCCGCCGCGGCCAACTTCTCGTTGCATTCACCGGCGGAAGTCGACACCGACAACGAGCACCGAGGGCCGCTACTGCTGATCATGGGCGGGCGCGATCACACCGTGCCGGAGGCGATCACCAAATCCACCCTCAAGCAGTACCGGCATTCCCCCGCGGTGACCGACCTGGTGGAGTTCACCGACCGCGGCCATTCCCTGACCATCGACCGAGGTTGGCGCGATGTCGCGCAGGCCTGCTTGAGCTGGCTTGACGCCCAAGGGTTGGCACCGGCTGGCGGCACCACGACAGGCGCGACCGCGCCAACGCCGACGATGTGAGTGTCAGCGACTGCCACGATGCCCCGTCAGGGCCGATGAGCGCCGTCGACGTGTGAACGTCTAATGTGCCCTCGGGAGCAGAAACGGAGCGATGCATGGCGGCGGTGAGCACTGGTTACGGGTTTCGCGACGTCGTCGTGACCGGGGTTGCCGTGACCAGTTCATTGGCAACCGACGCTGAAGGCACCTGGCAGGCGTTGCTTGACGGGCGAAGCGGTATCCGGCGCCTCGATGACTCATTCCTTGAGGAGTTCGACTCCCCGGTCCGCATCGGCGGGCATCTGCTAGAGAATTTCGACTCCGAGCTCAACCGCGTGGAGCTTCGGCGGCTGTCGTATCAGCAGAAGATGTCAACCATCCTGGGCAGGCGGGTATGGGACAGCGCCGGATCACCGGAAGTCGACACCACCCGGTTGATGGTCTCCGTCGGTATCGGCTTCGGCGCCACCGAAGAGATCGTCTTCAGCTATGACGAGATGCGGAAACGCGGTATGCGGGCGGTGTCGCCGCTGCACGTGCAAATGTTCATGCCCAACGCCGCGGCCGCCGCGGTCGGATTGGAGCGCAACGCCAAGGCCGGTGTCATCGCGCCGGTGCTGGGCGACGCGTCCGGTGCGGCTGCCATCGCCCAGGCATGGCGACACATCGTCGTCGGCGAGGCCGACATCGCGATTTGTGGCGGCGTCGAAACCACCATCGAGGCGGTGCCCATCGCGGCATTGACAGGGCGCGAAATACTGTCCACCAACAACGACGACCCGGCCGGCGCCTGCCGCCCCTTTGACAAGGACCGCGACGGCATGGTGTTGGGCGAGGGCGGCGCGCTCATGGTGATTGAAACTGAGGAGCATGCCAAGGCCCGAGGGGCCCATATCCTCGCCCGGTTGATGGGTGCAGGTATCACCTCCGACGGCTTTGACCTCGCCGATCCCGACCCAACGGGCGAACGGGCCGGGGATGCCATCACGCGGGCGATCCAAGTCGCCGGGGTCACCGCGGCCGACATCGGTCACATCAATGCCCACGCCACCGGGACCGCCATCGGCGATATGGCTGAGGGCAACGCGATCAGCCGCGCGATGGGCAGCGCTCGGCCAGCGGTTTATGCGCCCAAGTCGGCGCTAGGCCACTCCATTGGCGCGGCCGGCGCGGTCGAGGCAGTGCTGACCGTGCAGGCACTGCGCGACGGCATCGTGCCGCCCACGCTCAACCTCTCGCACCGTGATCCCCAAATAGATTTGGACGTCGTCGCCGGGACAGCCCGACGGGGCGACTACCGCTACGCCATCTCCAATTCTTTTGGCTTCGGCGGGAACAACGTCGCGTTGGCTTTCGGGAAATACTGAGCATCGGCGAACCCCGACCTTCGCTGCGCGGGCGTCGGTCGTCGCGAAGCGTCCGTTAGCCGACCGGGTGCCGCGTACCGGGAGTTCCACGGGGCCTCGACGGATGTTCGTGACCGTGGCGACCGGTCGCGTACCGTCGTCGGCATGACGCCGGAGGAGATCGCCGACCTCGTGCACCTGCGCCGGGCCCGCGACCTGATCGACCGCCACTACGCGCAGCCCCTCGATGTTCCGGCCATGGCACGTGCCGCGCTCATGTCGCCCGCGCATTTCTCGCGCAAGTTCCGTGCGGCGTATGGCGAGACACCGTATTCCTATCTCATGACGCGACGCATCGAACGCGCGAAGGCTCTGCTGCGTCAGGGAAAGTCGGTCACCGACACCTGCGTCGCCGTCGGCTGCACATCGCTGGGCTCGTTCAGCTCGCGTTTCACCGAGATCGTCGGCGAGACGCCGTCACGGTACCGCGTGCGCGACCACCGCGATCTCGAGGTCGTGCCGCCATGCATGATCATGGTCGCGACGCGACCGCGGCGTGCCACGGTCACCGTCTGAGCGCTGGCGACCCGCGCGACGGGTTGCGCCAGCGCTGGCCCAGCGGCTCCTGGACTTGGTGCGCCGCTAGGGCGCCGGTCGAGGCCGGTGGGCTTGCAGGTCGAGCGGTCCGGGGGGGTTCACCGAGCGCCCAGCGCACGCCGCAGTCACTGGCAGGTGTTCCGCCGTACATGGCGGCATCACGTCGGCCCTCAGCCGATGCTGTCGAGTCGATCGCCGAGAAAGGCAAGCAATTGCGGGTCGGCCGAGGTGAACCGTTCGACTTCTTCACCGCCGTCGCAGCGGTACAGCGCGACCGTCACCTGACCGCCCCGCCGGGACACGACGCGCCAGTAGGCCCCGGCGTCCTGCCAACGCCGAAGTACCGCAACGCTCTCGCTAGCATCCATGATTGTGGTGGCGAGATTAGTGCTGTTTCGATACGCGGGGCGCGGGGACACCACTGACGTCACCCCAAGAATTGGTCAGGTGGACCAACCAAACGGGGTCACGGCAAATCCTGGACGTCGTGGTACCTGACTCATGGCGCGGACGTCCGTGAATGGCGCCGCCGGGTAACCCCAGTGACAAGAGCACAACTGGTTGCTTCACAACGAACGAATCACGTTAGGTGGACGGGAGGCATTGTTCGCGACTTCGAGTCCCCAGGCGGAAATAGTCATTGAGGAATTGTCACGACTTGTGGATCGGCTCAATGCGGCGGATCCCGATCAGTCGTGGATGACGCCAAGTCCTCGGCGCTCGAGGTCAGCCAAGCGGTTCCGCATGGCCTGAAGCTGTTCGGGTGAATGCCCCACCCAGTCGGTGATCTCGCCAACTATTCTTACAGGCCCCCGGGTGCGGTAGGAGCGGGTCGGATTCCCGGGAAACCTTTTGTCCGTCACGTTCGGGTCGTCCTCGAGTGCGCCGTCCGACTCCACGATGTAGATGCGACCCGGGCTGTCTCCTTGGGCCAGCTCAGCTCCCCACACCGCGGCCTCCAATGTCCGCGTCACATAGACGTGGTTCATGATGCGGCCCTGCTGGAAGTTCGATTCGCGGCCTGGCATCAGCAGATCGCCCACCGCGAGGTCGGCTTTCGTGCCATGAAGCAGCGCACCCGACTCGTGCACTTCAAAAGGTACCGGCGTGCTCGGCACAACATCTCCCCGTCCGTTGCAATGCATGGTCGGACGATTGTGCAGCAGGTCAGGGGCCTTGCCGCAAGCCCCCCTGTTGGCCATATAGTGAGACCGGGAGAAGCCATAGAGGACTTTCCCGTCATAGTCGCCGAGTAATCGTCCCGCCCGCCCTGCGGATGGGGATGTTTCAGGCGACCTCTGTTCGGGCCGTGATGGCCTCGGCCTGTCCGTGGACGTTAGGACATCTCCACAGCCTGCGGTGCGCCGACAGGCTCAATCATGCTTGAGCCTTTCTGGTGCCACGCCAACCGAGCGCTTGAACTAGGACGGTCGAGCAGTTGCTCGACGCTTGTCGAAGTAAACCGTCCTTTAGGGGGGTGAAGAAACACCCCTAAGTGGGTATTCTTCGCGTACATGGCAGTGCGCGCGAACACTCCGATCACCGTGGCGCTCGTCGATGACTACGACGTCGTAGTAGTGGGCGTGGCGAACATGCTGAACGCGTACCGCGACCGCGTCGTTGTCGCCGAACTTGACTCGAATGAGGCGGTCGCGGATGGCGTGGACATCGCCTTGTACGACTCTTTCGCCCAAGCCGAATCCGATCACGACGAAATCGCCGCTTTGGTTGCCAATCCGCGGGCACGCCGCGTTGTGGTCTACACATGGAACTTTCATCCTGACCTCATCCGCAGCGCCCGCCGGCAGGGAGTGAATGGCTATCTGTCAAAGACGTTGCCGGCTCGGGAGTTGGTAGCCGCACTGGAGGCGGTGCATGCTGGACAGACGGTCATCAGCGATGCTCCGGTGCGCGCACGCAGCGCCGTCGGGCAAGATTGGCCCGGCCGGGGCGAAGGACTCAGCGATCGAGAGGCGGAGATCCTGGCCCTTATCACTCAGGGCAAGAGCAACGCCGAGGTCGCCGCACTCACATATCTCAGCCCGAACACGGTGAAGTCCTACATCCGCGCGATCTACCGCAAGATCGAAGTTGGCAGCCGTACCCAGGCCGTCTTGTGGGGTGTGAACCACGGCTTCACCCCCGATCACCACCGCCTTGAACGGTGGCGCGGCGGTCCCTAAGTCGTCGTCGCGGCTGTTTAAGCTTTTCGGGCAGCGGGCAACGCGCACCGGCGAGCGGGTTCTAGGAGTGCGATCGGGCCGTCGGCATCCGTTCGATGCCGACCTGAAGGCCGCGCACTGCCCGCCGCTGCGTCACCGGCGCTCTGCGACGACCACTGCACGACATAGATGTGTGCTTGTGTATGACGCGTTTGAATGTATGCGCCTGATGGATTGGCGAACGTGCGCGCGCACGCGGCCGAGGCCGCTGCGGGGTGTGGCCGGCGAGCCGCCCAGCGCAGCGCGCCCGGCGGCGTGCCGGCTCGACGGGGTCATCGTTCGCCGCGGCGCAGGCGTGGCAGATTGGTGAGTACCTCGGCTCGGGCCACCTCGGGTGGCCCGACGTTGCGGGGCACCGCTGCCGGCGCAGGGTGAATCTCGTCCTCTGGCTATCCGATGTCTGGTTGCCGGATCGTTTCATGGCCCGGTCGTCGGTGCGGCCGAGCATGCCGGCGGCACACGCCTGCACCGCAGTGGTTATGCGGTGTCCGCCTTCGGC